>NZ_CP032823.1:1200000-1800000 GCF_003660105.1 Aliarcobacter cryaerophilus ATCC 43158
TCCTTTGCAAGGGAGACTTCTTGATGCTTTTTTGCCACAATCACTATTTTGTGTAGGAGATTATGACCAAAGTATTTATGCTTTTAATGGTTCTGATATTGGTATTATTTCTAGTTTCAGCAAAAGATATCCAGATGCAAATGTTTTTACATTAAGAAAAAATTATAGATCTACAAAACCTATTTTAGACTTAGCAACAAAAGTTATTGAATACAATGAAAGAATTTATCCAAAAAAATTAGAAGTTGTTAGAAACCAAACAAGTTACCTTCCAAAGCTTCTAGCTTTTGATGAACTTTTTTCACAATATGAATATATTTCAGAACTTATCTCAAAAAGTAATACTGCTCACAGTGAAATTGCAATAATTTATAGAAATAACTCTAGTGCAGATGGTATTGAAGCAAACTTAAGAGAGTTTGGAATTCCTGCAAAAAGAAAAGGTGGACTTAGTTTTTTTGATTCTGTTGAAGTTAAATTTATTTTAGATATTTTGGTTTTACAAGTTATAAGTAACGATATGATGGCTTTTATACACATAGTTGAACATGGAAAAGGAATAGGAAAAGCAATAGCAAAAGATATTTTTGATGCTTTAATAAAACTAGGAAATGGGAATTTATTAAATGGTCTTTTCTACCCAAATAAAGATATAAATAATCCTTATGAAACAAAAAGAAAAAGCCAACAACTAGGTCTTTTTGACGATTTTATAGAACTAGGAACAGTTTCTAAATTTAAAGATTGTAGTTTTGAAGAAGCATTTTTAGGAAATCCTATATTAAAACATCCAAAACTAGGAGTTGATGGAGCTAAATATATTTATGATTTATATCTTCTTTTAAAGCAATTAAAAAGAACAAAAAATCCAGAAACAATGGTTACATCAATTAGTTCTTCAATGATTTATTCAAGATTAAAAGATATGTTATCAACAAAAAGAGCAACTCAAAAAGATGGTACAGTAAATTCTATACAAAAAACAAAATCTTTGGCAAAAATAAATAGAAAAGCTATGTTACTTAGAAATTTATCAAAAAATTTTTCCGATTTATCAAAGTTTATAAACTCTATGATTTTAGGTGGAAGTGAGCTTAGTGAGGGAGAAGGAGTTAATCTTTTATCAATTCACGCTAGTAAAGGATTGGAATTTAAAGAGGTTTATATAATAGATTTAATGGATGGAAGATTTCCCAATAGAAAGCTTATGAGTAAAGGTGGAAGCCTTGAAGAAGAGAGAAGATTATTTTATGTTGCAGTTACAAGAGCAAAAGATATTTTATATCTATCTTTTGCAAAATACGATAAATTAAAAAAGACAAGCTTCGTTGCTAGCCCATTTTTGAGGGAAGCTGGAATGATAATAGAAGATAAAGAATAGTTATATTAATATCGAAATTCAAAATATTAATATTTTTTTAGGATGTATATGGAAAAGATTATTTTAATTATTACAATTTGCACAATAATAATGATTTCACCACTTGTTTCAAAACTTATAAAAGCTCCTGTAGTAGTAGTAGAGATAATTTTAGGTCTATTTTGTGGTTATATTGGACTTATTTATGATGATGAAACTTTAAAATTAGTTGCTAAATTTGGTTTTATTTACCTTATGTTTTTAGCAGGTTTAGAGATAAATTTCAAACTAGTAAAGATAATAAAAGCAACAATGGCTCTAAATGTAATACTATATTTTGTTCTTTTATACTCAATTGCAGGAGCTGTTTGTTGGTTTTTTAATTTGGGTTTAACATATTTTGTAGCTCTTCCTATCTTCTCATTGGGAATGTTAATGATGCTAATTAAAGAGTATGGAAAAGATGAACCGTGGTTAAACTTAGCTCTTTCTATAGGAGTTGTTGGTGAAATTGTAAGTATTTTAGCACTTACTCTTTTTACTAGTTGGACAGAGAATAGTGGTTTAAGTAGTGGATTTTTTGTATCAATTCTAACAATTATTAGTGTAATAATTGGTACAATTTTGCTTCTTAGATTTTCTTATATGCTTTTTTGGTGGTTTCCAGAAGTAAAAAAATATTTAATTCCAGATAGTATAGATGATAAACATAATCAAGATATTAGATTTTCAATCTCTTTATTGCTAATTTTAGTATCAATCATGCTTATTTTAAAAATAGATGTTGTCCTAGGAGCATTTACGGCTGGTCTTTTCTTTAAAATGTTTTTTATGCAAAGAGAAGAGTTATTACACAAAATAGAGTCTTTTGGATTTGGTTTTTTTGCACCAATTTTCTTTATTTACACAGGTTCAACTGTAAAGTTAGATATGATAACTTTAGAAATTTTAAAACATGCTATATTTATTATGGGAACTATAATATCTATAAGATTAATTAGTTCATATCTAGTTTTTTTAAACTATCTAAAACCAAAACAAACAACACTTTTTGCATTAAGTGATTCAATGCCACTTACTTTTATGGTTGCAATTGCAATGATTTCATACAATTATGGATTAATAACTCAAGAAGAATATTTCTCTTTTATTATTGCAAGTATGCTAGATGGATTGATTTTAATGATAGTAATTAGAAAATTATATAAGTTATTTAAATTAGATAATAAAACGATAGAAAATAAAACTTAAATATTTTTATAAACAAAACAAATTTAAAATATAATATATATTTATCCATGCTATTTATATGCTATTTTTTCGTATTTTTAAAAATTATTATATAAGAAAAATTAATATTTTAAGTTTCGTTTTAAGTTATAAAACCTATAATTAAAATTCAGAATTATTTGAAATAATATTAAATTTTATTAGGAGGTTAGCTTGAAAAATAGTGAAGTTTTAGAGATAAAAAAAGACTCTTTGTCTACAGAGACTACAAGTAGAAGAGATTTTTTTAAAAAAACTGCTATCAATTTAGCTGGAGCAATAAGTGCGGCAACTGTTTTGTCACCTATGTCTTTAAGAGCTGATGATGAAGCAATAATAAAAGAAGCCCCATGGGGACAAAAGTTAGGTGACCCTGTAGATAAAAACCTATATGGTATTCCTTCACCTTATGAGCATAACAATATTAGAAGAACCCATAACCTTCTATCTTCAGGTGATGCTTATGCTTCTATTTCTTTATGCCCAATTCATGAAAGTGAAGGAATAATTACTCCAAATGGACTATTTTTTACAAGAAACCATGGAGGAACAGCACATATTAATCCAAATGAATTTAGATTGATGATTCATGGTAAAGTAAAAAGAGAAGTTGTTTTAACTTTAGAAGATTTAAAAAGATATCCAAGTGAAACTAGAACTTATTTTATTGAATGTCCTGCAAATGGAAGCCCTGAATGGAGAGGTCCACAATTTAATAGTTTACAATTTATAAAAGGTATGATGAGTTCAGCTCAATGGA
Organism: Aliarcobacter cryaerophilus ATCC 43158; assembly: GCF_003660105.1. Lineage (NCBI taxonomy): Bacteria > Pseudomonadati > Campylobacterota > Epsilonproteobacteria > Campylobacterales > Arcobacteraceae > Aliarcobacter > Aliarcobacter cryaerophilus. Next base: position 1,203,390 of record NZ_CP032823.1, read on the forward strand.
CTGGAGTTATGCTAAAAACTATACTTGATGATATTGGTTTAGAAAAAGATGCTGTTTGGATGTTAGCTGTTGGAAGTGATAATGCTTCTAATCCAAGAACAATTCCTGTTGAAAAAGCACTTGATGATGTTATGGTTGTGTGGGCTCAAAATGGTGAAGCATTAAGACCTGAACAAGGATACCCAGTAAGACTTGTTGTTCCAGGTTGGGAAGGAAATTTAAATACTAAATGGTTAAACAGACTTGAATTTAGTGATAAACCTTGGCACGCAAAAGAAGAGACTTCAAAATATACAATGCTTCAAAAAGATGGAAGATCAGTAAGATTTTTCTGGGTAAATGAAGTAAACTCTGTAATTACAAAACCTTGTCCTGAAAAACCTTGGACTCATCTAAAAGCTGGTGATATGGTAGAAATTGAAGGTCTTGCTTGGAGTGGTCATGGGACAATTAAAGGTGTTGATATATCTTTTGATGGTGGGAATAATTGGGTTGAAGCAAAACTAAAAGGTTTGGTTTTACCAAAATCATGGACTAGATTTAGTTATATTTACAAATGGGATGGAAAACCTCTGTTTTTATCAAGCCGTTCTTACGATGACTTTGGAAATGTTCAACCAACTATTGATGAAGAAACAAAAGCTGTTGGAGTAGAAAGTGTTTATCATAGAAATGCAATTGTAACTTGGGAAATAACTTCAAAAGGAGAGTGTAATAATGTTCACATTAGAAAACATCACAAAGCTTAAAGGTACTCTTCTAGCTATTAGTTTAGCTATTTTAGTTACAGGTTGTAATGAAACAACATCAAATACAGCTTCAAAAACTGAATCCTCTGTTGATGGAGCTGTTAAGTATCCAGTAAAAGATGACAAATATACACAATATCATGTAAATACACAAAAGTTAGATGGTTTAAATATTGGAAGAGATGCTACTAAAAAAGAGATAGCTGCTTGGAATAAAGATGTAATGTATGAAGGAACAGGTCTTCCAGAATTTGATATGCACGAAGGTGAAGTTGTTTTAGAAGATGGAAAGCCTAAAAAAGCACAAGGAAGTGTAGAGCTTGGAAATGAGCTTTATGATGCTCAATGTGTTATGTGTCATGGAGATTTTGGAAGTGGTGGAAAAGGTTATCCAAAACTAGCAGGAGGAAGTGTTGAGAGTTTAAAAAATCAAAGATTAAATCCAGCAGATGAAAATCCAAATCCAGAAAATCCAGATAAAACTATAGGTTCATTTTGGCCATATGCTAGTACACTTTTTTGGTATATTCAAGAGTCAATGCCTTTTAATGCACCAAAAACTTTAACAAATAGCGAAACTTATGCACTTACTGCATATTTATTATCTTTAAATAATATAACTATTGATGGTGAAGAACTTGATGATGATTATATTTTAGATAAAGAGAAATTTTTGAAAATAGTTATGCCTAATGTACAAGGTTTTTATCCAGAGACAAACACACCAAATAACCCAAAAGAAGGTGTTGAAAATATGAAAAAATATCTTTCAAATCCAACACTATATGGAAAGGGTGAAAGATGTATGAAAGATTGTATAAAAGGTGATATAAATCATCTTATTATGAGAATACAAGATGATTTAACTACAACTGCAAATGAGCCACTATCAACTTTAAGAGATTTACCAAAAAATGATAAATCAGCTCAAAAACCAGGACAAGTAGAGTATGAAAATGCTGGTTGTTCTGCTTGCCATGCAAATGCAGCCATAGGAGCCCCTGTTTTAGGTGATAAAGTTGCTTGGGAAAAAATTATTAAAAATGGTATAGATAAAGTTTATTATAACGGAATAAATGGTATAAATAGTATGCCACCTAGAGGTGGAACTGATTTAAGTGATGATGAACTTAAAAAAATCATTGACTATATGATTCAATCAAGTAAATAAGGAGAGTATTATGAGTTTAATCAAAAAATATGCTACATATCTTGCTTTTAGCTTACTATTTGTAGTAAATGCTCAAGCAGATAATTCAGAATTGATTAAAAAAGGTGAGAAGATATATACTACTAATACAAAAGGTAACTGTATAGCTTGTCATGATGCAAATGGAAAAACACTAGATGGTCCTGGAACTATGGGACCAAAATTGCAGTATCTTGCAATGTGGCCAGATGAAGTTTTGTATAATAAAATTTTTGACCCAACAAATCCAGGTGATCCAATAACTGCTATGCCAGCATTTGGAAGAAATGGATGGTTAAGTGATGATGAGATAAAAGCAGTTGTTGCTTATTTAAAAACAATAAATTAAAATAAAGGAAGAATTATGTTAAATAGAAGAAATTTTTTAGGTTTAGGTTTAGGTGCTATTGCAGTTGCTGCAATTCCAAGTAGTTTAAGTGCAGAGGATTTTAGAGCTAGCAAACCAAAAGCTTGGACAGCTACAAAAGTTGATGATGCAGTTAAAGAAATTTTTGGAACAACAACTACAACTCAAGGTGGAATTTCATTAACAGCTCCAGATATTGCTGAAAATGGTGCAGTTATTCCAATAGCTTTTAAAACGGATTTAAAAGCAACTAAAATTGCAGTATTCCAAGATGCAAATCCTGAAAGTGCAGTTGCTGTATTTACAACAACTCCTGATATGGTTTTAGATTATGCATTTAGAATTAAAATGGCAAAAACAGGTACTGTTACAGTAATTGCAGATGTTGGTGGAAAACTACACTCTGTTTCTAAAGAGATAAAAGTTACAATTGGTGGTTGTGGTGGTTGACCTAGTTCAGCTAATCACTAAATAAAAAGATAAAATAAAAAATTATAAAAATAAAAAAAGGATATAAAATGGCAGGAACAACAAAAATAAAAGCAAAAATTGATAAAAATGGTGTATGTGAAGTAAAAGCATTAGCAAGTCATGATATGTTAAGTTATCAAGAAGCTGAAAGAGCTAAAAAAGAGGCAAACTTTATTACATATTTAGTTGCAAAAGTTGGTGGAAAAGTTGTATACGAAGTATCTTCTAGTCAATTCTTATCAAAAGACCCTTACTTCAAATTTTCATTTACAGGTGCAAAAGCTGGAGATGATATTGAAATTACTTGGAAAGATTTAAAAGGAAATAGTGATACAACAGTAGAGAAAATCAAATAGTTTAAACTATTTGATTTTAAATAAAAGGAGAGAAAATGCTTAAAAAAATAGTTAAATCTACTACTGTTTTAGCTCTATTTATATCATCTTTAGGTGCTGCAAACTTTAATGCAGGTGCCGAAAAAGATAGATTAGAGATGATAAAGTTCTTTGAAGCAAAATTTGAAGATCCAGCAAAAAATAAAGATAGATTTTTTCATTATTTCACAAAAGAAGAACTTGAACAAAAATATGATAAAAATTTAAAACATATGGATTTTAATATTGGAAGTTATGCTTATTCAAAAGATGCTAGAAGTCAATATGAAGCACTAAAAGAGATGCCACCTTATGAAGATGCTATTGAAAAAGGTGAAGCTTTATATACTAAAAAGTTTGCAAATGGAAACTCATTGCAAACATGTTTCCCTGATTTAACAAATGCTGGAACATATCCTTACTATGATAAAAATAAAAAAGAGATGATATCTTTAACAAAAGCTGTTAATGATTGTTTAAGAGCAAATGGTGAGAAAGAGTGGGGAACAAAAAAAGGTCCTATGGCTGAATTTCAAGCTTATTGGGTAAATGAGAGTAAAGAAGCTGGTAAAAATTTTGATATAAAAATCAATAGTAAAGCTGAAAAAGAGGCTTATGAAAGAGGAAAAGAGTACTACTATACTCAAAGAGGTTATTTAAAACTATCTTGTGCTACTTGTCATATTCAAGGTTCTGGACAAAGAGTTAGAAATGAGGTTTTATCACCACTTTTAGGTCAAGTAACACACTTTCCTGTACTAAGACTTAAATGGACAGATATAGGAACAATTGAAAGAAGACTTTCTGGTTGTATTGTAGATCAAGGTCAAGTTTCACCAAAAGATGAAAGCCAAACTATGATTGAATTGATATATTTCTTAGCTTATATGTCAAATGATATGCCAGTTGATGGTCCAGATGTAAGAAAATAAAGGATATGAAAATGAAAAATATTTTAAAAATTTCGATATCAGTAGCTCTTTTATCTTTTGGACTAAATTTAAGTGCAGCGGAAAATTACTCAAAACTTGATGTAAAAAAAGAGTGTGATGTAAAAACAAATGGACTTGAAAAAGTAATTCAAACAGCTGAGAAATACAATAAAGTAGCTATTGAACATGGTGTTGAGTTTATGAGATTTGGTATGAAAAATAGTCAATATATTGAAGCTTCTAAAGATGCTATTAAAAATGATGCAAAAGAGATTGAGCTTGTAGATGATAAAGCTAAGCCAACTGGTGAAAAAGTTTCAATTGAATTTGCAACTTGGAGAGCTTGTAGCTTTGCAATTAGTGCTTTAACACAAGAAGCTCAAGCAAAAAAAACTTGGAAATTAGCTAGTCCTAGTGATGGTTACAAATACTAAAAGTATTTAAAACTATTTTTTAAAAGTCAAGATTTTATCTTGACTTTTTTTATTTATACAGCAAAAGGAATAAAAATGAGTAAATTTAGTCGAAGAGAGTTTGTTTATATGATGGCAATTTTAGGAGCTGCTCCTGTATTTGCAAACTCTCATACAAGAATGGTAGAAACTACAAAAAGAATTGAAGATTATTATAAATTAAAACCATTTGGTAATACAAGATTTATACATATGACAGATAGCCATGCACAGTTATTGCCTGTATATTTTAGAGAACCTAGTGTTAATTTAGGATTTTATGGAAATCTAGGAAAGCCTCCTCATATTGTTGGCGAAAAATTCTTAGATTATTATGGAATAAAAGGAAACAAAAGGCTTGAATATGCATTTTCATGTGTAAATTTTGAAGAGCATGCAAAAGTTATGGGTAAAACAGGTGGTTTTGCACAAATAAAAACAGTAGTTGATTTTTTAAGAGATAGTTTTGGAAAAGATAAAACTCTATTTTTAGATGGTGGAGATACATGGCAAGGAAGTGCAACAGCTTTATGGACTAGAGGTAAAGATATGATTGGGGCTTTAAATTTACTTGGAGCCGATATTTGTGTTGGGCATTGGGAATTTACATATAAAGCAGAAGAAGTTTTAGAAAATATTAAAGCTTTAAATGCAGAATTTTTAGCTCAAAATATTTTTGTAAAAGAGGACTCTATGATGAATGGAGTTGAAGCTTATGATGAAGATAGTGGTCATGCATTTAAACCATATACTATTAAAACTTTAGGAAAAGCAAGAGTTGCAATTATTGGTCAAGCATTTCCATATACAACTATTGCAAATCCTCAAAGATTTATTCCTGATTGGACATTTGGAATAAATGAAAATAGTATGCAAGAGTTAGTTGATAAAATAAAAGATGAAGAGAAACCTGATGCTATTATCGTATTATCTCACAATGGTTTTGATACAGATAAGAAAATGGCGGAAGTTTGTACCGGAATTGATTTTATAATGGGTGGTCATACTCACGATGGTGTTCCAGAAGCTTATCCCGTTAAAAATTCATCTGGTACAACTTATGTTTGTAATGCAGGAAGTAATGGAAAATTCTTAAATGTTTTAGATTTAGATATTCAAAATGGAAAAATTAAAGATTTCAAATTTACACTTCTTCCAATTTTTTCTGATTTAGTTCCTGAAAATAAAGAGATGAAAAAATATATAGAAGATGTAAGACTTCCATATTTAAAAGAGCTAACACGCCCAATAGCTACAACAGAAGAAACACTATTTAGAAGAGGAAACTTCAATGGTTCATGGGATCAAATTATATGTGATGCATTAATCGATGTAAAAGGTGCTCAAATTTCTCTAAGCCCAGGATTTAGATGGGGAACTTCTGTTATGCCAAATCAAACAATCACTTTTGATGATTTAATGACACAAACAGCTATGACATATCCTGAAACTTATGCAAGAGATATTAAAGGAAGTGAACTAAAACTAATATTAGAGGATGTTGCTGATAACTTATTTAATGAAGACCCATTTTTACAACAAGGTGGAGATATGGTAAGAACAGGTGGAATATCTTATAAAATAGATCCAAAAGCAAAAATTGGAGAGAGAATCACAAATATTATTTTAAGCAAAACAGGTGAAAAACTTGATGCTAATAAATCATATAAAGTTGCTGGTTGGTCAACTGTAGGAGCCAAAAGTGAAGGTGAACCAATTTGGGAAACTGTTGAGACATATTTAAAAAATATGAAACATATTAGTAAAATAAAAATTGATACTCCTGATATTGTAGGAGTTAAAGGTAATCCAGGGATTATATAAACTAGAAAACATAAAGATTTTTTCTTTATGTTTTTTTTAAATAGAGCCATAAATTTATATAGTTCTATTTACAAAAATTTTGGAGAATTTATGAAAATATTATCTATTTTATTTGTTTTTATAATAGCTTTATTTGCAAATTTTGAAGATGGCAAAAAAGTATTTGATGCAAAATGTGCATCTTGTCATAAAGAGTATATTCCTATGAATTTATTAAAAGAAAATTTTCTTGAAAAAAACAATACTCTTTTAAATTTAAAAGCTCCAAGTGCAAACTTAATAGTTTGGGCAATGTTTGATAGTTCAAAAAAAATTGGTGATGAAAATGATAAAGAGTTTCAAGAGATTGAAATAAATAGTTATTTAAAATCTTATTTAGAAAATCCAGATAGATTTAACTCAATTTGTGATGATAGCGCTTTAGGACACTATGAAAATAAAAGCAGTATGAAAGGTGAGTTAAGTGAAGATGATTATCTAAATTTAGTTAGTTATTTTATGGAGTTTAAAAATAATATTAAAGAGCAAGAGGTATATAAAGAACCAAAATACTCTAAAGAAGAAGAACAAAATATCCTAATAAAAGCAAAAAATGAAAATAAAAAAATTATAGTTTATGCAACTTCAAGTAGTTGTTATTTTTGTAAAAAAATGGATAAGGAGGTTTTTGCAGATAATGAAATAAAAAAATTATTAGAAAAAAACTATATTTTTATTGAAGTTGATATGGATGAAACTTCACTTCCTTTTGATTTACAAAAAGAGTATAAAAGAGTAACTCCTAGTTTCTTTTTTGTAAACAACAATAAAAAACTTTTAACACAATATCCTGGGGCTTGGAAGAAAAAAGATTTTATAGATATTTTAAAAGAGAACAAATGAAAATTTTAGGTGAAGTTTTAGAAATATTTAGTGCAACAAAAGAGTCAAGTGGACTTCCAAGACCAAAAGTTGAAAGCTTAAATTTAATAAAAAATTATGGAATAGAGTTTGATAAATTTGCACAAAAACATCTTGACCAAACTGTTATGATTGTTGGTTTAAAATCATACGAATTAGCAAAAGAATTTAACATAGATTTAGAGTTTGGAAGTTTAGGAGAAAATATCTTATTAGATTTTGATCCACATGATTTTAAAGTAGCAGAATGTTTCAAAATAGATGAAGCTATAATTCAAATAACTCAAATATGTACCGTTTGCAACCACTTGAGTATTTTTAATGAGAATTTACCAAAAATTTTAAAAGGTCATAGGGGAGTTTATTGTAAGATTATAGAGTCTGGAAAGATTTTAAAAAATATGAAAGTAAAGGAAGTATAATGTTAAAAAAACTCTTTTTAATTCTTTGTCTCTTTGGTTTTGTATTGGCAGAGACAAAATTTAGTGACCCAAAACCTAGTTTTGAATCTCCAAGAAAAGTAGTATATTCACTCTATGTAAATGATTTAGATACTGTAAATCATACTATTGGTTCTATGTACAATATTTTAAAAGAGTACCCAGCTGAGAGTTTAAAAATTGTAGTTGTTGCTTATGGAAAAGGTCTTAGAACTCTAAAAAAAGATTATGATAAAGATACATTAAAAAGAATAAAATCTTTGATGGAGTACGATGTTGAATTTGTTGGTTGCAAAAATACTATGGAGACTATGAAGTGGAAAGAGAGTGATTTCATAGATGGTATTTCATTTACTCAAGCTGGAATTGTTGAAGTAATTGAACGACAAGTTGATGGATATATTGGTATTACAGCGTATTAAAACTATTTTAAAGGAGAATAAAAATATGAAAAAATTAGTGATTTTAGCTTCATTGCTATTTGTAAATTATCTTTTTGCAAATACAAAAGAGGATTGTAATAAAAAAGGTGATGGTTTTATATATGTACAAAATGAGTGTATATCATATAAAAAATTTAATGGAGAAGGTGATTCTTTAAATATTATTATTCATGGAACTTGGGATGAAGGAAGTGATACTCTTGCTAGATATTCGCCATTTGCTGAAGATTTAACAATGATGAGTGATATTTCAACTATTGCTGTTGCACTTCCAGGTTATTCAAAAAGTTCTTCAAATAAACTTCTTCCTCTTTCAAGTAAAAAAGTTAAAAACTTAGCAGCAACAAAAGAGTATCTTGAATTTTTAGAAGATTTAGTTGAATCTTTAAAAGCTAAATATAGTGCTAAAAAAATAACTTTAATAGCTCATAGTGCTGGTTGTATGATGAGTGCTACACTTCTTGGAGTAAAACCAGATTTAGTTGATAATTTGGTTTGTGTTGGTGGAGTTTATGATATTCATAAAAAAAGTAATGATAAAAAACTAATATCTGCAGTTGATGTAGTTGATAAAATATCTAAAAAAGCAAAAATTGTACTTATTTATGGAACAGCTGATGAGATTTCAACTCCACAAACAACAATAGATTTTTACAATCTTGCAAAACAAAAAGGCTTAGATGTAAAATTAGTAGAAGTTAAAGATGGTGTTCATATAGATTTAGATATGACTACGCAGTCAAAAAATTCTATTATGGAACTTATTGAAGAGTAGATTTTCTACTCTTCGTCATAAAACTCTAACTCTCTAAAAGCATCAAAAACATTTCTACTATTTAACTCATCAAACATAGCAATATCTTTAAACTCATCCATAGTAACAACTTTTGAAATCTCATCTGCTGTAATTCCAGCTTCAATAGCTTCTAAAACTCTTGTTTTTAAAAGTGTGAAATAGTTTATTGTATAGTCAATTGCTTTTTTATCCGTAATTGTTCCATGTCCTGCTATTAAAGTATTCCAATTATAAGAATTTATTAAATCAATAGCCTTTAAAGTTCCTATTACAGAACCATCTCTATTTGATGTAACTCTTTGATTCATAATAATATCACCTGTAAAAATAACTTTTTCATCAGGAATATAAACTATTAAATCATCTTTTGTATGTGCTGTAAGTTTTGTAGGAATTATTTTTATAGTTTTATTTGATACATTTATAATTTTTTCATCACTTACAACAACATCAGCTTTTATAACTTTTGTATTTTTCATCTCATTTTTATCTAAAATCTCAAAAATTCTCAGGTTTGAGTTTTCATTATAGTTTTCATTTATAGATTTTGGAGCATAAATTGTGCTATTAAATCTATCTTTATAAAAACTATTTCCCATCCAGTGATCATCGTGTTCATGAGTTATAATAATTGTACCAACTTTTAAATCTTCAATCTTTTGCATAGCTTCATAAGCTTGTTTTGCAAAGTTGTAGTTTGCACCTGTATCTATTAAAATATAACTATCTTTTGCTTTTATATAACAAGAATTTGCCATAAATCCACCATTATCTTTTGATGGTACTTCAGTTTTTCCAAAAAAACACCAAATATTTTCACTTACTTTTTGTGGTTTTAACTTATAATCAAAACTTGAAGCAAAACCTAAAGAACAAAAAAGTGTAAAAAAAACAATATTTTTAAACATAAATAAACTCCTATTTAGATTTATAAGTTAAAATTATATTATAATATCACTTTTAAATATGTAAAGAAAGGCTTTCTATGGACAAAAAACGACAAATGATATTTAACTTAAACAATTTTTTACTAGCTTTTAGTGAATCTTTAAATAGTAAAAAAGTGGCATATATAGCTTTAAATTTAGGTATTAAATTTAGATTTAATAATAAAAAATTAGCTGATTTATGTTCTTGTGCTTTGATTTTTTGTTTAGAAAAAAAGAGTTTACAAGAGTTTGATTTTTTGGATAGTTCACATTTAGAAGATAAAAGATTTCAAGAGATTATAAAGTTTTCAACTTTAATTTGTGAAAATTTTGATTTTTCCAAAAATAGTATAAATCAAAGAGTTGCTACTATTAATTTTATAAAAAACAATGAAAAAAAATTTAGTAAAGCATTGATAGAGAACTTTTTTGAAATATCTAAAAATCTTACTTTCTGGCTTGATTTAGAAAATGAGAGTGAAATTGTTATATTTATATACTCAAATTTAGAAGATTTCACAAAAGCTCTTGATTTTGAAGATATATTAAAGATGACAAAAGTTTTTCATAAACTTGAAAATCCAAAGTCAAATATTTTAGATAGTGCTTTAAAAGTAACAGATTTTTTTGAGTTTGAACATAAGGACAAAGAAGTTTTTTTACTTGCAACCTCACTACAAAATATTGGAAAACTATATATTTCAAAAGATATTTTAGAAAAAAAAGAGACTTTAACTTTTGAAGAAAAAGAGATAATAAAATCATATCCATACTACACAAAAAAAGTTATAAACTCTATTATGGGTTTTTCTGATATTTGTTCTCTTAGCTTTAAGGCTCAAGAAAGATTAGATGGAAATGGAATTTTTAATATATCTTCAAAAGATTTGAGTTTTAAAGATAGATTGATTATTTGTTTAGTTATTTATAGTGCTTTAAGAGAGAAAAAAGCTTATAGAGAAGCTTTTTCTCATCAAAAAGCTATAGAAATTATGCAAGATATGGCAAATAATAAAAAAATAGATGAAAGTATAGTAGATATTTTTGAAAAAATTTTAGCTTGAATATTTTATAAAACTATTAAAACTAAGTTAATAAAACTATATTTTATTTTTTTATTATCTTAGTAAATAAAACTCCAATTGGTACAATACTAAGACCAATTATAAAAGCAAGAGGAATAAAAATTTTATTATTATTTAATACAAAAAATCCAAAAATTAAAAATCCATAACCAAAAACTCTATAAATAGATAAAAATCCTGTTGCACTAAACAATGTATTTTTTAGTGAATTTTGCTTCACCCTACTTTTTTCTTCATCTATAATCTCTTTTATTTTTTGTGGTGTTAGTTCACTTTCAGGAACTTCTTTATAATCACTATATAAATCAAAAGGGTCATCTATTTCATCAATTTTATCTCTCTCTTCACTACTTGAGATAGAATCTTTATCAAAATTTTCTAATCTATTTTGAATATTTTTTTTATAAGATAAAAATGAAGCAAGAGTTACAAATAGTGAAGAAAAAAAGGCTATTTGAAGATTTAAAAGCCAACTTATATTTTCAAAAAATATTGCATATAAACTAAAGCAAAGATTTAAAAATAAAAAAACCTTTGCAAAGTTTAGAATTTCACTATTTATCTTCATCATCTTCAAATGATTTATCACCATGTTTTGCTCTATATGAATACCTTGGATCATTTTCCATACCTTCATATACTTTTTGAGCTCTTTTATAAGCTTTATAAACATTTAAACCAGCTGCTGCAATACCCCAAAGAATACCTATCCAAAGAGTCCATGTATATCCTGTAAAGTGTTTTAGGGCTAAACCTATTCCAACTCCAATTGCAATAGCAGCAACCATAGAAATACCAACTGATAAACTATCAAGTGCCTCTATCTTATCTCTATGTTTTGGTTTTTGCTCTTTATCTTTTATATCTTCCATTTATTTCCAATCTATTTTATGTAACTACAACAATAATCACTTATTGTTAATACTTTTATATCAAAACTTGAGTTTGCTGGAACTTCGAAAGAACTTCCACTTTTATAATTTTTCCACTCATTTTCACCTTTTAGTCTTACTTCTACATTACCATCAATAATTTCCATAATTTCAGCTTCAGATGTACCAAAAAGATACTCTCCAACCATCATAATTCCTAAAGATTTTTTGCATCCATTTGTATCTATAAAAGTTCTACTTGTTACATTTCCATCAAAATAGATATTTGCTTTTTTTATAAGCTCTACATTTTTAAAACTTTCCATTATTTTAAACCTTTCATAACTTCATCTGCTGCTTTTATACAATTATCAATCATTTTATTTGTAATTTTTGTACAAATAAATCCAGCTTCATATTGACTACAAGCAAAATAAAAACCTCTTTTTAACATCTCACGGTGAAAAGTTGCAAATCTTTCAAAATTACAAAGCCCTACTTCTTTAAAGTTTTTTGGCTCATTTTCGCAAAAGAAAAATCCAAACATACTTCCTCTTGTATTTACTTGAAGAGATATTTCGTTTTCAATAGCAACTCTTTTAAGACCATCAACTAATCTTTTTGCTTTTTTTCCTAAAGTATCATAAATTTCTGGATTTTCTTTTAGCTTTTTAAGGCTTACCAATCCAGCTGCCATAGCAACTGGATTTCCACTTAAAGTTCCAGCTTGATAAACTTTACCCTCAGGTGATAAATGTCCCATAATCTCTTTTGATGCAGCAAAAGCACCTACTGGCATTCCTGCACCTATAACTTTTCCAAAAGTAAGAATATCAGCTTGTACATCTAAAATACCACTTGCACCTTTTAAACTAGCTCTAAATCCACTCATAACTTCATCAAAAATTAGTAATGCGCCATGTTTATCACAAAGTTCTCTACAAGTAGCTAAAAATTCATTTGAAGCAGGAACTAATCCCATATTTCCAGCAATTGGCTCAATAATAATACAAGCTATATCAGAACTCTCTTCAAAACATTTTTTAAGTTGTTTTATATTGTTATATTCGCAAAGTAGTGTATGTTTTGTTAAATCTTCTGGAACCCCAGGACTACTTGGACTTCCAAAAGTTGCCATACCTGAACCTGCTTGTACTAATAAAGAATCAGAGTGCCCATGGTAACAACCCTCAAATTTTATAATATCATTTTTATTTGTAACACCACGTGCTAGTCTTATTGCACTCATTACAGCTTCTGTTCCAGAGCTTACAAATCTTACTTTATCAATATTTTCATACATATCAACAATCTCACAAGCAAGTTTTGTTTCAAGATTTGTTGGAGCACCAAAACTTAAACCCAATTTTGCAGTTTTTATAACTGCTTTTTCAATATCTTTATCACAATGTCCAAAAATAAGTGGTCCCCAACTTTGTACAAAATCTAAGTATTTGTTGCCATCAATATCATATAAATATGCACCTTTCCCTTTTTTGATAAATGGAGGTGTTCCACCTACGCTTTTAAACGCTCGAACAGGAGAATCAACACCTCCTGGGATTACTTCACAAGCTTCTTTGTAGGCTTTTATAGATTTTTTAAACATATTTTTTTCCTAAATTATAATTAAGCATCTATTCTACTATAATCTATATAAGCAAAAGGTTATTTAATATATTTATCAAATTTAAAATAAATACAATTTTTAATTTTTTTTACTATAATTCGCGAATGAAAAAAATAGTACTTCCATTCTTTGTTTCTTTATTGATCCATATTTTACTTTTTTTAAATTATAGTTTTAAAGAGTCTCAAAAAGAGGAGACAAAAAAGGATAATGAAAAAAGTGAAGTAAAATTTGTAAAATTAGTACAAGAAAAAGTATTACAAGAACAACCAGCAAAAAATATTGAACCAAAAATAAATGAACCAAAAATAGTTGAAGAAAAAAAAGAAGATATAAAAACTCCAAAAAAAGTTGAGAAAGAACAAAAAACAAGTAGTGAATTAAAAGCTAACAATAGTAAAAAGCAAATAGATGTAAAAGAAGCCAAAAAAGTACAAAAACAGATTTTAAAAGAGAGTAGTAATCTTCAAGATAGTGCATTAGAAAAATTTTTATCTCAAAAAACTCCTGTAAATCAAGAAATTTTAAACGAACTTCAAAAACTGTATGGAAAAGAGTATGATAACTTTACAAATGTACAAAAAGCGTATTTAGAAAAAAATCTAAATAACTTTCAAGTAATTACTCAAAAAGTTTTAAATCGTATGGGATACCCAAAATTAGCTGCGAAGCTTGGAATTGGTGGAATAAATACTATAGAGTTTATTTTTCATCCAAATGGAGATATTAGTGGACTTAAAATAATAGGTTCTAGTGGTTATACTATCCTAGATGACTACTCTTTGGAATTAATACAAATTGCATATAAAGAGTATCCAAAGCCAACTGAGCCAACTAAACTTAGATTTAAAGTTTTTTATAGAAACTATTAAAAATATTTTTACATTTTTCGTTCGTAATTGTACATATCCATATATCTAAATGCTAGTAAATTTTCTAAAATTGCAAAAGTTACAATAAAATTTATAAAAGAACTTCCACCATAAGAAAATAGTGGCAAAGGAATACCAACAACTGGTGCAAAACCTATTACCATTAAAATATTTACACTCATATTTAAAAAAATAAGTAAAGCTAAACCAGAAGAAAAAGCTTTTACTATAAAATCTGTTTTGAAAAAATAGTTTATTGTAAATAGATGCATAATTATAATAACATATAAAACTATCAATCCAAAAGCACCTAAAAAGCCATGTCTTTCTACTAAATAAGCAAAAATAAAATCACTCGTAGCAATTGGTAAAAATTTAAGTTGAGTTTGAGTTGCTTCGTCACTATCTTTTCCAGTAAGCCCACCTGAACCAATTGCTATAATACTTTGCTGGACATGATAACTAGGTTTTTCTGCAACTATAAAGTCATGAACTCTTTTCTTTTGATAATCTTTCATCATATAGTTATATGAAAATGGTAAAAATATGGATAAAATGAACAAAATTCCTAACCATATTTTCCAATTTACACCAATTATAAAAAGTATCCCATATCCAACTAAAAGTAATACAAGTGCCGTTCCTAAATCTGGCTCTTTAGCGATTAGAAAAAATGGGATAAAAATATAAATTGAAAAATAGCCAAAATCTTTTAATCCATATCCACCAATAGGTGGTGGTTTTCTTTGAATTAGATATCCCAACATCAATATATATATTGGTTTTATAATCTCAGAGGGTTGAATAGTTGTATCAAAAAGTGGAATATGTATCCATCTTTTTGCTCCTAATTTTGTTACTCCGATAAATTCAACTGCTAGTAAAAGTAAAATTCCTATCCAGTATAAAGCAGGAACTAATCTTAGATTTTTTCTAAGAGGAAGCATAAAGACTAAAATAAATATAAATAAAGATATAGTATAATAAAAAACTTGTTTACTTGCCAATTTATCATTTGCCTCTGCTATTAATACATAAGATAGTATTATTAAAGGGGCTATAAAGATTAATATTAAATAATCAAAATGTGACATAATTCTTTTATCAAGTAAACGCATAACGAAAGAGTAGCATAATATGTATAAAAATTTTATTGCAGAAGAAGAGATTAGATTAGATAAATTTTTAAGTTTAAAAATAGATGCTTCAAGAAATCAAATTGAGCAACTAATTGAAAAAGAGTTTGTAAAAGTAGATGGAAAAACAACAAACAAAAATGGTTTAAAACTAAAATTAAATCAACAAATAGAGGTTTTTTTTCCTGAACCAAAAACATTTGATAAAAAAGATAGCGAATTTATAGAAAACTCATTAAAAGATAAAAATATAGAGATAATATATGAAGATAGTGATATTTTAATTATAAATAAACCAAGAGGACTTACTGTTCACGATGCTCCTAGTGTAAAAGACGCAACTTTAGTTGATTGGCTAAAACTTCAAAATATAAGTTTATCAACTATAAGTGGTGAAGAGAGACATGGAATTGTACACAGACTTGATAAAGGAACTAGTGGTATTTTAATAGTTGCAAAAACAAATGAAGCTCATATTGAAATCTCAAAACAGCTAGAAAAAAGAGAAGCAGGAAGATACTATTTAGCAATAGTTGATTTGCCTTTAAAAGATAATATTGTTGTAGAAGAACCAATAGCTAGAAATCCAAACAATAGACTTAAAATGGCTGTACAAAAGGATGGAAGATATGCAAAAACATCATTTTGTAAACTCGAAATTAGTAATAACTCAAAATATGAACTAATAGCTTGTAAACTTTCAACAGGAAGAACACATCAAATAAGAGTACACTTAAATAGATTAAATAGGCACATTTTAGGGGATATTTTATATGGATTTAAGGGCGATTTCAGTATTATAAATGGATTTTTTTTGCATGGATTTTGCTTGGTATTTACTCATCCTAGAACTAAAGAGAAGATGAGCTTTACTGCAAAACTTCCAAAAGATATGCAAGATTTTATAGATACCAATTTTGATAAGGAGAGAATATATGAAAAAATTGAGACTTCTAGCCTCTTTAAGTTTTTTAATTTTAATAATTAGTGGCTGCTCAAATGTTTTAGATAGCCTAAGTACAACAACTTCACCAAAGGTTAATCAAAATTTTCAATCAATAGATTACTCTTCAATTAAATCAATTCCAGATATGAACTCAATTGGTTTTGAGTGGCAAAGAATTGATGACCATAGAGTTGTTGGTTATAATTTTTATAGAACAGAATTATCAAAAGGTCAAAATACTCTTAAGTTAATCAAAGCAACAGATAGTAGATATATAACACACTATGTTGATAAAGGTTTAGAGCCAAAAACAAAATATGCTTATCAAATATCTGCTAGATTAAATGATGGAACAGAATCCCCTACAACTCAAGCATATATAGTAGAGACCCTTCCAAGAATTGGACCTGTTGGTTTTGCACAAGCTGTATCAAATCTTCCAAAAAAAGTAAAAATTGTATGGCAACCGCATCCTGATCCTAGAGTTGGTTATTATAGAGTTGAAAGATATAATACTTTTCTAAAAGAGTGGGTTTGGGCATCTGCTTCTAAAATAGAAAATAGATTAAGTGCTGAATTTATTGATACAGGTTTAGATGACAATACTTCATATAAATATAGAATAAAAGCCTTCTCTTTTGGAGATGTTGAATCAGCTCCTACAAAAATATTAGAGGCAAAAACAAAAGCTCTTCCTCTTCCGCCTACAAATGTTAAAACTTCAAATAACATTCCAAAAAAAATATATATAACTTGGAGTGCATCTCAAAGTTCTGATGTAGTTCAATATAGAATATATAGAAGTAGTTATAAATCTTTAGGTTATAGTAATATAGCAGCTGTAAACTCAAATACTTTAGAGTACACAGATGAAGTAAATGCAGATAAAAAAGAGTACTACTACAAAGTTATGGCAGTTGATAAAGATAATCTTGAAAGTAGTTCAGATATCGAAGCTATAAAAGGTATATCTCTAGCACCACCATCAAAACCAATATTAACTTTGGCTCAAATTCAAGGAAATAAAGCTATTTTAAATTGGCAAGCAGGAGATAATAGAGCAACATCTTATAATGTTCATAAAAGAGTAAAAAAGAACTGGTTTTTATCAGATACAGTAAAATTTAAAAATATAACTTCTCTTAGATTTGAAGACCATGATATTTTAAAAGGTGTTGATTATTACTACTCTGTACAAGCAGTAGATGAATTTGGTGTACTTTCTGCAAAAAGTGATGAGGCAAAATTGGCTCTACCTGAAACAAGTATATAAATATGCCTCACATCGTTTTTGAAAAAAACAATCTACTTGAAACTCCTTTAAAAAAAGGGGATATTGAGTTTTTATTTACAGCTGTCTCTTATCATCCAAAAGGTAGTAATAGAAAAATTGAATATAAAATTGCTACAAAAAACAAAGATTTAGAGTTTTTATTAGCTATAAAAGAGAAAGATGATAACTTTATTATTAAATCAGATAAAACAACAAGAGTGTCCCCAGTTTCATATATAAAAGATGCTCTAAACTATTATGTTTTAGAGAATAAATCAAAAATTGTATTTAAAAACACTACAAACCTAAAAGAGAAAAAAGAGCAAGAACATAAATATCTAAAAGATATTGATTTTTTTGTAGAAGATTTTAAAAGTGATAAAGAGCTTCAAATAGAAATTGGTTTTGGAAGTGGAAGACATCTACTTTATCAGGCAAAACAAAATCCAAATATACAGTTTATTGGACTTGAAATTCACTATCCATCTATTGAGCAACTTCTAACACAATTAGAACTTCAAAATATTACAAATGTTTTGGTTGTAAACTACGATGCTAGACTTTTTATGGAGTTTATAGAGTCAAATCAAGTAGGGAAAATATTTGTACATTTTCCAGTTCCTTGGGATAAAAAAGCACATAGAAGAATTTATTCAAAAGAGTTTGTAAATGAAGCTTTAAGAGTTTTAAAAGTTTCTGGAACTTTAGAACTTAGAACTGATAGTAGAAATTATTTTGATTTTTGTGTAGATTTACTTACAAACTTAAACAAAGCCTCAATAAAAATTGATGTAAATAGAGATTTAGAAGTTGTAAGTAAATATGAAGATAGATGGAAAAAACAGGGTAAAAATATATATGATGTAGTTTTAACTTCACAAAATATTGATGAAAACCTTAATATTGATTATAGTTTTGAATTTGATTTTGATATAAATTTTGATAATTTTATAAAAAATGTTTTTTCAAAAGCTCTTATAATTAAAAATTATTTTATACACATTGAAGAGTTTTATAAGATATTAAATAAAAGTAATTCAGGTTTAATAAAAGTTACTATGGGGAACTTTGATAGACCTGTTACTAAATATCTTTTAGTAACAGATGGAAAAATATCTTATTATCAAGGAAATCCTCTTCCAACTAGCTCAAATATAGAAGCTGATAAAAAATTAAAAGAGATTTTGTCTAAATGATTACAGCAAAAGATTTATATCTTACTTATGATAGTAATAAATACATTATAAAAAGAGGAAATTTTTCTATAAAAGAGAAAGAGTTTGTCTTTATTGGAGGAAACTCAGGAAGTGGAAAATCAACGCTATTGAAATCTTTTTATGGTGATATTCCAATAAAACATGGTAGTTTAAAAATATCAAATCAAGAAGTTTTTAAAATCAAAGGAAATAATCTAAGATATCTTAGAAAAGATATTGGTGTTATTTTTCAGGATTATAAACTAATAAATGATTATACTATCGAAGAGAACATCATGATACCTCTTAAGATAAATAACTACTCAGATGAAGTTTCAAGACTTCAAGCTGATAATCTTTTAAAACACGTAAAATTAACTCATAGAAAAGGTTTTTATCCAAATCAATTAAGTGGAGGAGAGCAACAAAGAGTTGCAGTAGCACGTGCTTTAGCACATAATCCAAAAATTATAATTGCAGATGAGCCAACTGGAAATTTAGATGATTTTAATGCTGATGTTGTTTGGAACTTATTAAAAGGTGCAAATGAACAACTAGGAATTACAGTAGTTGTTGTAACGCATAGAGTTCCAAAAAATCTAGGAATTAATTTTAGACAATTATCAATAGAAGATGGGATAATTTATGAAGTCTCTTAAAGCTATTTTTGCCTTTTTTGTACCACTTTTAGCAATGCTTATTACATTTTGTATTTTTTTACTTATTGATAATATTGTAGATAATTACAAAAATAAAATATCAAGAGATTATAGTATTGTTTTAGTTGCAACAAATCCTATAAAAAAAGAGTCTTTAAATGAACTAGCTGGAATTAAAGTTGAAAATATTCAACTATTACCAAATGAAAAGATAATTGAAAATATTAAATCAAATTTATCTGATAACTCTATTGAACTTCTAAGACAAAAATTACCATACTTTTATCAAATATATCTTGAAATATTTCCAACAAGTAGTGAACTAGAAGTTATAAAAAAAACCCTACTTTCAAATAAAGATGTAAAAAATGTAGAGGTTTTTTATAAAAACCATAATCAAATATATCTACTACTTCTTATTTTAAATAGTGTCTCATTTATACTATTTTTTATTATTACAATTTTTGCAATAATAATTATTGCAAAACAGATAAAACTTTGGTTTCATGAGCATAGTGTAAGAATTTCTATTTTAAGACTTCATGGAGCTTCTATTATTTATAGTGCTTCTTCTGTTTTAAAATATGCATTAATAAGTTCTTTTATGGCTTTCTTAATATCTTCACTTTTTTTGATATATGTATCAAGCAATATTGAAGTACTTTTTCCATTTGAATTACAAGAGATAGTTAATGTAAATATAAATATTGAAAGAGATATTTTAAAAATTTTTATTTTATCTTTTTGTATCTCGGTATTTACAATCTTTGGTGTATTATTTAAGTATAAGATAAGTAATGATTAAATTAATTTTTTCACTATTTTTAATACCAATTTTTATATTTGCTTCAGCAATAGATACAAAAATTGCACAAAATCAAAAAAGCCTAGATAGTAGTAAAAAAAATAAAGATAATACAACTGTTAAAATAAAAGAGATCGCTGACAAAATAGAATCTTCAAATACAAATTTATCAAAACTGGAAGAAGATATTATAAAAATAAATGAAGATATAGAGCAACATCAAAAACTTCTAGAGAGTTCTCAATCAAAACTAAATGACCTTCAAGCAAAATCTAGTGATTTAATAAAAGAGAAAAATAGTAGCGAAGAGGAGATAATAAATACAATAGTAGAACAATTTTCTACATCTTTAGCACTTCAACTAGCTTCAAAAGAGTCTTTGCAAGAACTTATAGATAATGAGATGTTTAATCTTCTTTCAACAAATGCAAAACAAAAAGTTTTAAAACTAAATGAAAATTACAATAGACTAACAGAAAATACAAAAGCAAATCAACAAGAGATAAATAAACTAAATAGTTATATAAAAGATAGATTAAAAACTAAAGAGAACTATAAAGCTCTACAAATAAAGCATACAAAATCTTTAGAAAATTTAGAAAAAGAACATAAGCTTTATCAAGCTGAGCTTAAAAAAGTTATTGAACAACAAGATTCTTTGAGTAAAATATTATCTGACTTAAAGATTGTTAAACAACAAGAGTTAAAAAAAGCACAAGAACAAAGAGAAGAAGATAATCAACAAGTACAAACAACAAATGTAAGAAATCAAAAATATGCAAAAGATTTAGATCTTGATGTTAAAAAAATTGGTTCTTCAACAGATGGTGTACAAATTGTAAAATACAAAGGTGCAAAAACTATAGCTCCTTTAAAATCATTTAAAATTGTTAAAAATTTTGGAACATATTATGACCCTGTTTATAAAATAAAACTATTTAATGAGTCTATTGTTTTACAATCAAATGAAAAAGGCTCAAAAGTAGTAGCTGTTTTAAATGGAAAAATTGTATATGCAAAAAAGAATGCTGGAATGCTTGAAAATGTTGTTATTATCCAACACGAAGGTGGAATTCATACTGTTTACTCACATTTAGATGATATTGCACCAACTTTAGTTGTTGGAAAATGGATTCAAAAAGGTTCAGTAGTAGGAAGAGTAAATGAGAATTTAACTTTTCAAGTTACAAAAGATAGCTCACACATAGATCCAAAAGATCTGTTTAATATCTAGGCACTATTATGGTAAAAAACAGTATAGACAATCCAGTTTTTTTAATATTTTTACTACTATTTGCGGTAAGTGTAAATTTTTTAGCTTCTACCCATTTTTTAGTTATTTTATTTGCAGGAGTTCTTTCAACTACATTTTATAGAACTTTAAAACAAAAATATTACTACTCTTTTGTATTTGTTATAATTGCATTTTTATTTATTGAGTTAAATATTGGGCTTAAACCCTTTTCTCTATCTTTATTATCATATTTTGTATATCTTTTTATAATTCCAAGATATGAACAAAATCAGATAAATACATTTTTGTATGTAATCTTTTTTTATATTGGTTTAGGTGTTATGTGGTATATTTTCTTTAATTTTGACACATTTTTTAGTTACATTTTAATAATAAATCTATTTATAGATTTAATCTTAGTTGGGATATTTTTATGAATTTTAGATTAACACTTATCTACATTTTTATTGGAATTATTGCTATTACCCTACTTTCTAGAGTATATTTCTTATCTATCAAATCAAATACTTATTATGAAGAGTTATCAAAAAATAACTATATTAAAAAGACATATTTAGCACCAACAAGAGGTGTAATAGAAGATAGAAATGGAGAACCTTTGGCTCTAAATCAAATAGGATTTTCTATTCTTATAAAACCACACTTAAGAGCTTATAAATACAGAGAAAAACTAGAAAAACTTATAGATATTGTAGTAGAACAATTTCCACAATATGATAAAAATAAATTAATAAAAGATTATTTAAGAGATGATTCACCTTACAATCATGAATTTATAAAAGTTATTGATTATGTTCCTTATGAAGAAATTTTTTCAAGATATACATTTTTAGCAACTCAAGAGGATATAAGAATTGAATCTTCTTCAAAAAGACACTATCCACACAAAGAGTTAGCAGCACATATAATAGGTTATGTAAGTAAAGCTTCAAAATTAGATATTGCAAACAATGAAATAGCAAAGTATAGTGGAGTTGTAGGTAAAAGTGGAATTGAGAGATACTATAATGAAAAACTGCAAGGAACATTAGGATTTAAAGATACAAAAGTAAATGCTTTAAATAAAGAGATTGAAGTCATAGAACAAAAAGATCCTTCAAATGATAATAATGTAAGAATTACAATAGATGTTAATCTTCAAAAATATATTCAAGAATTATTCGTAGATAGAGCTGGTTCTGTTGTAGTTATGGATGCAAATAATGGTGAAATATTAGCAGCAGGTTCATTTCCAGAGTATGATAGTAACCTTTTTGCAAGAGGAATTACTCAAGATGAGTGGAATATTATGAGAAATGACTTTAATCATCCCTTTACAAATAAGATTATAAATGGATTATATCCTCCTGGTTCTGTTATTAAAATGGGTGTTGCCATGTCATTTTTAGAAAATGGTATAAGTGACAAATTTACAGTTCAATGTAGTGGTTCTTTACCAATTGGAAATAGAAATTTTAGATGTTGGAAAACAACAGGTCACGGTCATATTGGATTTAGAAGTTCAATTGAACAAAGTTGTGATGATTTTTACTACAAAGGTAGCTTAAAAATAGGAATTGGTAAAATGTCTGCAACTTTAGAAAAATTAGGAATTGGACAAAAGACTGGAATAGATTTAAACAATGAATTTGTAGGTATTAATCCTAATAAAGAGTGGAAAGAACAACGATTAAAAAAGCCTTGGTACATTGGTGAAACTGTTATTAGCTCGATTGGTCAAGGAAATATGCTAACAACTCCTTTACAAATAGCAAGATTTACAGCATTTTTTGCAAGTGGTAAACTTCCAAAACCACACTTAACAAAAGATGCTTATGAAGAACCAAAAGAGTTAGATTTTAAAAAAGAGCATATAAAACTTATGCAAGAAGGAATGTATGATGTTGCGAATTCACCATCAGGAACTGCAAAAAGATATATAAACTCAAAAGTAAAAATAGCAGCAAAAACAGGAACAGCTCAAGTTGTATCTATTCCGCAAAGTGAAAAAGTAAGGATGAAAGAGAGTGAAATGGAGTATTTTCAAAGATCTCATGCTTGGATTACTGCTTATGGACCATATAAAAATCCAAAATATGTAGTAACAATAATACAAGAACACGGTGGTGGTGGTGGAAGTGCCACAGGTGGAATTGCTAGTAGAATTTTTGATAAATTATATGACTTAGGATATATAACAGAATTAGAGTAATATTTAATCATATATTAGATAGAATGGTAACCATTTAATTTAGGATTTATATTTGAAGATAATTTTTTCACTAGTTTTTTCATCACTATTTTTATTTGCTGCACAAGATCCATTACCAATGATAAATCTTTCAGTTGCAGCAATAGACCAACCAATACAATTTGTAAAAACTATAAATATAGCTGTTATTTTAGCTCTTATGGTTCTTGCTCCTACACTTTTACTTATGGTGACATCTTTTACAAGAATTATAATTGTTTTAGCACTTTTAAGACAAGCTTTGGGTTTACAACAATCCCCACCTACACAAATAATAATTTCTCTTGCACTTATTATGACAATTTTTATTATGGAACCTTATGGAAAAAAGGCTTGGGATGAAAGTATTGTACCTTATATGGATGAAAAAATATCATATCAAGAAGCTTTTACAAAAGGGGTGGCTCCTTTTAAAGATTTTATGATAAAAAACACTAGAGAATCAGATTTAGCACTATTTTATAGAATAAAAAAAGAACCTAACCCAAAAAACATTGAAGATGTATCGCTTATTTTACTTATGCCAGCATTTATTGTGAGTGAACTTAGAACAGCATTTGAGATAGGGTTTTTGATATTCTTACCATTTTTAATTATAGATATTATAGTTGCTTCAATTTTGATGAGTTTAGGTATGATGATGTTGCCACCTGTTATGATATCACTGCCCATAAAAATTATCTTCTTTATTATAGTTGATGGTTGGTTACTAATAATTGGAAATCTAGCACAATCCTTTAAATAAATAATTTATAATCAGGTTTTATATATGAAAAAAATTTTATATTTTGTTATAGGTTTTTTAGCGCTTGTATCTATATCATACTATTTTTATTATTCTCCAAAAAAAGAGGATATAACAAAAGAGATATTTTTAGAAAAAAGTAATCAAATGAGAAAACTTTTTACAGATGAAATAAAAAGAAAACAAGACAATACTCTTAATATGGCGTTTATTTTAAGTCAAGATGAGAATCTTATCAATGCTTTAAAAACAAAAAATAAAAGCTTATTAAATTATGATAATACTTTATTATTTTTACATGATAATAGTGAATACAAAAATCTTTGGTTGCAAATAGTTGATAAAGATGGAAGAAGTTTTTATAGATCTTGGAGAAAAATTACAGGAGATGATTTATCAAATGTTAGAACAGATTTAGAAGAACTTATAAAAAATCCAAAACCAACTACAAATATAAGCTCAGGGCTATTTGACTTAACTCTAAAAGCAATTAATCCAATTTATGACTTAAATGGTGAATTTTTAGGTTTTGTAGAGTTTATTTCAAAATTTAACTCTATATCAAAAAATTTGAAATTTGAAAATATAGAACCTATTTTTATTTTAAGTAAGGAAAAGAGTGAAAAAATAATTGAACCTTTTAGTAAAATTTTTATACGTGATAATTACATTGTAAATATTGATGCAGATAAAACTCTTTTAAAATTTATTGAAAAAAAAGGAATTGATACATTCTTAAATATTGAAAACTATTTGCTTATGGATAAATTTATTATTACAAATTTAGAAATAAAAGATGTAAATGGTAGCAATATGGGACTATTTTTGCTATTTTTTGAAAAAAATAGATTAGATTATTCACCTTTAGCAAATTTTAAAAACCAATATTTATCTATTGTTATAATTTTTTCAATTTTATATCTTATAGGTTTTTTATATCTTCTAAAAACTATATATGCAAAAGAACTTGATGATGATGTAAAAATTAAGACAAAAATGATACAAGAACAACAAAAAAAGCTTGAAAAACTACTCGATATTTATGATAAAAACGTAATATTTTCAAGAACAGATTTAAAAGGAATAATTACTCATGCAAGTAGTGCATTTTGTAAAATTAGTGGTTATTCAAAAAATGAGCTTTTGGGACAACCACATAATATTGTAAGGCATCCTGATATGCCAAAATCTATATTTAAAAAGATTTGGGATAGTTTAAAAGATGAGAAAAAAATAACTATAGAGCTAAAAAATTTAAGAAAAGATGGCTCATACTACTGGGTAGTTGCTGATTTAGAACCAGAATATGATGACTTAGGAAATCATATAGGATACTTTGCAGTTAGAGAAGATATTACAGCAAATAAAGAGATAGAAGAGCTTCAAAAAGAGGTTATCTTTACTATGGGCTCTATTGCTGAGTTTAGGTCTAAAGAGACGGGTGAACATATTAAAAGAGTTGCAAAATACTCAAAAATTTTGGCTACTGCTTATGGTTTATGTGAAGATGAAGTTGATATGTTAGAGCTTGCAAGTCCTATGCATGATATTGGGAAAATAGCAATACCTGATGCTATTTTAAACAAACCAGGAAAATTGACAGATGAAGAGTTTGATATTATAAAAACTCATGCACAAAAAGGTCATGATATGCTTGGAATATCTAATAGACCACTTTTTAAAGTTGCTTCTCAAATAGCTTTAAGCCATCACGAAAAATATGATGGAACAGGTTATCCAAATAATTTAAAAGCTGAAAATATACCAATTTTTGGAAGAATAACAGCACTTGCAGATGTTTTTGACGCATTAGGTAGTGATAGATGCTACAAAAAAGCTTGGGATATTGAAAAAGTATTTGAGTTTATAAAAGAGCAAAAAGGAAAACATTTTGATCCAAAACTAGTAGAATTATTTTTTGAAAATATTGATCAGATTCTAAAAATAAGAGATGATTACAAAGATATATAAATATAATTTATATATCTATAAACTTTATTTATAATTTTTATTTATAATTAAACTTTGAATTATATATTTTTTTGGGTATAATTTTTTCACTAAATTTTGCTTAGGATTTATATGAAAAAATTATACCTATTTTTAATAATCTCAAAACTAACATTTGCCCAAACTATAAGCTTTGAAGAGGTTTTAAATCAAACTATAGAAAATAGCAAAGATTTACAAAAACAGAAAATAAATATAGATATTGCAAAAACAAATAGCGATATTATTGATGGTGTAAACTTTGGAAAAGTTTCATTAAATAGTGATGTTAGCCGTACTAATCATGCTGGATATGTATTTATGGGAAAACTATCTAGCAGGGATGCAACCTTTAAAGATTTTGGATTTTCTCAAATGAATGAAGGTATAAACACAGCTCCTAAAGATTTAAACTATCCAGAATCATATACAGCTATAAATAGCTATATTTCGTATGATTTACCTCTGTTTACAGGTTTTGCTCTTTATCACCAAAAAGGTATTTTAAAACTTCAAGAAAAAGCAAATGAAATTTTATATAATCTTGATAAAAAAACTCTAGAATTTGAAGTTTTAAAAGCTTACAATAGTGCAGTTTTAGCAAAAGATTTTGTAAAAACTATGCAAAAAGCAAAAGATACTATTGGCTTTATTCAAAATGGAGCAAAAGAGTTTCATAAAAATGGGCTTGTTACAAAAATAGATGTAAATGAAGCAGAACTATATTTTTTAAATACAAACTCAAATCTAATTGAAGCAGAAAATAACTTCAAACTAGCTCTTGCATATATTAGATATTTAACTTCAAATGAAAATATTAGCGATGTAGAAAATCTACAAAATACATATTTAGAACTAAAAGAGTTTGAAGATTTATACAAAATTGCCTTAAAAAATAGAGATGAGATAAGTTTACAAAATATATCTATTGAAGCAAATAATAAAAATATAAAAGCGAACCAAGGCTCATACTACCCATCAATTTTCACTCACTTAGAGTATGGATACAATGATAATAAGTTTTCTACTTCAAAAGATAAAGACTACTACATGGCACTTTTGGGTATAAGTTTAACTCTTTTTGATGGAACTAGAAGTGCAAATGTTGAAAAAAGTCGCCTTGAATACCTAAAATCAAAACTAGATTTTGAAAAACTTCAAGATGGAATAAAACTTGAGGTACAAAAAGCTCTTTTAGACTATAAAGCAAAACAAGAGATTTTAAAAGAGAAAATAGCTGCAAGTGAATTAGCAAATACTGTTTTAAATCAAGCAAAACTTCAATATAAAAATAGATTAATATCTATGACAACACTTTTATCTCAAGAGACAAATCACAGACAAAGCCAAACTATGTTTTTAAATGCTAAATATGAAAACTCTTTAGCACTTGCTAGATTAAATTTAGTTTTAGGACAAAACCTACAAAAGGATTATAAATGAGATTTTTAATTTTAATATTTTTAGCTTTTTCAACTACTTTTGCAAATAGTTTACAGTTAGATGGTATAGTTGAATCACAAAATGAGAAAATAATCACAAGTAAAATGATGGGATATATTACAAAAATATATGTAAATGAAGGTGATAATGTAAAAAAGGGACAAATTTTATACGAAATTGACCCAACAGATATTGTATATAATAGTGATATTTTAAAAAATCAAGTAAAAAATCTTGAGTTAAACCTAAAAAGATACAAAGATTTACTAAATCAAGATTTAGTTTCAAGATTTGATTATGAACAGCTTGAATTAAATTTAATTACAGCAAAAGCAAAATTGAGTGAATTAAATGCAAACTTTAACTATCTAAAAGTAAAAGCACCAAATAATGGTCTTGTAATAAAAAAATCTATAAAAGAGGGTGAGATGGCAATGCCTGCAATGCCTCATTTAATCCTAACCGATTTGGATGATTTAATAATAAAATCAAATATTGCAGAGTCTAGTTTAAAGTACCTAAAAATTGGACAAGATGTAGATATAAAAATCCCATCTCAAGAGTTTGAAACAAAAGGGAAAATTATAGCAATTTATCCAAACTATATTGCAAATGCTCACTCTTTTTCAATAAAAATATCATTTGATAAAAAAGATTTTCAAATCTATCCAGCAATGTATTCAAAAATAACTATAAATTTGGATAAATAATGAATCAAAAGTTAAATAGTGCAGGGAAAATTGCAAAAATTTTTATAAATCATCCATTAACAGCAATTTTGGGTATTTTTATTTTGATTTTAGGTTATTTTGCACTTCAATTTATGCCAAAAGAGGAAAATCCTCAAATAAAAGTTAGTGGTGCAGTTGTAATCGTTGCTTTACCAGATGCGAAGGCTAGTGAGATTCAAAAAGTAATAATTGAGCCTTTGGAGAAAAAAATAAGAGAGATAAAAGGAGTTGAACATATTTTTTCTTTTGCTTATGATAGCTATGGAGTTGTACAAGTACAATTTTTTATTGGAGAAGATAAAGAACAATCAAACTTAAAACTATATGATCAAGTTATGAGAAATATGGATTTAATGCCTAAAAATGCAATGCAACCAATAATAAAAACTATGGATATAGACACAGGTATTCCAATAGCAACAGTAGCGTTTTATAGTGCAAAAGAAAATGGCAAAGAGTTGCTTTCAAAAAGTGAGCTTTTTACTCAAGTAAGCCTTATTTCAAAAGAGATAAATAAAATAAAAAATGTAGCCTTAGTAGATTTAAAAGGAGAGAAAAAAGAGCAGTTTAATATTTTGCTTGATATAAATAAAATTAACTCTTATAATCTTGCAATTGCTCAAGTTATGAAGCAAATTGAGAGTTTAAACTTCAATATTCCAAATATTAATACAAATACAAACAATAAATCTTTGGTAGTTTTAGAGGTAAAAAAAGCTATTGAAGATGTAAAAGATTTAGAAAATCTTATAATCTCATACAACTTTCAAACTCCAATATATCTAAAAGATATAGCAAATATAGAAAAATCTCATGACATACAAAACAAAAAAGATGCTTACATTTATATAAAAGATAGTGATGGAAATTTTGAAGAGAGTAATCAAATTACTCTAATGGCTTCAAAATTAAAAGGTGCAAATTCTGTTGTTATAAATGAGCAAATTTTTGAATATTTAAATAGTATAAAACAATCTTTACAAGAGAAAAATATATTGTTTACAATCACAAGAGATGATGGATATACAGCAAATAATGCAGTAAATGCTTTAATAAAAGATCTATTAATTTCTATAATAATAATCTTTGTTTTACTTATTTTTACTTTGGGATTTAAAGAGGCAATTATTGTATCTTTAACTGTTCCTATGATTTTATCTTTGACTTTGTTTATTGGATTTATGATAGGTGAGAGTGTAAATCGTATAACACTTTTTGCACTTATTGTTGCACTAGGAATGTTAGTTGATGCTGCAATAATTGTAATAGAAAATATTCATAGACACAAAATTGAACATCCAAATATGGAATTAGAAACCCTAGCAATAAATGCAACAAATGAGATAGGAAACCCTACAAACATAGCAACTATTGCCATAATTATGGTATTTATTCCTATGTTTTTTGTGGGTGGAATGATGGGAGAGTTTATGCACCCTCTTCCTGTTTTTGTACCTATATCTTTAGCTGTTTCACTCTTTGTTGCATATGCTTTTACACCCTATTTGGTTAAAAAGATTTTGAAAGGTAAAAAATGAGATTAGAGAAATTTATACTAGATATTTTAAATAGTAAAAGAAAAATAAATTTAATATATCTTATTACTTTATTACTTTTTATATTGAGTATTTTAACTTTTCCAACAAAAATCGTAAAAGCAAAAATGCTTCCAAACAAAGATTCAGATAGTTTTTCTATCTATTTAGATTTAAAAGATGGTTCAAGTAAGTATGAGACAAAAGAGGTAGTAGATTGTATTGTAAAAAATCTACAAAATGAAGAAAATATAACAAATATTTCAGCTTTTATATCTCAAGGTCAACCAGTTGATTTTGCAGGACTTGTAAAACAAAGTGCTTTAAAAAATAGCGAAAATCAAGCTGAGCTTATGATAAATATTAAAAGATTTAAAGATAGAGAAATTACAAGTTATAATCTTATTTCAAATCTTAGAAGTAAAATACAAAACTCTTGTAAAAACACATATGAAGCAACTATCAAATTTATAGAACTTCCTGCTGGTCCTCCTGTATTAGCTTCTCTTGTAGCTGAAATTTATGGTGGAAATAATTTTGAAAGGAGAAGAGATTTTGCTATAAAAATAGCAAATATTTTTAAAAATCAAGACACTTTGGTTGATATTGATATTTTAGCTTCACAAGATTTTTTTACTTTTACTTTGGAAATAAATAGCAACAAAGCCATTATGAGCAAAGTTGATTTAGAACACTTAAAAGCAACTTTATATCTTGCATTTGAAGGTATGCAAATAGGAGTTATAAATGATAAAAATGCCCAAAGTCAAATTCCAATATTTTTAAGACTTGATGACTCAAGAAATTTATCAAATAACTCAAAAGATGCTTTAAATCTAAAACTTAATAGCTTAAAAATAATGAACGATATGGGACAAATGATTAGTATTTCAGAGTTAGTAAGTATAAAACAAACTATAAAAGAGCCAACAATTACATCAAAAAATCTAAATCCAATAATAAATGTAATAGCCGAAACTTCAAACGATAGCCAAATATATCCACTTTTAAACTCAAGAGAAGATATGATGAAAAGTTTTTCAAATGATTATGAAATAATCAAAACCAATATGCTAAATCTATCTTTTATAGATAAAAAAACAAATGAGAGATTTGATTTGGTTTTTGATGGAGAACTGCAAGTTACTATTGATACATTTATAGATTTAGGAACTGCTTTTATCATAGCTTTAATTTTAATATTCTTACTTATGGTAGTTTATTATAAAAATTTTGCTCTTAGTGGTGCAATTGTACTTTCGAGTTTTATATCTATTATTGGGGTTGTTTTTGCTCATATTATTATGGATATTTTTACAAGAGATACTTTTTATTTAACAGCAACTAGTCTTATTGGATTTATTGCTTTAATAGGTATTAACTCAAGAAACTCGACTTTGATAATAGATTTTGCAAAACAACTTGTAGTTGAGAATAATTTAGGAGTAAATGAAGCTATAGCAAAAGCAGCAGCAACAAGATCAAAACCTATTATTTTAACTGTTTTAGTTCTTGTTTTTGCAAGCTCTTTAATAGCAAATGATGCTGTATTTGGTGGACTTGGAGTTGCACTTATTGGTGGAACTTTGATATCTTATATAGTTTCTATGTTTTTTGTACCAGTTGTTATAAGAAATAGTTTAAAAAAAATTGTTTAAAGATATATTTGAAGGTAAAAAATGAGTGAAAAAATAAAAAAAGTTTTAAAAGGTTTAATTAAATATTCAATTCTTTTTATAATAGTTTTAAACGTAGTAAGTTATTTTAAAGGTATAGATTTAAACAAAGAAAAATTCTCTATACAAAGTTTTGAATTAATAGATGGTTCAAATTATAATATAAAAAACGACAAACCACTTCTGGTTAATTTTTGGGCCTCATGGTATCCTATATGTGCTTTGGAAGAGCAAAATATTGAAAAATTATCAAAAGATTTTGAAGTAATTACAATAGCAACTCAATCAGGAAGTAATGAAGAGATAGAAAAATATTTAAAAGATAAAAATCTTAGTTTTAAAGTCGTAAATGATGAATATGGTCTTTTATCTACTGAATTTAATGTAAAAGCATTTCCTACAACTTTTATTTATGATAAAAACCAAAATCTAAAGTTCACTGAAGTTGGTTACACTTCAACTTTTGGATTAAAACTTAGACTTTGGTTGAGTAGTTTCTAAAATCATTGACAAAAAAAAGCTTCTTTGATAGGATAGAAAAATTTTTATAGGATTTTAAAATTATGAACAACTACCAAAAAGCAATAGAAAATTCAAATATAGTCTCAAAAACAGATATAAATGGAATTATAACTTTTGTAAATGATGAGTTTTGTAATCTTTTTGGTTTTAAAAAAGATGAATTAATTGGAAAAAATCACAATATTATAAGACATCCAGATACTCCAAAAGAGAATTTTGAAACGCTTTGGAATACTATTTTAGATAAAAAAGTCTATAAATCTACTGTAAAAAATATATCAAAAAATGGACAAGATATTTATTTAAATACAACTATTATTCCTATTTTAGATGAAAAAGAGGAAAATATTGTTGAGTTTGTAGCTATAAGATATGATATTACAAATGAAGTACTACTTCAAAAAGAGTTAGAAGAGAAACAAAAAATTATATTTTTGCAATCAAGAATGGCAAGTTTAGGTCAAATGCTTGGAAATATAGCTCATCAGTGGAGACAACCTTTAACAGAGTTAAACTTAAGTTTATTTAATCTTAAAAAAGCTTTTGAAAATGACAATAAAAAAGAGATAGAAAATCTTTATTCAAACTCAAAAAATCTTATATTAGGAATGTCAAGCACTATTGATGATTTTACAAATTTTTTTGCTCCACAAAAACAAAAAGAAGCTTTTTTAATAAATCAAAGTATAAATGAAGCTTTGAAGATTTTAAATAGAGTTTTAGAAGATGAAAATATTAATATTAAGTTTGATATTGTAAAAGATTTAGAGATTTTTGGAATAAAAAATGAGCTAACTCAAGTACTATTAAATCTTATAAATAACTCAAAAGATGCTTTTGTACAAAAAAATATCACAAAAAAAGAGATAACTATAAAAACTTACACAAAGGCAAAAGATGATTTTGTATATTTAGAATATCTTGATAATGCACAAGGATTAAGCAAAGAGCTATTTGATAAAATTTACGAGCCATATTTTACAACAAAACATCAATCAATTGGAACAGGGCTTGGTCTTTTTATTTGTAAAATAATTATTGAAAATAGTTTTAAAGGTGAAATTATGCATGAAAATATTTCAAATGGTTTAAAATTCACTCTAAAGTTTCCAAAAATAATATGAAAAATCTAAAAGTTTTAATAGTTGAAGATGAGCAAAAACTAGCGAATTTAATAAGAAACTCAATAAAAGAGCTTTTTTTTAAAGTAGCAATTGCAAAAGATGGTATTGATGGTATTAAAAAGTTTAAAAGTTTTAAACCTGATATTGTAATTAGCGATATTTCTATGCCAAATCTAAATGGTCTTGAAATGTGCAAAATAATAAAAAGTCAAAGACAAACTCCTACAATAATTTTAAGTGCTTACAGCCAAAAAGAGATGCTTTTAGAAGCAATTGATTTGGGAATTTCAAAATATTTTATAAAACCATTTGATATTGAAAGTTTTATTGAATACTTAAAAGAGCTATCAAATAAGATAAATAAGGAGAAAAACTATACTTTAAAAGATGGTTTTGTATTTGTAAAAAACTATTGTAATTTGTATAAAGATAATAAGTTAATAAATCTTACAAAAAGGGAAAAAGAGTTTATAAATCTTTTAATAGAAAATAAAAATCTACTTGTAAAACTAGAAAATATTAAAGAAAATCTATGGGAATTAGAAAATATAAGCGATGAAAGAGTTAGAACTTTTATAAAAAGATTAAGAGCAAAAACATCTAAAAATTTGATTGAAAATGTATCATCTCAAGGATATATGATAACATCTGATTGATTTTATATTAGGTTAAATCATAGAGTAGATAAGTTTTGACAAAATCTTTTTTAAATCATTTTTCTCTTTTTGACTCAATACTTTAAAATGATTTTCTAATCTTTTTGAAGTTTCACAAATGCAAGATTCTATTAAAAAAACTCCATTTTGAGTAAGAGTTACAGAACTCTTTCTTTTATCTTCTTTTGAAATATCTCTTTTTATAAACTCTCTATCTTCAAGTTTTTTTAAAACTTTTGTCATACCACCACTTGAAAATATTGTTGCATCATAAAGTTCTGTTGGAGAAAGTGAATGATTTTCATTGCTAAAATATAGAGATGCTAAAACATCAATATCTGAATGTAACAAATCATAGCTAGTTTTATAAAAACTCTCTGATTCGTTGTAAATATGTTTATTTACTAAAAACATTGGTAAAGAAAAAGCAAAAACTTCATGCTTTTTATTTTTTGAAACTCTACTATAAAACTCATCTATATATCTTTTATTCATGGTGAAAATTGTATCTAATTTAAAATTAAAATTATCTTTCTAGCAAGACAAATTTAAGTAAAATACTGCTAGAATTTTACTTTATTTTAAAAAGGAGTAAACTTGAAAAAAATATATTTTACTTTTTTAGTACCGATATTTTTATATAGTCAAAATTTAGAAGAATTAGTAAATTTAACAATTGAAAATAGATTGGTTGAATCTTCTAAACAAAATTTAGATGCATTAAAAGATGAGTATAAAAGTGTACAAAGAGGTTATTTACCAAAATTAGATGCTGGTGCTTCATATTCAGTAAATGAGCACGAATACCCAAATACACCAAAAAAAAGAGCAAATGCTTATGGTAGTGTAAACTACTTATTGTACGATGGTGGAAAAAAATATGATATTTACGATGGATATGAAACTGATATAAAAAGTGGTGAAAAATCACTTGATGCATTAAGAAACAATTTATCACTAACTGTTATTAAATACTACTTTGATTATTTGTCTCTTGAAGCACAAAAAGATACGAAACAAAAAGAGATAGAACAATTAACAGCACAAGAAGATAGAATTGGAAGGTTTTATAATGCAGGAACTACAACAGAAGATGAGCTTCAAAAAATAGTTTCAAGACTTCAAAATGCGATTGTTGAGCTTCAAGAAATTGAATTAAATATTATTACAATTACACATAATCTTGAATACATTACAGGAACAAAAATATCAATCACAGATGGTTCAAAACTTGAAGATATTAATAATTTGATACAAAAAAATCCTAGATTTGATATTCAAGCTTTGGATTTTGTAACTCAATCAAAACAAAGTATTGCTCAAGCACAAAAAAGTGGCTATTACCCAACAGTTACATTAGATAATACATTTAATTATTACGACAATAATTACGATAGAAAAATTAATGATACTGATATAAACAATCACCAAAACATTGCAAGTGCAAACATGAAATGGAATTTATTCTCTTTTGGTCAAACAAAGTATCAATATGAATCAAAACAAAAAGAGTATTTAGCTAGTAGATCAAACTTTGAGTATGAAAAAAATAAAGCTGATGTTGATTTGCAACTAGCTTTAAAATCATATAATATAGCAAAAGCAAAAATCAAATCAACTGAAGCAACTCTTAAAGCAGCTCAAAGTGCTTATGAAATAATTAAGTCAAAATTTGAAAATGGACTTATAGACAATGTTGCATTTTTACAAAGTTTAACAGAAAAATATGATGCAATAAGTCAACACAAAAAAGCTATAAATGATTTAGAAGTAAAAAAAGCAACAATAATTTACCATAGTGGTGAAAAATTACAGGAGTATATAAGATGATAAAAAAATCAATAATGTCACTTTTTGTGGCAAGCATAGCAATTGCAAATCTAAATGCAAATGAAGCCCCTGCACTTCCAGTGCAAGTATTTAAAATAGAAAAAAAAGATATTACTACAAGTAAAACTTATCCAACTATTTTGAAAGCTGTTGAGCAAGTAGATATTATTGCTCGAGTTTCTGGTACTTTAGAAGAAAAAAACTATACAGAGGGACAATTTGTAAAAAAAGGAACTCTTCTTTATAAAATAGAACCTGATACTTATTTAGCAAATTTAAACTCAAAAAAAGCAAATTTTACAAAAGCAAAAAAAGATTTTGATAGAGCAAAATCTTTGATAGCTTCAAAATCTATCAGTCCTCAACAATTTGATGATTATACTTATCAATTTGAAAGTTCAAAAGCTGCTTTAGATGAAGCACAAATTCAATACAACTATACAAAAGTTACTAGTCCAATAGATGGAATTGCTGGAATAAAAAAACAAGATATTGGAGATTTAGTAGGAACAACTCCTGCTAACTCTACACTTGTAACTATTACAAATACAAATCCAATTCATGCTGAATTTTCTCTTCCAAAAGAGGATATGAACAAATACTTAAGTCAAATTAGAGAAAATAAAGCAAAAATTAATTTAATAGTAGGTGATAAATTATTCAATGGAACTATTGATTTTGTTGCTCCTATAATTGATACAAATACTGATACGCTTCTTGTAAGAGCAAAAATTGATAATCCAAACAATGAACTAATTGTTGGAAATTTTGCACAAATTGAAGTTTCAAATCTTGATTTAGGAGATATTTTTGTAGTTCCTGAAAATGCTGTTTTAAAAACAGCACAAGCAACAGTTGTAATTGTTGTAGCAGATGACAATATTGCAAAACCAACACCTGTTGTTGTTGGTGATTTAATTAAAGAAGGTGTTGTAGTAAAAAGTGGTTTAAAAGGTGGTGAGAAAATTATTATTAGCAATATTGCAAAAATAAGACCAAATACAAAAGTTCAAATTATAGATAAAGAGAAATAGTTATGATTTCAGCATTTTTCATACGAAATCCCGTTTTTGCGGGAGTTTTATCAATAATTATTTTCCTTGTTGGACTTGTTTCTATGACAAATCTTCCAATAGAACAATATCCAAAAGTTCTTCCTCCGCAAATTGTTGTAAGTACAAATTATCCAGGTGCAAGTGCAAATACTATTGCTAAAACAGTAGCAGCTCCTCTTGAGCAACAAATTAATGGTGCTAAAGATATGATTTATATGAACTCTTTAGCTGATGATAGTGGAAACTTATCAATTAGTGTATATTTTGAAGTAGGAACTGATCCTGATAGTGCAAAAATTGATGTTAACAACAGAGTTCAAGCAGCACTCTCTTCAATGCCTGAGCAAGTTCAAAGAGTTGGAGTTGTTGTAGGAGAAAAATCTCCTAGTATTCTTTTATTTGCTATGCTTCAATCTCCAAATAATACTTATGATTCAATCTACTTATCAAACTATGCTTTGTTAAATATGGTTGAAACTCTAAAAAGAGTTGAAGGTGTTGGAGATGCTATGATTTTTGGAGCAAAAGATTACTCTATTAGAGTTTGGCTTGACCCTTCAAAACTATCAAAATACTCTCTTGCTACAACTGATGTTATATCTGTTATAAAAGAGCAAAACAATCAATATGCAGCTGGAAAAATTGCAGCTGAACCAATTGCTAATAAGCAAATGTACACATATACAATTCAAACTCCAGAGAGATTTGATGATCCTGTTCAGTTTGCTAATATTGTAATTCGTTCAAATCCTGATGGAAGTAGTTTAAAACTTAAAGATGTTGCTACAATAGAACTAGGTGCTAGTAATTATAGTATGCAAACAAGATTAAACAACGCTCCTTCTTTACCTATTGGAGTATTTTTACAAAGTGAAGCAAATGCTTTAGAATCAGCAGCAGCTATTAAAAAAGCATTAGAAGAAGCTAGTAAAAACTTCCCTGAAGATATGACATATACTATTCCTTATGATAGTACAGATTTTATTACAGCATCAATTGAAGAGGTTGTAAAAACATTTGTTGAAGCACTTATTTTAGTTATTTTAATTATTTTCTTGTTTTTACAAAACTGGCGAGCTACAATTATTCCTTTAATTGCTGTTCCTGTATCAATTGTTGGAGCATTTGCAGGAATGTATGCTTTTGGATTTAGTATAAATCTTCTAACACTTTTTGGACTTGTTTTAGCTATTGGTATTGTTGTTGATGATGCTATTATAGTTATTGAAAATATAGAACGACACATGGATATGGGTAAAACTCCAAAAGAAGCAGGTTTTGCTGCTATGAAAGAAGTAACTGGAGCTTTAATTGCTATTATTTTAGTTTTAGGAGCTGTTTTTGTACCTGTTACTTTTATGGGTGGTTTAAGTGGTGAAATGTATAGACAATTTGCTATTACTATTGTTATATCAGTTTTAATATCTGGATTTGTTGCTCTTACTTTAACACCAGCACTGTGTGTAAGAATATTAAAAAATAAAAAACATGAACCAAAAGGCTTTTTCAAATGGTTTAATACTATGTTTGATAAAGCAACTGAAGGTTATTCATTTTTAGTTAAAAAAACTATTAGATACTCTTTAATATCTATGTTGTTATTTGGTGGATTAATTTTTATATCTTATGATATGTTTAAAGGGATGAAAACAGGACTTGTTCCAGATGAAGATCAAGGTACAATATTTATATTTGGATTTAATCCTCCAGGTTCATCGCTATCAAGAACTATTGAGTTAAGTGAAGAGATTAATTCAATTATTTCAAAAGACCCAAATGTTAAAAATATTATAACTCTTGCTGGTTATGACTTTACAACAAGTGCTCAAAGAACACATACTGTTGCTACTATTGTTAAACTAAAAGATTGGGATGAAAGACCAGAATCAAGTCAATCAGCTCAAGCACTTCTAAAAAAATTTAGTGGACAACTAATGGGAACTAGTGAAGGATTCTCAATTGCTGTTATACCTCCTGCTATTATTGGTATGAGTGTTACAGGTGGATTTGATATGTATGTTCAAGATAGAACAGGTGGAAGTGTTGAAGATTTACAAAAAGTTGTAAATGAAGTAATTGAAAAAGCAAAAACAAGACCAGAACTAATGGGAGTTAGAACTTCACTATCTGCAACTATTCCACAATATAAAATGGATGTAGATATTGAGAAAGCAAAAGCAAAAGGTGTAAGTGTAAATGATATTTATAATACTATAAATGCAACTTTTGGAAGTTTTTATGTAAATGATTTCTCACTTTATGGAAGAACTTATAAAGTAAATATGCAAGCTATTGATACTTATAGATCAAATGTTGAAGATATGCAATATATATATGTAAAATCAGCAAATGGGGATCTTTTACCTTTAGATGCTTTTGTAACTTTGAAAAAAGAGGTTGGAGCTGATATTATAGAGAGATTTAATCTTTTCCAAGCTGCAAAAGTTTCAGGACAACCAGCTGCTGGATATAGTTCTGGAGATGCATTAAAAGCTATAGAAGAAGTATCAAAAGAGGTTTTACCACAAGGATATACAATATCTTGGGTAGGAACTGCTTATCAAGAGAAACAAATAGGTGGAAGTTCTGCTCAAGCCTTTATATTTGGTATTATTTTCTTATTTCTAATTCTAGCAGCACTATATGAAAAATGGTTACTTCCAATAGCAGTTGTTTTAGCCGTACCTTTTGCTATTTTTGGAGCTATTTTAGCTACAAATTTAAGAGGACTTGACAACAATATATATTTCCAAGTTGGGCTTTTGGTACTTGCTGGATTGGCTGCTAAAAATGCAATTTTGATTGTAGAGTTTGCCTTACAAAAAAGAAAAGAGGGATACAATCTAATTGATTCAGCACTAGAAGCTGCAAAAGTAAGATTAAGACCAATAGTTATGACTTCTTTGGCATTTACTATTGGTGTTATGCCTCTTGCAATTAGTAGTGGAGCAGGAGCTGCTAGTAAGCACTCTATTGGAACAGGAGTTGTTGGTGGAATGCTAACTGCAACATTCCTAGCAATTTTATTTATCCCACTATTTTATGTATTAATCTCTAGATTAAGTAGAGAAAAAGAGGGAAATATCGCTGAAGATTTAAAAAAAGAAGAAGAAGAAAACAATAGCGAGAAATAAAAACTCTTCTTCTTATAATTATTTTATAACAACAAAATAGCCTATAAACTCTATAAAAAGAGTTTTTGGCTACTATTTCAAAATGAATTTAGAAGAGAAATTAAAAGAGTTACCAAATGATTCTGGAGTTTATCAATACTTTGATGAAAACGGTCATCTACTATATATTGGAAAAGCAAAAGTTTTAAAAAATAGAGTAAAATCTTATTTTAAATTTACTCCAAAACTCCTACCTGCTGATAAACTAAGCCCACGAATATATAAAATGATTAGTGAAACTACTTTTGTAGAGTGGATTGTTGTTCCAAATGAACATGATGCTTTAATACTTGAAAACTCTTTAATCAAACAGCTAAAACCAAAATACAATGTACTTTTAAGAGATGATAAAACCTATCCATATATTTATGTTGATTTAAACGAAGATTTTCCAAGACTTGAAATTACAAGAAAAATAGAAAAAGGTAAAAATATAAAATATTTTGGTCCTTACTCAAGTGGTGCAAAAGATATGTTAGATAGCATATATGAAATAGTTCCATTGGTGCAAAAAAAATCTTGTATAAAAGGAAAGAGTGCTTGTCTATTTTATCAAATAGGAAAATGTAAAGCTCCATGTGTTGGAAAAATAACAAAAGATGAGTATAAAAAACTTCTAGATGAAGCTTTAATATATATATACAATAAATCAAAACTTTTATCAAAACTAAAAGAGAAAATGAAAATATATTCAGATGATTTCCGTTTTGAAGATGCTTTAAATTTAAGAGATAGAGTAAAAACTATTGAAAAATCGCAAATCAAAACAGGTATAGATTTAGCAACAAATGAAGATTTGGATATATTTGCTATAAAATCTGGTAGTAAAAAAGCTGTAATTGTAAGAATGTTTATAAGAGATGGAAAACTTGCATCTTCAAATTATGATTTTATAAAAATAAATGATGATTTAGAGTTTGATTTATATGAAGCCTACAAAAGAGCTATTGTAAACTACTACACAAATGAGCTTCCAATTATCCCAAAAGAGATTATTTTAGCTGATGAAATTTTAGATTTAGATGATATTGAAGAGTTTTTATATAAGAGATTTAATAAAAAGATAAAATTAATAAATCCAAAAATAGACAAAAAAGCTAGTATTGTAAAAATTGCATTAAGTAACTGTGATGAACTTCTAAGAGTTGAAGCTTCAAAAAATCAAACAACTATATATGAAGAGTTAAAAGAACTATTTTGCCTACAAACAACTCCTAGCTTAATAGAAAGTTTTGACAACTCTCACTTAATGGGACAAGCAACAGTTGGAGCTATGATTGTTTGGAATGAAGATTTAGGCTCTTTTGACAAAAAATCTTTTAGACACTATAACCTTGAATCAAAAGATGAATACTCACAAATGAGAGAGATGTTAATGAGAAGAGTTGAGAGCTTTTCAAAGAATCCAGCTCCTGATTTATGGATTATAGATGGTGGAGAAACTTTGCTAAAACTAGCTTTTGATATTGTGCAAAGTATTGGGGTAAATTTGGATATTATTGCGATTTCAAAGCAAAAAGTAGATGCCAAAGCCTATAGAGCAAAAGGTAATGCAAGAGATATAGTCCATTTTAAGGAAAATGGTGAATACAAAAGCTTAAATCTTCTTCCAAGTGATAAAAGATTACAGTTTGTACAAAGACAAAGAGATGAAGCACATAGATTTGCTATTAGTTTTCACAAAAAGAAAAAAAGAAAAGAGGATAAAGAGATTTCCTTTTTACAAATAAGCGGAATAGGTGAAGCTAAAATAAAAAAACTTCTTCTATATTTTGGTGAGTTTGAAAAAATAAAAAGTGCAAGTTTAGAAGAGTTAAAAACTGTTTTAAACGAAGTTGATTCAAAAAATATATTTGATTATTTTAAAAAGGAAGAAAATGGCTAGAATATTATTAAATAAGGATAACCTTTTTTATAATCTAGAAGCTATAAGCCAAAAAGCAACAAGTAAAGAAAAAGTTGCTGTAGTTCTAAAAGATAATGCTTATGGTCATGGAATAGTTGAAATTGCAACATTATCAAAAGAGTTTGGTATTAAAAAAGCAGTCGTAAGAAGTATTGAAGATGCGCAAAAAATAAAGGACTATTTTCCATATATTTTAATCTTAGCTCCTAGAGATTTTCACAACTATTCACATACTTTTCACATAGCATTAAACACTCTTGAAAACATAGAAAAAATCCCACGAAATAGTAATGTTCATATCAAAATAGATACAGGAATGCACCGAAATGGAATAGCAATAGATGATATAGAAGTGGCTATTTTAGGGCTTTTGAAACAAAAAGCCAATATTACAGGAGTTTTCACACATCATAAAGGAGCAGATGAATTATCAACAAATTTTTTCTTCCAAAAAGAACTTTTTTCCAAAGCAAAAGCTAAGGTAAAAGAGGTATGTGAAAAACTTTTTCTACCACTCCCTGCTTTTCACTCTTGTAACTCATCCGCTCTTTTTAGAGAAAAAAATTTCGAAGAACTTAACGAAGATTTTGCAAGAGCAGGAATTGCAACTTATGGATATTTAGAAGATGATTTACCATTTGGTTTTCCAAAATTAAAACCTGTCATGAGTCTTTGGGCTTCAAAAATGGCAAGTAGAACATTGAAAAGAGATCAAAGTGTTGGTTATGGTGGAAAATTTACAGCTAGTGCTGATATGATAGTTTCAACTTATGATATAGGTTATGGAGATGGTTTTTTAAGACTTAATGAAAATCACAAATATACAACACCAAAAGGATTTGAAGTTTTAGGTAGAGTTTCTATGGATAACTTATCTATAAATAGCAATGAAGAAGAAGTTTGTCTTTTTGATGATGTAAGAGAGTTGGCTAAAATTAACAATACAATAACGTATGAGATAACTTGTAGCTTAAAAGAGAATATAAAAAGAGAGATAGTTTAACTATCTAACTCTTTTTAAAAAATCTAAATCTATAAAGCATTACTTAAAATCTTTTCTAAATCATCTTTTCCTATGTCGTTTTGATACGATAAATTTTCTATAATATCCAAAATATTAGTTTTATCTAATCCAAACTGTTTTAATCTTGTTGGAGTTCCTATTTTATTAAACCAATTTTCAAGTTCTTCTATTCCTTCAAGTGCTGTATTTTTACCAAAAATCTCTTTTGCAAATCTTATAA
Source organism: Aliarcobacter cryaerophilus ATCC 43158 (assembly GCF_003660105.1). Lineage (NCBI taxonomy): Bacteria > Pseudomonadati > Campylobacterota > Epsilonproteobacteria > Campylobacterales > Arcobacteraceae > Aliarcobacter > Aliarcobacter cryaerophilus. The sequence goes on from NZ_CP032823.1 coordinate 1,246,844, forward strand.
ACTGAGCCTCATTCTCTTTATAATACCACTTTGCCCAAGCTGGAATTACTACACTAAGCCCTGCCCCGTGAGGAACATTATAAAGTGCCGAAAGTGCATGTTCTATTAAGTGATTTGGAAAAGAAAAACCAGATGTTCCAACTGTAGTTGTCCCATTTAAAGCATTTGTTGCAGCCCATGCAAACTCACCTCTTGCACTATAATCATCTGGATTTTTTATTAAAATCTGCGTTGTTTCCATTACTGTTTTTATAATATTTTCAACTTGTCTACTCATATATTTTGGCTGGATTTTTGCTGTAAAATAGCCTTCAATAGTGTGCGCAATTACATCTGTAGCAGAATAAACTAAATACTCATTTGAAACACTTTTTTGAAGTTCTGGATTTATAACTGAAACTTTTGGATAAATCAAAGGCGACCAAATAGAGAATTTTTGTTTTGTTTTCTCATTTGTAACAACCGCATATCCATTCATCTCACTTCCTGTTGCTGCAAGAGTAATTATGTCAAAAATAGGTAAAGCTTTTGTTATTTGCTCTTTACCTAAAAAGAAATCCCAAACATCTGCTTCATACAAAGTTCCAACAGCTATTGCTTTTGAACTATCTAAAACTGAACCTCCACCCAGACTTAAAACTCCATCTACTTTCTCATCTTTTGCAATTTTTATAGCATTTTGAATAGTTCCTAGTATTGGATTACTTACAACTCCACCAAAAGCTATGAAATCTACACCATGTTCTTTTAAGCTTCTTATTACTACATCAAAAAGCCCATCATTTATAACTCTTTTACTTCCATAAACTAATAAAACTTTTTTTATTCCATTTTTACTTATATATTTTCCAATATTTTTCTCTTTATCTTTTCCAAACTCAATTTGTGTTGGATTACAAAAACTAAAATTTTCCATATTTTGCTCCTTTTTTTGGAATTTTATCTATATTTTTCTTAGATGCCATTTTTATAGATATTTCTTGTCATAAAAGAAAAAATAGATGTAAAAAAGAAAATTAATGTACTAAATAAAAAAGTCAGTTCATATCCAAAACTATCAAAAAGAACTCCACCAAAAAATGCACCAAAAGTTATAGACAACTGAATAACAGCAACCATAAGCCCACCACCTATTTCAATCTCATCTTCAAGCAAAGTTTTACTCAACCAAGTCCACCAAACTGCTGCAAGTGGAGTTCCTATAAATCCCCAAATAGAGATTAATACAAAAATATTTATAAAATTATGCTCTACAAAAACAAAACAAATAGAAACAAACATCATCATAAAAGGTGAAAATATAAGAAGAGAATATAGTCTCTTTTTTAGAAGTTTTCCTATTAAAAAAACTCCAAGAAAACCAAAAATTCCCATAACAAAAAGCAAAATTGATAACTCTTGATAATCTACTTTTATAACATCTTCTAAGTATGGTCGAATATATGAAAAAAGTGCAAATTGCCCCATAAAACAAAAAGTTACACTAATCATTCCAAAGATAACTATCTTTTTTTTCAAAAGGAAAAAAAGGTCAAAAACAGATGACTTTTTATCTTTTTTCTTCACTTCTAAAGATGGTAAACTTCTACTTTGCCAAAAAAAGGTAATTAAAGCTATTGGAACTATTATAAAAAATGCTCCTCTCCAACCAATAATACCACCTAAATAACTTCCTAATGGCGCAGCTATCATAGTAGCTAGTGCATTTCCTCCATTTAAAATATTTAGTGCTTTTGGAACATCATCTTTTTTCACTAATCTTATGATAGTTGAAGCTGACATCGACCAAAATCCACCAATAGCAATTCCAAGTAAAGCTCTTCCTACTAGTAAAATATAGATATTTGGAGCAAAAGTTACAAATAATCCAGAGATTGCCATAAGTAATGTGAAAAATTGTAAAACCTTTTTTCTATTAATATTACCTATAAATGAAGTTAAAAAAATACTTGTAAAAAAGGCAAATAATCCTGATATTGATATAGTTTGTCCTACATATCCATTTGATATTTCTAACTCTTGTGCCATTAAAGTTAAAAGACTTACAGGCATAAACTCTGAAGCTATCAAAACAAAAGCAGATAAAGTCATAGCCCAAACAGCACTCCAAAGAGATTTTTTTTCTATATTAGTTTCCAATTTTTGCCTTTTACTCAAATTTTATAGTGATATTTGATTTTCCTAAAGCCTTTTCAAGACAATTTAAATCATCTATATAACCTATTTTTGTGTAGCTATACGATGTAGAAAAACTATCATAAAACAAAACCAAAGTATCGTTACCAAAAAGCATTTATTCCACCTACTATTGCTAAAGTTGTAGTTGCTATTGCACTTTTTTTTAAAAAATCTCTTCTTGTACTATTATCATTTTGCATTTTAGTTTTTCCTTTTTATTAAAAATTGGCTTATTATAGGAAAAAATTAAAATTTCACTTAGAACAATTCTTCAAAAAAAGTGCTAAATTCTACAAATTTTGATTTTTCAAAAAATTTGAGTGTTTTTTTGGGGACATTCCGTACATTTTAGAGTAATCTTTGCTAAATTGACTAGCACTCTCATATCCAACCAAAATCGCAACTTCTAAAATATCAATATTTTGTAAAGAGAGTAATTTTTGAGATTCTTGAAGTCTAAGATTTTTTTGAAACTGAATAGGAGTTAATTGAGTTATATTTTTGAAATTTTGATATAAAGATGATTCGCTCAAAGTAAACATGCAAGCCAACTCTTTAATATTTATTTTATCTTTATAGTTATCTTTTATATATGTTATAACTTTTGCTATTTTATTTGAAATAGAGTCTTGCATTGCAAATTTACTCAGAAAATATCCAGCTTTTTTGTTAATCAAAAGAAATAAAATCTCTTTTATAATTAAAGATGATAGATACTCTATTTCACTATTTGATTTATCTAAAAGTTTTATAAGCCTATAAAAAGCATCATACAAATCATCATTTAATTTATCAAAAAATAGTCCTTTTTCTGAAATTTTTTTTGAGTTTATATTTTGAATATCTCTATTTTTTAATACTTCATAAATATCTTCCAAAGAGAATTTAATCCTAAAAGAAATATAAATTTCATCATTTTTTGAATCTAAAATCTTAACTGTTGCAGGTAGATGAGTTGAAGCAATAAGATACTCATTTTGACCGTAAGTATAAAGTTCATTTCCAAAACCAACTGCCTTTTCTCCTTGCAAAATTATACAAATAGATGGTTCATACATAATATGTGTTGAGTAATTTATATTTTTTGTTTTTGAGATATAAAAATCTAAATTTGGTATTTGAGAAGATAAATTTCCATAATAATTATATTTTGATTTTATAAACTCTATTAACTCTAATCTTTGCTTTTCCATACGCATTTTAGACCTTTATTTAAAAAATTATTTAATTATATATAAAATAAATATATTTTAATAGAAATATTCTACATAAAAAGTATCAATTACTCCAACTTTTATATATTTATAAAAGAACAAAACCTTACATAAATCATAATCTTGTATAATAAAAATTATTTTGAATAGATTTTTAAAGGCAATACATGAAATACAATTTTGATAAAGTTATAAATAGAAAAAATACAAACTGCTATAAATGGGATACTACAAAAGATGGAGTGATTCCTATGTGGGTTGCTGATATGGATTTTGAGGTTGCACAACCTATACTTAATAGTATTATAAAAAGAACAAATCATGGAGTTTTTGGATACACAGTTGTAGATGATGGTTATTTTGATGCTGAGATTAATTGGTGGAAAAAAAGATTTAATTGTGAGATTAAAAAAGAGTGGATAGAACCAACAACTGGAGTAATTCCAAGTTTAGCTTCAATAATTCAAACTTTTTGCCAAAAAAATGACAAAGTTTTAATACAAACTCCTGTTTATCACTATTTTGCAATTTCTATAAAAAATAGTGGTTGTGAAGTATTAGAAAATGAGCTTATTTATGAAAATGATAAATATAGTGTAGATTTAAAAGATTTTGAAATTAAAATAAAAACTCATAATCCAAAACTTTTTATACTTTGTAACCCACACAATCAAGTAGGAAAAGTATTTTCAAAAGATGAACTAAAAGCTATGGGAGAAATTTGTCAAAAATACAATGTGCTTGTAGTTAGTGATGAAATACATAGAGATTTAGTTTACAAAGGATTTTTTCACACTCCTTATATATCTTTGGGTGAAGATTTTTTACAAAATTCGATTACTTGTACATCTGCTACAAAAACATTTAATCTAGCTGGATTAAAGGCCTCAAATATTGTTGTAGCAAATAAAGATTTAAGAGTAAAATTAGACAAAACTTTGAATAAAAATGAGATAAAAAGCCTAAATGTCTTTGGAATAGAAGCCACAAAAACTGCTTATCAAGAGTGTGAAGATTGGCTTGATGAACTTTTGGTTTATCTTGAAAAAAATAGAGATTTTGTTGATAATTTTTTAAAAGAGAATTTACCAAATTTAAAACTTATAGAAGCAGAAGCTACATATTTGTTATGGATTGATATAAGTTCTCTTAAAATAAAATCAAAAGATTTTACAAAAAAACTTGAAGATTTTGGAAATGTAAGAGTAATATCTGGAATAACTTTTGGAAAAAATGGAGATAATTTTATAAGAGTTAATATTGCTTGCAGAAAAGATATTTTGAAAGAGGCTTTGCTTTGTATTAAAAAAACTATTGAAAATTTTTAATAGTTTGGTAGTGTTTGGAATGACACTTAAAAAGTAAACAAAAGTTTATTCAGTTAATTAAAATAACAATTTTTATAAATTTTAATTAATAATTAAAAAAATTAGAAAAAAAATTAGAAAAATTAGGTATTATAAACAAGCATAATACTATTTTAAAATATTTAATAATTTTAGTAGGATCAACTTCTTTTATTAAATATTTAGAAGATAGAATTAATTCTATTATTAAAAAACTTCTTATAAATTATATGAAGTAAATTAGTAATAAAATGATAAATTTGTTAATTAAATTACTTTATTTAGGGAAATTTCAAGAATGAAAAAAAATATAATTTATTTACTATTAATGCTTTTTAGTACATTTTTAAATGCAAATGAGAAAGTTGTATTACAATTAAAATGGTTTCATCAATTTCAATTTGCAGGATATTATGCTGCAAAAGAGAAAGGGTTTTATGATGAAGTTGGTTTAGATGTAGAAATTAAACAAAGAGATTTAAAATATAATAATATTGATGAAGTAATAAATGGCAATGCCCAATATGGTGTTGCTGATTCTATTTTAATTTTATATAGATTAAAACAACAACCTGTTGTAATTGTCTCTACTATTTTTCAACACTCACCTAGTGTATTTATTTCACTAAAGAAAAAAAACATTTCTTCTATTTATGAATTAAATAATAAAGATATTCTTTTCTATCCAAATAATACAGATGGTTTTTCTCTATTTGCTATGATTAAAAAATTTAATTTAGATGTTAATCTTGTTCGTGAAAGATATAAAGATGATTACATGAGACTTATTAATAATGAAGTTGATGTAATGCCTGCATATATTGCTAATGAGCCATTTTTATTTAAAGAAAAAGGTTATGATGTAAATATTATAAATCCAACTAATTATGGCTTTGATATGTATGGGGATATGCTTTTTACAAGTGAAGATGAAGCCAAAAACAATCCAAATAGAGTAGAAAAATTTAAAGAAGCAACACTTAAAGGTTGGAAATATGCTTTAGAAAATAAAGAAGAGATAATACAACTTATAAATGAAAAATACTCTAAAGAAAAATCAATTGAAAACTTAAGATATGAAGCAAATGCAATTGATTCATTGATAAATAAAGATCTTACACCTTTGGGATATTTAGATCAAGGAAGAATTAGATACATAAGTGAAATGTATGAATATTATGGTTTAACTGAATCAAACATAGATTTAAAAGATTTTTTATTTGATAAGATATCAAAAAAAGATAAAAAACTATCATTAAGTGATGAAGAAATAAAATATTTAAAAGATAATCCTATTTTAAAGGTTCATAACTTTGACTCTTTACCTCCATATAATTTCACTTTGAATAATTATCCTAAAGGCTTTGTGATTGATTATATTCAATTAGTAGGTAAAGTTTTAGGTATTCAAATTGAATTTATCCAAAATAAAAGTTTAAAAGAATCATTTGATATGCTTGAAAACAATCAGCTTCATATTCTTCCAAATATAGCAATAAGCGATGAAAGAAAAAAAACTATAGATTTTACAAATTATTCATTAGTTAATTTTCAAATAAGCTTAGGGGTAAATAAACAGTCTGATATTAAGAGTTTATCAGATTTAAAAAATAAAAAAGTTTCTGTTGTAGAAAACTCTTTTTTAGAAGATATTTTAAAAAAAGAGTATCCAAATATCAAATTATATAAAACAAAAAATACAGAAGAAGCCATTGAAGCTGTTGCTTCAAATAAGGTTGATGCTGTTATACATAATTTATCGACAATAGAGTATTTGATAAATAAAAACTGGCTAAGTAATCTAAAAACTATAGTTTTAAAAGATGATAATATTCAAACTATTGTTCCTTTACATTTGGGTGTAAAAAAGGATAATTTAGTTTTAAAATCGATTTTAGAAAAAGCTAATCAAAATATATCAGAAAAAGATACTAGAAATTTAGTTGATAAATGGCTAAAAAATAGTTTTTATGAAGAGATAAAATTATCTCAAATTGAACATGATTATTTATCTAAAAATAAAAATATTAATTATTGTGTTAACTCTAATTTTATGCCTATTGAAAGAATCAACAATAATAGTGTTTTAGGGATAACTTCTGATTATATAAATATTTTTAAAGAAAAACTAAATATAAATTTTAATCAAGTAGAAATAGAATCTACTAAAGATGGTCTTAATAAATTGCTTACTAAAGAGTGTGATTTAGTTACATTTGTTCAAAATTCTGATGATACAAATAAATTATTTAATCTATCGAATTCTCATCTTTCTTTCCCCTTTGTTTTAGTTACAAAAATAGATAAAACATTTATCTCTTCTTTAAACTCTTTAAATGGCAAAAGAATTGCTTATGTTGATGATACATATAAAGAGATCTTAATTAAAGCATATCCACAAATAGAATTTGTAAAAGTTGATTCCTTAAAACAAGGATTAAAAAAAGTTAAAAATGATGAATTCTTCGGTTTAGTAGAGATACTTCCTGTTGTTGGACATGAAATACAAAAATATTTCTCAAATAGTCTTAAAATATCAAAAGAGATTTTTAATAATGCCTATTTTTCAATGGCAACATCTAAAGATAATATAATTTTAAATGATATTTTAAATAAGCTATTTAGTTCTATTTCAAATGAAAACAAAGATAGGATTAATAATAATTGGATTTCTGTAAATTATGAAAAAATGGTTGATTATGAAAAAGTGCTAATTGGTGGAATGGTTTTTTTATTAATTATTTTTATTATTTCTTTAAAAAATAGACAAATTAATAATATTAATTCCCAAATGAAAAAATATATTAAAATTGTAGATGAAAATGTTTTAACTTCATCAACTGATTTAGATGGAAATATAACATATGCATCAGAAGCTTTTTGTGAAATTAGTGGATATACAAAAGATGAATTAATAGGACAAAACCATAGAATTATTAGGCACTCTGACATGAAAGAATCTACATATAAAGAGTTATGGGAAACAATTACTAGTGGGAAAACATGGAAAGGCGAAATAAAAAATAAAAAGAAAAATGGTGATTATTATTGGGTCAAAGCATCTATTTCTCCTGTATTTGATAATAAAGAAGAAATTATTTCATATACAGCTGTTAGAGAGGATATAACAGATAAAAAAATAATTGAAGAGATTTCAATTACAGATGGATTGACAAATATATATAATAGAAGATATTTTGATGAGATATTTCCAAAAATTATAAATGAAGCAAAAAGAAAAAATGAGTTAGTAGCTTTTGTATTTATGGATATAGATCACTTTAAACAATATAATGATAATTATGGTCATCAAAAAGGTGATGAAGTTCTAATAAACTTTGCAGCTTGCTTAAAACAAAGTTTACATCGTTCATCTGATTATACATTTAGATTAGGTGGAGAAGAGTTCGCGGTGTTTTATCAAATGGAAACAAAAGAAAAAGCTATAGAATTTGCAAACAGTTTAAGAAAAAGTATAGAAAATTTAAAAATAGAACACAAATATAGTAGCGTTAGCTCTTATATAACAGCATCAATGGGATTAATATGTAAACATGCAAATGAAATAGTTGTTGATGAGATATATAAACAAGCTGATGATTTACTTTATCAAGCAAAAAGAAGTGGTAGAAATCAAGTGAAAGTTAATGAAGATTAAAAGCTTCATATAATATATTTTACCCTCATTTGCAGTATGTCGGAATTTACGACATACTGATTTTTTGTCTAATTCTTCACTTTAATTTAAACTTTTAAATATCATTTATATCATCCAAAACATACACTTTTTTATTTTCAAAGCAAAAATCTAAAAAGAGTTGAAAAGAAAAATCAACCTCATCTTGATTATATCCAGCAATAGAGATTACAACTTTTCTTTGCTCCCCAATAATTTTTGGTAAAGATGAAAACTCAAGGTGTGTTGGAATTTTTTTCATAACTTCAATTAAATCATTTTCACTTGTATTTATAGTTAAAGTTTTTCTATATTTTTTTAGATTTGAATTAGAATATAGTTTGTCCAAAGCCTCCAAAACCATACTTTGACTCATAGATGGAAATCCAGGTGTGAAAAAAAATCTATCTTGCAAATAAAATCCAGATACATCATTTATTACATTTTTTAGAAGTTTTGCACCTATTGGTAAATATGCCATATTTACTCTATGAGGATAAGCTTCTTCTTTAAATCTATTTTCAATCTTCTTCTTAGCCTCTTCATGAAATTCCATTTGTGAGTTTGTAAAAGCATCTGCTGCAATTTGTCTTGTAAAATCATCTGGAGTTGCTCCAATTCCACCAAAACAAAACATCACACTATTTTCATCACTTTTTATAAGATTAAAGATTTTCAACATAAGCTCTTTATCATCTTCAATCACAAAAGAGGCTTTATGTTCCCAGCCACGTTTAACAAGTTCTTGATTTAAAAACTCAAAGTGGGCATCTTTTCTTCTTCCATTTAAAAGTTCAGTTCCAATAATTACACTATAAAAATTTACTCTTTTATTCATAGTTTAAAATCTTTTTTGGCTATATTTTTGATTGAATATAATCATTCATATCAGATACAATCTCTTCAATAGTTCGTTCACCATCTATCTTTTTTAAAATATTTTTACTCTCATAAAAATTTTGAATATCTTTTAAAGGTTGTGTATAAACTCTCATTCTATTATTAAATACCTCAACCTTATCGTCCTCTCCTCTTGCACGTCCAAGAACTCTATCTCGTGCTACATCTTCACTTACAACAACTTCTATGCAACTTAAAAGCTCTACTTCTTTCTCATTTCTTAAATAGTTATCAAGCTCAATCATCTGCTCTAAACTTCTTGGGTAGCCATCTATTATTATTGTATTTGTTGGAGCATTTTTTATAGCTGTTAAAATCGTCTTTATAGCAATATCTATTGGAACTATATTTCCAGCTTTAATATATTTATCAATTATCTGCCCTATTTCGCTTCCGCTAGCAACTTCAGCCCTAAACATATCTCCAGTACTATAATGAGTTATATTTGAATCTTGTTTTGCTATAAGTTGGGCATCTGTTGTTTTTCCACTTCCAGGTGCTCCAATAATTAAAAATAATTTTTTCATTCATTTCCTTTTATTTTTCGAGGTACCATTGTATCAAAAATCATTTAAATTCCTAAGCTACTATTTTAAACTTATCTACTATTAAATGCTTTTTTAATACAATAAGCAAAAAAAATTAAGGATAAAATATGAATTTAATGCTATTTGGAGCACCAGGAGCTGGAAAAGGAACTCAAGCTAAATTTCTAATTGAGAAGTACAATATCCCTCAAATCTCAACAGGAGATATCTTAAGAGCTGCTATTGTAGATAAAACTGATATGGGAATGGAAGCAAAAAAATTTATGGATGCTGGGCAGCTAGTTCCAGATTCTACTATTATTGGAATTATCAAAGATAGATTAGCTCAAAGTGACTGTAAAAGTGGATTTATATTAGATGGTTTTCCAAGAACTCTAGCTCAAGCAGAGGCTTTAAGTGAACTTATGGAAAATATGAAAATTAAACTTGATAAAGTTATCTCTTTAAATGTTCCTGATAGCCTAATTGTAGGAAGAATTACTGGAAGAAGAGTATGTTCAGGTTGTGGAGCATCTTTTCATGTTGAGTTTAACCCTTCAAAAAAAGATAGTGAATGTGATTATTGTGGTGGTGAATTAACTATCAGAAAAGATGATAATGCCCAAACTGTAAAAAGCAGGCTTGAAGCATACCACTCACAAACTGCACCATTGATTGATTTTTATAAAAAAATGGGTGTTTTTATGGAACTTGATGGTACAAAAGATGTATCAGAAGTTACAAAAGATATGATAAACGCTTTAGCTTAAATAATTATTCTAACTATATAGTTTTTAAAATTCTAAAAGCCTCTTCTTCATATGTAGAGGCTTTTATTAAAATCTCTGCTATTTGCTTTGGTTCAAATCTATCTATCTTTTTTGCACTTTCTACACACTTTAAAGCAAACTCTCTTAGAGTATCTCCTGAAAGTAAAATCAATTCACTCGCTTTTTCTAGTTTATTAATATCAAGATTATAATTTTTTGCCTCTTTTAAAAATGCAGCATACAAATACCTAAATCCTCCACCACCTGTTCCTATCTCTTCTTGCATTCTTACAATGTGTGTTAAATAATTTTTTATATGTCTTTCATCTTTATTTTTAAGTTTTTCTATAGCTTGCGAAAGTTTTCTCATACCTTTAACTCCAGCATATGGGAAAGGGGTAATCATAGCTTTTGCATTTTTTCTTATAGATTTTTTTAAAATATTCTCAAAATCAATCTCTTTTGGAATATCTAAAACGTAATACATAAAACCTTTTGGAGCAAAAACTCCTTTTGCAAATCTTGCTTTTGTTAAATCTTTTTGTGAACACTCTACAACATCTTCAAAAACAGGATCTGAAATTTGATAATTTTTACCATTTTTGCCATAAACTAAAAGGTTGTGTGCATTAAAATGAAATCTCATATTTGATGGCATATATGGAAGATAAAAAACAGAAGTTTGAAGACCAACTATTTTTCCATCTTCTATTGCATTATCTAGTTCTATATTAGCTTCAAGCATATTGTTAAAATTTTTTTTGAAAATTTTAACACCTAAAACTTTCTCTATACTATTTATAATATTTTTTGGAATTGCTCTATATGCAATTAGTGGCATATTATTTACTTTTATAATAGGGAAAAAAGCAAAAGTAAGAGTACTAGTAAGTCCAAAAACCATTGGTTCACTAAGCTTTAATCCAGAATTTGTCAGCATAGAAGAGATAACTCCACTTTCACAATGTGCGAATTGTGAGTGTTTAAAATCTTTATTCACAGTTAAACTCTTTTAACTCTTTTAAGCTAATATCAAAAAGATTTGAATATCTTTGCAAAACCTTATCATTCAATTTTTTAAAATGTTTCATTTTTAAATGTCTTTTTACTCTAAAACCAAACATTCCAACACCACTACAAAGTGTTGGTAAATCCATTCTATTTTTATACATAAAATATTTTATAGGAGAAGATATATCTTGCTTAATCTCTTCTATGCACTCAAGTTCAAGAACTTTATATTCATTTACAGCTGTTAATGTTGCAAACTCTTCAGCACTACTACCATAATTTACTCTACTAAACTCTCCATTACTATTTTTTGCATACATAACTTTTTGTTGCCCATTTAGTGTAGAGTTTTCTTCTTGAGGAATATAATCTTTCACTATACAACTTCAAGTGAAAAAAATGCAGTAGAAAATCTTCCACTTTCAGGAACATAACAAAGAATTTTTTCACCTTTTTTTAATTTTCCACTATTAAATAACTCTTCTAAAATTATATATATTGATGCACTTCCTGTATTTCCAAAATTTGTAAGATTTGTAAACCATTTTTCATAAGGAATCTCAAAATTAACTTTTTTTAATCCTTCATACAGTTTATCTCTAAAATATAAAGATGAATAGTGAGGTAAAAAATAGTTATAATCAGTAGCTTTTATCAATCTTTTTTCTATAATTTCTTTAAGAGGTTTTACAACTGTGTACTCAACAATATTTTCATTTAAAAGTTTAACATCTTGTCTTACACTTAAAAGTGATTTTTGCATAATTTCATTTTGATCAAATGCTCTCCAAGATTTTATTTTATTGTTTTCTAAAATCTCCAATCCACTATACATACAAACATTCATTTCACCAGCATAAGATAAAATATCTATAAACTCTATTTTTAATGAAATTTTATCTTTATTTGGTTTATCTTGTAAAAGCATAGCACCAGCACCATCTGATAACATCCATCTCAAAAAATCTTTCTCAAAAGCAATATTTGGATTTATTTCCAACTCTTCAAGGCATTTTGACTCTTCCTCAAAATTTCTTGCACTTAATATTGGAGATGATGCTTCAGAACCTGTTGTTACTCCACATGAAAACTCTTTTGATTTAATAGCTAAATATATGTATTTAAGAGCATTTACTCCGCTAAGACATATTCCTGAAGCTGAAATTGTCTCTATTGGTTTTAGCTTTAACTCACCTTGAACCATCAAACTATGTCCAGGCATTAGTTGGTCTGGAGAAGTTGTACCACAAGCTAAGACTTCAATAGTATCAAGAGAAAAACTACTATTTTGAAGTTTTTTTATTGCATTACTACAAAGTTCTGCATTTGTAAATAACTGCTTTTGAGTATCTTTTTGCAATACATAAAATCTTCTTTTAATTCCATTACTTCTTAAGACAATATTTTTTGCTTTTGATTTTTTACCACCAATATATCCCAAATAATCCTCAATCTCATCATTAAAAACAGGTTCATTTGGCATAAATTTTTCAATTGCATTTATATAAACATCAACCACTATAAAAACTCCTTCATTCTAAAATCTTTGCTTCCACTTGGTAATTCATAAAACTCTTTTTGTTTTAAAACAGAATTTTTATTTAATTTTCTTAAAATAGTTTGAACTATCATATTTATAGGCACTACTGTTAAAATCATTAAAATTAAAAAAACTAAATATAACATTACAACTGCCCTTCTTTTTTTATCTCCAAAATTACCAATTTTTCTTATTAATTTTCCCCAAATTAGAAAACTCTTATTACCTATTTTTTCACTTTTGATTAATTTAATATCAACTTCAACAGCTTTTAAACCTTGTAAAAGACTATTTTTTTCTTTCTGTTTATTTTGCTCTAAAGCTTTAACTAGTGCTTTTCCAAATCTTTGCGATTTTATAATCTCTTTTTCATCTATTCCAGCACTTGATAATCCATAAAAACTATCTTTTTTTCCTGTTAGCATCCATCTGGGAGTTGTTATAAATGTCTCTAAAGAGCTTCCTTTATCAACTAAGACAACATTATCAATCAAAGTTGCATTTAAATTATCTAAAAGTTTTTTTACCTTTTCTTGAGCCATTATCCACATATTTCTACATGCAATTAAAGTAATTACTGGTTTATCTTTAAATTTCTTCTTAGCATAAGAACTTTGTAAAAAGCTACTTATAGGTATAGATGGCGATAAAAACCAAACTGTATAAGCTAAAATTATTAAATCAAAATCATGCTCATCATCTTCAATATTTTCTAATTCACAAGGTACCATATAAACAGATTCAGGAAAAGTATCCATAAAAGTCATAAAATCCCAAGGAAAAGGATAATTCTTTTTAGGTTTTATATTTTTAAATATTAACTCAAAATTTTCATTCCCTAAAAAAGGTTTTGTAAAATTCTCAACTAAATTATTTAATTGTCCAGTTTGCGAGTATGATATCACTAAGATTTTTTTTTGATTCAATATATTACTTTTTATAAATTATTTTTAAAAAAGAGCAAGTAGCTCTTTTTTAATTTTTGTTAGTCTTCTAAATTATTTAGTTGAACTCTAATAGCATTATTTAGATTTTGTACCCAACCATTATAATTAGGATGGATAGTCTGCTTAGCTGAATCATATTTTAAACCACTACTACTATTTTTATAGTTAATAGCATAAGAAGTTCTATTATATGGAATTTCAACAGTAGCTGAATGTCCTCTTAAATTTAACTGTCCTTCAGCAAGTCCTGGCTTAACTTTTGTAATTATCCAACCTAATTGAGTACCAGCTGTTCTAATAGCTTTAAAAACCTGATCTTCAGTTGTACCTTTTTTAACACTTATATCGCTTGTAGGAACATTATATACAGTTGCTCCTGTTCTACAACCTGTAAGAATAAAAACCCCTATAAGACCGATTAACAATATTTTAAAAATATTAGTCATTTTTTTCCCTTTTTGTAAAATTAGGTTTTAATAATATCAAATTTTCTTTAAATCTATTATTATTTCTGGATAAATAATAATAAAGTAGTCCTAAATAGTATCATTTAGTTGTATTATTTAACTATCATTTTATTTTTTTAAGAGTAAACTTAAAAGATTTTATTTAAAAAAGGATTCGCTATGAATAAACTCTTATGGGGTGTAATAGCAATAATTGGGGCATCATGCTTTGGTTATTTAGCTTTACAACAAGGAGAAACTGTTTCTGCTATGTATTTAGTTGTAGCAGCTGTTTGTATCTATATGATTGCATATAGATTTTATGGAAGATTTGTTGCTTATAAAGTTTTAGAACTTGATAAAAACAGAGCAACTCCAGCTATGGTAAATGATGACGGAAGAGATTTTGTTCCTACAAATAAATCTGTTTTATTTGGTCACCATTTTGCTGCAATTGCAGGTGCTGGACCTCTAGTTGGTCCAATTTTAGCTGCTCAAATGGGATATCTGCCTTCAATGTTATGGATACTTGTAGGTGGTGTATTTGCAGGTGCTGTTCACGATTTTGTGGTTTTATTTATATCTTCAAGAAGAAATGGTAAATCACTAGGTGAGATTATTAAAGAAGAGCTAGGAACATTCGTTGGTGGTGTTACTATGATTGCTATATTTGGTATTATGCTAATTATTATAGCAATTCTTTCTATGGTTGTTATAAAAGCTTTAGCTGAATCTCCTTGGGGACTGTTTACTATTGCTATGACTATTCCAATTGCTATTTTCATGGGTATTTATATGAGATATTTAAGACCAGGAAAAGTTGGAGAAGCTTCAGTTATAGGTTTTGTTCTTCTAATTTTAGCAATTCATTATGGAAGTATCATTGCAGCTGACCCTTATTGGAAAGCAGTATTTACATTTGATGCTACAACTTTAGCATTTATAATGATGGCTTATGGATTTATAGCTGCTGTTTTACCAGTTTGGTTTTTACTAGCTCCTAGAGATTATTTATCAACTTTTTTGAAAATTGGTGTTATTGGACTTATGGCGATTGCTATTGTTATCGTTGCGCCAGATATTCAAATGCCAAAAATGAATACACAATATTTTGATGGAAGTGGTCCTGTTTTTGCAGGAGCAATATTCCCATTCTTATTTATTACTATTGCTTGTGGTGCTATTAGTGGTTTCCATGCTCTAATTTCAAGTGGAACTTCTCCAAAAATGTTAGAAAATGAAACTCATGCACTTCCAGTTGGATATGGTTCAATGTTAATGGAAAGTGCAGTTGCTATCATGGCTTTAATTTGTGCTACTATTTTACATCCGGGGCTTTATTTTGCTATTAACTCTCCTGCAATATTTATAGGAACAGATGTTGTTCAAGTTGCTCAAACAATTTCTACTTGGGGATTTAGTGTAACTCCTGAAGAAATTTTTACACTTACAAAAAATATTGGTGAAGAATCAATTTTATCAAGAACAGGAGGAGCTCCTACTTTTGCTATTGGGGTTGCGATTGTACTTCATGAACTTTTTGGTGGAGTTGATATGATGGGATTCTGGTATCACTTTGCTATTTTATTTGAAGCTTTGTTTATTTTAACTGCTGTTGATGCAGGAACAAGAGCTTGTAGATTTATGGTTCAAGATATGCTAGGAAATGTTTATAAACCTTTAGGAAATACAAATAACTATGCAGCTGGTATTCTTGCTACATTTTTAAGTGTTGCTGGTTGGGGTTATTTCTTATATCAAGGAACTATTGATCCAAGAGGTGGAATTTATTCATTATGGCCACTATTTGGAGTAAGTAACCAAATGCTAGCTGGTATGGCTCTTCTTCTTGCAACTGCAATACTATACAAAATGGGTAAATCAAAATATCTTTGGGTTACAGTATTACCTGCAACATTTGTTTTAATCGCTACTATGTATGGTGGAATTCAAAAAGTATTACCTTACAAAGAGGGTGATAGAGTTCATAATGCTGTAAGCCATGTTGCTACTGCACAAATTCAAGCTAAAAAAATTGCTGATTTAGAAGCAAAAATTCCTACTTTGACAATAGAAGCTGATATAAATAAAGCAAAAGCTGATATATCTATTGCAAATAAACTAAAAAATTCAAATATAGTTAATGCTGTTTTAGCAGTGTTCTTTATGTTTGCAACTACTTTAGTAATTATTGCAACTTTGGGAATTTGTTTTGGAAGAATAAAAATACCTTTAAAAGAATCTCCTTATGTAAGACTTGATACTCTTCAAAAGGTTTAAAAGTGTTTGGAAAAATAAAAGAATTCTATGAAAAATCTGAAAAGTTTTTTCATCCCCTTGTGGGTCTTTCTAGCTATGAGAAATATCTTGAGCATATGAAAAGAGTTCATCCAGATAAAAATGTTTTAACTAGAGGTCAGTTTTTTAACGAGTCTTTGGATAGAAAATACAACACTGGTGGTTTTAAAAAGTGTTGTTAAACTTTTAAGAGTAGAGTTTCTACTAAACATAAAAAGGCTTAGAACAAAAGTTCTAAGCCTTTTTTTATATCTTTAAAATAGTTAAATTATTTATTCTAATAAACTATAAAACAACTTATTTTTCTTTTAAAGCTTTTGCTCTTTTTTTCTTCCATCTATCAAAATATAACATATATCCAGTTATTACAAATAAAGCCATAAGAGCAGAAGATACAAAATATGCTAATTGACCAAACCAACCAAAATATTCTCCACTATGAAGTGGTAACATACTACTCATAAGTTGTTCATTTAGTTTTTTATCTTCAAATTTTGCTTCTTTTACAACTAAAGATTTATTTGGGTCAATTTCCATAGAGTTTGACTCTCTAAAGTGTGTTGCATCTGCATACAAATATGAAATTGCATAGAATCCATCTTTCGAAGCAGTTAATCTTAAGCTTGCATTTTTATAATCTCTTGAAACAGTTTGATTAAAAATATCTGCTACTTTTTGAGCTGTTTCATAAGATAATATTTCTGGTTGATTTTCAGAGTTTTCCTCTTTTGCAACCTTATTATCTTTTTGCTCTACAGATTTAACTACTTGAGTAGGTGATGTAGCTTTTTTTGGCTGTTCAACTTGCATAACAGTAAACATTGCACTTCTATACCAATCATAAGACCAATAAAGCCCCGTAAAACACATAAGTAAAAAAAATGGAACAACCCACATACCAACAGCACTATGCATTGTCGATAAAAATGCTCTTTTTTTATGCTTAAAACTAAAAGTAAAACTTTTTAGAAAATTTGATTTAATTCTAGACCAATAAACTATAACTCCGCCAATAGTTAATATTATACAAGCAATAGTAGCAATTGCAACAGCATTTTTTCCAATCCACTGAGTATCTCCATCAAATGTTAGCCATCTATGAAGTCTAAAGAAAAACATAAAAAAATCTTTTCCTACAATTTGTGGTAAAACCTCTGCTGTATAAGGATTTAAATATATACTCTCGCCTCTTCTATTATTAAGATCTTTTGAAGCAATATTTAAAACTACACTAGAGCTTTTATCACTTGAAAAAGAGATACTATTTATCTTTGAGTCTGGATTTTGTGATTGATATTTTTCCAAAATCTCTTTTGTAGATAATATTTGTTTATCTTGTGGTATATTTACAAAATATGTATCCTTGTTTATTGCTTGTAAAATCTCTTTTTCATAAGATAATATAGCTCCTGAAACTCCTACTAATAAAAGTAAAATTCCAAAAACAAAACCAAAAAACCAGTGAATCTTAAACCAAATTGTCTTATGCATAAAGCTATACTCCTTTATTTTAGAAAAATCTTATCAAACTAATTTTAACACCACTTTAACAAAATTAAAAAAAGATAAGTAGAAATCTACTCATCTTTTAAATAATTTTAGTTTTTTCGATTAGAAAGATAAATTCATTGCTAACCAAAGTCTTCTTCCTTCTAAATTTGTTTCTGAAGTAGCATATTTTGTTGCTCCTCCATAAGTATATTGTTCTCTTTTGAAGAAATCTTTATCAAACAAATTATAAATAGTTGCACTAAATGTTAAATCTTTATTCATTTTATAACTTCCACCTAAATGGAACAATTCATAGGCTTTTATATCATTTCCTACTTGTTCATAAATAGCTTTATTTTCAGCGGTTAAATTAGAATAATTTTCTGTAAATCTTTTTCTTTCACTTCTATATTCACCTTTTATCCAAGTATTTAATTTACTAGTTGCTTGCCAATTTAAAGTTGCATTTAAAGAGTGTTCAGGTGTATCAGCAAATGGTTCCCCTTTATTCTGACCACTTTTTTGTTCACTTTCCATGTATGTATAGTTTGCTTTTAAATCTAAAGTATCTGTAAATGGAATTTTTGTTCCAACTTCTAAACCTTGCGTTTCAGCTTTACCTATATTCTTTTTTTGACTATAAGTACCATCAGGAATACTTGAATTTCCTGAAATAATAACATTCCCATCTGTTTCAATTTTATCTTTATACTGATTATGAAAAATAGTTGCATTTGCTAAAAAACCATTATCTGCATTATAGTAAATTCCAGTTTCATAGTTTGTTGATTTTTCAGGTTTTAAATCTGGACTTCCAACTGTAATAGTAGAACCTTGTCCTCCTGCTCCATTAATTCCGTCATGTAAATCATTTACTTTTGGTGCTTTATACCCTTGACTCATACCACCTTTTACCGTCCAATTATTACTTACTGTATAAACCGCATATGCTCTAGGGCTAAAATTACCACCAAATTTATCATGATGGTCATATCTTCCTCCTAAAGTAAATGCTACTGAATCTGTCACAGATATTTCATCTTCTGCAAATAAAGCCCACATCTTTTGCTCAAATTCTTCAGTTGCAATTCCATCTTTCATTTGAGAATCCCAATATTGACCACCAAAAGTTAAAATATTTTTATCTAATTCTGCTGTAATGAATTTTGTATCAAATACCGTATCAGTAGATTTTAATTCTCTATTACTCCCAATGATATGATTTGGCATTTTTGGATTAAAAATATTACCTATTTTATTACCAGGAATAGTTCTTCCAATTGTTTGTGTAGTATTTCTCATAATACTAGATTCTAAAGTACCAACATCAAATCTTGAAGTATGTCCTAAAGTAAACTGTTCTCTTTCAAATCTTAATATATCTTTATAACCTGATGCTTGTTTTGTAGCTAAAGAAGGGTCATCTAGTGTACCTAATTGAGATTTATCATTGTTATATCTTTGTTTTGAGCTAAAAAGATCTAAATAAAAATCATGATTATCAACTGGTGTTAAGTTAAATTTAGAACCAATAGAATAATTTGTTCCTTCAACAGGAGAATTACCTCTCTTACTAACAATTCCACCATCTCCATATTTTATATCTGAAGCTTCTCTGTTATAATAATTACCTCTTAAACTCAATCCTAATAAATCTTTAATTATTGGTCCACTTATATATGTATTTACATTATTGCTATTTCCAAATTGAGAACTTTCTTGCAAAGTTTGATCCACATTTATAGAACCCGTCCATTCATTTGAAACTTTCTTTGTAATAATATTTACAACTCCTCCCATAGCATCACTTCCATAAAGAGTACTCATAGGTCCTCTAATAACCTCTATTCTTTCTATGGCAGCAAGTGGTGGCAAAAAATTATTTGAAGTTTCTCCAAAACCATTAGGTGTTGAGCTACCAGCAGAATTTTGTCTTTTACCGTCAATAAGTATTAAAGTATTTTCAGAACCCATTCCTCTAATACTAATATTTAAACCACCAGTTTTTCCATTTCCACCTCTTACATCAACACCTTCAACATCTTCAATAGCTTCAGCTAAATTAGAATACTTTTTCTTTTGTAAATCTTCTTGACTTATAACAGAGATACTTGCAGGTGCATCTGTAATTTTTTGCTCATATCCAGAAGCAGAAGTTACAACTTGTACATCATCAAGTTTTGTAGTCTCATTTGCCAAAAGTAGATTTTGTGTAACTAAAATAGAAGCTACACTTAGTGCCATTTTTATTTTCATTCCATTCCTTTATATATTTTCTTTTTTGACTTTAATTTTTTAAAATAGATCTTAGGAGAAAGCTATTTTATTTTTGATAATTATTATTATAATTAACAAAAAAGAAATGGAATATTAATGATTTTTTCTTAAAATAAGATAAAATTGATAGTGATTATTAAAATGTTTTTAAAATATGCAAGATTAAATCTTACATATTCATATTTTTATCTGCAATTTCTAGAATCTTATGAATCCTAATTGCTTGAGATGGATTTGATAAAGATTGATTTTGATTTACAATTGAAGTTCTAAAATGTTCTATACTATTGTATAAAGCATCTTCTGGTTTTATATAAGGTGAATAAGTTCCAAATTCATTTGTTTTTACCAAATAGTTTTCATCTGTAATATTTTGTCCACTTATAACTTCAACATTTTTATCATAAATAGTAAGTTTATTCTCTAGTTTTAAATCTTCATAAACAAGCATTTTTTTAGAACCAACAATAGTGATATTTCTCTCTTTTATTGGACTTAACCAATTTGACTCAAGATGTACAGAAAAGTTCTCATATTTTAGATTTACAAATGTAATACTCTCTTTTGGATTATAAAATTTTTCACCACTTGCTTTTATACTAGTTGGATTTTTCCCATCCATTAAATAGTCTATTATAGACAAATCATGAACTGCTAAATCCCACATAGAGCTTACATCTTTTCTAAATTGTCCTAAACTTTTTCTAGTTGAATTTATAAATAAAACTTCTCCTAATTCTCCACTAGAAATTATCTCTTTTATTTTTTTTATTGCTGGATGAAAAATCATAATATGATCTATATGTATAATTTTATTTTGTTTTTGTGCTAACTCTTCAAGCTCTTGTGCCTCTTGTAAAGTAGCAGTAAAAGGTTTTTCAACATATACATTTTTAAAAGCTAATAGTGCTTGTTTTATCAAATAATAGTGACTACTTGTTTGTGTAGCAACAGCTACTATATCTATAGTTTCATCTTCTAAAACTTTATTAAAATCTTTTTCATAATTTGTTGAAGATGCATATATTTTGTGTGCTTTTTCCAGATTTTCATCTATCATATCGCAAATTGTATGAAGATTTAGGTTTGGATTATTATTTATATTTCTTGCAATATTTGGTCCCCAATAACCAAATCCTACAAGTGCAACATTTAACATTTAAGCTCTTTTGCTAAACTTCCAACAATAAACTCAATTTCTTCATCAGTAACATATGGATTCATTGGCAAGCTCATTATCTCTTTTGATACTTTTTCTGAGATTGGAAAATCTCCTTCTTTTAGGTTTAGGTATTTAAAGCATTCTTGTAAATGTAGAGGCATTGGGTAATGTATTGCTGTTGGAATACCAACATTTTGAAGTTTTGTTTGAAGTTCAGTTCTATTTTGTACTCTTATTGAGTATTGTGCCCAAGCTGACGTTCTATCTTTTTGTACAAATGGAGTTTCTATATTTTTTGCATTTAAAGCTTGTGTATATTTAGAAGCTACATCTTGTCTTAATTTTAAATCTTTAGGATAATATTTTAATTTTACGTTAAGAACTGCTGCTTGAATAGTATCAAGTCTTCCACCCATACCAATATATTGATGATGGTACCTTTTTGATTGTCCATGAAGTCTAAGAGATTTTATTTTATCTGCAAGTTTTTCATCATTAGTAAACAAAGCTCCACCATCACCATAGCAACCTAATGGTTTAGCAGGAAAGAAAGAGGTACAAGATATATCACCAAGGTTTGAGTCACTTATACCTTGGTAAGTAGAACCAAAGCTTTGAGCTCCATCAACTATTACTTTAAGGTTATATTTTTTTGCTATTTGGTTTATTTCATCCATATCAGCTGGTTGTCCATAAAGAGATACTGGAATAATAGCTTTAGTTTTAGAAGTAATTTTCTCTTCTATTTTTTTTGGGTCTATATTATATGTTTTTTCATCAATATCAACGAACACTGGTTTAGCTTTTAGGAAAGCTATTGTTTCTGCTGTTGCAAAGAATGTAAAAGGAGTAGTAATTATTTCATCCTCTGGTTGTATATCTAAAGCCATCATAGCAAGAAGCAAAGCATCTGTTCCACTTGAGCAAGATATTGCGTATTTAGAACCTGTAAACTTCTCTAGGTTTCTTTCAAGTTCATCTATTTGAGAACCCATTATAAAGTTACAATCTCTTGCTACTTTTAAAATAGCTTCTTCTATCTCTTCTTTATATAGGTTATGTTGGATTTTTAAGTTGGCAAAATCTATTTGCATTTGTTTCCTTAAGTAAAAAAATAACGCGAATTGTACTTAAAAATCACTTAATATTTGTTATTCTTAGTAAACTTCATAAACCTTTGAAACTAAGCCACTATCTCTTATTTTTTTACAAATAGTACTATCTTTTGCACTATCTACTTGAACATCGATAGAGACAATATTTTGAGTTTTTTTAATTTCCAATTTTATACAAGAGTTTTTATCACTCATTTTGAGTTTTTCTATATCCCAATTTGTATCACCAATATTTATAGCATCTTTAATATCTTCAATTTTTTGATTTAATAAATAGTAACTTTGAATAGAATTTACAGCTGTATTGACATCTCTTTTTAAAGTTGAAACCAAAGCACTATCTTTTGTATCCATCAATTTTGGAGCAGCAAAAGAGACAATTATCCCTAAAATCACAATTACAAATATAATCTCTATTAGAGAAAAAGCCCTTTTCATAATATTTTCCTTGTGTAAAAGTTTGTATTGATTTTAAACTTTTATAACTTAAAAAAATATTATTTTATAAAACGCCATCAGGAAAATCTATTTTTGTCTCTTTTTGTACATCTACTACTGATTCAAATACAACTTCTATTGGAGCTTGTCCATAGTGTTCATTATCCTTGTCAATAAATTTAGTTAAAGCCTTATGAAAATCTAGTTTTACTGTACCTATTGGTCCATTTCTTTGTTTTCCTATAATTATTTCAGCCTCTTCAATTGGCTTATCTATAAATTTTGATTTATAATCTTCACCTTTATCTTTAGCCTCTTTCTCTTTTCTTGCTTCATCTCTTTGTTTATAAACATCATCTCTGTAAACAAACATTATAATATCAGCATCTTGCTCGATTGCTCCAGATTCTCTTAAGTCACTTAGCATTGGTCTTTTATCAGGTCTACTTTCAAGCCCACGATTAAGTTGAGAAAGAGCAACAATAGGAATTTTAAGCTCACGTGCAAGCATTTTTAAACCTCTAGAAATATCTGAAACTTCTTGATGTCTATCTTTATTTCCCAAACCTTGCATTAGTTGAAGGTAATCAATTACAACAAGACTGATATTATTTTCTTGAATTTGTGCTAATTTTCTCACTCTTGCTCGAAGTTGGTTAATATTTATACTTCCACCATCATCTACAAAAAGTTTTTTTGAGTTTAAATCATCAAAAGCAGCACTTAAATTTGACCACTCTTTATCATCCATATCACCTTTTCTAAGATTTTGAAGAGGAATTGATGTTTTTGCCGCAAGCATTCTTAGCATCAACTGTTCAGCTGGCATTTCAAGTGAGAAAAATATAACTCCTTTACCTTTTTCTACATTTTTTAAAGCCATATTTAAAACAAGTGCTGTTTTACCCATGGCTGGACGTGCAGCGATTATTACTAAATCACCTTCATTGAAACCTGTTGTTTTTTTATCAAGTGCTTCAAAACCAGTTGTTTGTCCTATTAGGTACTTGTTTCCTAGTTTTTTCATTTTTTCAATATATGCTAAAGTATCACTTGTAACTGTTTGCATATCTTTTAATTCGCTTGTTGCACTATTTGTAGATATCTTGTAAAGCTCACCTTGAATAGTATCTAAAGCTTCATTTGCACTAATTTCATCTTCAATTGCAACTTTTTTTATAGTTGTTGCAAGTGTTGCTAACTCTCTTTTAACAGAAGCATCTTTTATCTCTTTTACATAAGCAGATGTATTTGTAATAGGATTTGCACTCAAAATCTCAAGTAGAACTCCATCATTTACCTCTTTTTTATCAACCCTATTTCTTACAAAATCCTCATCAATTGGCATATCTTCACTATGAAGTTTAACTATTGCTTCAAATATAGATTTATGTGCAGGAAGATAAAAATCTTTTGGTTTTAAAACTCCTAAAACATCTTCAAGCTCTTCTGGATTAAAAAATATTGAGCTTAAAACTGCTCTTTCAATATTTATACTATAAATACTATCCATTATATTTTTCTTTTTGCTTCAAATTCAACTTCTTCAACAAACCTATTAATTAAAGCATCTCCACTTAATTTTGCAATTATTTCACCTTTTTTCATAACAAGTCCACTACCTTTTCCAAAAGCAATAGCAACATCTGCACTTTTTGCCTCTCCAATAGCATTTACAACACAACCCATAACTGAAACATCAAGAGGAGTTTTTATATGCGAAGTTCTTTTTTCTATTTGGGCAACTGCACTTACTAAATCGGCTTCTATTCTTCCACAAGTAGGACAAGATATAATATTTAAACCCTCTTTTGAGATACCTAAATCTTTTAAAATAGCACGTCCGACTTTTATCTCCTCTTCAAGCTCTCCAGTCATTGAAACTCTTAATGTATCGCCTATTCCATCAAGTAGTAAACTCCCTAGCGCAATTGATGATTTTATCGTTGAGTGAAATTGAGTTCCAGCTTCTGTTACACCTAAATGAAATGGATAGTTATTCATAGGTCTTAAAAGTCTATAAGCTTCAACTGTTCTTTGAACATCACTAGCTTTTAATGAGACTTTAATATCCGTAAAACCTAAATCTTCAAGATATTTTATGTTGTAATCTGCACTTGCTACCATTCCACGTGCTGTTTGTCCATATTTATCTTCAAACTCTTTTTCTAAACTTCCACAGTTTACCCCAATTCTTATAGGTATATTTCTATTTTGGCAAGCACGTACTACTTCTTGTACTCTTTTTTTATCTCCAATATTACCAGGATTTATTCGTATGCAATCAACTACTTCAGCAGCAATTAAAGCTAACTTATAGTGAAAGTGAATATCTGCAACTATTGGTAAATCAACTTGTTTTTTTATCTCTTTTAAAGCTTGTGCATCTTCAAGATGTGGAACAGCAACTCTTACAATATCAGCTCCTGCAAAATGAAGCTTTCTTATTTGCTCAACTGTTGCTTCTACATCTGATGTTTTTGTAAATGTCATTGATTGTACACTAATTGGTGCATCACCACCTATTAGAACATTTCCTACTTTTATCTGTTTTGTTGGGTATCTTTTTATCATTTTGGGATTTTATCTAAAATAGTTTAAATAAAAGTGAAGTTTAATTTGTAAATAAGAAATTATTTTATATGCTTATGTCTTGATTTAAAAAAGAAACTAAAAAGAAACTAATTTTGAACAAAAAGAGAAATATATTTTTAATTATACTCACATTTATTGTTTCAACTTTTTTTGTAATAATATCAACAAATTATTATATAAATAAGAAACAAAAGCAGCTTCTAAACTCTATATATGAATCTACAAACAAAAATATCTTTGAAAAAACACAAAATCTAATAAATGATAAACAAAATACATCTTTGGCTATTGCAATATCTTTGTCAAAAGATGAAACCTTATATGCACATCTAAAAAATAAAGATTTTAAAAAACTAAATTATATTAAAATTGCAAAACTAATAGAGACAAATTCAAAATATAAAAATATCTGGATTCAAATTTTTGATAGTAATTTAAATAGTGTATATAGGTCATGGACAAATATACGGGGAAGTCTTAACTTTAGACCTGATTTAAAGAAAGTAGAAGCTTTAAAAAATATTTCAACTTCCATTAGTGCTGGACTTTTTAATATAGGTATAAAAGCAAGAGTTCCTATTTTTGACGAAAATAATAATTTTTATGGAGCATTAGAAGTTGTTACTCATTTTGATTCAATTACAGAAGATTTATTAAAAAACAATATCTCCCCTATTGTAATAGGAGATAAAAGTATTAGAAAAAATTTAACAAATCCTCTTTTATCAAAACTTTTTATAGATGATTACTATATTGCAAATGGAAATGTTGATATAAATCTATACAACTATATAAAAGAAAATGGTGTTGAAAAATATATAAATATAGATAATTTTATTGTTGAGAATGGTTATTTAATCTCAAAATATCAACTTTTTGATGAAAATGGAAATAAATTAGCATATATAGTAAATTTTATGAATTTAAATAATATAAATTTAGAGAATATAAAGCATATAAAAATTCAAGCTATTTTAGCAACATTTATAGCTCTTATTATAATATTTTCTGCTATTTTGATATATTATTTAAGAGATATAAAATATCAAAATAGTAAAAATAAAATTATTTTAAACTCTCAACCAAATATTGTAATAATAACAAACGGAAAAGAGATAGTAGATGCAAATAAACAACTATTAAAATTTTTTCCTTCAGTTAAAGACCTTGAAGATTTTAAGAAAACATATATTTGTATTTGTAATACTTTTGAAGATTTAGAAAAAGATGATTACATTATCAATAAAGATTATAATGGTAAAAATTGGGTTGAGTATATATTTGAAAATCGAGATAAAAACTTTAAAGTTGCTATAAAAAATTCAAAAGATGAACTAAGACACTTTAGTGTAAAGAGTTCTAGTGCAAAGATTGATTTATCTATTATTGTTACTTTTATTGATGTTACAAATGAAATTTTACAGATTGAAAAAGAGAAAAATGAACAAAAAGCTCTATTTCAACAATCAAAAATAAATGCCATAGAAAATACTCTAAATAGCATAGCCCATCACTGGAGACAACCTTTAAGTGTAATTAGCACAATAGCTAGTGGAATGAAGCTAAAAGAAGAGATAAAAGAGTTAAATACAAAAGAGATTTTACTATCTTGTGATAAAATTATTTTTAATACAAAAAAACTCTCAAATACAATAGAAAATTTCTCAAGCTTTTTTGGAAAAGATGAAAGAGTTTCAAGTCACTCTTTAGTTGAGATAGTAAACAATGTAATACTATTTTGTGAAACTATATTTGAAGAAAACTCTATTTTTTGTGAATTTAAGCATAGTGAAGATTTTATTATAAATTGTAACAAAAGTGATTTTTCTGATTCAATTTTAAATATTATTGATAACTCTATTTATGCATTAGTTAATAATAAAAATAAAGAAGATAGATATATTTTAATAAACTTCTCAAATAAAATTTTATCAATAAAAGATAGTGCAAATGGTGTTAAAGATGAGATTATAACAAAAATTTGTGAACCATATTTTACTACAAAACATCAATCTTTTGGTGTAGGATTAGGACTTTTTACAGTAAATGAATTTTTTATAAAAAATCTTAATTTTGAAATAGAGTTTAAAAATGAAGATTTTGAGTATAAAAATAAAAAACTCAAAGGTTTAAATATTAATATAAATTTTAATTAAACTTTTATTTTATCTTTTTTAGGTAAAATGCACGGATTATTGAAAAAAGGATTGTTTATATGCAAGATATTGAAGTTTTTGATTTAGTTATTATACTTATTACATTATTGCTTGGTTTAAAAGGACTTTTTAGAGGTTTAATAAAAGAAGTTTTTGGAATAGTTGGTATTGTTGGTGCTATTTTTGTAGCATCAAGAATTTCAACAGAAGTTGGTGGACTTTTAGCTCCTATTCTTGTAATAGAAAATCAATCAACAATAAAACTAATAGGTTTTGTAGTTTCACTAGTTGCAGTTTGGCTTATTGTTTATAGTGCAGGAGTTGTTGTTAGTAAAATATTCAGTGCAAGTGGATTAGGAATTGTTGATAGAATATTTGGACTTATATTTGGAATGTTAAAAATATTTCTTATTTTTTCTGTTATTGCTTATTCATTAAACCAAGTAGGATCATTTAAAAAAGTAATAGATGAAAAATTTAGTAACTCTTTTATGATGCCTCATTTACTTAGTGTTGGTTCTTACATAATAAAATTTGATACAACAGCAATGGTAAATACTATTGATAAAACTATTCAAAATGCAACAGATGGTTCAGTTTCAATACAAAATGGTATCGAAGAAACAAAACAGAGTCTAGAACCTGCTTTAAATGATATAAAAGAAAATGTAGAGCAACTTGACAATTTAAAAGAAAATTTAGATAGTACAAAAGATAAGTTACAAGATATTAGAAATAAAGATGAATAAGGATTTAAAAATTGTTTGAAAATAAATATATACAACAAAGAATAGAAAAAGCTCAAAATTTGCGAGATTTAGGAATAAATCCATATGCAAATGAAACAAAAAGAGAACTAAGTATACAGGATTATTTAACAAAAAATGAAGATATTTTTAATCTTGAAACAAAAAGAGATGAGAATAGAAATTTTACTATAGCTGGAAGAATTAAGTTTTTTAGACTTATGGGAAAAGCTAGTTTTCTTAAACTAGAAGATGAAAGTGGTATGCTACAAGTTTATGTTGCAAGAGATAATTTAGAAGAGAATTTTTATAATGATATTTTCAAAAAATATATTGAAGTTGGTGATATTATTGAAGTTAGCGGTTATCCATTTGTAACAGGACAAGGAGAGCTTTCACTTCATGTTGATAGTTTAACAATCCTTACAAAAGCTATCTCACCACTTCCTGAAAAATTTCATGGAATACAAGATAAAGAACTAAGATATAGACAAAGATACTTAGATTTAATTATGAATAGTAGTGTTAGAGAGACTTTTCATACAAGAAGTAAAGTTATAAGTTTAACTCGAAGATTTTTTGAAGATAAAGGCTTTTTAGAAGTTGAAACTCCTATGATGCATCCAATTGCTGGTGGAGCAAATGCAAAACCATTTGTTACTCATCACAATGCTTTAGGAATTGATAGATTTTTAAGAATTGCTCCTGAGTTGTACTTAAAAAGATTGATAGTTGGTGGATTTGAAGCAGTTTTTGAAATAAATAGAAACTTTAGAAATGAAGGAATGGATGCTACTCATAATCCTGAGTTTACTTCTATTGAATTTTATTGGGCATATAAAACTTATAAAGATTTAATTGTTATTACAAAAGAGTATTTTGAATATCTATTTAAAAATTTAAATCTTCCTACAACTTTACCTTATGGAGAACTTCAAGTAGATTTTACAAAATTTAGTGAAATACCACTTATTCAATCTTTATACGAAATTGGTGGTGTTCCAAAAGATATTGTTGAAGATAAAGAGAAAATTTTAGAGTTTTTAAAAGAAAATAAACTTGAAGCAAATGCAAAACTAAATCTAGGACAACTTCAAGGTGAACTTTTTGATGAATTTGTAGAAGATAAACTTATAAATCCAACATTTATAACAGAATATCCAGTTGAAATTTCACCACTTGCAAGAAGAAATGATGAAAAACAACATTTGACAGATAGATTTGAACTATTTATTGCTGGACGTGAAATTGCAAATGCTTTTAGTGAGTTAAATGATCCAATTGACCAACTTCAAAGATTTGAAGGACAAATGGCAGCAAAAGATAGCGGAGATGATGAAGCACATGAGATGGATGAGGATTTTGTAAATGCCCTATCTTATGGAATGGCTCCTACAGCAGGACAAGGAATTGGTATTGATAGGCTTGTAATGATGCTTACAAATCAACACTCAATAAGAGATGTTTTACTTTTCCCTGCTATGAAACCTGTAAAACAAGATTTTGATCTATTATTAGATGAAAATGAATAAAAATAATAAAAATTGGAGAGATAAATGAACTATATCACAAACGATAATTTAGAGGTAGCTGATATTGAGGTGTTTAAGATAGTTGAAGCTGAACTTGAAAGACAGACAAATCATCTTGAGATGATTGCAAGTGAAAACTTTACAAGTCCAGCAGTAATGCAAGCAATGGGAAGTGTATTTACAAATAAATATGCTGAAGGTTATCCATATAAAAGATATTATGGTGGATGTGAACAAGCTGATAAAGTAGAACAACTAGCAATTGATAGGGCTTGTGAAATATTTGCTTGTAAATATGCAAATGTTCAACCTCATAGTGGATCTCAGGCAAATGGTGCAGTATATGCAGCATTATTAAAAGCTGGTGATAAAATATTAGGTATGGATTTATCTCATGGTGGACATTTAACTCATGGAAGTAAACCAAGCTTCTCTGGTCAAAACTACTCTGCATTTTATTATGGTGTTGAACTTGATGGAAGAATTAACTATGATAAAGTTGAGCAGATTGCAAAAATAGTTCAACCAAAAATAATTGTTTGTGGTGCAAGTGCATATGCTAGAGAGATTGATTTTAAAAGATTTAGAGAAATAGCTGACTCTGTTGGAGCTATTTTATTTGCTGATATTGCTCATATTGCAGGACTTGTTGCTGCAAATGAACACCAAAGTCCATTCCCTCATGCTCACGTTGTAACAACAACAACTCATAAGACTCTAAGAGGTCCAAGAGGTGGAATGATTATGACAAATGATGAAGAGATTGCTAAAAAAATAAATAGTGCAATTTTCCCAGGACTTCAAGGTGGACCACTTGTTCATGTAATTGCTGCAAAAGCTGTTGCATTTAAAGAAATACTTGATCCAAAATGGAAAGATTATGCAAAACAAGTAAAAGCTAATGCAAAAGTATTAGGTGAAGTGCTAGTAAAAAGAGGATATGATATAGTAAGTGGTGGAACAGATAATCATCTTGTTCTAGTAAGTTTCTTAAATAAACCATTCTCAGGAAAAGAAGCTGATGCTGCTTTAGGTGATGCTGGAATTACTGTAAATAAAAATACAGTTCCAGGAGAAACTAGAAGTCCATTTGTTACAAGTGGAATTAGAATTGGATCTCCTGCACTAACTGCAAGAGGAATGAAAGAGAAAGAGTTTGAATATATTGCAAATAAAATTTGTGATGTATTAGATAATATTGAAGATAAAGAGTTACATAAAAAAATAAACAAAGAGCTTGAAGAACTAGCTTCTAAATTTGTTATTTACACTAGTTCGACGTATTAATTGAGTTTAAAAGCAAGGAGTTATTATGCAAATAATAGGTGATGATTTTGTAAAAAAAGTTCAACTAAAACAAGAAAAAGAAGAGCTTGAAAAAAAGTTAAGTGAACTTGATGAAACAAGGATATCTATGGGAAATATAAATCTTACTAACAATCTAAATAATGCCTACAAAGGTATAGATAACAATGACGATATGAATGAGATGAATAGATTACAGCAAAATATCAATTATGATGACAGCAATGAATTTGACAATATTATGCTAAATCAACAACAAGGTGGAGAAGACAACAAGAAAAAATACTTAATTTTAGGTATTGTTTTAGTAGTTCTTTTTTTACTAACAATAATTATTATAAGACTTCTAACAGGTGATTCAAAAAAAGAAGACCCGTTTACTTCAAATAGTCAAAACTCTTCTGAAATGAAAACTTTATCTGAAAATAGTGGTAATATAGAAGATAGATACCAAAGAATACTAGATGATAAAGCAAAAAAAGATAGTTCAGAACCATCATCAACAAATCAACAAATTAATAGCTCAAATGATAGACTAGATATGGTAAAAGAGACAAAAGAAGAAGCTAAATTGACTCAAAATGAAAACTTCTCAGATAACTCTATTCCAAATGAAGCTCTTGATGAAACTATAAAAAAGATTGAAGAGAAAAAACAGATTTCAAAAGCACCTGAAACAAATGTAGCAACAGCAACAAAAACACAACCTGAAACAAAAAAATCTATAAGAGATTTAGTTGAAGGTAATGCTGCAGTAAAATCAACAAATCAACAAGAAACTACTGGTAGTGGTTACTTTATTCAAATTGGTGCATTCTCAAAAAGACCTAGTGAATCTTATTTAAAAAATATAACAAGCCAAGGTTTTAAATATAAAGTTATTCAAGAAGATGTAAAAGGTAGTACATTTAACAAACTTCTTATTGGTCCGTATAGCAGTAGAGCAGCAGCCTCAAATGATGTATCATCTGTAAAAAACAAGCTAAATATTCAAAATACTTTTATAGTAAATCATTAGTAGATATTTATGAATTTTTATAGCAAAACTCTATTTTTAGACCAATTTACACCTGTTTCAATTTATGAGAAAACAAAAGCTCTTTATCCAAAAGAGCTTAGTTTTTTATTTGAAAGTAGCATAAGTTCAAGTAATGATGGGAATTTTTCATACATAATAATTGGAGCTAGAGAAAGAATTTGGTATAAAAACAGTGAATGTTTTTTTAAAAATGAAATTGGAAATATAGAAAAAGTAGATAACAATCCTCTATTATTTTTAAAAAAATATTATAAGAATTTTGAAAAAAATATATATAAAGAAAAATCAAAAGAGCTAGGAATTGGCTTAATTGATGGATTTATTGGAAATGTTGGTTATGATATAGGTAAAGAATTTGAACCAAAACTAAAAGCTTCTATGAACTCTTTAGAAGATGAGTTGAATATTCCTGATTTAGATTTAATAAGACCAAAGATAATATTAGCATTTTCTCATAAAACTTCAAAATTAGTAATCCTTACTTCAGTGGATGAGTTAAAAAATGAGCTTGAAAATATAGAAAAAGAGCTTTTAAAGCCATATATTTATACTCCACTAAAAAAATCAAAATTAATAGACAATGGGAAATTCAACTTTACCAAAGAGGAATTTTTTTCAATAGTTGAAAAATCAAAAGAGATGATAAGAGCTGGAGATATATTTCAGATTTTAATCTCAAATAGATTTACTCAAAAAGCAGTTGTTGATAGTCTATCTTTTTATAGAGCATTAAGAAGTAAAAATCCAAGTCCATATCTTTTTTTATTAGAGTTTGAAGATTTTAGTATTGCAGGAAGTAGTCCAGAAGTTATGATTAGATTAATTGATGGACACCTACTTTTAAGACCAATAGCAGGGACTAGAAAAAGAGGAACAACATTAGAAAAAGATTTAGAAATGGAAAATGAACTAATCAGCGACAAAAAAGAGAGAGCAGAACATCTAATGCTTGTTGATTTAGGAAGAAATGATGTTGGAAGAGTAGCAAGGGCTGGTAGTGTAAAAGTAACAGAACTTATGAGAATAGAAAGATACTCTCATGTTATGCATATAGTTTCAGATGTTGAAGCAATTTTAGATGAAAAATATGATATGTTTGACCTATTTATGGCAACATTTACAGCAGGAACTATGACAGGAGCTCCAAAAATAAGAGCTATGGAATTAATAGCAAATTTTGAAAAAATAAAAAGAAATTTCTACTCTGGAAGCATAGCTTACTTTGGGTTTGATGGAAATATGGATAGTGCAATAACTATTCGAACTTCACTTTTAACAAAAGATAAAATAATTTTCCAATCAGGTGCTGGAATTGTTGCAGACTCTATAAATGAAGATGAGTATTTAGAAGTTCACAATAAACTAGCAGCAAATATTGCAACCTTAAAAGATTTATCTTAAATAAAATAAAAAGAGGAAAAAATATGCTTTTAGGTGTAAATATTGACCATATAGCAACTCTAAGAGAGGCTAGAAAAATAAATGATCCAAATCCATTAGATGCTATTAGCATTTGTAAAATAAGCGGTGCAGATCAAATAACTATTCATTTAAGAGAAGATAGAAGACATATACACGATTTAGATGCAAAAGCTATAATCGAACAATCAGCACTTCCTGTAAATTTAGAGTGTTCTATTAATAGTGATATTATAGATATTGTTTGTAGTTTAAAACCATATAGAGTAACTTTAGTACCTGAAAATAGAGAAGAAGTAACAACTGAAGGTGGTCTTGATTTAGAAAATAATTTCCAAAAAATAAGCCGTACAATAGAGCAATTAAAATCAAATGATATTGAAGTTTCACTTTTTATAGACCCTACTTTAAAATCCATAGAACTTTCAAATATGTTAGGAGCTTCTTGGGTAGAGCTTCACACAGGAACTTTTGCAAATATATATGCTATGTTAAATACAAATTTAAAACATACTCAACACTCAATTAAAGAGTTAGAACTTCCAAAAGAGAGACTTAAAGAAAAACTAGAATATAGTTTAGAAAAAATAAATAACTCTTCAAGTTATGCTGTAAATTTAGGCTTAAAAGTAGCAGCTGGTCATGGATTAAATTATCAAAATGTAAAAAATATTTGTGAAATAAAAGATATTATTGAGTTAAATATCGGTCAAAGTATTATTGCAAGATCTGTTTTTACAGGACTATCTTCTGCAATAGTTGAGATGAAAAATCTTATTTCAAAATGACAACTCTTCCTAAAATTGCTATTAGTATTGGAGATTTAAATGGTATTGGTGTAGAAATTGCATTAAAATCTCACGATATTATAAAAAAAATATGCCAACCAATATATTGTATAAATCGTCAAATGCTAGAACAGGCTTCTATGCTTTTAAAAAGTGAAATTCCTGATGATTTTATGATACATGAAACTTTTGGTGATTTTGAAATAACACCTTCAAAAACTACAAAAGAAGCTGGTATTTTTTCATATCTATCTTTTATGGATGCAATCAATCTTGCAAATATAAAAAGTGTAAATGCAATTTGTACTTTACCAATAAACAAAGAGTCATGGGGAAAAGCGAAGCTAAAGTATAAAGGTCATACAGAGGTATTAAGAGATTTTTATAATAAAGATGCAATTATGATGCTCGGTTGTGAAAAAATGTATGTAGCATTATTTACAGAACATATTGCTTTAAAAAATGTTGCAAAAAGTATAAAAACAAAAAAACTTATTAATTTTTTCAAAAATTTTCAATCTTGTACAAATGCAAAAAAAGTAGCTGTTCTAGCACTAAATCCACATGCTGGAGATGGTGGAGTTTTAGGAAAAGAAGAAAAAAAAATCCAAAAAGCTATAAAAAAAGCAAATAAAATTTTAGGTGAAAATATTTTCTCAAATCCACTTGTACCAGATACTGCTTTTTCTCCAAATAATAGAAAAAACTACAAATATTTTATAGCTATGTATCATGATCAAGGATTAGCTCCACTAAAAGCTCTATATTTTGATGAGAGCATAAATGTTAGTTTAAATCTACCAATTATAAGAACTAGCGTAGATCATGGAACAGCTTTTGATATAGCATATAAAAATAAGAATCCAAATACAAAAAGCTATATAAATGCAATAAAAGAGGCGATAATCTTGAGTAAAAAATGAAGCTACTTGAAGAAAACTATGAAATAAACTTCTCCAAAATAAATTTTTTGGATAGAAAAATAAAAATTGAACACAAAAAAACTATAATATGTGGAGCTTCAAAAGTTGGAAAATCTTATTTAGTATTTGATTTTTTAAGTAAATTTAAAAATGAAGAGTATTTATATATTGATTTTTTTGATTTAAGAAATAATAATATAAACCAAGAGTTAAGTTTACTAAATGATTTTATATCTTTAAAAAATATAAAAGTTTTGGTTTTGGAAAATTTTAATAATGAGTGCAAAATTCCAAATTGTGAAAATGTAATTTTAACTTCTCAAAAGAATATTGAATATAAAAATTTTAAAAAAATAGAACTTTTTGCCTTAGATTTTGAAGAGTACCTCTTATTTGATAATAAACATCAAAATATTACTCAAAGTTTCAATAATTTTTTGAAATATGGGAATTTACCACTTTCTATAAATGTAGAAGAACATAAAAAAATATCAAAACTTCAAGATATTATAAAAATGAACTCAAAAGATGATACAAGCTATGAGATATTAAAAATCTTAATAGAAAATATCGATGAGAAAAAATCAATTTTTCAACTATTTAATCAACTAAAATCAAAAATCAAAATATCAAAAGATAGATTTTATGAAGAGTGCAAAGAGTTAGAAGATAAAAACTCTATTTTTTTTGTAGGAAAATATAATCAAGAGAAGAGTTTAAAAAAAATATACTCTTATAACTATGCTTTTTTGGGTGCTATTAGTTTTTCAAAAAAATTTAAACAAGAGTTTGCAAATATGATTTTTTTGGAACTATTAAAAGAGGAAAAAACTATTTATTATCTTGATAACATTGATTTTTATATAAAAGATGATAATTTAGCAATTGTTTGTATCCCTTTTTTTAATCTTGATTTGAATTCAAATTTACTAAAAAAAATTATAAAAAATGCTTTAGAGCTAAATATAGAGAAAATAGAGATTATTACTATTTCAAATAATCAAAAAATAGATAATAAAAAAATAAATATTGAAACAATTGTATTTTATGAATGGGCTCTAATTTAAGGTTATTAATATTTTGTGATATAATGCCTATATCTTTTTAAAAAGTAGTTAATATGGAAAAAAGGTTAGTTAATTTTATAAAATATGCTCCTATGATTTTTATTCCTTTGGTTGTTTTTTTAGTTTTTTATCTAATAATAACTGGATACAAATCTACACTTAATAGTAATTTCGAACTATACAAAAACGATTTAATAGACAAACAAAAGAGTTTAGTAAAAACAAATATCCAAATTGCTACTCAAATATTTCAAAATCAAGTATTATTAACTGAAAACAAAGAGAAAGCTTATAAATCTTTCTTAAATCTAATAAAAAATATAAATAATACAGCTAGTGATTATTATTTTATTTTTAATACAAAAGGTGATGTAATTGTTCACTCATTTTTAAGCCATCTAGAGGGTGAAAATCTATATATTATTGATAATAAAAACTATAATAATGTAGTCAAATTAATAACACAAAACTCATCTGCAGATAGATTTGTAACATATAAATGGCTAAATCCTAATACAAATTTAATAGAAGATAAAATATCTTTTGTAAGACAACTACCAAACAGTGATTTAGTCATTGGAAGTGGTTTTTATTTAGAAGATATTAATAAAATTGTAGAAAACCAAAGAGATATAGAACTAAAAGAACATGATAAAAATATAAACATTACTCTATCTTTGGCTATTTTTTTCACTATCTTATCTTTTATTTTATCTTTTATAATTTCTAAAATGCTTTTAAATGCTTTTAATATATTAAATAAATCATTAAAAGAGAAATCTATTGAACTCCAAAAACTAAATAGCGAACTTGAAATGAAAGTTGAGAATCGTACAAATAAACTAAAAACTGCCTATAAAAAGATGAAAGATTTAGCATCTATTGATGATTTAACAAAAATATACAATAGGTACTATTTTTTTAATATTTTTAATCAACAATTAGAAAAATTAAAATCAGATGATACAATTTTTAGTTTGATAATGTTTGATTTAGACCATTTTAAAAATGTAAACGATACTTATGGGCATGATGTTGGTGATTATGTACTTAATGAAACTTGTAGAGTTGTTGAAAAATCCTTAAGAGAAGATGATACTTTTGCTAGAATTGGTGGTGAAGAATTTTTAATACTACTACCAAATACAAATATAGAAGATGCCTTTTACATAGCTCAAAGAATAAGACAAAACATTGAACAACATAAGTTTAAAGATATTCAAAAACTTACAATAAGTTTGGGTGTAGCAGAAGCAAATGAACCAATTTTAAGTACAGAACTTCTTAAAAAAGTTGACCTTGCTTTATATAAAGCAAAGAAAGAGGGAAGAAATAAAGTTATTGCCTTTAAAAATTAAGATATATTTGGTTAGTATTACATCTTAAAGCAACTCTTTGGTCAAGGGTTGCTTTTTTTATTATACTGATACAAAATTCCATCATCAAATGCTACCCAAAAAGAAGCTGGCAAAGATGCTTTTTTTAATAAATTATTTGTCCAAGTGTTACAAGTGTGAAAAATACTATAACTTCCTATTGCTTCATAAAAAGCATCATTTTGTCCATATTGTGATGTTGTTTTTATATTTATTGGTTTTTCATCTTTATATTGTAAAGAGTTTTTTATTGTAGATATTATTGAGTTATACTGTTCTTTAGAGATTTTTATTTTATATGTTAAATCATCTTTTACAATCTCATCATAATATGTAATATGTAAAGCAGCATTTCCAAGACCAAATCCTGCAATCAAAGCAGTACTAAGTTTTAATTGTGCCCAAGTTGGAGTATCTAGATAAAAACCCTTATCTCCCCAACCAACACTAATATATGAGAAATCATCTCTTTTGCTTAAAGTATCTTCAAAATTGAAAAACTCAAACCAATTTATCATATCACTTTTTATAGGTAAAACTACATCTGTATGCACTCCATTTGATTTTATAAAAATTTCATACACAAGATTTTCATTTGTAGAATAATTTGTTGTAATTTTTGAAAGAATACTTTCACTTAATAAATATATAAATACAAATAAAAATATTGATAAGATACTAAAAAAAATACTTTTCAAAAAAATTTTAAGCATTAGTAATATTTCCTTATATCTATTTTTGATAATTTTATTATTAATTTATAAAAATATAGTTAAAATCTAGCATTTTTATTTAAAGCAGGGAAAAATGAAAAAACTTTTTATAGCAAGGCATACAACAAAACAAAGAGAAACACCAAACGAATACGATTATGATACAGAATTAACTAAAGAAGGCATCGAAAAAGCGACTCAAATGGCTCAAAAGTTGGCTTTGGAAAATCATCAAATTGATTTAATAGTAGCAAGTCCAGCAGTAAGAACAAGACACACAGCAGAAATTTTTGCAAAAGAGTTAGGATATAACAAAACTATTATGCTAAATGAAGTTTTATATATGGCATTTGTAAATGAACTAATAGAAACTATTACATATACTTATGACAGTATAGATAGTATGTTAATAGTAGGTCATAATCCATCTTTAACTGCTTTAGCAGTTACACTTTTAGGATTTAAAGAGAAATTCGAAGAGGGTGCAGTTATGCAAATAGATTTTGATTGTAATAGCTGGATTGATATTGATAAAAACAATGCAAAATTAATAAGCTATACTATTCCAAAATAGTTTAGCTTACTTTATATTTTTATTCATCAAAGCAATAGTTGCCAAATTTGTAAGCTCATTTAATGTTTTTGAGTCTAGCTTTCTATCACCAATAACAAAGCTAAAAATCTCAATAAAGTTATCTCTTCCCCAAACTCTAAGCTCAGAAACGTTCAAAAACTTTTCAGTACTTAGCGTTTGACCTTTATTATTTTTAATTATAATTTTTGCACTATCACTATTTTCAAAGTTTCCTTTTATTCCATCATTATTTTTAATTTGATAGCTTACAATTGCATCTAAAATCTTACCACTTACTAAACTTCCATCATCTACTACTTTTTTTGGAAAACCACTATTTTTTAGAAAGTCATCCCATTTATCTGCATAAATATTAGTAGATAAAAAAAGTAAAACAAAAATTAAAAATTTTTTCATACTATTTTCCTAAACAAAATTCACCAAACATAACATCTAACATCTCATCATTTTCATAAGGTCTAGTAATATTCGAAATTTCATGTAAAGCTTCTGTTATATGGTGTGCAAAAAACTCTAATTCTCCACTATATAGTGGAGTTTTTGCCATTTTTATATTTTGTAATGTATTTTCAACACTATTTATTTGTCTTTTTGAAACTAATGTAAGCTCATCTGTTCCACTATTTTCATCCAATATTTTTTCTATACTCTTAATAAGTAAATTAATATTCTGCTTTGTTGAAAGTTCTATAAATTCACCTATTAAATCTGTTTCAAAGAAATTTGATAAATCTGTTTTATTTAAAATCTTGATAATATTTTTATTTTCTTGTGAAGCTAAAAGCTCTAAAATCTTATCATCTTCACTATCTTTAATTCTGCTATTATCAAATAAAGCTACAATAATATCAGCTTCATTTATAGCATTTATTGATTTTTCAATTCCAATTTGTTCAATTACATCACTTGTATTTTCTCTAATTCCAGCAGTATCGACTATTTTAATAATATGTGTTCCAATTTTTACACTCTCTTCAATAGTGTCTCTTGTCGTTCCTGCAATATCTGAAATAATAGCTCTATCATAGTTAAGTAGCTTATTTAAAAGACTAGATTTCCCAACATTTGGCTTTCCAATGATTGCAACTTTAAATCCATCAATCATACCTTCTCTTCTTTTACTAGCTTCTAGCGTATTTTCTAGTTTTTGTTCTATTTTTGCTATCTTTTCTTCAATTTTTAAAAAAATATCACTAGGTAAATCTTCTTCAGCATAATCAATAGTAACCTCTGTATATGCAAGCATAAAAAGCAAATCTTCTCTGATATCTTCTACAAAATCTTTAAGCTCACCTTTTAGTTGCCTAGCCAATAGTTTTACAGCATCACTACTTCTTGCTTCAATTATTTTTGATATTGCTTCTGCTTTACTCAAATCTATTTTATTATTCAAAAAAGCTCTTTTTGAAAACTCTCCAGCAGTTGCCATCCTTGCACCATATTCTAAAACTGTATCCAAAACAATTGAAGCAATCGCAACTCCACCATGAATTTGAAACTCAATTATATCTTCACCTGTAAAAGAGTTTGGAGCTTTAAAATATAAAATTATAGCTTCATCTATAATATTTTGATCTTTATCATACAAATAAGATAGTGTTGCAACTCTTGGATTTATAGTAGTTTTTTGTGAAATTTTAAAAGCAATTTCAAGAGCTTTTACTCCTGAAACTCTAACTATTGAAATAGAACCTATTCCAGATGCTGTAGCAATTGCTACAATAGTATCATCGTTATACAATATTAATCTTCTTTTTGTTTGTACTCATTTACAAGTACATATTTTTCACCTTTTATATTTGTTTTAACAGCAACATATTTCAAAGGAAACTCTTCTCTTAATCTTTTAAGAGCAATATGTACTAAAATACCATCAAGAGGCTTTGTTTTAAAGCTTCCTTTCTCTTTGATTATCTCAATTACAGGCTCTAGGTATAGACAAATAGCAGCTTCTTGATTTTTTAAAAATTCAGCAACTTCAAGACGAAGCATCAATCCAAATTTATCATTTATCCAGTTAAATAAGATATATGATAAAGCCTTGTATCTATAGCCCTCTTTTCCAATAAGTAGTGCAGAATCTTCTCCCAAAAATTCAATAAAAATTGTCTCATCATCATAAAAACTAACTTTTATATCTTCTAATCTAAAACAAGATTTATCAAACAAAAGATTTAAACCATTTTTTATCTCTGATATTATTTCATCTTTCGATTTTTTAATTATAATTTTTGAAATATCATTTGATTTTTCTTCATGATAAAACTTATCAAAAATCTTCTCTTTTGATTCAACTTTTGGAACATTACAAGAAACTTCTTCAGTTTCTAAAGTTTTCTTGCAATCTTTTTCAACACTATTCTTTTTAGAACTTTCCAATCTTGAGCTAACATCTTCTATATTTACACTCTTATTTCTATAAGATTTCAAAGAATCATTATTATCTACTTTATCTGTTTTACAAACAGCACATATTATCGCTCGTTTTTTTCCAAAACCTAAAAAACCACTACTTGGTTGCTGAAATACTTCAATTGAAAGCTCTGTAATTGAGCATCCAAACTCTAAAGTTGCCATTTCGTAGGCTTTTTCTAAACTATCTGCTTCAAACTTTTTCATAACTTCCTACTTAATTAGTATTTGCGACTCTTTTTTTCTCAAATATTCTATTAATAGTATATTGTTGAGCTATAGTAAATAAGTTATTTACAAACCAATATAGAGTAAGTCCAGCTGGGAACCACAAGAAGAAGAATGTAAACACTATTGGTAATAGTTGGAAAATCTTCTTTTGCATCTCATCTTGCATTGTATTTGGTGTAATTTTTTGTTGAATATACATCGTTGCACCCATTAAAATTGGTAATACAAAATATGGATCCATTTCAGCTAAATCATGTATCCAAAAAATCCATTCAGCACCTTTTAACTCAATTGCATTAATTAAAACTCTATAAATAGCAAAGAAAACTGGAATTTGTAAAATTAATGGTAAACATCCACCCATTGGGTTTGCACCATGTTTTTTATACAATTCCATCATTGCCATTGATTGTTTTTGCTTATCACCTTTATATTTATTTTGGATATCTTTCATTTTTGGTGCTAAATCTTTTAATTTCTGCATACTCATCATACCTTTATATGATAAAGGATAAAGCACAAGTTTAATTAAAATAGTTAAAACAACAATAGTCCAACCCCAGTTTCCAATATATCCTTGTAAAAATTGAAGAAGAACAAACATTGGTTTTGCAATAAATGTAAACCAACCATAATCTATTACATCAATTAATTGAGGATTTAAAGCTTCCAAATCTTTATGATTTTTTGGTCCCATAAATCCACTAAAATTTGTACTAGTTCCTGCTTGAATAAATGCTTGAGCATCATTATTTGCATCAGGCATAAGAGTAACTGCTAATGATTTCTCAAAATTATAAATAACAGTTGCATAATATCTATCAAAATTTGATATAAATTTAACACCTACTAAATCTTTATTGCTTTTTAAATCACCATCTTCTATCGTATCTAAAGTTCCATCATTTAGCTTTGCAATAAATCCATGAACAGCATACATATCAGCCAAAACATTTGGTCTAAATCCGTTTGTAATAAAGAACTGCTCATTGTTTGTAGAACTAACAGCTAAATCATAGTGTCCATCTGGATAAAATGTAAACTTTTTTGTCAAAGTTGTACCACTTAGAGTTTGAGTTAAAGTTAGCTCTTGATTATTTGTTGTAGCATTGATAGTAGAAGAACTAGCTATTACATCTACCTTAAAAGCTTCATCATTTAAAACTCTATTTGAAAATCTAACTTCCAATGGTCTTAACTGATTATCAGCAAAAAGTTTAATTCGATTATTTTTATCATCTTTATACTTTTCTTCAAGTAAAGTAACTTGATATATACGACCTAGATTGTCAATTTCTATAATATTTTTCTCTGTTTTAATTGTAGCAACAATATTTTTACTCTCATTAACTACTGGTGCTAAAGAGTTTGTATTATTATTTATTTGCTCTTTTATCTCTGGAGCAGAATTTGCTTTTTGCTCTTGCTCTATTTTTTGTTGTTCCATCTTCTCAATCTGTTTTGGCTTTAAAACCAAAAATTCATAAGCTATAAAAAATACAAAAACCAATACGGTCATTATTATCATTCGTTTTTGTAAACCACTGTTTTGATTATTACTACTATTCATCCTACTTCTTCCACTCCCTGTTTTTTACTACTAAAAATTTTCCATTTTTTAAAGGCACATACCAATATACTATTTTAATTTTATTATATTTGATATTTTGATTTTTTTTTAACCTATTTATTACTGGATAGTCAAAACCACCATCAAAAAGTTGGTTACACTTTAAAATGCGTATTATTGTATAAAAAATAGCCTTAAAAAAACTATTATTATCAAGTTGCCAAAGTGCATATTGTGAACATGTTGGATAGTATCTACACGAACCATATGATAAAACTGTTAAATATTTTTGATAAAACTTTATAAAAAGTTTTGAGATAGCTTTCATTTAAGAACTTCTAGCCTTTTGAAAGCAAAATTAAAATCTCTTTTTAAATCTTGGAAATTCTTATCGTGTATGAGATTTTTAGCTACAAAAATATAGCTTCCTTCTTTTAGTCTATCTTCATAATCCAAAATACAAGCTCTTAATCTTCTTTTTGCCTTTGCTCTAAAAACTGCAT
The DNA here is from genome assembly GCF_003660105.1 of Aliarcobacter cryaerophilus ATCC 43158. NCBI lineage: Bacteria > Pseudomonadati > Campylobacterota > Epsilonproteobacteria > Campylobacterales > Arcobacteraceae > Aliarcobacter > Aliarcobacter cryaerophilus. The sequence goes on from NZ_CP032823.1 coordinate 1,291,150, forward strand.
TTCCAATCTTTTTTGAAGCAACGAAAGCCAATTTTAGATCATTTTTTGGCATAAAAAAAGCGACAAAAGTCGGCGTATGCCAACTTTTACCGCTTTTGTAAAGTTTGTTGAACTCTTTTTGGCTATTAAGCCTAAAGTCCTTACTTAAACAGCTAATCTTTTTCTACCTTTAGCTCTTCTTGCATTAATTACTCTTCTACCATTTTTCGTAGCCATTCTTACTCTAAACCCGTGAGTTCTTTTCTTAGGAGTGTTATGTGGTTGATATGTTCTTTTCATCTTACTCTTACCCTTTTATATTTTTCAAAATTAAGTTGTGGATTATAGGCAAATTTTACTTAAACTATTCTTTTCTTTAAGATACACTTACAACAATCTCATCTCTTTTAATATCAAACTCAACATTACTTCCCTCACCAATACTATCCTCAAGTATTAAATCAGCAAGCTTATCTTCAACTATCTCATAAATAGCTCTTTTAAGGGGTCTAGCTCCATAAATAGGATCAAAACCAATCTTTGCAATATACTCTTTTGCTTCGTTTGTTAAAGATATTTTTATACCTTTTTCTTCAACTTTTTTCTTAATATTGTTAAATAAAATATCTACAATATTTGTAATTGCTTGAAGTCCTAATTGTTCAAAAATTACAATATCATCAAGTCTATTTAAAAATTCTGGTCTAAAATGAGATTTTAATTCATCTAAAACAGCTTTTCGTCTTTCTTCTTTATCACTTATTTCAATAATTCTTGAACTTCCAATATTTGAAGTTAAAATTATAATTGTATTTTTAAAATCAACCGTAACACCTTTGTTATCTGTTAATCTTCCATCATCAAGAACTTGTAAAAGTATATTAAATACATCTGGATGTGCTTTTTCAACCTCATCAAATAATATTACACTATAAGGTTTTCTTCTTACAGCTTCTGTTAATTGTCCACCTTCTTCGTATCCAACATATCCAGGAGCTGCTCCAACAAGTCTTGAAACAGCATGTTTTTCCATATATTCACTCATATCAAATCTAATAAGTGACTTTGCATCATCAAACAAAAATTTTGCTAAAGTTTTAGCACTTTCAGTTTTTCCAACTCCTGTTGGTCCTAAAAATAAGAAACTTCCTATTGGTCGTGAAGTTTCACTTAAACCTGCTTTATTTCTTTTAATTGCTCTGCTAATTGCTTTTATTGCTTCATCTTGCCCTATTACATCTTGCTTTAAAACCTCTTCTACTTTTAAAACCTTTTGTTTTTCACTATCCATCATCTTATTTACAGGAATTCCAGTCCATTTTGAAACTATAGAAGCAATACTCTCTTCATCTACACTATTTCTTAATAGTGTTCCCTCTTTTTGCATTCTATCCCATTTTTCACTATTTTCTTTAATTTTTGCTTCAAGTGCAGGTATCTCACCATACTCTATTTTTGCAGCTTCTTCAAATTTTGACTCTCGTTTAGCTATATTTGCTTTCGTTTTTAGTTCATCAATTTTTATTTTTAATTCACTTGTAGCATTAAAAGTTTGCTTCTCATTATCAAATCTAGCTTCTAAATTTTGTTTTTCCTCTTTTTTATTTGCTAACTCTTTTTCTATCTCTTTTATTCTATCTTCATTTTTTTGGCTTTTTTCCATTTTTAAAGCCTCTTTTTCTACATTTAAAGTTTGAATCTCTCTTTTAATATTTGATAGTGCAGTTGGTTCACTCTCTATTTGCATTTTAAGCTCTGCTGCTGCTTCATCTATTAAATCTATTGCTTTATCTGGTAAAAATCTATCTGTTATATATCTATTTGAAAGTTTTGCAGCAGCAACTAATGCACTATCATTTATAGTAACATTATGATGAGTTTCAAGCTTCTCTTTTATACCTCTTAAAATATGTAAAGCTTCATTTACACTCGGTTCATCTACTTTTATAGGCTGAAATCTTCTTTGCATTGCTGTATCTTTTTCAAAATATTTTCTATACTCTTTTAGCGTTGTTGCACCAATTGTATGAAGCTCTCCTCTAGCCAAACTTGGTTTTAAAATATTTGCAGCATCCATACTTCCTTCGCTTGCACCTGCTCCAATAATAGTATGAATCTCATCAATAAATAAAATTATATTTCCAGCTTGTTTAACTTCATCTATTACAGATTTTAATCTATCTTCAAACTCTCCTCTATATTTTGCTCCTGCAATTAAAGCACCCATATCAAGAGTTACAACTCTTTTATTTAATAAACTGGTAGGTACATCTTTATTTACAATTCTTTGAGCTAAACCTTCTGCAATAGCAGTTTTTCCAGTTCCTGGCTCTCCTATTAAAATAGGATTGTTTTTTGTTTTTCGAATTAAGATTTGCATCATTCTGTTTATTTGCTCATCTCTTCCAATAACAGGATCAAGCTCTCCATCTATTGCTTTTTTATTTAAATCTATTCCATACTTATTTAAAGCTTCAAGATTATCATCTCCACTTTGGCTATCTATTTGTTTTCCCGCTCTTAAGGCTTCTAGCTCTTTTTTTGCCTCTTTTAAATCTATATATTTACCTAAAATATCTTTTAATACTTTATTATCAAAGTTTGAAATAAGCCAAGTATCAATAGCTATAAACTTATCTCCATTACTTGCCATTTGTCCTTGTGCTTTTTGGAAACTCTCATAAAGCTCTCGTGAAAGTTTTATACTCTCTTTTGTAACGCTACTTACACTTGGAAGTTTACTTGCATTTGATTTTGCTTCAAGCTCAATTGCAGCTTTATTTACATTCATTTTATTTAATAATTGGTTTAAAACTGAATTAGTATTTGTAAGCAATGCCCAAATCAAGTGAACTATTTGCACCTCTTGATTTTTATTGTGTAAAGCTAAAGCTACGCTACTATCTATTGTTTCTCTTAGTTGATTTGTCATTTTTTCAAAAATATTGTCGTTCATATTAGCACTCCTATTGTTTAATTGCTAATGTTATTATATAACTTTAGTCAAGTCTTGTCAAGTTTTATATAAAATATATTTTCTATTATAATACTTTTCTAAAAAAAATCAAAGGTTTTTATGAAAAATTTATGCGGAATTGATGAAGCAGGTCGTGGTCCACTTGCTGGTCCAATAGTAGTTGCTGGTGTTATTTTGGAAAAAGATATTTTAGGGCTAAATGATTCAAAAGTTTTGAGTGAAAAAAAAAGAGAAAAACTTTTTGATGAAATAAAAGAGAAATCAAAATATCATATAGTTTTCAAAAGTGCAAAAGAGATAGATGATTTTGGTATTAGTTTTTGTATTAAATCTTCAATTTTAGAAATAATGCAACAATTACAAAAATTTAGTAATAATTTTTTAATGGATGGAAATACAAATTTTGGTATAGAAAATCTTAAAAAAGAGATAAAAGCAGATGCAAAATATGCTCAAGTTAGTGCTGCTTCAATTTTAGCAAAAGTTAGTCGAGATAGATTTATGAATGAAATTTCAAGTAAATATCCAAATTATAACTTTCAAAAACATAAAGGATATGGAACAAAAGCACATATTGAAATTATAAGAGAGTTTGGAAGAAGTGATATTCATAGATTTAGTTTTAAATTAAAAGCTTTGGGTGAAACAGAGTTTATATTTCAAGAAACTCTGTTTTAATTATTTACTATATTTAATTTATTCTAAAATTACTTATTAGGAAAAGAGATAACTTCTTCTAAATGTTTGATTACTTCCTTATAAAATTTTTCGACATTTTTATCTAAATTCTTATTAAAAAAATAATCACTTGAAAATTGACCCGTTGGAAAACTATTAAAATATTTATCTGAACCAAATTTATTTTTATATATTATTCTGTCTTCATTTAATTTTGATATAGTATTTAAGATATTTACATCTTCTTCTTTATCCCAATTTGTTGATACATCTTCGACATCATATAAAAAAACATCTGTCCATATTGTGTACATTTCGCAAGTTTTATTATTTTCAAGATGATATCCTGTAATCTTTATAAATAATACTTTTTTTATAGGTTCATTTATATTTCTAATTTTTATATTTCTGTCTTGGAATAATTCTTGAAATTTAGATATATTATTTGTAATATCATATAAATAAACATCACTCTCTTTTTTACAAGATTCAACAGGCTTAAAAGTCATAATAGGTGCTATTGGAAAAGCAGCACTACCTGTAAACATAATAGATGTTGATGATCTAAAAACATCACCATTAATCTGTTCAACGATAATAGATACCTCATCTAAAACTTTATAACTACTTTTTTTAGAAATATTATTAATTTTATTAGAACATCCAATAAGCATGAAAATTGGAATTATACTAATAAATGTTATTTTAAATAATTTAAACATTTTTTCCTCTTATGTGATTTTATAATTAAAATATATTTTACTTTTCAGTTCCCAAAAAAATCTTGAGAATGAAAGAAATCTATTTTCCTACTTCTGCTATCTCTTTTACAATCAAATCTGAAATTAAGTTTATATCTCTTGGCTCATCTTCTGCTTTCCACTTAAAAAATCCAATTTGAGTATTTATTGAAATCTCTTCAAAATATGAATATTTTGTTGTAGCTTTCCCTAATCCATAAGTTACTAAAAGCCTGTTATTTTGGTCAAAAATATCTAATGAATAATCAAAATAAGGTTTATTCAAAGCATTACCACCATAATTGTATCTTCTTTCATAGTTCATATTTACTTTTACTTTATAGCTATTTTCAACACTACCTAATAAATTCTTATCTTTTAATTTTTGATTTATAAATTTAACAAAAGAGTCTTTTAACTCATCTTCATTTTTAAAAGTAGTGTTATTTATATTTCTTCCGTGTCCATGAATTAGCGTTAAATTAAACTCTTCTATCACAAATTTTGCTTCACCTTTTTTTATTGGTGTTGGTTCAACTTTATAGTTGTAAATAGAACCACAACCTACAAAAAATGTCACTAAAAAAGCAACAACTACATAATTTAAAATTTTTCCTATACTGCTCATGTTTTTCCTTTTTGTTTTATTTTAAATAATTTTTTATTTTTTAAATTATCGAAACTTTACTCATTTTTATCTTTTAAAAATAAAAAATTACTTTTTGTGTAATGATTTTGTCCATTCTTCAGCCAACTTTATTGCTTCTTTTTTTTGTGAGATAGTTATTATTGAATCTAAATCATCAAGTCTTGCTCTAATAGACCACTTTAAGTTCATATTCTTTGAAAATTGTGTATTATATCTTGCTATATCTAGATATTTATAAGCTTGAACTATATCTTTTGGCACACCATCTAATCCACTCATATACGAAATACCAAGATTGTATAAAGCTCTAATAGACCCTTAGTTGCCGCTACTTCGTAAATTTCAATTGCCTTTAATCTATCTTGCTTTATACCTAAACCTAAATCATACATATATCCAAGGTTATTAATAGCATCAAAATATCCTATATCTGAAGCTTTTTGATAATATCCAAATGCTTTATTATAATCTTTATTTACTCCTAAAAGACCATTTAGATATACATTCCCTAATTCATTTATAGCTTCTTCATTACCACTTGAAGCATCTTCTTCGAGCCACTTTAGTGCATTTTGGTAATCATCAGTTTTTTGATAAATAAGAACCAGTTTAGCCATAGAAAGTTTGTCGCCTTGTTCTGCTTTTTCTTTTAATTCATTTAGACTCGTGTTTTTTGAATAACAACCACTTATTATAAACAAAATAGTTATTATTAATAAAATATTTTTCATGTTTTTCCTTTTCTATTATAAATAAAATTCTCCCCCTATTTTAGTTTATGGGAAGTTTACAACTCTCTCTAAATCTTCAATTACTATATTAAAAAATTTTGTTACATCTTCTTTTGTTGTTTGATTAAATTTGTAAGAAAAATAATTATAGTCAGTAACTGGGAAACTGTTAAAATTTTCATCTGAAAAATATCTATTAGTATAAATTATATTATCATCTTTTAATAAATCTATTTCATTTATAATATCTTCATAAGTTTTTGAGCTCCAATTTTTAGATACATTTTCAACATCATATAAAAAAACTTCTGTATAAATTTCATTTGGTTTACAAAAACTACTAAATGTATTTTTATATACCATTGGCTTTATAACTATTAATCTCTTTACAGATTTTCCTAAGTTTACTACTTCTATATTTTTATTTTTCAATATTTGACTAAATTTAACAGTATCAGTAAGTTGATTAAGCCATAATTTACTTATAATAGAACATTTATCATTTGTAACATTTCTATGATTATATATAATTTCAATATTTTTACTAATTCCAACAACTGATACTTCATCTAAAATTCTATATTTATCGTTAATAGAAGTATTATCTATCTTTTTATAACAAGCACTAAAAAACAATACTACTAAAAACAAATTCACAATAATTCTTTTATTCATTTTTATCCTTTCTTTTATATCCGATATTTGGACTTTTCTTATCTAAATCTCTACAAGATTTACATACTCCATTTTTTATTTCACTTGATTTTACAACCTTATTACAATTCAAACAAGTTTTTTGGCTATCAAGATAATTATTCCATTTCTCTTTTAAATATAAATCTAAACCTCCTGTTATTTTAAAGGGCTTTAATTTATGATATACATAAAATAAAGGAAAGATGCCAAGAGAAATAAGGTCTCTTTCTACAAATGTTAATTCTAAGCCATAATATTTAAATGTACCAAGAAATGAAAATATAATAAGCCCTATTCCAGCAAAAAATGAGAGATAAGCTAAAAAATATTTTATATATATTTCATACTTACCTCTTTGGACTAAAGTCATTAAATACATCATTATATTTTATATCATCAGGAGTTACTCCATACTTCATTAATTTTTCACCATTTACAGAACTTGAGCTTCCACCTACATTTAAGTTTAAAGAAGCATTTAAACTTTGAACAATAAAAAAGATAAATAAGAAAATACTATTTTTCATTTATTTTCTTAAATCTGAAACCCATAAGCTTGTTGTTCTTTACAAAATTCTTTTCCAGAAATTATAATCCAACCTATAACCTTTTCAGGTTTATCATCTCGGTTAGTCAGGTGACCAAAGATACATCTTGGGTCATCACCTTTAAATTTATAAATATATTTATCTTCACTGTAAATCTCTCTAAACTTCTTATTTGCATTTGGAGTATATGACTTTCCTATATTCCAATTATTATTATTTTCAAATACTTCATAAGTTGCAGGTCCTGCATAACAACCATTCAGTCCTACTAAAGTTAATATTATAAGTATAATATTTTTCATTTATTATCCTTTGCATTATTTATGGCTTCTTGTTTTTTATCTTTATTTTCATTTAAGAAATATCTAACATCTTGGATATATTGATAGTTATCTTGTATGAATGTCCCTGCTGCAAATGGAGCAGCTGGTATTAAGAGTACTCCACTTCCTAATGTTCCATTTATAAAATCATTTTTTATTATACTTGTTTGTCCACCAATATTTTGATAATTCCAACTAGATAGAGCATCGTGTGGTCCCGCGAAATTCTCTAATACATATCCAAAAAATCCTGTTTTATCAATCTTAACTCCAAACAGTGTTCTATCTCCAAATACATATCCTCCTGTTGGTCCTTCGATTGGTCTAAAATAAAATTGTCCATCTTCTTTAACTACTAATTCTGGAAAAGCTCCTGCTAACTCATTATTTCCAAGTATACTTTTATTTCCTGTAAGATTTGTACGATTTATCCCTATTGCATTTTCATCATTTTTCCCTGGGTAGTCATAGTTTGTTTCTTGATATTTTCTCATCTGTAATGCTCCATCACTTACTACTGATATTATTGCTCCTGTTACAAAGCCATCTTTAAACTCTCCACCTCTTATTTCTGAGCTTATCCCTTGTCCTATTCCATTTATACTTGCATTTTTTACATAATCAGATACTGCCATATTTTCTTTTAAAGCATTTGTTCCTAATGTACTATTTGCATAAGATAAAATTCCAGTAGTTACTGCACTTGTTACTACTTTCTCTAAATCTAATTGTGGTTTATTCCCTGTTATTGCTGATGTTACCAAAGATGTTGTTGCTTGTGTTGTTACTGCTTGAATAGTTGCTTGTATTGCTGTTTGAACTGCTAGTTGTGTTGCTGTTGCACTAGCTCCTGCAGCTGCTGCTCCTGATAAAGAACCTGCAATACCTGCTCCTGCACCTGCTGTAAAGTATGTTACTATAACTGTAATTATCAATGCTCCTAATCCACTTAGAGTTGTTGTTTTATCATGCCACTCTTTAGAGTTTGCTATTTGTTTTACTAGGTTTATTTGTTCAACTGTAAGATTTCCTTGGCTTGAAAGAGTTTTTATTAGGTTATCAGTTTCTAGTTGATCTGTTATATCTTTTTTATTAAAGATTAGTTTATCATTTACTTCTATTGTACTTGGTATTACAACTTCTTCTATCTTACCTTTATTCTCAATAGTTGCTGTTAGTATTCCACCTTTTATAGAGAACTCATTTTCATAAAGGCTCTCTTTAGAGGAAATCATATTTAATATCTCTGTTGTTATTTCCATTGAGTTTGCTTTTAGTTTAGAGGCTTCTACATTTATTGTTTTTGCATCTAGTATCATATTATTTGCAGATATTTCAGAGCTTTTTATTTTTAGGTTATCTTTTTCTAGTTTATACTCATTTTTTATCATTCCACCAAAAGATGATTTACTTCTTTCGTGCAGTTCCCCTTCTCTATACTCCTTTGCTATTATATTTACATCACCATCTTTTGCATTTACGATAATATTATCTTGAGCTTTTAGCTTAGATGCCTCTAAATTTACATTATTAGAAGCATTTATTACTATATCATTTGCATTTAGTTCACTAGAGTTTACACTCTCTTTATAGACCATATCTCTTTGTGTTTTTTTACTCATAAACCCTTTTGTAGTTGTTTGTGTATCTCTATAATATTCACTATTTAAAGCTAGAATATTTACATCATTTTGGGCATTTAGATTTATTTGGTTATTTGCATTTAGTTTAGAGGCTTCTAGGTTTATATTATTACCACTTTGCATTAAAATATTATTTGCATTTATATCTGATGTTTGGTATTGCACATCTTTTGCTTTATCAAATCCACCTTTAAAGTAAACATTATATCCTTGCTCTAGTTTTATTGCATTTAGGTTTATATCTCCACTTTGAGTTTGAAGAAGCAGACTATCTTTTGCACTTAAGTTTGCTCCTATATTTGTTATATCATTCTTTGCTTGGATTACTAAGTTTCCATTTGTTGCTTCTATAGAGCTTGTTTTTCCTAGGTTTGTATATGTAAAATCATTTATTCCAAATTTTAGATTATTCGTATTTGAGTATGTTTCATTTATCACACTTCCATTTATTGAAGCTATTTGGACATCACTACCTTTTATACTTCCTCCATTTTTATTTACAAAGTCATCATTTGAGATTAAAGTTGCTTTTCCTTTTGAAAGTAATACTCCTGCATTATTTGTAATACTATTTGCACTTATATTCATATTTTCGTTTGTTTTTATAAATGTTAGTTTTAACAATATTTTTTTATTTAATATTGGGTTTATGCTCAAGTTTTATTACCTTTTATTTTCTACTTTCGTCTGCATTCCCAATGTGGACATTGGGAACGAGGGAATTTTTATTGCCTTTTACTATTCTTCACTCAATGGCTTATCTAAAATAGATTGCTTTACATAAATATCTATTTTTTCATAAATATTTGGATAAAGCTTACACCAAGCATTTTCATAACATTGTTTAACAGCTAAAATTTCCTCATCACTATTTATAGCCTCAGGTTTATTTCTATAAGAATCAATATGTTTTACAAAACTATCATTTATTTTATTATAGTAAAACAAATTATCATCATCTTGATAGTTAAATCTTTTACCATTATGTTTTATTGTCCAAATATCTTTTTTAGGAATTTCTATATCACTTTTTCCATCTTCTGTTGTTTGATAATATTTAATTATAAACTTATATTTTATTTTATCTGCACTTGCCCCATAAAATGCCGTTCCTTTTGGAATATCTTCCTTATTATATTCTGGATTAAAATACCATCGTTCAGTGATAGTTCCTCCCGCAATAATTTTTTTTGCTCCCATAAAATTAGCACCCAAACAACCATTTAAGAGAAATAAACTAATAAAAATTAATAAATATTTCATTATTTAACTCCTTTTTCTTTGGCTTCTTTTGAAGCACCATAGTTCTCTGTTCCATGACCTGGCTTATTCCAAGTACTAGAATCAAATATATTTATTGGATTTGCTACATAGTCTCCATCATTTTTATTGGCTTTAGTTTTAAAAATTACACTTATATCCTTATCACTCATTGGAGCTCCATAACTTTTATATGTATGGTTATTATCTTTAGAACTTAAAGCTCCTTGTTTTGCTATAAGATGAGCTTGTGAATGCATATATACATTTAAATCTGTATTATTATTTAGATACTCTTGCACTTGCTTACTAATTCCAGTTTGTATTCCTATACTATCTCCCCATTTATCAACTCCTGCTTCTATTAAATCTCCTAATATTCCTCTTGTAGGATTATAAGGGTTTACATATGTTTTATCTTCTCCTATTATATTTTTTCCACCTTGCATTGCATCAGGTTCAGAGTTAAGTATTCCATTTAGATATACATCTTTACTATTTGTATCTCCTTGTAATTTATGTAAATTATCATCTACACCAAACCAAATAGGTATATTCCCTAAAATCCCACCATTATTTTCATTTGAAGGAATTATTCCTAGAGTTAGATATTTTGTTAAAGCATTCCAAACTTCACCAGCTGTTGCTTCTATAGGATTATCGCTCTCTGCATTTGGTAATGTTTTTCCAATAATAGCCATATTTTTACCCATTTCTTCATACTCTTGTTTTATCTGCTCTCTACCTTCAACAGTAAGTAATCTTGTATCCAATGTTGCATCTACAGATGTTCCTGTTGAGCTTGAATACAACTCTTTATTTATTTTACTTGTATCAGTATTTAATCTCTCTAAATCGTCTGAGTTCTCTTTATCTTTTATATTAATATTCCCTTGTCCCAATGTTGCTAGGGTTTTACTTGCATTTACACTTAGAGAATTTGAAGCATTATATCCTACACTTGAAATTCCTTTTTGCACATCTTGGTTTTTATCATTTTTACTACCTAGATTAAAGTTTGCACTTGCTCCTAAAGATTTATTAGATGAGTAATTTGAGTTTGATAAGTTTCCAAATGTCAATGTATTTGTAGTAAAGTTTAGGTTATTATTATCTATAAAGTTTCCATTCTCATCATAATTCCCACTTGCAAGAAGTGAACCTTTTAGGTGTGTATTATTTCCTACATTTACATTTACTTTATCACCTATTATTGAGCTTAGGACTGTTTGTTTACTTTGACTTACTCCATTACTCATAGAGAATCCACCATTTACAGAACTTGAGCCTCCACCTACATTTACATTAAACCCTTTATGGCTACTTGAGGATTCATCTCTTAAAGATTCTAATACTAGGTTATTTCCTACATTTAGGTTTAATGTATCATTTGCTTTTAGATTTGCTCCTTGGAATATTGCATCATTTTTTACATTTACATACATATTATTTGATTGTAGGTTTGAGTTATTATTTACAAAGCTATCATTTGAAGAGTCACTTTTTCCAAATCCTAATCCAGCAGTTCCTCCACCTCCACCATACATTGTATAAGAGATACTTCCATTTAAACTTTTACTATCATTTGAAGAAGTAAACATATCTTGTGAAGCTTTTACATTTAAGTTATTTGTATTTACATACAGATTTTCATCTGCTATCACATTTGAGCCTATTACATTTGTATTTGTACTTAATTTCTCATCTGTATTTATAATGATATTTTTTGCTACTATATTTGAAGCATTTGAGGTTTGGTTTGAGTTTGAGGTATTTGATTTGTTAGAATAATGAAACCCATTTATTAAATTACCAAATACCAAAGTATTTGATAATAAAAATATTATGATTATTGGTTTATATAGATTTTTAATCAAATTACTTTAGCCTTTTAGTTATTACTTTAATCTAAATTATCTACAAATAAATAAAATAATTTATTTACTTTTAGCTTTTTTTAATAATTGAAGTTTATTATAAAAATAACTATTTTTATATTTAAAATTCTTTTCATAGATAGTTAAAATATCTTCAATTTCTATATCTTTAAATTTATTTTGTTCTATTAAAATATTTCTAAATTTTTCTTTTCTTTTTAACCAATTCTTATTTGAACTGTAATCATCATATATTATTAGTGGTATAAGTATAATTGTAATAATTGTAATAAACCCAGAAATAATAATAATCCACTCTTTAATATATGAATAATCTACTATATTTAAATCCCTATTATTTGGTGTACTAAAACTTATTTCTGGTATTTCATTTCCTTCAAATATAAATCTAGCTAGATAATATTTATCATCTCCTGTTTGCTTAAAGACTTTAATATTTACCTTATACACCCTATCATTTACTTTTTCAATTTCTGAAATACCTACACTTGATGGTAAATTTGAAGGATTAAAAAACTCTTTATTTATAATATTTGGAATATCTTTTTTAAATTCAAAAAATATCTCAACATTTTCAATCTCTCTATTTGTTCTATTAAAAAATCCAACTTGATACATACTAATCTGTTCTATCTTATTATCTTTATAAAATAAAGTAAAATCTTTTAAAATATCACTAGATATATTTAGATATTGCTCTTTTTTACTATCTTTATATTCTAATTCATTATTATTGAATTTATCACTTATATATAAAGAAAGTATCATTGAAATTATCGATATAATCACACCTGTTATTATTTTCTTAAGCATAGTCATTTCTCCTTTTTGATTTTATTTACATTCCCACTTTTTATTTTTACCAATTTCTCTATTACATTTTCTATTAATCTCTTTTCCTTCACATAGTATATTACCATTTGTATATTCACAATTAAATGTTAAATTTTTTGCTTTTGCTTCAGCTTCAATATCATATTTCTTATCATATAAAAGTTCATCTTTTTGCATTCGTTCTATATCAATATCATAAATCTCTAAGGAGTCAAGAATTTCTTTCATATCCATTTTAAACTGTTTTTCTATATCTAACAGTTTGTATTTTGCTAAACTTGGATTATCAGAACCATCAAATTTTGTACCATCAAATGTAAAATTCATACTTGCAGTAATATAAATATATTTCTTATTCCCTTGTTTATCATAATATGGACAACCTATATTATAATTTTTTCTACCTACCCCATCTGCAATATTATTAGATTTTACACTTTCCATACATTTTAATTTACCTACAAAATTTATGTATCTTTTTGAGTAATTTGCTCTCATTGTTAAATGATTTGACATCTCTCCATCATCTAAATATCTATTTGTAAAATCTTTATCAAAAGTTTTATTTTTATCTTTTTGTAAAAGAATCTTTAAATCTTTAACATCATTATATTTCTCTTCATCACCATCAATTATTCTAACAACAGATAAAGTAATATTTTCTTTCATCATATTTGGAATTGTTCTAAAAAGAAAAATAGTATAATCATTGAAGATTCTTTCTTTATAAGTTTCAAATGGTGTTTTAGGATATGAACTAGGAGCTAATATATATATATATGGAAAAGGTACTTTTGCATTTGGTTGTAAAAGTATAGTATCTGCTTTTCTTATACAACCTGTAAATAAAAAACTTATTAAAATTATCATTACTATATTTTTCATTTTTTGTACCCACACTTTACATTAGTTCCAAAATCTTGGCAAATATATGTGCTATGTGGAGAATCATTTGTAAATAATTTACCAGCATTTAATATATTTAATCTATCTAAAATATCTGCTTGTTGATTATTTACTTTATTTCCACCTAAAGCTTCTCCTACAAAATCTCCATTTTTTGTATAAGCACCTGAATATTCATATCCCATACTCTTTATTATTTTATCCATATCTTTTCCATTCATTGGTGAACCAAACGATACAAATGTTTTAGTAATATCTGTTCTGTTACTAATAGGTTTCAACCCTGTTGTTGTTTGTACATAAGCTACACCATTATACACTATTGCATTTGCTTGTGAGTGCATTGCAAAGTTACTTCCATCACTTCCTCTTGCTGTTGTTGTATCATACACAAACCCTCCAGTTTGCTTTGCTATTCCTGTTGTACCTATCCCACTTTTATCTACAAATGATTCAAATAAATCTCCTATAAATCCATACGATGGATTATAATTTACATTTAGCTCTAATTCTGACTTATTTTTTATATCTATTTGTCCAGTTTGTTGCAGTCCATTTTTTATAGCTTCTCCTACATTATTCATCATTCCATTTATTGAATTTTGATAAGTTGCTGTATCTTTTGTAACAGTAATTGGCTCTTTTGAAACATATAAATTTTGTCCACCAAAAAGTTTTTTATCTTCATCAGATAAAGATTTATAATAACTACTATCTTCAAATCTTATAAAATCTTCCTTACTTTGTTTATATTTATCTGATTGTTCATTTACTATTTGTAAAACTTTATGTTGTGAATCTTCTACTCCAGTTAATACTGGTATTTGAGCCAAAATACCACCATTATTTTCATTTGAAGAAATTATTCCTAGAGTTAGATATTTTGTTAAAGCATTCCAAACTTCACCAACTGTTGCTTCAATAGGATTATCACTATTTGCATCAGGTAGAGTTCCAGCAATAATATTCATATTTTTATTCATATCTTCATACTCTTTTTTAATCTGCTCTCTTCCCTCTTCAGTTAAAAGTCTTGTATCCAATGTTGCATCTACTTTTGTTCCAGTTTTGCTTGAATACAAATCTTTATTTATAGCATTTGTATCTCTATTTAATCTATCTAATTCATCTGAATTCTCTATATCTTTTACAGTTACATTTCCAGTTCCCAAAGTGGCTAGAGTTTTACTTGCATTTACTTCTAGTGAATTTGAAGCTTGGTATCCTACACTTGAAATTCCTTTTTGCACATCTTGGTTTTTATCATTCTTACTACCTAGGTTAAAGTTTGCATTTGCTCCTAATGATTTATTAGATGAGTAATTTGAGTTTGAAAGGTTTTCAAATGTCAATGTATTTGTAGTTAGGTTTAGGTTTTTATTATCTACGAAATTTCCATCTTCTGTGAAGTTTCCACTTGCTAGTAATGAACCTTTTAAATGAGTATTATTCCCTACATTTACATTTACTTTATCTCCTGTTATTGAGCTTAGGACTGTTTGTTTACTTTGACTTACTCCATTACTCATAGAGAAACCACCATTTACAGAACTTGAGCTTCCACCTACATTTACATTAAACCCTTTATGGCTTGAAGAATTCTCATCTCTTAAAGATTCTAATACTAGGTTATTACCTACATTTAGGTTTAATGTATCATTTGCTCTTAGATTTGCTCCTTGGAATATTGCATCATTTTTTACATTTAGATACATATTATTTGATTGCAGGTTTGAGTTATTATTTAAAAAGCTATCACTTGAAGAGTCACTTTTTCCAAATCCTAATCCAGCAGTTCCTCCACCTCCACCGTACATAGTATAAGATACACTTCCATTTAGGCTTTTACTATCATTTGAAGAGGTAATCATATCTTGACTTGCTTTTACATTTAGGTTATTTGTATTTACATACAGGTTTTCATCTGCTATTACATTTGAGCCAGTTACATTTACCTTTGTACTTAATTTCTCATCTGTATTTATGATAATATTTTTTGCTACTATATTTGAAGCATTTGAGCTTGTTGAGTTATTATTTGTATTTGATTTATTTCCATTTACATCTAAAGATATTCCAGCGCTAAATCCCCATGTTCCACTTGAAGCTGCGGCTGCTGCTGCTTGAGTTGCTATTGCTACTGTTTTACTAGCTAAATCTGCTGTTGCAGCTGCAACAGCTGCTACATAAAATCTCTCTTGGGATTTTAATTCATCTATAAACTCACTCAAATCCTCTACATCTTCATAGTCAATACCTACTTCTTTATTTTTATATCTTTGCTTTAAATCACTTAAGGTATTCTCTAGTTTTTTTACCTCTTTTTTATAGTTACTATAATCATCTTTTACTTGTTTTAATTGTTCTGCACTCTCTTTTGCACTTTTTACTGCACTTACTATCTCTACATACTCATTTTGAACTGTTCCACTTACACTTGCTTTAAAGCTCTTCTCTTTTATATCTTCATTATAAACATCTATTGAGTTTAAAATATTTATATCCCCTATTTGAGAGTTTAATACTAGATTATCTTTAGCTTCTAAATTACTCCCTACTACATTTATATCACTTAAACTATCAAGAACTAAATTCTCTCTTGCTTTTATGTTTGAAGAGTTATTTGTCACAGATTGAGTTGATTTATCAAATTCACTCATCTCTAATCTTCCTACTTCAAACTTAATCTTTGTTTCGCCACTAAACATATCTTTAAAGTTTTGAGTGATACCTTTTTCTGCACTTATCAATCCAATTCCTAATTTCTTATTTAAGTAATTTGAGTTTTCTACATCTTGACTTGAAAGTATATTTATCTCACCTGTATCTGCTTTTATTTCTATATTATTTGCTTCAAGATTTGAGCCTATTATAGTTGTGCTTCCACTATCTACTATAATATCTTTTTTTGCATTTAGGCTACTAGAAACACTAGAAGAGCTTAGTTTATCATTTTTTGTAAGTTCTTTTGAGTAGATATTTTCATCTGAACCTAAAAGCCCTGTTAAACCTTTTAGATTAAAGCTAGATTTTTCATGTACTTCTCTTGTTTTTAAGTATTCACTTTGAGAAGCTATTAATACATTTTCTAAAGCTTTTAGTTGAATATCTGCTCCACTATTTATCTCACTAGCAAGAATATTTATATCTTTTCCTGAAGTTATTACTACATTTGCTGCTTGTGTTTCAAGCAAAGCACTATTTAGTCTTAAAGCATCTATTGCTTTTATATCTACACTTTTTTTCAATCCACCAAAAGATGATTTACTTCTTTCGTGCAGTTCCCCTTCTCTATACTCCTTTGCTATTATATTTACATCACCATCTTTTGCATTTACGATAATATTATCTTGAGCTTTTAGCTTAGATGCCTCTAAATTTACATTATTAGAAGCATTTATTACTATATCATTTGCATTTAGTTCACTAGAGTTTACACTCTCTTTATAGACCATATCTCTTTGTGTTTTTTTACTCATAAACCCTTTTGTAGTTGTTTGTGTATCTCTATAATATTCACTATTTAAAGCTAGAATATTTACATCATTTTGGGCATTTAGATTTATTTGGTTATTTGCATTTAGTTTAGAGGCTTCTAGGTTTATATTATTACCACTTTGCATTAAAATATTATTTGCATTTATATCTGATGTTTGGTATTGCACATCTTTTGCTTTATCAAATCCACCTTTAAAGTAAACATTATATCCTTGCTCTAGTTTTATTGCATTTAGGTTTATATCTCCACTTTGAGTTTGAAGAAGCAGACTATCTTTTGCACTTAAGTTTGCTCCTATATTTGTTATATCATTCTTTGCTTGGATTACTAAGTTTCCATTTGTTGCTTCTATAGAGCTTGTTTTTCCTAGGTTTGTATATGTAAAATCATTTATTCCAAATTTTAGATTATTCGTATTTGAGTATGTTTCATTTATCACACTTCCATTTATTGAAGCTATTTGGACATCACTACCTTTTATACTTCCTCCATTTTTATTTACAAAGTCATCATTTGAGATTAAAGTTGCTTTTCCTTTTGAAAGTAATACTCCTGCATTATTTGTAATACTATTTGCACTTATATTCATATTTTCGTTTGTTTTTATAGTTCCACTATTATTTAGGCTATCTTTTACATCTAGGTCTATATTTTTTGCTACTATACTTGCACCTTTTAGATATTCATAATCTTTTGCCAAATACACAACTGGCACAAGTACAAGTTTCCCATCTACTATTTGCTCTTCCATCCATACTATATCTTCTGTAAGATTTGCTAATTGTTGTTGTGAAAGTGGTTTTCCTAGCTCTAAATCTAGTATTCCACTAAGATTTACTGCACTATCCATAAGTGCTACAAACTGCTCATTCTCATTTTGAAAGTCTGGATTTAAAGTTCTTTGTCCTTTTAATCTAAAGATTGCATCACTTACAAGTTTAGTTTCATATCCTGCATCTCCCAATCTTTTTGTCTTTCTATCCCCTTGGTAATTCATCTTCTCTAAAAAATAAGAACTTCCTATAAAGTTAGAATAATTTGTATATAGTGGATTTGACTCTACTAAATAATCTAAATTTTTGTTTGGATCTACACTTACAAACATTCCATATTTGTTTTTAGGAAGATTATAATTTTGATTATTTTTACTTTTTTCATTTATAGCTGTATTTATTAAATAGTTATTTGATGGATTATATGTAGATGTTTCTAATACTTTATTTTCAAGAAGCCCATTTTGTAATTTATTTACATTCCCATATATACTATTTCCTGCTTGGATTGTAGAGTTTATTTGGTCTATTATATTTACATCATAATATACTTGTGTTCCTATATACTGAGAAGAGTGTCTTGTTCCTCCACCTTTATACCATTTTTTCTTTTCTGTTTTATGTATATAAATATCTTTATATGTTGTAACTAGTTTTACTATATCAACAGAGTTATTTGATAACTTATCTATATTTAAAAACATATTGTTGTTTGCAAATATTAAAGAGTAGTTATTATTTACATTGTTTACATCTAAATTGATATTATTTCCAGATAAAACTTCTGCATATTCATACGGTTCATAACTCATAGTATCTGTATATATTTGATATGCATTGTAAGCATATCCAGCTTGATCTCTAGCAATTATTGTTGTATTAAGTCGTGTTCCATTTTGAATAGATTTTGAAGAACCATCTATAAATTTACCTTTTATATTTGGATTACTTGCTAAATTATCAAATCTTTTAGCATATATATTTATATCTTTATTTTGTGTTTTTATTATTGATTTATCATTTACTACATTTTGTGTTCTTTGTGTTTTATCTTTATCACCTTGAATATTTATACTATTTACTGCGAAAATTATAGCTTTTTCATTCCCTAAATCTACAATATCATTATTTGTAGTATTCAAAAGAGTATCTTCTACATATAAATTTACACTATCATTTGAATAAATAGTATTATAATTTGTAAGATTTTGAGCAGTTATATTTATATCTTTATTTAGTGTAGCTATAGCATTTTTATTTATAATATCTTTTGCTTTTAAATCAATATTTTCTTGTGCAACTATAATCTCTTCATTTGTTATACTATCTTTTGCTTCCATATTTACACTATTTCCATAAACAATATTTGTATTAATAGAGTCACTACTTGATTTTATATCTATATTTTTCTCAGCTATTACTTTATCTAAAACTATTTTTCCATCAGCACTTAATTTAAAATCATCTTGCGCAGTTATTTCAATAGGAAGATTTACCCCTACACCTTTTGAAGTTCCTATTAAATTTATCTTATTTGCATATATTCCACCCAAAGAGCTAGAGTCTAGTGCTAAAATTGGTTTTTCATCATTTATATTTTCAATATTTTTTATAGTTCCATCAGTTGATATACTATTTTTTCCTGTTACAATATCAAGATTTTGAGCATAAATCTTAGCATTTAATTTTAATGTTTGTGCATATAGTTCAGCTTTATTTACATTTGAACTATTTAATCCATCTCCATCTATATCAATATGCCCACCTTTTACATCAAAACCATTGAAAGAACCATTTTGAATATTTGGATTTCCTGTTGTGATAGTTGCTTTATATGTATTTATAAATCCTGCACCATTTATATAAATACCATTTGGATTTGCTACAACTACATTTGCTCTATCTCCTGCAACTTCTGTAAAACCTCTTAGATGTGTTTTATTTTTGCTTGTTACTTCATTTAAAATTGTTGTTGCTGTACCATTTCTTAAATTCTCATTTCCATAAATATAACCCGCAAGTTGAGTATTTGTTTGGCTTTTATTTGAGTTGTTTAGTATAAGTCCCTCTTTGTTTACATTATAATCACTAAACTTATTATGAGATAATCCAGTTTGATTTGGTGTTACTATATTTACAACAGGCACTCCATTTCTTGCAGTTTCTATGTTTGCTTGGTTTTGTTTTGGTGCATTATTATCAACAACTAAACCTCCTGCAATTAATGTTTGTTGCAACAATAAGAATATCACTACTTTTATTGCAACTATTTTTTTAAATTTCCTTTTCATTTTTATTTCCCCTAAAAATTATAAACTAAATTAAAACCAACAAAATCTGAACTCTTATCTTTAGTATCTTCCGTATCCTTTATCGGAGTATTATAAAGAAGTTCAAAATTTATCTTTTTCCAGTAAACTCTACTTCCAATAGCACCACCTGTTATCTCTCCTCCCATACTATATATATTTTTATCCACAAATCCATAATCAAATCCTATATAAGGCATAAATATAAATTCATTTAAATCATATCTTTGAGATAGTTCATTTCTTGCATAAAAGCCTTTATTTCCACTTAAACCTGTTTTATTAAATCCTCTTACACTATAAATTCCACCAACACTTATCTCCTCTGTTCCAAAAAGATTATTCTTTGAGTATTGTCCTCTTAAAAATAAAGAGTATTGCAGCCTATTTAATGTATCAAAATATTTATTGAAACCAAAATCTAAAGTGGCTTTCTCAAAATATTTTTCTTGATTTGCAAACTCCTCTTTTTTACCACCTATACCTTTGTGATATAAAAGTTTTGAATAAAAATCAAAACTATTTGATTTATAACTGTGCTTATATCCAAAACCAAATGGATTTGTTGTATAGCTTTGTAAATCTAATTTAACTTCATTTAAGTAATTTTTTGTAGTTCTATCTTCATAATTTATAATAAAACTAAAATTATTATTCAAGTTATGGAAAACCTTATAATCTAACTCTATTCCATAAGAATAATTGTCACCATTTGATTGGAAATCATTACCAAAATAATCACTATTTATCTGCTTATAATTTGAGTAACTATAAAAGAGGTTAAATAACAGTTTTTCAATAGGAAAAGAGTAGTTTATAGATGTTCCAAAAGTTTTATTATTTGTCTTTAAAGCATAATCAGTTGAATTTAGGTTTAGTGATAAAATATCACTAATTTCAAATAAGTTTTCATAGTTTAAATTACTATATATTTGATATTTCCCTGTATATTCTGTACCAAAATTATTTAAACCAATATTTCCATAATATGGATTTTGAGTACTTAGATTTTCTATATTTATTATTGAATAACCTATTTTTGAAGCTGGAAGTAATTGTAAATCTAGTTCTTGAGAATTTAATCTTTCACTTTGCATAATAGCTACTTCTAAATCTTTTATATTTAGAACTCTATCTTTATAGTTAATGTATAAATTTGAGCTATTTAATCCTTTTGTCTTAATTTCTTCAATTTTTCCCTCTAAAACATCAATTTCTAAGCCATTTTTACTTAAATCTTGTGCTTTTAAATATGCCTTGCTTGTAATAAAACCTCTATTTATATACCTATTTGTGATTTTATCTCGTAAATTTGATAAGTTTTTCATACCATTACATTTTTTTAGATATGGTTTTATAATATTTTCAAAATAATCATCTTCGAAAACTGTCACATCTTTAATAATTATTGTTTCAATATTAATACAATTTTCCTCTATTGTGTCATCATCTATTTTTATAATATTTTTTTCAAAACTTTTTTCATTTAATTGAGGTTGATTATCTTTTTGTTGTTCAAAAATTCGTTTTTGTTCAAAATCTTTTATTTGTTGATTTACAATATCTGTTGGTGTTTGTGCACATATAATATTTATAAATAGAATAAGTATTATTAAGTATTTCATATTTATTAAATCCCCTAAATTTAAAAATATTTATCAATAAGTAAAAAATGATATTACTCATTTATAATTAAAAATAACTTAAATTATTTTATTCATATCTTAAAGCATCTATTGGATTTAATCTTGCAGCTTTTCTTGCAGGAAAATATCCAAAAATTACACCTATTAATGTTGAGAAAATAAACGATATTAAGATAATTTGACTATTAATTATATATGGTAAATCAAAAATCCCAACTACCATATATCCAACTCCAAGCCCTAAAAATATTCCTATAATTCCGCCCAAAGTTGAAAGAACTATTGCTTCAATTAGAAATTGTAGTAGAACTTCACTTTGCATAGCACCAATAGCAAGTCGTATTCCAATCTCTCTAGTTCTTTCAGTTACAGAAACAAGCATAATATTCATAATCCCAATTCCACCAACAAGTAAAGAAATAGCAGCAATAGAACCTAATAAATATGTCAGCATTTTTGTTGTGCTTGTCATTGTATTTAAAATATCTTTCATATCACGAATATGAAAATTATCACTTTCACCTACTTTTACGGCTCTTCTATCTTGCATTAAAGATATTATTTGCTCTTTAGCATCTTCAATATATTTTTCTTCCATAACTGATACAATTATAGAAGATACATCTAAATTTCCTTGAATTTTTCTTTGATACATTTTAAGTGGAGTTATTACAACCTCATCTTGATCTCTTCCAAAACTACTAGCTCCTTTTGAAGCTAAAACCCCAATTACACTACAAGGAAAGTTTTTTAGTCTAATAGTTGCACCTATTGGATTTTCATCTCCAAAAAGATTTTTAACAACTGTTGTTCCCAAAATACAAACACTTTTTCCACTTGAAAGTTCACTTTCTTCAAAACTTCTTCCTTGTTCAACTTCCCAATCTTTTATAATAAAATAATCACTTGTAGTTCCAACAATCAAAGATGAATTACTTTTGTTTCCAAAAACAACATTTGCCATACCAGAGTTTTCAGCTGTAACTCCTTTTAGATTTGAAACTTCATTTTTTATAGCAGTTATATCTTCAATTTTAAAAGGTTTTGCACTATTATCATCTCTTGGAGCTCCTCTTTTTTCTTGACCAACTCGAACATTTAACATATTGCTTCCAAGTTTTTCTATATTTGCTGTCACATTTGCTGTTGTTCCATCTCCTATCATAACCATGGCAATTACAGATGCAACTCCAATAACAATTCCTAAAATTGTAAGAATAGACCTTAATATATTTCTTCTTATCTCTTTTATTGCTATTAATAAAGCATTTAACAACATTATTTAAATCCTTTTTTCAAAGACTCTTCTATATTTCCATCTCTAAAATATATAACTCTTGAAGCATAAGCAGCCATATCTTCTTCATGTGTTACCATAATAATAGTAATATTTAACTCTTCATTTAATTTTTTAAGTAACTCCATAACTTCAATACTTTTTATACTATCAAGATTTCCAGTAGGCTCATCTGCTAAAAGCAAAAGTGGTTTTGTAACAATAGCACGTGCAATTGCAACACGTTGTTGCTGTCCACCACTAAGCTCCGCTGGAGTATGTTTAATAACACTTTCAAGACCAACTTTTTTTAGAGCATCTTTTGCCATCTCATATCTTTTATCTTTTGCTATTTTTCTATAGACAAGCGGTAATTCAACATTTTCTAAAGCAGTTGTTCTTCCTAATAGATTAAAACCTTGAAAAACAAAACCTATATAATTTCTTCGTAAAATTGCCATTTGATTTAGATTTAAATTTTCAACATTCACTCCATCAAACAAATACTCTCCACTACTTGGCTTATCCAAACATCCAATAATATTCATAGAAGTAGATTTTCCACTTCCACTAGCACCCATAATAGCTACAAATTCACCTTTAAAAATCTTTAAATCAACCCCATTTAAAGCAAAAGTCTCATTTGAACCAGCTCCATAGCTCTTTTTTATATTTTTAAACTCTATTAAAACTTCACTATTTTTCATAAGTTTTTAATTTCCAGATTTTTGTGAAATAATTACTTCATCACCAATTTTTAAAGTTTCAGATAAGACAGATGACTGTTTTGAATCACTATCTATAACTTTAACTTTTAACTCTTTTGGTTTTCCAGATTCAAGAATATAAATAGTTGCCAAACCATCTTTTGCTTTATTATCTTTTGCAACACTTCCTTGAGCTCTAAAATTTGGTGGAGTTCCAAAACTAGCTGATTTTGTAGCTGTTTTTTCAAAACTTTTTTTTGGTATAAATCTTAATGCACTATTTGGGATTAAAACCTGCTCTTTTATATTTTTTGTAATAATCTTTGCGTTTGCTGTCATTCCTGGTTTTAAAAGAAGTTCACTATTATCAACACTTACAACGGTTTCATAAGTTACAACACCATTTGTAGTAATTGGATTTAACCTTACTTGTTTTATTTTCCCTTTGAACTCTTTATTTGGATATGCATCAACTGTAAAAGTTACATCTAAATTATCTTTAATATCAGCAACATCTGCTTCATCAATACTTACAACTAAATCCATATTTGTCAAATCTTTTGCAAGAGTAAAAAGTTTTGGAGCTTGCATAGTAGCTGCTAATGTCTGCCCTATTTCTACTTCTCTATTTAAAACTATTCCATCAATAGAAGATTTCACAGAAGCTTTTTCTAAATTTTGTAAATCATTTTTTAAGTTTGATAAAGCTTGAGCTACTTTTGATTTTGACGCTTCTAAACTTGCAATTGCTGATTCATAAGCAAATTTTGTGTCATCAAATTCATTTTGTGATGGATATTTTCCACCTGAGTTATCAAACATTTTTTTTGTTCTATCATATAGTAATTTTTTATTTTTAAGAGCTACTTCACTCTCTTTTTGATTTGCTTTTGAAATAGCTAAAGCTGCTTTTGAACTTTCAACTTGTGCATCTAGTTTTACTGTATCAATTTTTGCTAAAACTTGACCAACCTTAACTTCATCATTAAAATCTACAAAAATCTCTTTTATAGTTCCAGATACTTCAATTCCAATTTCAACACTATTTGTCGGTTTTATATTTCCACTAGCACTAACAACAACCATCAAATCACCTATTTTTACTTTAGAAGTTACATATTCTATTTTTTGGTTATCATTTTTTGGAAAAAACATATAAATTAAAATAGCAATAACAAAAACAACAATTCCCAAAATTATATATTTGTAAGAACTTTTCTTATCTTTGTAATTATTTAGCTCATCTTTTAAGTTACTCATAATCTTTTAACCTTTAATTTTTTATCTTAAAATATAGTTTTGCATATTGTTGCAAAATATTTATATTGTTTATCAAAATATCAAACTCATTGATAGTTTTTGTATTTTCTAAAATCTCTAAATCATACTTTGATGTCATTCCAGCTTCACTTGAAATTTGGTTTGCACCTATTAACTCTTCATAAAGTTTTATATTTTTATTTATTGTCTCATTTTGTTTTAAATATGTATCAATTTTTGTGAAAATCTGTTCATACTCAAATGCTGTTTCATTTTTCAAATCATTTACCAAAGATTTTTGTTTTAAAACTTCTATTTTTGATTCTTGAACTTTTGAAGATTTTGTATAATCATATAAAGGCATAGACAAAATCAAACTTCCACTAGAGCTTGCATCATCTTTATTTGTATCATTAATCATACTATTAAACTTCTCATCTTGAGTTGAATAACTAGCTTTTGCACTTAAACTTAGTTTTGGAAGATATTGACTTTTTTTTATTTTATATTCACTATTTAACATCTCAACTTTCGCATCTGCTTCCAAAATTGAGTAATTTTTATCTAAAAATATATCTTTTTGAGCTCTTTTAAAGTCTAAAACTTCTATATCTTCATACTTCAAATCTGTATATTTTGCTAATTCTTGCTCTTTCTCTTTTAAACTATTTTTTAAAACTATCTCCTCTTTTTGGATTAAATTTTTACTCATAATTGCATTATTTAACTCTATAACATCAGCTCTTCCAGCATCGTATTGAATTTTTTTGATTATTAATTCAATATCTTTATTTACAATCCTATACTCATTTTGCTTTATCTCTAGATTCAATTTTTTAATATCTAATAAAGTGTTATAAATTGTATAAACTAATTGTGAATTTTGATTCTCCCATGACAACATTTCATATTTAAATCTATTATCAGCATAATCTATTTTAAAACCTATTCCACCTGATTCATAAATAGATTGAGTAAATCCAATAGATGCACTTTTTGTATTTTTATTATTTATATTACGGCTATTTTCATCAGAAAATGAGTGATTTCTTCCAATATTTCCACTTAAATCAATAGGGCTTATCCAATCATATTTTTGACTTTGTTGTCTTGTTTGTATAGATTCTTTTTCCAAAAGTCTATACTCTTTTTTATCTTTTTGAATAATTTGTAAATCTTTCTCATTTGCATTTAGATGACTTATAAATATATTCAAAAGAAATAAAAATAATAGTAGTTTTTTCAATTCTCTTTCCTTTAAAGTTTATACGAAATTATATATAATATATTTTAATACTATTTTAACAAAAAATTAATTTTATTGCAAAAATTAAGATAATTATTATCAATATTGTAATAAAATTCTAAAAATTTAAGAAAAAGGTTCTATTTTATGCATGATATTGAGACATTAAAACATTTAGTTGATTATGGAGTAATAGCTTTGTTAGTAATTATGAGCTTTATTGCTGTATTTTTCTTTATTGAAAGAGTTCTGTTTTACAAAAAAATTGATGTAAAAAGCTATAAAACAAAAAAAGCTTTAGATATTGCCCTTACAAAACATCTTACAATAATTGGTACTATTGCTTCAAACTCTCCATATATTGGACTTTTAGGAACAGTTTTAGCGATTATGCTTACATTTATGACAATGGGAAATGCAGGAGATATAGATGCTTCAAAAATTATGGAGAGTTTAGCACTTGCACTTAAAGCAACTGCTGCTGGTTTGGTTGTTGCAATTATTTCAATGGTTTTTTACAATATCTTAAGTAGATTTGCAGAAGTTTTGGAAAGTGATTATGAAGCTACAGAAATATGATTCTATAAATGTAATTCCATTTATAGATGTTTTATTAGTGCTTCTAGCAATAGTTTTATTAACTTCTACATTTATAACAAAAGGAATAATTCCAGTAAATTTGCCAGATTCTAAAAATGCTAGCAACTTAAAAAGTGACAAAGAGATAATAATAGTTATAAATAACAAAGGTGAATTATTTTTAGAAGATATAAACATATCTTTAGAAAATATTGAGTTTGAACTTTTAGAAAAATCTAAAGATACACCAATTCATTTAAATACTGATAAAAGTACACAATTTGAACATTTTGTAAATGTTTTAGATATGTTGAAGAAAAATGAATTCTCAAATGTATCAATAGTAACAAAGAAGTAAAGGCTTAAAATGAAACGATATTTAAACTCTTTTTTTATAACTAGCATTTTATATTTGACTATTGCTTTAGTTTTTATTAATGTCATAAGTGATGTAAATCTTGAAACAAAGAAAAAAGAAGAGAGTATTACAAAAATATCTTTAAATAGTGTTGCCGTTAAAAAAGTAGAAGAAGTTACAAAAGAGCTAGAAAAAGAGATTGTTCCTGAACCAATTATTGAAAAAATTGTTGAAAAACCTGCTCAAAAAGTTATTGAAAAACCAAAAAAAGTTGAAAAAAAGATTGTAAAACAAGAGAAGAAAATTGAAGAAGTTGTTCAAAAAACTCCTGAAAAGCTCCTCGAAAAACCAACTGAGAATATTGAAAAAGTAGATAAACTTGTACAAAATGAAAATCAATCTAATCAGGAATCTTCTATTCAAGAAAAATCAAATCAACAAAAAAATCAAAATTTAGAAAACGAATATTTAGCAAAAGTAAAAGAGAAAATAGAGAAAAATAAAGTCTATCCCAAAGTTTCAAAAAGATTAAATCAAACTGGAAAAGTGTTAATATCTTTTGATATATTAAAAGATGGAAAAGTTATAAATGTAAAAATTATTAACAAATCAAAATTCGAAAAGCTAGATGAAGCAAGCATTGAACTTATTACAAATATAGGATTTTTTGAAGCTATTCCAAATGAATTAAATAAAACTGTTTGGAATATTCAAATTCCTATAAACTATCAAATAAATTAAGACACCTCAACTCTATTTCTTCCATTTTCTTTAGCTTTATAAAGTAGATTATCTACAAGTAAAAGAGTATCTTCTACACTTTTAATCTTTGAAAACTCTGTTACTCCTACACTAATGGTTATTTTTCTATCCATCTTATAAGTAAAATTATTTTCTTCAATAAGAACTCTTAAATTTTCAGCAACTTTTTTTGAAATCTCTTTTGAAGTAAATGGAAGAATAATCAAAAACTCTTCTCCTCCCCATCTTCCAACAATATCTATTTTTCTAAAATTATTTTTTAATAAATTAGAAATCTCTTTTAAAATATGATCTCCTACTAAATGTCCTAAAGTATCGTTTATGCTTTTAAAATAATCAATATCAACAAGCATTAAACCGCAAGAGTAGTTACTATTCCTATCTATCTTCTCTTTTTGTAAATAAAGCTCTTTATCAATTTTAAATCTATTATAAAGTCCTGTTAATTTATCTGTCAAATATAGTTTTTTAAGCTTTTTATTTAGTACTTTTAATCTTCTTTGATAAAATACTAATCCACCAAAAATAGTAGTTGTAAATATTACTAAAAATATCATCTCTTTTAAACTAAACCAACCAACTTGTTCAGTAATAATAGTCCAATTATTTAAAAACTCTTGTTTTTTTACTTCATCTAAATCATCGACTAGCCTTGAAAATATATCATTTAAAATAGGTTCATCATTTCTTGTTCCTATTGAGAGTTCATCTAAAATATCAAATCTAAAACTAATTTTTAAACTATTTGAAAACTCTTTTTGTATTGTTGAAGATAGAACTAGTGAATTATCAACATATCCGTAAACATCTCCTTGTTCTACTAGATCAAGCCCTTCATTCATAGATGAAACTTCAACTATTTTTATATATGGAAAATAATCTTTGATATGTTCAGCAATAAAATGTCCTTTTAAAATAGCTATTTTTTCATTTCTAAGAAGAGAAATGTCTCTTAAAAAAGGTTTATCTTTTTGTGTTGTAACTACAATAGGAAAAGTTAATATTGGTTTTGTAAAATTTAAATAGCTCATTCTATCATAGCTAGGAGAAATAGAAGAGATAATATCACACTTCTTGTTTTTTATAAAATCAAGAGACTCATTCCAGTTATTTGTGGGAACTAACTCTATATTTGTTGCAATTTTTTCTTCAAAATATCTCTTTAAATCAGATGTTATTCCAGATATTTCTCCATCTTTTATAAACTCTATTGGATACCAATAAGGGTCAATACACATCTTTAAACTATGTTTACTATTTAAATAATCTTTTCCATTTTTCGTTAAAGAAAAATCAATAGGAATTTTATCTACTATATCTTCAAAAAATATATTATTTACTTTTTGATTTGGTTCTATTATGCCAGAATAACTTAGCTGTTTTACTAATCTTTGTGTTAATTCAGGACTTACTTTTCCAATAGGATAAAAATCTCTCATCATAACTTGACTTACAACATCTGTTTCATAAAAAAGTGCTTCTTTAGACTTATCAACTCCATATTTATTTATTAAAATATCTATAATCTCTTCTTTATTATTTAAAGCATAATCCCAACCACGATTTGTTGCTTCTATAAATTTTTGTGTTCTAGCTTTATGATTCAAAGCTTCATCTTTTGAAGTATATAAATTTACAGCACTCATAACAAACCCATAATCAGCTGGATCTATTATGTTGTAATCTATATTTCTTTTATCTAATTCATATAGTTGATTTGATCTAAAAGCACTCATTATTTCAACTTTATCACTAATAAAATCATCTATTTTAAAATTATGTGGTATAAATTTTGTGTTTGAAAAATTTATATTAAAATGCGATA
The DNA here is from genome assembly GCF_003660105.1 of Aliarcobacter cryaerophilus ATCC 43158. Taxonomy (NCBI): domain Bacteria; kingdom Pseudomonadati; phylum Campylobacterota; class Epsilonproteobacteria; order Campylobacterales; family Arcobacteraceae; genus Aliarcobacter; species Aliarcobacter cryaerophilus. Next base: position 1,321,252 of record NZ_CP032823.1, read on the forward strand.
AAAGAAGTGCTAAAGAACTATTTTTCAACTCATCCTTATTTCCCATAATAGTTTTTCCCAAAAACTGTGAAGGAGTTTTTATATCTGGTTTTGTTACAAAAATTAAAGGTGATTTTTGTAAATAAGTTGCCAAAAGAACTATTGAAGCTAACTTTTTATTTTCTAAAACAATATTTGAACTTGATATTCCATATGTAACTTTTTGATTTAAAACATCGAAAAGTATATCTATATCTGGATTGTACTCTTTAAGCTCAACATCCAAACCAGCATTTTCATAAAATCCTTTCTCTTTTGCAGCTATAAATCCAGCAACTTCAAACTGATATTTCCAATTGAACTGAATAGATACTTTTTCTAAACTTGATGAATGTAAAAAGGTGCTAAATAAAAACAATAATAAAAATAATTTCACAAACACCCCATAAGTTATATATATTTTAAACTAGTTTTATTTCATAAAAACTTTTTGAGCCAAAGATTTATGAACTTTCCAATCATCTTTTTCATTTAAAGTAACTACAATAAAAGATTTAGAACTTTTTTCATCATAAAAAGCCGTAGCTAAAGTTCTTCCACTTTGTTTTGTATATCCCGTTTTCCCTGAAAAAGCCTTACTATCATCTACAACTAGTTTATGTTTATTTTTCCAAACTTGACCATCTAAACTATTTTTATATGATGTTTGGCTTGATATATCTTTAAATTTGCTATTTTTTAAAGCTAATTCAAACATAATTGCTACATCTTTTGCTGTTGATATATTGTTTCCAAGTCCTGTAACATCTACAAATTTTGTATTTTTTATACCAAATTCTTTTGCTCTTTTATTCATAAGAGTTACAAACTCTTTTTCACTTCCAGCAATATGTTCTGCTAAAGCAACGGAAGCATCATTTCCAGAGCGAAGCAACATTCCATAAACCAAATCTTTTATAGTACAAATTTGGTTCTCTTTTAAATAAACAGATGAACCTTCTTGTAGAGATGCTTTTTTTGAAATTACCACTTTATCATCTAAATTAATATTTTCCAAAACAATTAAAGCAGTCCAAATTTTTGTTAGACTTGCTATTTTATATTTTTTATTTGATTTTTCTTCTATTAAAACTTTATTTGTATCAGCATCTATTACTATAAATGACTTATCACTTTGTGCAAACAAAGAAATATTAAAAATAAAAAATAATACTATTAAATAGTAAAATCTTCTCATTTAAGACCTTTTTTATTATAAAATATTGATTCTAATTTAATATATAAAATCATTTTTTTTATTATATCAAAATTATATAAATTTTATATTTCCGAAAAAAATAATTTTATATAAATCAAAAAATAAATATTATATACTTATAAAGCATTTGATAAAGCAGTTTTTGAAAGTAAATTTGTGATTTATTTTATTTTTAATAATAAAAAAGGAGAGTAAAAATAACTCTCCTTTTAAAGTAGTTTTAACTTTCTAATTTATAAAAATTAAAAAATTCTCCTTTCTACATCATTCCTGGCATTCCACCCATTCCGCTCATATCAGGCATACTAGGTTTATCTTCTTTAATATCTGTAACCGTTGCTTCTGTTGTAAGAAGTAGTGAAGCTACTGAAACTGCATTTTGCATAGCAACTCTTTCAACTTTTGCAGGATCTACAATTCCAGCTTCAAACATATCTACATACTCACCAGTTGCTGCATTAAATCCTAAGTTTTCATTTGAAGATTTTTCAACTTCATTTGCAACAACACCAGCATCATATCCAGCATTTAAAGCAATTTGTTTTAAAGGTGCTTTAATAGCTCTTAAAACAATAGCAGCTCCAATTTGCTCATCACCACAAAGGTCTAATTTAACTTTAGCAGCAGCTCTAATTAGTGCAGCTCCTCCACCAATTACAATTCCCTCTTCAACAGCAGCTCTTGTTGCACTTAAAGCATCATCAACTCTATCTTTTTTCTCTTTCATTTCAGTTTCAGTTGCAGCTCCAACTTTAATAACAGCAACTCCACCACTTAATTTTGCAAGTCTTTCTTGAAGTTTTTCTCTATCATAATCACTTGTTGTATTTGAAATTTCTGCTTTAATTTGATTAACTCTTCCTATAACTGCATCTTTACTTCCACTTCCATCTACAATAGTTGTGTTATCTTTATCAATTACAATTTTAGAAGCAGTTCCAAGCGCACTTAAATCTGTAGTTTCAAGTTTCATTCCCATCTCTTCAGATACAACCATTGCACCTGTTAGAACAGCAATATCTTCAAGCATAGCTTTTCTTCTATCTCCAAATCCTGGAGCTTTTACAGCTGCAATTTGTAATGCGCCTCTTAATCTATTTACAACAAGTGTTGCTAGTGCTTCACCATCAACATCTTCAGCAATGATTAAAAGAGGTCTTCCAGATTTATTAACACCTTCTAAAATTGGTAACATCTCTTTTAATGAAGAGATTTTTTTATCATAAAGTAAAATAAATGGATTATTAAACTCTGTTGTCATTTTTTCAGGATTTGTTACAAAATATGGACTTAAATATCCTCTATCAAACTGCATTCCCTCTACAACATCAAGTTCATCTGAAATACCTTTTGCCTCTTCAACAGTTATAACTCCATCTTTTCCAACTTTTTCCATAGCTTCAGCAATCATTTTTCCAATTGCACTATCAGAGTTTGCAGAAATTGTAGCAACTTGCTCAATTTCAGTTTTATTTGCAACAACTTTTGAAGCTTTTTTAAGTTCAGCTAAAATAGCTTCACAAGCTTTATCCATACCTCTTTTTAAAGATATTGGATTTGCTCCTGCTGTTACGTTTCTAAGACCTTCTTTGAAAATTGAGTGAGCTAAAATAGTTGCTGTTGTTGTTCCATCTCCAGCTTCATCAGCAGTTTTGCTAGCAACTTCTTTTACAAGTTGTGCTCCCATATTTTCTATTGTATCAGCAAGTTCTATCTCTCTTGCAACACTTACACCATCTTTTGTAATTGTTGGTGCTCCAAAAGATTTTTGAAGTAAAACATTTCTTCCTCGTGGACCCATTGTAACTTTAACTGCATCGCAAAGTTTTTCAACTCCAGCAAATAGTCTATTTCTTGCATTATCACTAAATATAATCTCTTTTGCCATAATATTTTCCTTTTTATTTTATATAAATTTTAATTTATTAAATTTGTAAAACTCAAGTTACGTAAATTTATAATTACATAACACCAATTATATTTTCAATATTTAAAACTAGATAATCTTTTCCATCTAGTTTTATTTCAGTTCCTCTGTATTGCTCAAACACAATCGTATCTCCAACTTTAATATCTTCAACTTTGTTTCCAACAGCAACAACTTTAGCAGTTTGAGGTTTTTCTTTAGCATTATCTGGAATTATAATTCCACTTGCAGTCTTATTCTCAACTTCTGTTCTTTCAACAAGAACTCTCTCACCTAGTGGTTTAAAATTCATTTTCTTTCCTTTGTTTTTATAATTAATTTTCTTTTGTAGCTTAGAATTTAGCACTTGTAAATTCCAAGTGCCAAATTTTATACAATTTTTTCTTTTTTGTCAATAAACCTTTAGTCAAATATACTAAGAGTTGTATTTTTTATGTCTGTTTATATAGTTTATTAGAAGTTCTAAAAGTGAATCTTTTAAATTTTTATCAAAACTATTCATAGTTTCTAAACACTTTGTAGCTAAATTATCAGCACTTTTTAAAGCATCTTCAAGCCCTAATAAATTTACGAAAGAGTTTTTCAAACTATCATTTTTTGTAGTTTTTCCAGCAATTTCACTACTTTCAAGTTCATCTATAATATCATCTTGGATTTGGAAAAGAAGACCTATATCCAAGCCAAAATTATATAACTCTTCTTGTATCTTTTCATCATAATTTGAAATAATAGCACCCATTTTTAAACTTGCTGCTATTAACTTTGCTGTTTTATGAGTATGTAAAAACTCTAACTTTTCAAGTTCCAATATTTGCTTTTCAAAGTAGCAATCTATTGCTTGACCAATAATCATACCATTTAATCCACCATTTTCACCCAAAAGTTTAATTAGTTCTATTTTTACATCATTATGAAGTGATGAATTTGCTATTAGATTAAAACTCTCACTATTTAGAGCATCTCCAACTAAAATAGCTGTTACTTCATCATATTTTTTGTGTATTGTAGTAAAACCTCTTCTTAAATCAGAATTATCCATAGATGGTAAATCATCGTGAATTAAAGAATATGTATGCAAAAATTCGACAGCAAGTGCCACTTTTAAGCTATTTTCAACTAAAAGTGGCTTATTTGATTGTACAACACTTAAAAGTAACATTGGTCGAAATCTTTTTCCACCAGCTATTAACATATCTTGCATAGCATTTTCGAAATATGGGTGAAAAGTATCTATTTTTGGAAGATTATTAAGTAAATAATTCTCAAATTTTTCTAAAAGTTCTTTCATCTATTTTTGACCTAAATTTCCTAATCCACCTAAATTTCCCATCAAACTCATAGCCATTCTTTTTTTATTTTCTTCACTTTGTTTTATAATATCATTCATACAAGATATCAATAAAATTTGTAATGAATCTTTATCTTCAAGAAGTGAATCATCAATTTTCAAATCAACAACTTCAGAGTTTCCATTTATTGAAATCTCGACCATTCCTCCACCAGCTTTTGCTGTAAATAAATTTGAAGCACTGTTTTTTTCTTGCTCTTTTGCCATATCTTGAAATTTATTTATCATATCTCCAAGATTTAAATTTTTTAAATCAATTCCATCAAACATAATCACTTCCTACTAGCTCATTTGTAATAAGCTCTATATTATTTTTATCATCAACTAATACAACAGTTGGCTTATAATTTTTCAACTCTTCTTCACTATATGTTGCATAAGCTATTACAATTATTTTATCACCAATAGCTACTTTTCTTGCAGCTGCACCATTTAGACACATATCTTTTTTGCCAAACTCACCTTTTATTACATAAGTTTGAAATCTCTCACCATTATTAATATTTACAATATCAACTTTTTGCCCAACTCTAAGATTACTAGCTCTCATCAACTCTTCATCAATAGTAATTGAACCAACATAGTTTAAATTTGCATCGCTAACAGTCGCTCTATGAATTTTGCTGTATAACATTTCAAAAGTCATTTAGAAAATCCTTTATTATTTTTTCAAAGCTATTATACTATACTAATTTATTATAAAACTAAATTAAAGGAAAGAACTATGAAAAAGATTATATTTGCGTTTTTATCTTTTGCACTTTTTTTATTTGCAAATGAAGATACAAAAAAAGATCCTATTGCTATTTTTGATACATCAAAAGGTATTGTAAAAGTAGAATTAAAACCTAAACTAGCTCCAAAGGCTGTTGAAAATTTCATTGGTTTAGCAAAAAAAGGCTACTATGATGGGCAAATTTTTCACAGAGTTATAAAAGGATTTATGATTCAAGGTGGTGATCCTACTGGAACAGGAGCTGGAGGAGAATCTATTTGGAATAAAACTTTTGAAGATGAGTTTGCACCAAATGCAGTTTTTGATAAACCATTTATTTTAGCTATGGCAAACAGAGGTAAAAATACAAATGGAAGTCAATTTTTTATAACAACAGCTCCAACATACTGGTTAAATGGGATGCACACAATTTTTGGATATGTAATTAGTGGAAAAGATGTTGTAAAAGATATTGAAAATGTAAAAACAAATGGAAGAAGTGCTGGTGATAAACCTTTGGAAGATGTTAAAATAAACAAAATTACAATAGAAGATTAGAAAATTAAAAGAGGAGGATTATAAAATTAATCCTCTAACTCTTCTTTACAAACAACCTTTTCAATATCCATAATAACTAGCATTTTATTATCTTCTACTCTTACATAACCTTTTAGGTATCTAGCAGGAATTCCAGAACCCATTTCAGAAACTGAAGCTAGCATAGAAGTATCTATTTTTTGTGTATCATCAACTAAATCAACTACAATTCCAACCATTCTTTTATCTTCAGTAATTACTATAATAATAGAAGTATTTACATCGTAAACAGCTGGACCTGTGTTAAACTTAACTCTAATATCCAAAATAGGAACAACTTCTCCTCTTGAATTAATCAAACCTTTTACCCAATCAGAAGTATTTGGTAAAATAGTAATATTATCTGGATAAGTCAATATCTCTTTTATTTTTGGTAACTCAATAGCATATTTCATTTTTCCTAATTCAAATGTCATAAACTCAGTTATATTTGGAGTAACACTTTTTTCATGATTATGTTCCATTTTAATCCCCTTATTTCAATATTTTAGCAAGCAAATTGCCGTTATTTTACCTTTTGTTTACTTAAACTAATTATTTTACACTCTGCAATTATATCAATAGATTGTAACTCTACAATATCATCTACTTTTACTAAATCCAAATTTATAAGCTTTTTATTTTTACTCAACTCAACTAAACCATTTTTTTGTCTATTTACTGGATTATTTAAAAAATAATTTGATTTTAAATTATCCAAAATATTAGAAGCAATTTGTAGTTTTTGATTTAAACTTTGAAAAAACTGCTCTTTTAAAAGTTTTATTTGTGACTCTACAAAAAATAATTTAGAGTTTATTGAATTTTGTTCAAAACTTAATTTTAAATTCTTAAGTTCTTGCTCTTTTTTCTCAAAAGTTGTCTTTAATACCTTTTGAAAATTTTCAATTAAACTATCTATATATAAAAGATGTTCATTTTGGCTAGGAAGTGCAATCTCAATAGCATTTGATGGAGTTGCAGCTCTTATATCTGCTACAAAATCACTTATTAAATAATCTATTTCGTGTCCAACTGCAGAAATTATTGGCGTAATTGAGCTAAAAATTGCATCTGCCACAAGTTCACTGTTAAAAGACCATAAATCTTCAATACTTCCCCCTCCTCGTCCTACAATTATAATATCACAGTTTAAACTATCTGCGATTTTTATATTTTTTGCAATATCTTCAATACTTCCAGCTCCTTGAACAAGAGTTGGAATAAGTATTAACTCAACTAAATTCCATCTGGCACTTGCAACTTTTTTCATATCTTCAATAGCAGCTCCTGTTGGACTTGTTACAATCGCAATCTTTCTTGGATATTTTGGAAGAGTTTTTTTTATACTTTGTTCAAAATAACCTTTTGCTTGAAGTTTTACTTTAAGTTGCTCATACGCCAAAGCCAAACTTCCTATTCCATCTGGCTCAATTTTAGTGCAAAGAAGTTGATAATTTCCTCTTGGAACAAAAACAGTAATATTTGCAGTTATTTGTACTTTTTGTCCATTTTCTAACTCAAATTTTAAGTATTTTGTATTACCTTTAAACATCACACAAGAGATTGTTGAACTCTCATCTTTGATTGAAAAATATATATGCCCAGAGCTGTGAATAACTAGATTTGAAATCTCTCCAGAAACAAAAACTTGCATAAAAGTTGTCTCTAAAAGAGATTTTATTTGTGTATTTAAAGTAGTTACACTAATTGGATTCATTTAGATTTTTTTTGCAATTATTAGTGTAGAAATTTTCATAGAAAATGCTTTTGTGTATATTGGTTCTAATCCAGCATTTCTTAGCTCTTTTTGTAAATTTGATGTTGTTAAAAACTCATCAATAGAGTCTGGTAAATATCTATAAGCCTCTTTGTTTTTTGATATTATTCCACCAACAACTGGTAAAATTTTATCCATATAAAAAGCTGTTAAATAATCAATAGGTGTCTCTTTTTGATTCTTTGTAAATTCACTAATCACAACTAAACCACCTTTTTTAAGAACTCTTGCAAACTCTACAAAAGCCTCTTGTCTTTGTACTACATTTCTAATTCCATAAGAGATTGATACTATATCAGCACTTTCATTTTCAAGTGGCATAGATGTTGCAAAAGCTTCTATAAATTCAACTTCTGGAAGTTTTTTCTTTCCAACTTCCATCATTCCAACACTTGGGTCTATTCCTACAATATTTTTTAAAGTAATATTTTTTTTACCTGCATTTTGCTTCCAAAAAATTATCATATCACCTGTTCCACAAGCAACATCAACTATTTTTTCTATCTCTTTTTGACCATATAATTCAAATGTCTTATTACAAGCTTTATCTCTCCAACTTTTATCTATTCCCATTGATAAAACTCTATTTGCTTTATCATAAGTTGGGGCTATATTATTAAACATTGATACTATTTTTTCTTGTTTTTCCATCTAAACTTTTCCTATTTTGTATATATTTTTACACTTTATTATAAAAGATATTTTCCTATAAAAATACCAATAATTAAACCAATATTTAAAGCAACTGCCACTTTCATAATTGATAATTTTTTATCAGAATAAGGGAGCCTATTTACAACATCTTCTTGGAGTTTTAAACTCTCTTGAAAACTAGAAGATGCTTTTTCCAAATTATCAATTGATGTTCTAATTGCAATTTCGCTAAATTCCATTCTTTCAACAAGTTCTTTTGCTTGCTTAAAGCTCATTTCACTCATTTTTTAATCTCTATCCATTTATCTAAATCACAAAATATTTTATTTAAAGTATTTAAAACATAATCTTTTGCTTCAGTTTGTATTCTTCTAAAAAATAGATATTTTCTAGCGGCTTCAACATCTCCTAACTCTTTTGCTTCAATAGCTTTTTTAGCAAAATCTGTGTTATTGTAAGCCATTTCCCAAACTGTACTTCCTAAGTATCTGCTCATTGTGATAATCTTATCATTTTTAACTGGAAAATATTTTGGATCTTTTACAAAATCACAAATAACAGAGTTTGAATCAAGATATTTGTGTCCAAAAAAGTTTATGAATTGCTCATTATAATAATCTTCTTCCATAGAGATAGATCGTGTTAGAGCAAAAATAATATTATCTTCTGGATTTTTCTCTATTTTTTTAATCTTTTTCATAGTTGCAATTGCATTTTTCCCATCAAGCTCACCATCTCCTAAAGGAATGATCCACTTAACATTTCCAAAACTTCCAACTTTTTTTATCTCATCAAGTACTAAACTTGAAGTTTTATTTCCACCAACATCAACAATAACTTCATGCTTATCATCCATCAATATAAGTTCATCTAGTTCTGTGATTTTATTTGTTCCTAGCATTCTTTTGTTTACTATTTCAGTTCTTGTAAAAGATTGTGAATCATTATTTTCATCATCAATTTCTATATAAGTGATTTTTTTACCATGTTTTTTATACAAATATGGAGCAATAACTTGCATAGCAACAGTAGATTTACCTACCCCACCCTTTGTTTGAGGAATTATTATCATTTTATAAGCCTTTTTTAAACGAATATTCTTTGATTTTATCTAAACTATCATTAAATAATTATTGCGTCACTAATATGCAATTTGCTACTATTACAATATTTTTTTATCTTAAAAGAGTTGATAGCTTTTCCATCTTCTATATCTACTACCATCATTTGAAGTATTGCTTTACAAGAATTTGGAACCTCAAAGTGGCTACCAATTCCAGTTGTTGCTCTTTTAATTGGTGCTTTTTCATCCATTCCTATAACATTGTCATAACATCCAGTTAATCCAATATCTGTTAAATATGCAGTATTTTGAAAAATTTGTAAATCATCTGTTCCTACATGAGTATGTGTTCCACAAATTGCACTAACTTTATTTTTAAACATCATAAGCATAACTCTTTTTTCACTTGTTGCCTCACCGTGAAAATCTACAAAAATATTTTTAATATTTTGTTCCTCTAAATTTTTTATTAATTTTGTAGCCCAGTTAAATGGATTTTCAACCAAAGGCATTGCAAATTGTCCCATAAGATTTATAACTGCTAGTTTTTCATCTCTTTCTTCAACTTTTATATCACATATTTTCAAACCACTTCCAACTACACCATCTGGATAATTATCTGGTCTTAAAACATTTCCACTTTCATGTAAATATTGAACATCTTTTTTCTTATCAAAGCTATGATTTCCACCTGTAATTAAATCAATTCCACTAGAAAACAACTCTTTTGAACTATCAATAGTAAGTCCAAAACCATGACTTGCATTTTCACCATTTGCTATAATAAAATCTATTTTATGCTCTTCTTTAATAGTTTTTAAACTATCTTTTATAATCTTTCTTCCAGGGCGACCTACTATATCACCTATAAACCCTATTCTCAAACCTTATCCTCTTTTATTTTTTTGAGCCTTATTTCAAAAAGTGCTCCATTATCTTCATTGTAAGCTTTTATACTACCATTATGCTCTTCTATTATTTTTTTTGCAATAGATAGACCAATTCCCATTCCACCTTGACTTTTAGAACTTGTAAATGGTTCAAAAAGTTTTTTTAGTATCTCTTTATTTAATCCACCAGCATTATCTTTAAATCTTACAAGAATACTGTTTTTCTCTTCTAAAATATCAATTTTAAGCTCTCTATTTTCATAGTTTTCTATCTTTACTAATTCATCAAGAGCGTTATTTATAATAATAATCCAAATCTGCTCAATTCTTTGTTTTTGAATATTACTCATAAAAATAAATCTATTGTTGTCAATATTATTTATATCAAAAATTTCACCATTTAAATATATTTTACTAATATGTTTTGCTCTATTATGTGCCATAGTCAAAGCCGTAAGTATAGTCGCATATATATTAAAATCTGTTTTTTCACTTTCATTTGAATGAGAAATTTCTCTCATACTTTCGACTATATTTGCAATTCTGTTTAAACCCTCTTTTATTTTTTTACTATCTTGCAACATTCTATTTTTTATATCTGAATTTTCAAGAGCTTCAATATCGTAGTGCATAAGCTCTAAATTTCCTTTTACATATGTTAAAGGTGTATTTATTTCATGTGTAATTCCAGCAGATAAAACTCCAATATAGCTCAATTTTGCGCTTTTTAACTGTTCTTGATAATGGATTTTATCTTTTGTTTTACTTTTTTCTAACTCTTTTTTGATTCTTTTTTCAAGATTTAGATTTAATTCCTGAAGCTTTCTTTTGTCTTCTAGTGAGTTTATTATAAAAATAATTCTAGCCTTTTTTGCAAGTAAAATTAAAGATAGCTCAAGATGTATAGGAGTATTGTCTTTTTTTATAAATATCTTTTCAATTTTTAATATTTTTGTAAAATCAGCAATATCTCTTAACATATTTTCTAATAACTCTTTTGAACTATTACTAATTATATCAACTGGTGATAATTTAAGTATCTCCTCTTGCGAATATCCAAGAAGTTCTGATATTTTACTGTTAACTTTAACAAATTTATTTTCTAAATTCAATAATGCAATACCGCTATGAACATTTTCAAAAATAGCATCATACTCTTCAATTTTAAGATTCAAATCTTTATATAACTTATAAATTCTTTTTTTATCAGTTACATCTTGACATATTATATTGTAAGCAATTGTTTTATTATCTTCAATTTGCTCTTCAACGAAAATATCTACCCAAAAACTCTCTAAATTTTTTCTTTTTCCTTGAACATTTCTTAGTTCAAAAGTTGATTTATTTAACTCATTTTTTACAGCTTTTTTAAAAACTTGCTTCATATCTTTAAATACAAAAAGTTTATAGCTGTGTCCTAAAAGTTCGCTTCTTGAATATCCTAAGAAATCGCTAAAAGCAATACTTACTTCATTTATTATCCCATCTTTATCAATTTGAATAAACATAATATGCTCATTCATGATTTTTTGATTTTCATTTAACACAAGAGAATTTTCTACTATATCAAAATTTAATTTTTTGTTTTCATCTTCTATTTTCTTATTCTCTTTATTTATAATATATGTAAAAACAGATGCCAAAACTAAAGCTAAAACAAAAATTACAAAGACAACAACTTTATAATAATCTTTTATAAAACTATTTTTTTCATCAATACTTTTATCCATCAAAAAAGTATAAAACTTATCATTTTTTATAAAAACTTTTTTATAAATATATTCATCAATTGGAATTTGAATCATATCTTTATCTAAAAAATTGCCATTTGTATCTTTGATTAGTATTTTCTTATTGTAAGAGCTTGAAATTTCATCTAAAATAGCTTTTAAATCAACTTTTAAGATATAGAATTTATTTTCACCTCTAATTGAGAAATTTAAAAAATTATTCTCGTCATCTTCACAATAATTAAAAATATCAAACTTATTTAAAGATTGTAACTCTTTAAAATATGGCTCCATAAATATAGATTTTAATCTTTGCGAAAAGTAGTTATCTTTTTTATTTTTATTTATTAGTTTTAAACTCTCTTTTGAATCAAAATCAACAACTCTAAAAGTTGCAATATTTAAATCTTGAAACAAACTATCATTTACAATAGTTTTTAGCTCACTTTCATTTTTTATTTTTGATAAAATGGGCTCTATAAACAAAAGTTTTTCAGTATAAGTTTTTATATAATCTTCAAATTTTTTAGCTTGAGTATCTAAAATATATTCAACTTTTTTTACCTCTATTTTATTGCTATACATTGAGTAAAAGTTGTTAAAAGCAATATTTATAAGAAGTAAAAGTATCACAATAAAAATAGTAAATGCACCAAAAAGTTTTATATAAAATGAAGTTTTCAAAATATTTTTGCCTTTTTAAATTTTATATAGTAACTTGTGCTACTTTCTAAAATATTGCATAAAAATATAGCTTGATTTTTATCTGCTAAAAGATTCGCTAAATATATTTTTGAATCAAATTTATGCTCATCTTTAAAGTTTAAAAGCTGTTCCAGAAAATCTTTTTTTCTTATGTCTTTTATATTATCTTCAATTTTTAAAACTATTTCATCTGAATTTTCTTCTATTTGTAGTGAAATATTTACAATACTTTTTTCCAAAGAGTAATTTTTTACAAAATCTAAAATAGTAGAAACAATATTAAAAATAATATTTTTTAAATCATTATGCGCAATATTTAGCTTAATATTTTCATCAAAATCATATCTTATTTCAATCAATGAATTATCAATTTTTTTTGATATACTTTTTACAATATCAAAAAGATTTGAACTCATATTTTGTCTTGAAGAAAACAGAGTTTTTGTCTCATTTAACATATCAGATAAATCTCTTAATTCAGTTTCAATACTATTTTTTACCTCTTCTATTTTTGAGATGTCAAAATCTTTTTCAAGATTATTTAGTTTTAATAACTCGAAATATATTTTTGATATTGGAGCTTTCCATTGGTGTGAAAAGCTATCCAAAATTTTTGACATAAGTGCAACTTTTAAAGAATTCAAAGCTTTTTCATCTTGAATTTTCAAATCATTTAATCTATTTGATAGGTCATCTTTTAACAATCTATTTGTTTTTTCAAGTTGTTTTGTTGAAGTTATATCTGTTCTAATAGAAGAATATCCAATATGTTGTTTTTTCTCATTATATTTTGGAAACAACGACGTTTTAACCCAATATGTATTTCCAAATTTATCTATATTTTTTACTTCACCTTGCCATATTTTTTTTGCTCTTAATTCTTTCCAAAGGTTTTTATAAAAGTTTTGTGACATATCTGGATGTCTTAAAATATTTACATTTTTACCAATAATCTCATCTTTAGAATATCCTGATATTTCACAAAAACATTTTGTTACAAAAGTAATTTTTCCATCCAAATCAGTATCAAGTTTCAAAACATATCTATCTACTTGAGATAATAAATCATCATAACTAATTTTTAAAAGCTTATTTCTAAACTCTTGAACTTTTGATTTATAGAGTAAAAAAATAATAACTGCAAAACTAAAGCCAAAAAATATAGTCAAAAAAGTATAAAAATTATTTAATTTTTCTATTTTTACATTTTTTTCTAATAAGTTTGATTTTATATAAAGAGTTTTTTTATCTTCTAATTCAAAAATTGGAATTAAAACAAAAAGTTTGTTTTCTTCAATATCAGAAGAGTTTGAAACAAATTTTTCAAATATTAATTCTGAATTTGAATTTAACTTATTTAAAATTTGATTAAAATTAAACTCAAAATTTACAACTGCTAGTAAATTTAATTTTTCATCAATAATTGGTTTTGAAAATAAAATCATGCTATTTTTTTCACTATATTTTATAGCAACAACCTCTTTTTTTAAAGCTACTACTTTTTGAGTAATTTGTATATTAAAATTATCATCAAAATTTATATCTTGAAAGTTTAGTATTGGTTTATTGTATATAGAGTAAAAACTAATATCATGTATTCCTAAAGTTTTGTAATATGAAAACTCTGGCTCAAACTCAAAATAGAGCTCATCTTTTATCTTATCCTCATCATTTTTTTGTAAGATAGATATTAGTTTTTTGTTTTTTATAAATCCATTAAAATATATAAAATCACTTGTTTTAATCAACTCTTCATAATATCTATTATATTTAGTTAAAGTCTCGTGCTTATAATCATCTATAATATATTCAAAACTACTATTTTTAAACCAATTTATTACAAAAACAGATATTGAAAAAGATAAAATAAAATATAAAAAATACCTAAAAATTAGGTTTTTATTTTTCATATTTAAGCTTCTAGAACTTCAATTACCTTCTTTTCCAATGAATCAAGAGAACTAAAAGGTTTCATAACATAGTTTGTTGCACCTATTTTATGAGATTTTAAAACTTTATCCAAAGTTGAATAAGCAGTCATCATAATAACTTTTTGATTACTATTTATCTCTTTTAATTTTTCCAAAACATCAAGACCATTCATCTGTGGCATCATAATATCGAGTAAAACTAAATCATATTTTGTGCTATTATTTATTGAACTCAAAGCAGAAACAGGATTTGAAAATGTTTGAACACTAAAATCTGGATTTCTATTTAGAAATCTACTTAGCATATCCAAAATTTCTACTTCATCATCTATTACTGCGATAGAATATTTTTTACTCATATTACTTCTCCTCGTTGAATAATTTGTTTGCAGCTTCTTTCATAACTTGCTCATTTTTCTCTTCAAGAATTCTATCTAAAAATATAAACACTTGTTCACTTGCTTTTTCAACAAGATCAATTTTATCTTCAATTAACTCTTTTGAGCAAGATATATCATTTCCAGAACACTCATTTGCAAGAATATTTGCCTCTTTATGAACAATTGAGTGTGGATTATCCAATCCTTTATAAGAGTGTGTGAAACTAAACTCTTGTTTACCAAGTCCTGTATTATACCACTGCCCTAATCTACACTGCGTATGATCAACTGGTTTGAAGTTATGAGAATTACCAAAGATTAGTTGATATAAATTATTTTTATAAATAACATGATCAAGTTTTGCAAGATTTATAAAAATTTTATTTGAGATACTTTCAACTTCAAAAACAGCTCTATTTGAATTTTTTTGGAATGTATTCATTAATTTACTCAAAGACTCAATTCTTCCTTTTGTCTCATTTACAACAGCAGTAACAGTATCTGAACTCTCTTTTATCTTTTCAGTCTCTTTTTGAATAGTTGTAACTACATCTTTTATCTGTTTTGCAGCATCTGCACTTCTACTAGCTAGATTTCTAACCTCTTGTGCAACTACGGCAAAACCTTTTCCTGCTTCTCCTGCAGTTGCAGCTTCAACTGCTGCATTTAGACTTAAAATATTTGTTTGAAATGCTATTTCTTGAATAATATTTATAACTTGAGCAATATCTTTACTTTTTGAAACCAAAGACTCTACAACTTCATTTTCACTTGCAATCTCTTTGTATAAATTATCTGTATCAATTACAACTTCTTTTGTAAGTGTTAAACCTTGAGTTGAACCAACAGCAGTCTCTTTTGACTCTTTTTGCATATCTTGAAGCTCTTTTAAAAGTTCCAAATATGTAGTTTGAGTATCACTTAAAGATCTTGTCATATTTTTATTATGTCGCTCTAAAAGTCCACCTTCTTTGTTATCATGAATAGATGTTTTTACCAAAGATACAATATTGTAGTTATTATAATTTTTTACAGAAATTTTTGCTTCGCACTCTTCAAGAATTACTTTATCTTCATTTGATTTAACAGCATTTACTAGTTGTGAGAAATCTTTTATATTTGATTTTGATAAATCATTTACAAAAAAAACTTTACCATCTTTATCTAAAACTACAACACCTTCTTCTTGTGAAAAAGCTGAGATAGCTTTGTAAAGTTCAATCTCTTCATCTTTATTTTTAATAATATTTTCTAGTTTTAAAGAGTTTGAATTAGTCAAATTTTTCAATTCATTATCTTTATCTTCAAGTCTATTTTTAAGCTCTAAAATCTCTTTATTTAAACTCTCTATCAAAATATCATTTTTTTTGTTTCCAAAGAACATAAAACAATCCCCTTTTGTATTATTATTGTTTGAAAAGTATCTAAAAATAACTTAATTCTTATTTAGGTCATTTGCACAAATAAAAGCTTGAGAAAATACTATTTGGAAATTAAAGCCCCCTAGTTCTCCTGTTAAATCCAAACACTCTCCTATAAAATATAAATCTTTTTGTTTTAAACTCTCAAAAGAGTTATGATTTATCTCATTTGTATCAATACCACCTTTTGTAACCTCAGCTTTAGTAAAACCAAAATTTCCAGCAGGACTTAATTCATAACTTTTTAGAAGTTTTAATTTATCTAAATCTTGTTGTGTTAATTTTGAACAACTTTTATCTTCTAAATCTACTGAAGATAAAAACTCTTGAATAAATCTTTTTGGTAAAGGAAGTGCAGTTGAAATATTTTTATTTCCAATTAAAAAACTTTCTAATTTCATATTTGGTAAAAAATCTATTTGAATTTTTCCTTTTTCCCAATATAAAGAAGATGTTAAAACAGCTGGTCCACTAAATCCTTTATGAGCAAAAAGAAGATTTCCTTCAATTTTCTTTTTTCCATCTTTGCCATCTACAAAAATATTTACAAATATTGATAATCCTGATAGCTCTTTAAACCAAAACTGTTCTTTTTGAACAGTAAAACCTACGAGAGCTGGATTTAATTTGTTAATTGTATGGTTAAATTTTTTTGCTATATCAAAAGCAAAACTCGAAGCTCCTAAAGAGCTATAAGATAATCCACCACTTGCAACTACAACTTTTTTTGACTCTATTTTTCCATTTGATGTGTGAATCGTAAAAAAATCATTAAAATCTAAATCCAAAACTTTTGTTTCAAAATATTTTTTAATATGAGAAGTTTTTAAAGCGAACATATCAATAACATCTTGACTAGAGTTACAAAAATATGTTCCTTTAACAATTTTAGGGTTAATTTTTGGAAAAACTTGATTTTTATTTAAAAACGCTAATAAATCATCTTTTGAAAAATTTTCTAAAATCTCTTTTGCAAAAGTTCTATCTCCTAAATAGTTATTATCACTTACAAACTCATTTGTAATATTGCATTTAGCTCCGCCTGAAACCTTTATCTTTTGACCTATTTTGTTATTTGATTCTATTAGGCAAATATTTTTAAACTTTTTTTTATCCAAATTTGAAGCAAACATCAAACCACTTGCACCTGCTCCAATAATAGCTATATCAAAAATTATTTATCCTTTTTTGATAGTAAAAATATTTTTACTATCTTCATATTTATAAAGCAAATTATATCCATTTGCCTTTAAAATATTAAAAACAATATAAAGACCTAAACCAAAAGACTCATTTGAGGATTTACTATAAAAAGGTTCAAGATATTTTTCAAAATCTCCTTCTAGTTTTTTTCCACTATTTACAAATAATATATCTTCATTTTGTGTTAAAATTTCAACTTTTTTATCATTTGAATATTTTATTGCATTATCAATTAAGTTTTTTATAGCTATTGAAAATAGTTTAAAATTTACATTTAATTTTATATTTTCGTAAGAATTTTGAACACAATTATCATCTATCATCAAAATATCTTTTGCTTCATCCAATAAATCTTCTAAGAAATAACTCTTTTTTTCTAAAACTCTATTTTGTGAAATAAGTTCTTCGATTGTTGCAAATTCATTTATTAAGCTTTCTAAACGATTAAAAACCATCTTTAGTTTTTGAATATTTTCATCATTTTGTTCAAGTTGTAAAAGAAATTTTCCTTTTGTAATTGGAGTTTTAAGTTCATGCATAATATTTCTTATAAAAATATTTCTTGACTCTTTTATATTTTTAAGTTTTATTGCACTCTTTTTAAACTCATTTGCTAAAAGTGTAACTTCATCTTTGCTTCTACTATTTAATAAGTCAAAATCAAACTTTTCATCACCTAAATTTATAACTTTATCTTTTAACTCTTTTAGTGGAAGTAATTTTTTTAGAGTATTTATATACAAAATTGTAATTACAATTAAAAGAGAAACAAATACAAAAATAGTATAAAAACTATTTGTAAAATTCTTGCTTTCTAAATCTTTTATTAAAATTTGATTATCTAATTTTTCAAAAAAAAGATAAATTTTTCCATCTATTTCAAATATTTTTAAAGTTTCATTATGTTTATTTGATCTTGCAAAAATCATTTTTTTATTATTACTTAGAATATTTTTTATTTCTTCTTTATAATCAAATATTTGATAATTAATGTCTAATAAGTTTTTATGTAAATCTTTATCAAAATAAAATTTCTTACCACTTACCATTTTTATTATTGGCTTATATTTTTCAAAGATTTGTTCATTTTTTTTGAAGTTTTCATGGCTTAATAAAAATATAAAAGAGATTATCAATAAAACAGATGTTATAAGAAAGTTTAGTGTTGTGGAAAATATTATTGAATTTTTATTCATTGTACAAATTTATATCCCATTCCTCTAATTGTTTGAAGATATTTTGGCTCTTTTTGATTATCTTCTATTTTATGTCTTATTCTATTTATTATAACTGCAAGTGAACCACTACTTTCATAATCACTATTTAAAATATCAGAGTTTTCAAAAATATCATCTCTACTAACAATAAATCCTTCTCTTTTTATAAATAAACTTAAAATCTCAAACTCTGCAGCCGTTAATTTTATAGAAAATCCATCTTTACTAATATCTTTTTTTTCTTCATCTAACACAAAAGTTTTTTTAATATTTAACTCCTCTTTTTCTATTGATTTATTAAATCTTCGTAAAATTGTTCTTATTCTTACTTCTAACTCTCTTGGGTCATAAGGCTTTGGTAAATAATCATCAGCACCAAGTTTTAAAGCCGTTACTTTATCACTTATATCACTTCTTGCACTTGAAATTATTATTGGAATATGAAACTCGTCTACAACTCTTTTACAAACATCTAATCCATCCATTCCAGGAAGAGTCAAATCTAAAATTAGTAAATCAAACTTTTGTAGTTTTAAACTAGAAAGAGCCAAAAATGGCTCTTCAAAATTTACTACTTCAATATTAAACTGCTTTAAATACAAAGATAAAACCTCTGCTAATTCTAAATCATCTTCTATCATTGCAATTTTTATCAAAGGTAATCCTTCTTTTCTTTTTTTAATTTTTAGTCTTCAAATCTTTGTTTCATCTTTTCTTTTCTTAAATCAAGTAAAGTTCTTAATTGCTCTTTTTGTTTTGAATCTAAAACTTTATAAGCTTTATCAATTAAATCTGCATGTAACTCTTGATTTTTCTCTCTTTTATCTTTCATTATTTTACTAAATTTATCTTTATCGAAACTATCCTTAGTAAATGCATCACAAGGAAGCTCTTGGTTTTTGTTGCTTTCACTAATTATTTTATCTATTTTTGATTTTTGATCTGCTGTTAAATTTAGCTCATAAAACATTCCTAAAATACCATAATTTTGTTTTGACATTTTTTTACCATCTTTTTGATTCATAGGACAATTTTGAGCATCTTTTCTAAAATCAGAATTTGCTCCACCTTGTTGTGCGTACAAACCACTTACTAATATTGAAGCTAATGCTAAACTTGAAACAATTTTTTTCATTTTCTATCCTTTTTTTTGATATATGAAATTATTACATAAGTAGTTTAACAATATTTAAATTTTAAATTAACGCAAACTTAATATAAAACAAATAATAATGTATATTATGATAAAATTCAATTACTTAATAAACGAAAAGGTTAAAATTGAACTTATCAAAATTTATTACACAACTTATATTTTTAGTTGCTTTTTTTTCAATTTTATTAGTATTTTTGGTATCTATTTTTTTTCAATTTAATAATTTAGAAAATGATCTAAATCAATATAAATTCGAGTTTACTGAACAGAAAAAAAGAGAAGTTAGAAATGAAGTTTTAATGATTTATGGACTTTTACAATATAAAGAAGAGTTATTAAGAAAAACTGTAGAAGATAGATTAAAAGATAGAGTAAATCAAGCTTATGCCTTAGCTATGGATATTTATAAAAGTAATAAAAAAACAAAAACTGAAGATGAAATAAAATATTTAATTGCACAATCTTTAAATAATTTTAAATTTAAAGACCACAACAACTATTTTTTTATAAATAGTAACAAAGGTCAAGGTATATTATTTGCTAATAAAATAACTCTTGATAAATATGTAGATATTTGGGATTTAAAAGATTCAAATAATAAACCTATCATACAAATTCAAGCAAACATAGCAAAAGAGGAAAAAGAGGGATTTACGACAAATAGCTTTACAAAACCAAACTCAAATGATAATCTTCAATATTCTAAAATATCATATATAAAACTTTTTGAACCTTTTGATTGGCATATTGGAACAGGCGAGTATATAGATGAACTAATCAAAAAGAATCAACAAGAGATACTAGATTGGTTAAATACTCTAAAATATGAAAACAGTAATTACTCTTTTTTAAATACTACAGATGGATATACTTTAATTTTTGAAGGAAAAAGAGTTGAGCCAAAGCCTCATCCATTTCCTGAACTATTTAATCAACAACTTGAAACTGCAAAAAATCCTAATGGTGATTTTTTTGAATATAAGTTTAAAAAACCAAATAGCAATGAAGAGTTTGATAAAATTTCTTTTGTAAAAAAATATGAAAAGTATAATTGGATTATTGGTTGTGGAGTTTATTTGGATGAAATTAATGATGAATTAAAAAAGAAAGAAGAAATTTTTTATCAAAATATCAGAAATCAAATTACTTCAATGATAATTGTATTTCTACTTATTTTAATTGGTATATATTTTATATCAAAAAAAATAGGAGATTTTATAAATATTAATATAAATAATTTAGTAAAAGCTTTTTCAAAAGCATCTTTAGATAATAAAAAAATAGATACAGAAAAATTAACTTATACAGAATTTGTAATTCTTGCAAATAATTTAAATGAAACTTTGGAAAATAAAAACAATCTCGAAAAAGAGCTTCAAAATCTATCAATTACTGATGAATTAACTCAACTTTATAATAGAAGATTTTTTAATTCAAAAATTGAAGAAGAGATAAATAGAGCAAAAAGGGAGAATAAACATCTTTGTTTAATGGTTTTAGATATTGATTTTTTTAAACAATATAATGACACTTATGGGCATCAAAAAGGTGATTTTGTTTTACAAGAAATTTCAAAAGTATTAAAAAATAGAACAAACAGAGCTAGTGACTTTGCTTTTAGAATTGGTGGTGAAGAGTTTGCAATACTTGTAAACTTAGAAAAAAATAGAATTTCTGAATTTGCGGAAGCTATAAAAAATGATATTGAAAATCTTAAAATTGAACATTCAGGAAATAAAGTATCAAAATATGTAACAACTTCTATAGGTGTTAATTTTAAACAAGCTGATGAGTTAAAAAATATTGATGAACTATTTAAAGTAGCTGATGATAATCTTTACGAAGCTAAAAAAAACGGAAGAAACTGTGTGGTTATACAATAAATGATAATAAAAATTGCTACTTTTAACCTTTTTCAGTTTTGTTCACCTGAGTTTTCATTTTACACAAAAAAAGAGAAGTTTACAAAAGAAGATTGGGAAGAGAAAAAAATTTGGATAAAAGGGCAATTATTAAAAATAGATTGTGATATTGTAGGCTTTCAAGAAGTTTTTTCACAAGAAGAGTTAAAAGAGTTAGTTTTTGAGTGTGGATTTAAAGAGTTTGTTGTATCAAATAAACCAAAATTAGATGAAAAAAATAATGTTTATAAAACAACAACAGTAGCCTTAGCAAGTAAATTTCCAATAAAAGAGATTAAAAAAGTTTCAAAAAGTGATAATTTTACTTTTGCTAGAGAACCTATAAAAGCAACACTATCTTTAAAAAATGATTTAGAGATAAATGTATATGTAGCTCACTTAAAATCAAATAGATTAAATGAGTTTGAGTATAAATTCACAAAAGATTCAACACTTGAAGAAAAAAAATTAAAACTTGACATTGCTCTAAAAAACAACTATTCACTATCACTTAAACAAAGATTAAATGAAGTAAAAGCACTTCACTTCGATATAAAAAAAGATAAGTTACCCTCAATTTTACTTTGTGACTTAAATGATAGAGAGTTTTCAATAACTATTGATGCTTTGACAAATAAGAGATTTTATATAAAAGAGTTAAAAAAAGATGATTTTATACTTTTTGATAGTTATGATATTGCTCCAAAAAAAGTTTATAACCCACATCCTGAGTTTAAAGGTTTCAAAAGAATACCTACAAGCTATTTTGTAGGGCACGGAAATACGCTTGATTTTATTTTCGTATCAAAAGATTTAGAAAATAGTATAAAAAATCATAAAGTTTTTGATGAGCATTTACAAAAAAATAAAAATGGAACTCTAAAACAAAGTGATCATGCTCAAGTTGTTTGTGAAATTGAGATTTAAAATATTAAAATCTAAATCTCAATATAATATCCAACTCCTTGAATATTTTTCAAGTAATTCAAAGGTAATTTTTTTCTAAGATTTTTTATAAATTGTCTCATTGCATTTTGGCTCATTAAAATATTGTCATCACATATATGATTAAAAATCTCCTCATATGAAATAACTGATTTTTTTGATATTAAAAGCTCCAAAAATAAAATCTCTTTTCTTGTTAAAACAAACTCTTCATTATCATTTGAGATAATAGATTTTTGACTATTAAAATACCAATTATCTTTTAGCATATATATTTTTTGATTGTTATTTGATTTTAAAAAAGATTCAAATGCCTCAATTAATTTTGCATTTGTGATAGGTTTTACTATATATTTTATTAAGTTCAGTTCAGTTGCCACTAAAAGATAGTCCAAATTTGTATATGCAGAAGTTATTACTACTTTTATATCTTTATCATTTTCTCTAATCTTTTTTATTAAATCAATACCTGATTCATTTTCCATCTTTATATCAGTCATTAATAAATCTGGTTTTTCTAAAATATACTTTTCATATGCCTCTTTAGAATTTTTTGCAACAAAAACTTCTTTAAAATAGTGCTTTAAAATCTCCTCGAAATTTTCTCTTATTCCTCTATCATCTTCAACATATAAGATTGTAAATGCTCGAAGTTTTTTTAGTAAATTATTCATATTTTATAAAAATCCATATTAGTAAAGATATGATATTATAGCAAACTGTTTAATTAATGAGGTGATTTTGAATAATAATATAGAAAAAAATCTATTAAAAACCATACTATTTATATTTATTGCAATAAGTTCATCTATGATTTTAGCAATATCATTTTTTTATGTAAAAAATACACAAGATAATTTTGAAAAACAACTCTTGAAATATAAGAGTGATTATTATATTGAAATAGAAGATGCTTTAAAAATGAAAATAACGATGGTAATGGATATTTTAGACTACAACGTTAAAAACTTAAATTTAAGCCAAGATGATCTAAAAGAATATACAATTAATTTTTTAAATAATCTTACATTTGAAGAAAATAGTAGTAACTATATATTCGTTTATGAAGTTCTAAATTTTGAAGGCGGAGATGATTTTGCAAAAATGTTGGTAAATCCAAATAGACCTGATCTATTTGGCAAAGATATCTCTACAAATGAAGAGGATGGAAATGGAAAAAAATTTAGAGAAGAGTTTTTAGAGAATATAAAAAAATATGGAGAATCTTATACAAGATATTCATATAAAAAACCAGATAGCAAAGATCTTCAATATAAGCTCTCATATTTCAAATATTACCCAAATTTCAACTGGATAATTGCAGCTGGAGTTTATATTGATGATATTGAAAATGAGTTAAAAATAAAAAAAGATGAACTAAAAGAGGAGATAAGAAAGCAGATATTACAAAATATTATTCTATTTTTAATTTTTTTAATTATTGCAATTTTTACACTAGCTCTTATTTCAAATAAGATTTATAAAATTTTAAAAAACTACAAACAAAAAGTTGTTGAAAAAGAAAAAGAGTTAAAAGTTTTGAATAAATCTCTTGAAGAGATGATTTCTAATATTGCCCATCAATGGAGACAACCATTAACAGAGTTATCTTCTATTTTAATATTTATAAAACTGAAATTTGATACAAAAAGCTTAGATACTAATATTATGGAAAAGAAAATAGAAGATGCAACACAAGTTTTAGAATATATGTCCCATACAATTGATGATTTTAGAGGATTCTTTTCACCAACAAAAGAGAAAGAGAGATTTTATCTATATGAACTTATAGAAAATATATTATTAATTAGCTCAAATATGTTTAAAAATAATAATATAGAAATAGTATGTGATATTGATAAAAATTTAGTTTTAAACAACTATTTAAATGAACTTCAACAAGTAGTCTTAAATATTTTGAAAAATGCAAAAGATGCTTTAGTTGAAAACAATATAAAAAATCCATATATAAAAATTGAAGCAAAGTTTGATGAAAAAAATATATATTTGTATATAACTGATAATGCAGGTGGAATTAAAACAGAGCCAATAAATAAAATATTTGAGGCATATTTTACTACAAAACCTCAAAGTAAAGGGATGGGAATTGGGCTTTATATGTCAAAAATGATTTTAGAAAAAAGTATGAAAGGTAAATTATTTGTAGAAAATTTAGAAGATGGAGCTAGGTTTACAATAAAATTATAAGAAAACTGAAAAATTTATTTTCAGTTTTCTATTTTAATATTGTTTAAACTTTTTAGTATCCAAACATTAAATTTGGAAGCCATAGAGATATAGCTGGTATATAAGTAATTAAAACCAATCCAAAAAGTAAAACTAAAGTCATAGGTATAGAAGCTTTTATAACTTGTCCCATGGATAATCCAGTTATTCCACTTGCAACAAATAAATTAAGTCCAACAGGTGGGGTAAGCATCCCTATTTCCATATTTACAACCATAATAACTCCCAAGTGAATTGGGTCAATTCCAAGAGCCATTCCAATAGGAAGAAGCAGAGGAACTGTAATCATTACAACAGAACTAGGTTCCATAAATTGTCCCATAACTAAAAGTAAAATATTTACAATTAATAAGAACATTAAAGGACTTACATTTGCATCTATTATCATTTGAGTAATTTGTTGAGGAATTTGCTCATCTGTTAAGAAGTGTGCAAAAATCATAGCATTTGCAATGATAAAGAAAATCATTGAGCTTGTTTGAGCTGAATCTAGTGCAATTTTGTATAAATCTTTTAATTTTATATCTTTATAAACAAAGAAAGAGATAAAAAATGCATACATAACACTAACTGCTCCAGCTTCTGTTGGAGTAAAGATACCACCGTAAATTCCTCCAATAACTACAAAAATAATTAATAAAGCCCAAAAAGAATCTTTAAAAGCTTTAGTTATTTCAGATAAACTAGCCATTTTTTCGGCTTTAAATCCACTTCTTTTCGCTAGTATATATGTTGCTAACATCATCATACCACCTATCATAAGACCAGGAATTACTCCAGCCATAAATAGTTTTCCAATAGATTGATCAGCGCTAACACCATATACTATAAATACAACAGATGGTGGAATTAAAATTCCTAATGTTCCAGAAGTTGTAATTGTACCAATAGCGAATTGTTCATTATATCCAGCACTTTTAATAGCTCCATACATAACAGAACCAATAGCAGCAACTGTAGCAGGTGAACTTCCACTAATAGCAGCAAAAATAATAGAAGCTAAAATAGCAGCAATTGGCAAACCACCTGGAAGATGCCCAACTAAACTTTTAGCAAAATTTATAATCCTTGTTGCTGCACTTCCCCTTGAAAGTAAAGAACCAGCTAAAACGAACATAGGAATTGCCATAAGCGTATATTTATTTAAACCATCAAAGATATAAGATGAAATACCCATTAAATCGTTGTTTGTAAATAAAAATGCAGAAACTAATGTACTAGCTCCTAAAGCAACAGCTACAGGAACTCCTACTAACATCAAACCAAAAAGTAAAATAAAAAGTGTTGCAATAACCATTATTTATTTTCTCCTTTAATCTCTTCTATTATAGCTTCATGTTCACTAAATAGTTTGATATTCTGTGCATCAGTTCTATAAAGTTCTACAAGTTTTTCAGCAACTCTATATGCAGCTAAAAAAAATGCAATCGGAATAACTAATTGCGGTATCCAAAGGGGAACTTGTAAATCTACATTAATTTCACCAAAATCCATCAACATCAAAATCAGTTTATAACCAAAATATGAAATCATAAGAAGATAAATAATAGAAAGGAAATTTGCAAAAAGCAAAAACATTTTCATAACAGAAGGTGAAAACTTCTCTATTACCAAAGTAATAGAGATGTGAGCACCTTGCTTAAAGCCATAGGCAGCACCAAAAAGTGCCGACCATATAAATAAATAGTTTGTAAGTTCAGCAGCCCACGGAAGACTCATATCAAAGACATATCTTAGAACTACATTAATAAATGCCAATAAAACTCCCAATACCATTCCATAGACTGCTATTGTTTGATTTATTGTACCAACTATTAAATCAATAATTTTAAAAAATTTACTCATTTTTCCGCTTTACTTATTTTGTATCAATAGCTTTTTTGATTAAATCTTCACCAATCACATCGTAGAATTGTGGATAAATACCTTCCATAACTTTTCTCCAGTTTGCTTTTTGTGTGTCATTTAATTCAAAAATCTCAAGTCTTTTTGACTCAGCCGCATATTTTTTTAGATCAGACATAATTTTTGCATCATCTTCTGCCGTTGCTTTTCTTTCAAACTCTGTTGCTTCTTTCATAGCAATAGAAACTTTTTCTTGTAAATCTTTTGGTAATTTATCCCAGAATTGTTGATTCATTACAACTAAATAACCTAAATAACCATGGCTACTTAAAGTAAGACTAGATTGAACTTCATTAAATTTTTTTGTATAAAAATTTGATAAAGGATTTTCAGTTGCATCAACAACACCTTGTTGAAGTGCTGAATAAACTTCAGAGAATGGTAAAATTTGTGGATTTCCACCAACAGCTTTAAACTGAGCTTCTAAAACTTTTGATGACTGAATTCTAAATTTTTGACCTTTTGCATCTTCTGGATTTATAATAGCTTTTTTACTACTAGAAAAATGTTTAAATCCAGCATCCCAATAATCAAATGCTATCATCTGTTTTTTTGCATCTACATAAGATTTAAGTTTTGCTCCAACTTCTCCATCCATAACTTTATATAAGTGTTCTTTGTCTCTAAAAAGAAACGGTAAATCAAATAGTTGAATTTGTGGCACAATAGATGGGAATTTTGATAAGCTTGGCATAATTAATTGAACATTGTTCATAGCCAAAGCTTTCATCTCATCTGCATCACCATATAATTGTGAGTTTGGGAAAACTTGAACATCAATTTTTCCAGCAGTTAGCTCCTCTATTCTTTTTTCTAAGAAATCAGCAGCCATACCTTTTGGCGTACTAGAACTTACAACATGGCTAATCTTCATAACATAATCAGCACCAAAGCTTGAAGTTGCAAGTATTGCAGCAGCAGCTATTCCAAATATACTTCTTTTCATAAATACTCCTAAAATTGAAAGTTTGATTTCAAGTTTATCCAAAAATTATGTAAATGTTGTGTCACTGTAGATAAATTTTTGATAAATTACTATTCTATTTAAAAAAACTTAAGCTATTTTAAAGAAAATTACTATTTTCTTGACCAAACTCAATGATAATTAATATCATTTTATAATACAATTCTAATTATCTTAAATTATGGAAAGAAAATGAAATTTTTTATTAAAATCTTAAAAGATTTCCCATCTTATCTTTGGGGAGGATGGGCATCTATTGCTTCAATATTTCTCTTTTTTGCTTTATGGGACTTTGGGCATCAAATTTATGGAGATTTAATTCTTCCTAGCCCAAAAGATACATTTATAGCAATGAGTTCTATATTACAGGATAGCTCAATGCAAAATGAAATTATAATAACTCTAAAAAGAGCATTAAGTGGTTTTGGTTTAGCTATTTTGGTTGGCTCTATTTTGGGACTTCTTTCAGGACTTTTTGTAACTGCATCTATTATGAGCCGTCCAATAGTTACAATTCTTTTGGGAATGCCACCAATTGCTTGGATAGTACTTGCTATGATTTGGTTTGGTATGGGTGATACAACAGTTATTTTCACGGTATTTATTGCCTCTTTCCCTATTGTTTTTGTAGGTGCTTTACAAGGAACTAGAACTATTGAAGGTGATTTAAAGCAGATGGCAGATAGCTTTAATTTACCATTTTCTATGAAACTTTTTGATATATATTTTCCTCATATTTTTTCATATATTTTTCCAGCATATATAAGTGCATTAGGAATGTCTTGGAAAATAGTAATAATGGCAGAACTATTAGCAACAAGTGATGGATTAGGTTCAAGTTTAGCAATAGCAAGAAGTCAGCTTGAAACATCAACAGCTTTAGCTATTGTTGCTATTATGATAGGAACACTTCTTTTGATAGAATATATAGTTTTAGAACCAATCAAAAAGGAGCTTGAACTATGGAGAAAATAGCTAACAAAAAAGTTGTAGAAGAACTTATTGTAGAAAATGTTGATTTTTCTTTTGGCTTTAAAGAGATTTTAAAAGATATAAATTTTACTTTAAAAAAAGGAGAAGTAGTATCTATAGTTGGACCTAGTGGTGGAGGAAAAACTACCCTACTTCACCTTTGTTCAAAACTTTTAAAACTTGATACGGGAAAGATAAAAAATAGTTTTTTGTCATCTACTTTTGCTTTTCAAGAACCGCGACTTTTGCTTTGGAAAAATGTGATTGACAATATTGCTTTAGTTCTTAAGGCAAAAGGTGAAAAAACAAAAATAGCAGAACAAAAAGCAAAAAATATTGCAATTTTATTTGGCTTAAAAGAGAGCGATTTTTCTAAATTTCCAAAAGATTTAAGTGGTGGAATGAAGCAAAGAGTATCATTTGCTAGAGCTTTGGTTGTAAATCCTAGTTTGCTTTTTTTAGATGAACCATTTTCAGCTTTAGATATAGGTCTTAAAAAAGAGCTTCAAAATTTATTGATAGAAAATATAGAAAATAAGAAGTTAAGTGTACTTTTTATTACTCATGATTTAATGGAAGCTATAAAACTAAGTGATAAAATAATTGTTTTAAAAGCACAGCCAATTGGTCATATCAAAAAAATATTTACTATAAATGAAGCAAGAAAAAAAAGAGATGATGAATTTGTATATAGTAAAACCGCAGAGATTTTAAAAGATAAAGATATTATCTCTAGCTTTGAATTGGAGTTAAAATGAGCAATTCTCACTATTTAAACTATCCAAAAGGTGATTTCCCAATCTATTTGGCATATGGATTTCGCCCTATTTTCCTTCTTCTTGCTCCATATATTGTATTAAGTATTATTTTATGGGCTTTTGTTTTTGCAGGATATATAAATCTTCCAATAGAAAATACTCTAAATTGGCACATTTATGAGATGATTTTCGGAGTTGGAACTGCTATGATAGTGGCATTTTTCCTAACAGGCTTACCTGAGCTTTTTTCTGGAGTTGTTCCAATAGTTAGAAGACATTTAGCTTTTATAGTTGTTTGGTGGGTTTTTGGAAGATTTAGCTTTTGGTTTATTGACTATTTTGGAATATTTTTTACAGGATTTATAAATATTAGTTTAACAGCTTATATCTCATATCTTGCAGCAATTCCAGCTTTTCGTGATAGAAATAAAAGGCATACTTCTCTTGCATATTCTATGGTTTCAATAGTTATTATTCAAACTATCTTTTTTTTAAGCGAAGCAGAAGTTTTAAAAATAGATTCATATAGAATTCTTCTTTTATCTATGATTTTATTTTTGGTTTTAATTCTATTGGCCTTAAGAAGAGTTAGTATGGAGTCAATAAATGAGTTATTAAATCAAGAAAATATAAATGAAATATTTTTAGCAAAATCTTTTAGATACAATCTTGCTATTTTTTGTCTACTTTTATATGGTTTTGTTGAATTCTTTTTTCCAAATAATTCAACTTTAGCTTATATTTGTTTTGCTTGTGGTTCAGCAACTTTTGCTCTTTTAAACGATTTTGTTTTAAAAGAAAATAATATTTTATTTAAACCTTTCGTTTTGTATATAATCTCTACAATTTCTATAACTGCTATTGGATTTTTCTTTTTAGGTTTTAACTACCTTTTTGAATTAAATATCACAAACCACTTTAGACATTTTTTAACAACAGGAAGTTTTGGAATGGTTTTTTATGTAATTATGATTATAGTATCAACGATTCATACAGGAAGAAAAATTTTCACAAATTGGGCTTTAACCTTGGGTTTAATGTTAATAATTATTGCAACTTTTATGAGAGCTTTTATACCATTTTATATTGAATATAGTATGGCTTTATATATTCTATCTTCAATTATTTGGGCAATTCCTTTTATTATATATATGAAAATATTTTTTCCATTTCTGCTACAAACTAGAGCTGATGGAATAAAAGGTTAAAAGATAATAAAAAATAAAAAGGATTTATTTATGAAAAAAACATTTTTAATATTTTCTCTTTTACTAAATTTATTTGCAAAAGATGAAAATACAATAGTAATAGCAGGACCAATAGCTAGTGTATCACACCCAATATTGTATATGATAGAACAAAATGTTCTAAAAGATATTGGAAAAAAAATAGAGTTTAAACTTTGGAATAATCCTGATGAGCTAAGAGCATTGATACTTAAAAAAGAGGTTGATTTTATAGCTCTTCCTACAAATGTAGCTGCAAATTTATACAACAAAGGGATAGATTTGAAGTTATTAAATGTTTCAACTTGGGGAATTTTGGGACTTGTAAGTAGAGACAAAAATTTAAAAACTATAGAAGAGTTTAAAAATAAAGAAATTATTATTCCATTTAGAGCTGATATGCCTGATATTATTTTTCAAGCACTTATAAAAAAAGCAAATCTTGACATAAAAAAAGATTATAAATTAACCTATGTTGCAACACCTATTGATGCTATGCAAATGTTAATTTTAAGAAGAGCAGATCATGCACTTTTAGCAGAACCTGCAATTTCTATTGCATTGAGAAAAACAGGCTCTTTTCCTGTTAAATTAATAGCCCCTGATCTACATAGAAGTGTTGATTTACAAAAAGATTGGGGAAGATTATTTGAAGTTGAACCAAAAATTCCACAAGCAGGATTAGCAATTATTGGAGAAACAAAAGGAAAAGAGGAGTTAATTACTAAAATCTTAGAAGAGTATGAAAAAGCTATAAAATGGTATAAAACAAATCAAAAAGAGGCTAGTGAACTTGTAGTTAAAGCACTACCGATGTTAGAAATTAATGGTTTAGCTGATTCAATTGATTATATTAAATTTGAAAATATAAATGCTCAAAATAGTAAAAAAGATTTAGAGTTTTTCTTTAATATCTTACTCCAAAATGATAATAAAATAATAGGTGGGAAATTGCCAGATGATAATTTTTACTACAAATAAAAAAGGCTTGAGATAAAAATCTCAAGCCTTTTGGTTTTTATTAAATCTGGTTAGATTTAAAAGCTTACCCTAAAAATGGATTTGCATAAAGTGCGATCATAGCAATAACAAGCGCATAAATAACTTGTGCTTCAATCATAGCTAGTGCAATAAACATTGTAGTCATTAATTTTCCACCAAGACCTGGGTTTCTAGCAGTTCCAGCAATAGTTGCAGCAGCAGTATTACCCATACCAATAGCTCCACCAAGAGCAGCTAATCCAAGTCCAATTCCAGCAGCAACTACAGAGTATGCTTTTAAAGTCTCATTTGCAACTGCAGCATCTGCAGCAAATGCAAAACCAGCGAAAGCTAGTACTAAAAGAACGATTTTTTTCATCTTAAATCCTTATAAATATTTTCAAAGTCTGTTCGGCTTGCGTATCCCTACAAAGTACTTTGATGGCTGAGATTATATTTTAAGTAAACTAAAAGTAAGATAAAGGAATTTAAACTTTTGGAAGTGATTTATGAAAAAATTTCTATTAATACTACTCGTTTTAGTTCTATTTATTTTTGGAATATTTTATATGCTTTTTTTTACAAAAAGTGGAAACGGTATTATTTCTCAATATATTGAAAATAGTTTTAATGAAAAACAAAACGATTTAAAACTTAAATTTGATACTTTTTTAATCAATACAAATGAGATAAATTTAGTTGCAAATATAAATGATAATTCTAAAATAAAAATAGATGGAAAAATTAGCTCTTTATTTGATTTAAAAGGAGAATTTGTCTATAAAATAGATATAAAAGATTTATCGATTTTTAATAATCTTGTACAAAAAGAGTTAAAAGGTTCTTTGCAAGCAAGTGGTGATTTAATTACAAAAGATGGACTAAGTACAATAATAGGAACTTCAAATGTAGCAAACAGCTCAACAAAATATGAGATAAATTTAAATAAATCTTATATAAAAAGCTTAGATTTGGATATAAAAAATGCAAATATAGATGAACTTTTGACACTTTTAAATGAACCTCTTTATAGCTTTGGAAAACTAAATTTAAAAACAAAACTAATAAAAAATAGTAGTGATTTATTTAATGGTGATTTTTCATTTGATATAAACGATGGAAAAATAAACAATGAAATTATTCAAAAAGAGTTTAATTTCCCTATAAAGCAGACTATAACTTATAATTTAAAAAGCTTAAATAAACTAGAAAATACAAAAGTTTTAAGTGATATAAAACTAAATTCGAATTTAGCAAATTTAGATATGAAAAATTTGATTATTGATTTAGTTACAAAAGATATAAACTCTAACTATTTTTTAGATATTTTAAATTTAAGACAAATTGAAGAGTTTATAAATATCGCATTAAATGGTGATTTAAAAGTAGTTGGTAACATAAATAAAAATCAAAAAACTCTAAAAATAGATGGGAATTCAAATATTGCTGGTGGTGTTGCAAACTTTGTACTTTTAGATGATAATTTGGATTTAAAGTTAAAAAATGCAAACTCTCTAAAACTTTTATATCTTTTAAATAAAGATGAATTTTTTAACTCAAATTTATCATTAGATTCAAATTACAATATTGTCTCAAAAATTGGAAATATAAATATTGAAGTTACAAATGGTAACTTTATAAAAAATAACTTTATACAAAAAATAGAAGATATTACAAAAATAGATTTAAGCAAAGAGATATTTGAAGTGGGAACTATAACTAGTAAATTAGATAACAAAAAAATATACTCAAATCTTAATTTAACATCTAAAAAAAGTGATATTAAATCAAAAGATAGTTTTATAGATTTTAATAAAAATACAATAGACACAAAACTAGATGTAAATCTAAATAAAAATATATTTTCTGTAAAACTTGAAGATGATTTAAATAATCCTAAAATTACAGTAGATGTACAAGATTTAATAAAAAATATTTTAGAAAAGAAATTAGATAAATATTTAAAAAAAGAGGATGATGCACAAAAAATTGAGCTTTTAAAAGGAATAAAATCTCTTTTTTAATATCTTGATAATTATTATCATTTTAAGTAAACTCAAAGTTTTTTTTAGATTTAATTTTAAAAAAATTTAATATTACGAGGATTTTAAAATGAGATTTACAAATAAGCTTTTAGTTTCTTTATCAATTGCTGCTGCTTTAGCTATAAGTTCGGGTGCTGTTACTTCAAAAAATGAGACAACTTCTAATATTTCAAAAAACTTAACATTTCTTGAAAGCTATTCAAATATAGCATTTGACAACTATACAGATGCACTAAAAGATGCAAAAAATTTAAAAGTTTCTATTGATAAATTTGTTGCAAATCCAACTAAAGAAAATCTTGATAGTGCAAAAAAAGCTTGGTTACAATCAAGAGAATCTTATGGAAGTACTGAAATTTTTAGACTTACAAATGGTCCAATTGATGCTGAAGATGGTTGGATAGCAGAAACTTATGGTGCGTTAGAGGGACAAATTAATGCTTGGCCACTTGATGAAAATATGATTGATTATACTATTGATGCAGATGGGAAAAGAACATCTGGAAATATTATTGACAGTGTTGGAAAGTTTAACCCAGGTGGTGAAGAATCAAAAGAAGTTGATGTTACAAAAATTACAGTTGAAGCTTTAACACAACTTAATGAAAATGGTGGAGAAGCAAATGTTTCTACTGGTTACCATGCTATTGAATTTTTGCTTTGGGGACAAGACCAAGATTATAATAACTTCTTAGAAGATAAAATTACAAACGGTGCAATGGTAGCTGGTTTAAGACCAATTTTGGACTTTACAACAGACAAAGATGCAAAAAGAAGATTGGAGTATTTAAGTGTTGTTACACAAAAATTAGTTGAAGATTTAAGTGTTGTAACAAGTGCTTGGGAAAAAGAGATTAAAGGTAATGCTGGACTTTATAGAGCGGCTCTTTTAGGAAAATTAAAAGGTAAAGAAAAAAATAAAAATTTAGATAAAAAAGAGGTAATGCAACAAATTATTGCTGGAATGGGAGTATTTATAAAATCTGAGCTTGCAAATGAAAGAGTTGCTGTTGCTGTTTTAACTCCTAGCGAAGAAGATGAACACTCTTGTTTCTCGGATAATACTCATAGAGATTTAGTAAAAAACTATGAAGGGTTTAAAAATATTTTAACTTCTACATATAATGGTAAAAAATATGGAGAATCTTTACTTGACTCATTAAACAAAGATGATAAAGATAGAGTTTT
The DNA here is from genome assembly GCF_003660105.1 of Aliarcobacter cryaerophilus ATCC 43158. NCBI lineage: Bacteria > Pseudomonadati > Campylobacterota > Epsilonproteobacteria > Campylobacterales > Arcobacteraceae > Aliarcobacter > Aliarcobacter cryaerophilus. The sequence goes on from NZ_CP032823.1 coordinate 1,356,317, forward strand.
AAAACTTATGAGTGATATTGAAGAAAAAATAGAAAGTGTAGATAAAATTGCTAAAACTCAAGCTCACTTTGACTACCAAATAAAACCAGAACATCCACAAGCAAAAGTTTTAGTAAAACTTAAAAACGAACTAAGAAAACTAGGTGATGAGATGATAACTGTTGCAAAAGCAAATAATATTAAACTAACAACAGATGATGTTACAGACCCTGAAGAGACAAAACTGTAAATGAAACTTATAAAAAAGATTATATTTGTAAAAAGCCTTACTGCAATATTTTGCATAGGGCTTTTTGCATTTAATCTTGAAAATAACTATATATCAAATGACAAAAATAGTAAACTATTATTAAAACCAATAGATGGTTTAAATAATGAGCAAACTGATATTTTTATGTTAGGAAGAAGCTTTTTTAATATTCCTTGGGTAAAAGCACCTAGTGTTACAACTGCACGAGATGGATTAGGACCACTTTTTAATGCAAATAGTTGTATCTCTTGCCACCCAAAAAATGGTCGTGGGGAACTTTTTACTAAAGATAATTTAACTTCAAGAGCTTTAATTGCAAGATTGTCAATAAAATCAGATGATAGCTTTCAAGACAAAGATATTTTAAAGAAAAAAGGATTTATTCCAGAGTCTGTTTATGGAGAACAGTTAGCTATTAATGGTAATTTTGGAGTTCCTTTTGAAGGAAATATTAAAATAGATTTTGAAGATATTCAGGTTAAATTCCCAGATGGGGAAACTGTTATTTTACAAAAACCAAAATATAGTTTAGAAAATCTAAATTATGGAGAACTCAAAAAAAATAGTGTAATTTCATATAGGCTAGCTCAAAGTTTAAATGGTATGGCTTTGATAGATTTAATATATGAAAAAGAGATTTTAAAAAACCAAGATATTGATGATAAAAATGGTGATGGAATAAGCGGAAAAGCAAATTTTGTATATTCACCAATTTCAAAAAAGTATGAACTTGGAAAATATACTCACAAAGCTAGTGTTGCAAAACTAAAAGAGCAAGTTGCATTTGCAGCTTCAAATGATATTGGAATTACAACAACAATTGAACCAAACAAAAAATGCACAAGTTTCCAAAAAGAGTGTTTAGAAGCTCCAAAAGCAAAAGATATTATAGATCTTCCAGATGAAAGATTAGAAGCAATAACTTATTATTTAAGAAATCTAAAAACTTACAGTGCAAATAAAAATACAAAAGAGTATAAAGAAGGATTTGCTATTTTTGAAGCTCTTAGCTGTTCAAAGTGTCATATAAGTAGCTTTAAGACAAAATTAGGTTTTGAAGTTTCTCCATTTTCAGACTTTTTACTTCATGATATGGGTGAAGATTTAGCTGATGGAAGAGTTGAATTTGAAGCAAATGAGAAAGAGTGGAGAACTGCTCCACTTTGGGGAATTTCTTTACATGAAAAAATAACAAAAAATAGACCTAGGCTTCTTCATGATGGTAGAGCTAGGAGTTTTGAAGAAGCTATTTTATGGCATGGTGGAGAGGCAAACCAAAGTCGCGAAGCATATATGAATTTAGATAAAAACCAAAGAGAAAAACTAATTAAATTTTTAGAGGAGTTATAGTGAAAAAGATATTTTTAATATTCTTATTTTTAACAGGAGTTGTTTTAGCAAATGAAACAATCTTTAAAAGTGTTATAAAAAATGTAGCACTAAAAGATACACAAAGTGCTATAAATAGTGCAAAAGAACTACAAAAAGAGATAAATAATGAAAACTTTACAAAGTTTTTAAGAGATTGGAAAAGAGTTGAAGCAAACTATCTTGCTGGAGAAATAAATAGTGATTATTTGGATACTCCGCGATATATTGATGTTTTTAACAACTTAAAAGAGGATTTAAATTCTCAAATGCAAAGAGTTATAGATGGAAATTCAGATGTAAAAAAAGCACTATTTAAAAACTCATTTAAAACTATAAATGCTTTGGAATATGTAATTTACTCTTCACAAGATTTAAATGATAGAAAAAAAGAGATAACAAAAGAAATTTTAAACTCTATAATAAAAAATCTTGAAGATATAAAAACTGTTTATGAAACTTATCTAAAAAATCCAATAATAAAAGAAGATGACAATGCAAAGCTTATAAATACGCTTGTTGCATCTTCTTATAGATTAAAAGAGTGGCGAATTGGAAATCCAGCAGGCTTTTCAACAAAATATAAAAATGATGTAAAAAATAGTAGAGCAGAGTATTTCTTAAGTCAAAACTCTTTTGAAGCTATAGATTCTATTTTAGATGCACAAAAAGAGATGATTGCAAATGAAGGTTATATAAATCTTCTTAATTTAGCAAAAGATAAAAATGCTACAAATGAGTTAGAAGCTGTTATTTCAAAAATAGATGAAGCAAAAAAAGAGCTAAAATCTCTTCCTAAAGATGATTTTACAAATGCAAAAAAACTTTTTGATTTAGCTTCACAAATTCATGATTTATACTATGTTACAATTATTGATAAATTGGGACTTAAAGCTGAAATATTAGATGCAGACGGAGATTAAATCTTGGACTATTTTGCATTTGATTTTTTAACAAATCCAAACAAAAGAGTCTATTGGCTCTATTTGTTGGCTTCAATTTTTTTGGCTTTTGTTTACTACTACTTTTCAAAGAAAAATACAAGAGTTATACTATCTTCAAAATTATGGTTACATCCTAGTGCAAAGCTTGATTATATTTACTTTTTTTTAGCAAATTTAGTAAATATTTTTTTAATTGTTCCTTTGATTTTAAGTGCAAAAAATGTAGCACTTTTTACAAATAAATTTTTACATCAAAATCTTGGATTTATAGAGTTTAACTCTTTTTCATATTTACAAATTACAATATTTTATACAATAGCTATTTTTATTTTTAGTGATTTTACGAGATATTGGTTACATAGATTTTTACATACAATTCCATTTTTATGGGAGTTTCATAAAGTTCATCATAGTGCAAAAGTTTTAACTCCTATTACATTTTATAGAGTTCATTTTGTTGAAAATTTTCTTTTCGGACTTAGATATGCACTAAGTGTTGGTTTTGTAACAGGTATTTTTATATATTTATTTGGTGCAAAAATAAATATATATATGATTTTTGGAGTAAATGCTTTGGTGTTTATCTCTTCAATTTTTGGTTCAAATTTAAGACACTCTCATGTTCCATTTTCATATTTTTCATTTATAGAAAAATGGTTTTTATCTCCAAAACAGCATCAAATTCATCATGACAAAAAGCATTTTAATAAAAATTATGGTGGATATATAGCTATTTGGGATAGAATTTTTGGAACACTAACTCTTTCAAAAGATGTAAAAGTTCTAAAATTTGGACTTAGAAAGAATCAGATGCATGAATATATAAGTGTAAAAGATTTATATTTTAGACCATTTATAAATTTATTAAAAAAAGGAGGATTTTATGAAAAAATTAGTTTTAATAACAATATTTTTAGGAATAAACTTACTATCAAATAGTATTTCAAAAGAGGATTTAGGAAAAGCACTTTTTTTTGATGTTAATTTATCAAAAAATAGAACTCAAAGTTGTGCAACTTGTCACAATCCAGAAGCTGGGTTTATAGATGATAGAGATAATGGTGTTTCAAAAATGGCATCTTTGGGTGATGATTTAAAATCTTTAGGTGACCGTCAAGCTCCAACCGCTTCTTATGCAAAATTTTCTCCAGATTTTCATTTTAATGAAAATAAAAAAATATATACAGGTGGTCAATTCTGGGATGGAAGAGAATCTTCTTTAGAAGGACAAGCTGGTGGTCCACCACTAAATCCTATTGAAATGGGAATGGAAAGTAAAAAAGATGTAGTTGATAGATTAAAAGAGAATAGTTTTTATGTAGAAAGTTTTAAATCTCTATTTGGAAAAGATATTTTTAATCATGATGAAAATGTATATCTTGCAATGACAAAAGCAATTGCTAGCTTTGAAAGAACAGATGAATTTTCACCATTTGACTCAAAATATGATAGATACCTAAAAGGAGAGTATGATTTAACTCCTCTTGAAGATTTAGGAATGTCGATATTTTTCTCAAATAACAACAACTCATGTGCCTCGTGTCATGTTTTAAAAGGAGAAGGAAAAACTGGTGAAACATTTACAAACTATGAATTTCACAATATTGGAGTTCCTGAAAATAAAGAATTAAGAGCAAAAAATGGTATAAAGGAAAAAGATTTAGGTTTAGCAGCAAATCCAAATATTAAAATCAAAGATGAAAATTTGGGAAAATACAAAACTCCGACTTTAAGAAATGTTGCAGTTACTGCGCCATATATGCATAATGGGGTATTTAAAGATTTAAGAACTATTGTTGAATTTTATGATAAATATAATAATAAAGAGAGAACTCTAAACCCTGAAACAAAAAAACCTTGGGATGAACCTGAGTTTAAAGATACAATTTCACTAAAAGAGCTAAAAGCAAATGCTCAAAATGATAGAAAAATTGATGCTTTAGTAGCTTTTATGAAACTTTTAACAGATAAAAAATATGAACATCTAATAAAAGATTAAAAAAAAGGTGAGTTTAAAAACTCATCTTTTTTAAATTTTATATATTATATAGCTTCTAAAATCTCAATTTTGATTATCTCATCACCTTGTTTTATAGCATCTAAAGTTTTGAAACTACTATTTTGAATAACTTCAATTTGACCAAAAACAGTGTGATTACCATCTAAATGAGGGCAAGGTACAAAACATATAAAGAATTGACTACCTCCTGTATCTCTTCCTGCATGTGCCATTGAAAGGCTTCCTCTTTTATGATTTTGTTTAGGAGCATCAACCTCACATTTTATAGCCCAATCAGGTCCACCCATACCAGATTTTTCAGGACATCCACCTTGAGCCATAAAACCAGTGATTACTCTATGGAAATTTAATCCATCATAAAATCCATCATTTGCCAAAGTTACAAAATTTGCAACTGTATTTGGTGTCTCTTGATTGAAAAGTTTTATTAAAATCTCTCCATTTTTTGTAGTAATTTTTGCATAATTAAATTTTGCAAGTTCCTCTTTTGTATAACTATACTCTTTTAACTCTTTTCCAAATCTATTTGTACTCATAAATATCCTTTTTTTTAATTTTCTAAATTTATATCCTCTTTTGGGGATAAGTAGTTCAGTTTTATAAGATTTTGAATAATCTCTTTAAAAACTGGAACTGCTGATTGTGCTGCATAATAGTGTGGTCTTATTGGATTTGGATTTATTACTGTAACTCCAATAGTATATGAATTTCCTTTATCATCATTTACAAAACCAACAAAAGATGATATATATTTTTTCAAATACCCAGTTCCACCTGCAATTTGAGCTGTTCCTGTTTTTCCACCAATTTCAAGTCCCTCTATTCTAGCACTTCTTCCTGTTCCCTCTTGAACAGTTTTTATAAGCATTCTTTTCATCTCAGCTGCTGTCTCTTTTGAAATAACCTGCTCTGGTTCGTGAAAAAATGGAGATTGATATTTAGTATTGTTTCTAGTTAAATAAGAGACTATTTGTGGAGTAACCATAGCTCCATCATTATTAAATACACTATATGCTTTTATTAATTGAATAAAAGTTGAAGTCATACCTTGACCAAAAGATACTGTTGCTTTATAAATATTTGGTCTTTTTTGTTTGTCCCCAACAGAAAATTGCCAAAGCTTTGGCATAACACCTCTTTTTTCATAAGGTAAATCTATTCCTGTTTTTCTTGTAAATCCAAACTTTTTCATACCTTCATAAAACTCTGGACCTGTCAATCTTTGTGCAATTTGAAGAGTTCCTATATTTGAAGAAAATATTACAATATCGTCCATAGAAAGGTTTCCTTTTGGAAATGCATGGTCATCTTTTATTGTAAATTTTCCAAAAGGATAAGCACCTTTTGCCTGTGTTTGGTTATAAGCTGAAAAATACTCATTTTTTCTTACAACACCTTTATCCAATGCCAAAGATATTGACAAAGGTTTCACAACAGAACCTGGTTCAAATTGATACTCAATAGCATTTACATTTAGATATGGAATATCACTTTGTTTTATATTTTCTGGATTAAATCTATTTGAACTAGCCATTGAAATTATTTTTCCAGTACGGCTTTCCATGATTGTAAGTAAAATCTCATCAGCTTTTGTTCTTATTTTGTGATTATCTAGTGTTGTTTCATTGTTTTTTTGAAGTTTCAAAGGAATATTTAGATTTAGACTATAACCATCTATTCTGTGTTCCATTATTGAATTTTTATCAAAATATATGTAAGATATTACATCTCTATAACCCTTTAATATACCATCTTTTGCCTCATTTAGCTTTTGATCGTAAGACCTTTCTAGCCCTTTTACACCATCTACTTTTGTTTTACCTGTTTGTGACTCTATTTTTTTAATATATCCTAAAACAGGAGTTAAAGTATCATCATACGAAAATGTTCTTTTTTCTCCACTTTCACTAACTTCTAATCTTCTAATTAAACTTAAACTTCCACCTTTTCTTGGTACAAAAACATTTAATTGATTTAATTTTATATCAAGTTCTCGCAAGTTTTTTGCAGCTCTTGAATCTATATTATATGAAAGTACTAAAAGTCCAGGATTTTTATCTACTTCTTTAAATTTTTCACTCAATGTTTTATAATCTATTCCACTATAAATAGAAAAAAGTATCATAAAAAGCTCTTTTTTATCTGGGTTTAAATATCTTGTATCAACAGATGCTTTATATATTTTTTTAGAACTAACTAAATTAAAGCCATCTTCACTAATAATATTTCCACGAACAGCTAATTCACTCTTTTCACCAGTTAAAGTAGGAAGTGTTCTTTTTTCATGAATAGTTCTATATATAGAGAAGAGTACGATAAAAATTCCAAAAAAAAGTAGTAAAAGCAAAAATAAGATTTTCTTTGTTTTTTGTTTAATTTCTAAAAGTTTATAATCTATTTGCATTTTTTTGAAGACATCTTTATCCATAATGTTATATAATAAAGCATGGATTATATCAAAAATAAGATTAAATTACTAACTACAGGCGAAAACCTAAGAGAACCGGATTACTTTTTGTTTATTTTGGTTTCTATGCTTATTATTGTGAGCATAGTTTTTTCATATTCGCTTACTATTTATACTGTTGAGTTTTTAGGTTATGGACAGTTTCACTATATTTTAAGACAAGGTTTAGTTGGAATATTTTGTATATACCTAATGTGGTGGATGTCAAGATTAAATCCAAATAAAATAATGCATAAAACAGGGATGTTCCTTTTTGGTATTGGACTTTTTCTAATGGTTATAATGCCTTTTTTACCAGCTTCTTTGGTTACTGCTTCAGGTGGTGCAAATAGATGGATTAGGCTTCCTGGTATATCTTTGTCTCCAGTTGAGATATTTAAAATAGGTTTTATATATTTTTTATCTTGGTCATTTTTTAGAAAAGTTATACATCAACCAAAAAAAGGACTTTTTGGAGATTTATTACTACTTTCACCTTACTTTTTAGTATTTATTTTTATTGTTTTTTTAATTGCCGTTTTACAAAAAGATTTAGGACAAGTTGCATTACTAACTTCTATTATGCTTACATTAATTATATTTGCAAATAGATCCTTAAAAATAATCTTTGCATTAATTCTTATTGCAATTGTAGGTATGATAGTTCTAATAGCAGCAGCACCTCATAGAATAAATAGAATTCACTCTTGGTGGTCTATGGTTCAAGATGGTATTTTATCAGTTCTACCTGGAACGTTTGAGCAATACTTAAGAATAAAAAACTTACCAGAACCATATCAAGTATCACACTCTTTAAATGCAATTCACAATGGAGGATTTTTTGGGCAAGGTATCTCTTTTGGAGATTTAAAAGTTGGTTTTTTAAGTGAAGTTCACACTGACTTCGTTATTGCTGGTATAACAGAAGAGATAGGTTGGATTGGAACATTTCTTATAACTACTATTTTAATGTTGATTATATTAAGAATTTTAGCAATTAGTAGAAAAGTTGATAGCAAAATATTTCATCTTTTTACAACAGGAATTGCTCTTATGATTATTGTTGCATTTTTAATAAATGGTGCTGGAATTTCAGGAATTATTCCTATAAAAGGAATTGCTGTTCCATTTTTATCATATGGTGGTTCATCTTTGATTACAAGCTCATTTGCAATAGGATTAGTACTTTCAATTAGTAGAACTGTGAAAAAGTATGAACCACAAAAAAGTATTATAAAAGAAAAACCTCAAAGGATAATTATTAGATGAGTAAAGTTATTGTAATAACTGGTGGCGGAACTGGTGGTCATCTAAAAATTGCTGATGTTTTTATTAATGAGTTTAAAAAAAGAGGTTTTGAAGTTATTTTTATAGGTTCAAGCTATGGGCAGGATAAGTTTTGGTTTGAAAATGATGATAGATTAAAAGAGAAATTTTTTTTAAATACAAGTGGAGTTGTAAATAAAAGTGGAATTGCTAAGCTTTTTTCTCTTTTAAATATATTTTATAAAGCTATTTTTTGTTTGAAGATTTTAAAAAAGCATGGAGTTAAAACAGTTATTTCTGTTGGTGGATTTAGTGCAGCAAGCACTAGCATTGCAACTATTTTAAAAAAAGATTGTAATCTTTTTTTACATGAGCAAAACTCAAAAATCGGAGCATTAAATGCTAAAACTTTAAAATATACAAAAAAAGCATACTCATCTTTTCATGACTTTTCATCTATAAAAGATTATCCAGTAGATATTAAATTTTTCCAAAATGCAAGAGTTAGAAAAAAGATTAAAACTATTGCATTTTTTGGTGGCTCACAAGGAGCTGTTGCCATAAATAATTTTGCACTAAAAGTTGCACCAAAACTAAATGAAATGGGAATAAGAATAATTCATCAAGCTGGAAAGAATGATTTTTTAAGAGTAAAAAATGAATATAAAAAATTAAATATAGATGCAGATGTTTTTGATTTTACAAAAGATATTTTACAAAAAATGAATGAAGCTGATTTTTGTGTAAGCCGTGCTGGTGCTTCAACACTTTTTGAGCTTTGTGCAAACAATCTTCCAACTTTTTTTATACCATTTAAGTATGCAGCTCAAAATCATCAATACTATAATGCAAAAGCTTTGTGTGAGCAAAACCTATGCTTTTTACAAAATGAAGATGAATTAGATGAGAACTACTTTTTTGATTCTTTAAAAAATAGTGATATAGAAAAGATTAGCATAGGTTTAAAAGAGTTTATTAAACCAAATGCTATAGAAAAAATTGTAGATGATATTTTAAAAAATTAAAACAACAAAAGTATCAAAACCCCAAAAACAATTCTATAAATTCCAAAAGCTACAAAGGTAAATTTCTCTAAAAACTTCAAAAACAGTTTGATTACCAAATAAGCAACAACAAAAGATGTCACAAAACCAACAGCTAAGTTTATAAAATTTCCATCTTGTAAAATCTCTGCGTGGTGTTTATAAACATCATAAAAAGTGGTAGCACACATAACAGGAACAGCAAGTAAAAACGAGAACTCAGCACTTGCTTTTCTATTAAATCCTACAAGCATAGCTCCAATTATACTTGCACCCGCACGGCTTGTTCCTGGAATTAGTGCAGCTATTTGAGCAAGACCAATAAATAAAGCTTGTTTGTAACTCACATCTTCAACATCGCAGATATGTTTTTTATTTTCATCATAAAACTTCTCAACAATTAAAAATATTACTCCACCAATAATAAACATCCAAGCTACAATCTCAATACTAAACATAGCTTTTATTTGACTTGAAAAAATAAATCCAACAATTCCTATAGGTAAAAACGAAATAGCAATTTTTATCCATAAATTTATATGTTTAAATGTAAATTTAGATGGATAAATAAAAACCAAAGCCATGATTGCTGCAAATTGAATTATTATTTCAAAAGCCTTATTTACACTGTTTTGTTCAATTCCCAAAAAATCACTTAAAACTATTAAATGTCCTGTAGAAGATACTGGTATAAACTCAGTAATTCCTTCTATAATTCCTAACCAAATTGCATCAAATATACTCAAATTATCCCCTTGTTTTTTGTAAGTTTTAAAAATAGTTTTAAAGCACGTTTCTCTTTATATCCAATATCGTAATCAATTTTTGTAAGATAATTCAAGATATTTTGTTTTGAAATACCACTTCTTTTTGAGTATTGTTCTAAGATATATTGAGGAATTTTTATTTTTCTTTTATCAAAATCTTTTGTAAGTTTTTTTAACCTTTTTTCATATTTGTTGTAACATAAAACTGCAAATACAAAAGGAAGGTTATATTTATTTTGCCACTGTTTTGCTAAATCTATAAAATCTTCATCTTTATTATCATGATAAAATTTTAAGGCTTTATCTCCAATAATTACTTCCCCCTCTAGTTCTAAAACTTTTGCAAGAGCATTTGAAGTTTTTGATTGAAAATCATCTTTTTTCTCTCTATTTGGAAGTACTAATACAGATAAAACTTCATCTCTTGCAATTATTCCAAAATCCAAAAACTTCTCATTTTTTGAACCAATTGAAGAGATAAAAGCACTGTGAGTTTTTCTTTTTTTAAAACTATTTGTAATTTTCGATGGATATGATTTTTTGTACTCAATACTTGATTTAAGTTGGTTTGATTTTATATTTTTTTTGATATAAATGTGAAAAGGTAATAAGTTTATAAAATCAATTTTTGAGAATATCATAGCTTTGTTGCCTTTAGTCTTTAAAATTAAAGCTGATATAATAGTATAAAAAGAATTAGAAGGTATTAAAATGGTTAAAGTAGAGTTTTTAGGACCTATAAATAAAGAGAGTATAGATTTAGATATAAAAAATTTAAGTGAGCTATCAAATATTTTGAAAAATGATGAAAAAATATCTTCTTGGCTTGAAACTTGTGCAGTTGCCGTAAATGATACTTTAGTTTTTTCAAAAAACTTTGAGTTAAAATCTGGTGATAAAATTTCACTTCTTCCTCCTGTTTGTGGTGGTTAAAATGTTTAAGGAAGATTTACAAATACACAAAGGTGATTTACCAATAGAAAATATTCACAACTCTTGGTATGAAAAGTATAAAAATTTAAATTATGGTGCATTTATAACTTTTGTTGGAATTATTAGAGATGAAGATGATATTGATGGGCTATCTTTTGATATTTATGAACCAATTTTGAAAAAATGGTTTGCATCTTGGCAAGAAAAAGCAAAAATTAAAAATGCAATAGTTTTTATGGCTCACAGCATTGGTGATGTAAAAAATCATGAAAGCTCATACATAGCTGGAGTTTGTAGTCCAAAAAGAAGAGTTGCTTTAGAGTTAATAGATGAGTTTGTTGAAGATTTTAAGAAAAATGCACCAATTTGGAAATATGATTTAAGAGATAATCAAAGAATTTATGCAAAAGATAGAAGTCAAAAAATAGATGGTGCTGGGATTTTATCATGAACAAAAAAGTAAGAGTAGATTTACACAATCACACAACACTTTGTAACCATGCAATTGGAAGTGTTGAAGAGTACGTAAAAAGAGCAATAGAATTAGGAGTTGATGAGTATGGATTTGCTTGTCATGCACCTATGAATTTTGATCCAAAATATAGAATGAAGCTTGAAGAGAGATCTTTATACGAATCTTGGGTAAACGAAGTAAAAGAAAAATACAAAGATAAAATAAAAGTTCTTTTAGCTTATGAAGTTGATTTTCTAAATGGCTTTATGCTTGATGAGATTTTAGATGCAAATGTTGATTATTTAATAGGTTCTGTACACTTTTTACAAAATAAAAATGAAATGTGGGGGTTTGATAACCCTGAATTTATAGGTGTTTATGAAAGTGTTGATATAGATAAGATTTGGGAAGATTACTTTGATGCAATTGAAGCTATGGCAAAAACAAACTATTTTCAAATAGTTGGACATTTGGATTTGATAAAAGTTTTCAAATTTTTACCAAAAAAAGATGTTAGATTAATTGCAAAAAATGCCTTAAAACAGATAAAAAAATCAAATATGATTTTAGAATTGAATCCAGCTGGACTAAGAAAACCAATAGGAGAACCTTATCCTTCAAAGCAACTCTTAGAAGAGGCTTTTTCTTTAGGAATAAATATCACATTTGGTTCAGATGCTCATAGTATTGAGCACGTTGGTTTTGGATACAATGAAATTACTTCTTTAGCAAAAGAGGTTGGATACACAAAATGTGCTACTTTTTATAAAAAAGAGATGAGTTTAATTGAGTTTTAGATAAAATAGTAACTTAAAAATTTTTGGAGTTAAAAAAATGGGAAAATTTGTAAATAATATAGAAGAGTTTTTTAAGTTTTGTAGTGAAAATGAAGTAAAATTTGTAGATTTTAGATTTACTGATTTAAAAGGAACATGGCACCATGTAACTTATAATATTAAAGCAGTAAATAAAGATTTACTAGCAAATGGAATGCCTTTTGATGGTTCATCTATTGATGCTTGGCAACCAATTCATAAGTCAGATATGATTTTGAAACCAGATGTTCCAACTGCATTTTTAGACCCATTTACAGCTGATAGCACAATAATTGTAATTTGTGATGTTTATGATATTTATGAAAACCACATGTATGAAAAATGTCCAAGATCGATTGCAAAAAAAGCAGTTGAATACCTAGCAGAAGCTAATATTGGTGATGTTGCATATTTTGGTCCTGAAAATGAATTCTTTATTTTTGACGATGTTAAAATTATAGATAGCGTAAATGAATCTTATTTTAGAGTTGATTGTGAAGATGGAGAGTGGAATGATGCGAAAAACTATGAGGGTGGAAACATCGGGCATAGAGCTAGACTTAAAGGTGGATATTTCCCAGTAGCTCCTATTGATAATGGAGTTGATATAAGAGCTGAAATGATGCAAGTATTGGAGCAAGTTGGTCTTGAAGTAACATTAGGTCACCACGAAGTTGCCCAAGGACAACATGAAATTGGTATTGTTTTTGGAGATTTAATTGAAGCTAGTGATAATGTTCAAAAACTAAAATACGTAATAAAAATGGTTGCACATCTAAATGGAAAATCTGCAACATTTATGCCAAAACCACTTTATGGTGATAATGGAAGCGGAATGCATGTTCACCAAAGTATATGGAAAGATGGTAAAAACCTATTTTATAAACAAGGTGAATATGGAAATTTAAGTGATATAGCAAGATGGTATATAGGTGGAATTTTTAAACATGCACGAGCACTTGCTGCATTTACAAATCCATCTACAAACTCTTATAAAAGATTAATTCCTGGATTTGAAGCACCTTCAATTTTAACTTATTCATCACAAAATAGAAGTGCATCTTGTAGAATTCCTTATGGAGCTGGAGAAAAAGCAACAAGAGTTGAAATGAGATTTCCAGACTCAACAGCTTGTCCATATTTAGCATTTTCAGCTATGTTAATGGCTGGACTTGATGGAATAAAAAATAAATATGAACCAATTGGTCCTATGGATGATGATTTATTTGAGTTATCTTTAGATGAGATAAGAGATAGAGATATTCCTCAAATGCCTCATACTTTAAGAGGTTCATTAGAGGCATTAATTAGATACAATGACTTTTTAAGACCTGTATTTACTAAAAAAATGATAGATACTTATCAACACTACAAGTTTTCAACTCAAGTTTGGCCTTATGAAGCAAGACCTACGCCATTTGAATTCAAAACTATGTACTCTTGCTAATTTCGTAAGATAAGAGTAAAACTCTTATCTTATTTTTAATACTTTTACTAAACCTATATCTTTTTTAAACAAACTAAATAATAAAAAATCTCTTATAAATAGTTAATAAAATATTGCTTTTAAAAATTAAGCACTCTTTTTGTATAATAAAAGCTATTTTTAAAGATTTTGGAGTTTATAATGAGAGTAATAGAAGGTTCTTTAAGGCTAAAAGGAAATGAAAAAGTAGCCATAATAAATGGAAGATTTAACCACATAATAACTGATAGATTAGTAGAAGGTGCAAAAGATTCATTCAAAAGACATGGTGGGAATGAAGCAAATTTAGATTTAATTTTAGTTCCAGGAGCTTTTGAAATACCTTTTGCTCTTGAAAAAGCACTATCAAGTGGAAAATATGATGCTGTTTGTTGTGTTGGAGCAGTTATAAGAGGAGCTACTCCTCATTTTGACTATATTAGTGCAGAAGCAACAAAAGGAATAGCAACAGTTGCTTTAAAATATGGAAAACCTGTATCAAATGGTGTTTTAACAACAGATACAATAGAGCAAGCAATTGAGCGAGCTGGTTCAAAAGTTGGTAATAAAGGTGCTGAAGCTATGGTTACAATAATAGAGATGCTAGATTTATATAGCGAAATGGAAAAATAATTTGGCAACAAGAACACAAGCAAGAGAGTCTGTAATTGGACTTTTATATGCATATGATTTAGGCAATGAAGAGATTGTAAAATTTGTTGATGATATTTTAGAAGAAAAAAAAATAAGAAATAGCCAAAAAGAGTTTGCTTTAAATCTATTTAATGGAACTATCAAAAATATTTCAAAAATAGATGAAGAGATAGTAAAACATCTTACTCAAGGTACAATTCAAGATGTTGGAAGTGTTGAAAAATCAATATTAAGGCTTGCCGTTTATGAGATAACATTTGAGAATTTATCAAAAGCAATAGTTATAAATGAAGCAATTGAACTATCAAAAAAATTAGCAAGTGATGGTGCTCCAAAGTTTATAAATGCTATTTTAGACCAAATAAAAATAGATAATTAAAAGGTCAAATTTATGAAAACAAATATGAAACTTTGTGTATCTTTAGATTTAGAAAGTAGTGAAGAAAATCTTGCTTTAGTTGAAAAAATCAAAGATTTTGATATTTGGTTGAAAGTTGGATTTAGAACATATCTAAGAGATGGAAAGAAATTTTTAGAAGATTTAAAAGCCATAAATCCAAACTTTAAAATCTTTTTGGATCTTAAATTATATGATATTCCAAATACAATGGCAGATGCGGCAGAAGATATTTCAAACTTTGGGCTTGTTGATATGTTTAATGTTCATGCAAGTGCAGGAAAATTTGCAATGCAAACAGTGATGGAAAGAATAAAAAATATTCCAAATAGACCTTTAGTTTTAGCTGTTACTGCTCTTACTTCATTTGATAATAGTAGTTTTAAAGAAATTTATGGAAAAGATATAGATATAAAAGCAACAGAGTTTGCAAAAAATACATTTGAAGCTGGACTAGATGGTGTTGTTTGTTCAGCTTTTGAAAGTATTGATATAAAAAATCACACAAATAATGAATTTATAACACTATGTCCTGGTATTCGTCCTTTTGGGGAAAATAGTGGTGATCAAAAAAGAGTTGCTGATATAAACTTTTCAAAAGAAAACTTAGTAGATTTTATAGTTGTAGGTCGTCCTATATATAAAAATAAAAATCCAGAAGATATAGTAGAGAAAATATTAAAAAATATATAAAAATAGCAAACAGTTAAGGGGTTTTTAAGAGATTTTCTCTTATAATTCCCGTCCTGATTTTATGAACTTAAAATTAGAAACGGACAGTTGGGTGAGTTGGCTGAAACCACCTCCCTGCTAAGGAGACGTACTGGTAACGGTACCGAGGGTTCAAATCCCTCACTGTCCGCCACTGGGTCGTTAGCTCAGCTGGTTAGAGCACTCGGCTCATAACCGAGTGGTCGAAGGTTCGAGTCCTTCACGACCCACCAGCTTAAAAGCCTATATCTAGGCACTTTAAAACAAAAAAATCAAAAATTTAATTTATCATCAAAATTTATTTTTAATACATTTTTAATACAAAAACTATTTATCTATAAATTTTTATTCAAGAAAAAGGTTTTCAATTATTTTTATGTTAAAATACAGATGCTAGCTTAATTTAATACTATGTTATATAAATTAAATTTATATAATGTATAAATCTTTAAAAATAAGGAATTATATTAATATCTATGTATGATAAAATAAATGATATCATCAACAAAACAAATCTATTTAAAACTTTAGAATTAAAAATTGATTTACAAAATCTAATTCCAGTTAATACAAATATGTTTCCAAATCAAGATCTTAGTCACAAAATATTAAACATATATTGCCTAAATACAAATTTTAATAATGATATTAAATTTAACGATATATGTGATGAAATTGATAAAATATATCCATTATTATCAGAATTAGAAAATAATATTTTCGTAGAATTTATTTTTAAAAATTGCACTGTAACTTTTTCAAATAATTTTTATTTACCTAAAATAGCTTTTTCCTATTTTTTAGAATCACTTATAAATATTTATATTAATATAGCAAATTCAGTAAAACAATTAGAAATAACATATTCTAATTTTAGAAATTGTATATTTAAAAATATTAGTATTTTTACAAATATTGATCAAATTAAAATTGATTTATATAATTCAAAAATTGAATACTTTCAATTAATAGATATTCAATTACTAAACAAAGATTTAAATAAAATTAAAATAATTAATTCTGAAGTTTCAAGTTTAAATATTCAAAATATAACTTCAGAAATAGATATATTTTTATCCAATATTAGTACTCCAGAAAATGATCAAAATGTACTAATATACTTAAATAATTCAACATTTAATGGTAGATTTATTTTAAAAGATAGTAATTTTAATGCTAGTTTAAATACAGAAAATACAACTTTTAATAAAGAAGTTTCTTTTAAAAATTTACAAATATTATCATTAGATTTAGATTCTACATTTTTTAATAGTAATTGTGATTTTTCAGAATTAAATATAAGAAATAAAGAAAGTATAACTAGAGGTACCGCTAGGAAAATAAAGTATATCCTTGAAAAAGATAGTAATAAAATTGAATCAAACTTATTTCATAGTTATGAGCTTAAAGCTAAAAAAAAAGAGTTAGATAAGGCACCAAATAATTTAGAAAATATTTTAGATAAAACAATTTTCTTATTTAATGAAAAAACTTCAAATCATGGTTTAAATTGGATACTACCAATTTTTTGGATGTTCTTTATAGGATTATATTATAGCACTTATTTCTATAGTGGAAATTTTAACTTTTTACTAAGTATATTATTCTGGATTTCTATCGTATCATCTACATATTTTTTAATTAAATCTGAAAATAAGCTATTAACTAACTATATTTTATCATTGATTCCAGCATCATTATTTTATATAATTGTAGTGTATACGTTAAATGATTTTGAAATTGATTCAATATTTAAATTTTTAAATATTATTAATTTTAAAGAAGATGAAAATATAAGTTTAAGTGAAAATACAATTTCTAAAGTTATTATGGGTTATTTAATTTATCAATTTATTGTTTCAATTAGAAAAGATACTAGAAAATAAAACTTATGTATATTCAGACAAGACAAAATGTTATTAGTTTAGTATTTAGAATGGTAAATTTAAGAGTTATTAAATCTAAAATAATAATTCTAAAGCATTTTTTAAATAATTAAAAACTATAGATCAAAACTACTAAATATTAAGGTTATTGAAAGTTTTCATCACAAAAATGATACTGTTATTTATTCACTCCTATAGTTTTGCAAAAAATAGTTACTTGCATTGGACTTATAACTAGTGTTCGAAGGTTTGAGTACTCCACGACCACCAGCTTAAAAACTTATATATTTGTACTTTCGAACAAGAGAATCGCACATATAATTTTTATTAAAAATTTATTTTAATTATTATTTAACTTGACTTATTTGATATATATAGTACAATAAAAAAATAATTAGGGGAAATATTTAAATGTTAAAAAACAATAAAACAATTATATATATAGTTTTTTTTCTTACTTGTCTTTTTCTTATACTATACTATTTATTTAGTCCTTCTGATTATTCTGATCAAGAAGAAAAAATTGATAATATAGAATTGAAAATTAACAGTGCAACAAATGTTCTAGAAAAAAATACCGAACAAAATTATAATTATTATTTAAATAAAACTAATTTATTAGACATAAATATAAATGAAAGTATTGAAAACTTAAAATTTGTAGAATTTGATTCAAATATTTTAGAAATTATAAAAATTGATAGTGTTACTACTAATTTAAAATCAAAATATGAACTTATTCCAGGTAAATATAAACTAAAAATTAACAATAAAGAAGATACAAAATCCAAAAGTTTAGATTTTAATGTAATCTATTTGTTTGATTCAAAAAATGAAAATTTTAATAATTTTAATAATAATTGGATTCTTGATCCCAAGTGTAATAATATTGATATTTTAAATATTGGTATAAAATTAGGCGGTAATTGTTCTGCTAAGAAATTAATTTCTGTTGAATATATAAAAAATTTTGATAAAGATATTACTTTGGAATTTGATTTTACTTTTTTACCTAGAACAAAGACAATTGATATGCAGTTAACTTTTGGTGAAAGATTATATATCAATTTTGATAATAAAAAAATTACATTTAATAGAAATGAAATAGATAAAAATAAAATAGTAAAAGAAATTAACTATCATAAATTTAAAAATAATCATAAATATAAGATCATATATTCAAGAGAAAAAGATCTATATAAACTTCAAGTTATTGACTACATCTCAAATGAAAAATACTATGAAATTGAATATCTAGATGATAACTTAAATAAAAAAAATAAATACCGTTATGATAATATAAGAATTTCTGTTGGTAGTAATAATTCAATACTTTTAATCGAAAGAGTTAAAATTAATTAATGGATTTGTTTAAATTATTGCTTGATTTTTTTAAAGAGTTACCTTCAAAAGTTCAGATCTTTATATTATTACCAATAATTATATTATTATTTTATATTATAAAAGAATATAATATCAATTCTAGTGGTTTAACCAAAAAACAACATTTTAATTTTGAAACGGTACTAAGTAATCCAAATGATAACACAGAATATGAACTAAAAATAAATGATGAACCTTGTGAAAAAGTTGATTCAAATAAATATTCATGCGAAGAATTAAAAAAAGGAAAACATTCTTATACTTTTGGAAAGTATAGAGGAAAGATAGTAATTGAAGAAAATCAATATGCATATAAAATTAAAATAGATAACATTGATTATATGATAGAAGCACACGATTTGTCACTAAAGAAAGGTATTCTACATGGTAAATTTGCAATTAAAGAAAAATATGGTACTCACAAATATAGTAGTAATAATAAAATTACACCTTTCAACTTATATAGAACAGAAATAGATAGTTATAAAACAAAGGATGGAATTATTACATTTAAAAAAAAATGGGATGAAATCGCTAATGAGTATTACAGCAATAAAAAATTATATACTGAGTATACCGTTGAAGAATCTAAATATAGAACTTCTAAATATTACCTATTATCAAAAGATTTAGATATAAATAATATTTTCTCAGTTAGTAATGACCATACTGAACAAAAACTAGATATAAATGAATATTTAGGAATTGATAATAATTTAATTGTTTACAATAAAGATAATATTCCTAATATTAACTTAATTATGCTGAGAGCGAAAGAAGAAAATGATCTAAATGGTTTTATTAAATTTAATTTAATTGATATTCACAAGGATACAAAAATAAATTTATATTTTGGTAAAAATAAATTATTATCATTATTCTATCCAAATTATTATATTCACAAAGTTTCAGATGATAAAGTTTCAGATGATTTTGATGTTATACCAATGTATCAGTATGACAAAAATGTAAACTTGAAAGAAAAGTACTTAATTAAAAAAATTGAGATTATTTTTATAAAAGACGTAGATAATTGTACAATAAAAGCTACTACAGATAATCATAAAACAGTAATATCAACTTTTAAATGTAAAACTAAAAAAATTGAAAATAATAATTTAGATATAAATTTTCAATTAAATGTTGAATCTCAAACAAAATGTTCTGGAAGTAAAGATTGTATTTTATTTAAAGTTTCAGATATTCAAACAGGAATAGAAACAAATGGAATTTAAGTTCTTATTATCCTATTATAATAAATATAACAAATTTAGATATTTTTAGTTTAAGTACTACATTATATCAATCTTTTTTCTATTCAAATATAGTTTTTTACTTTCAGAATACTTATTGAAGAATTTATTATCTATTTTTTGAAATTTTTTATTATTTTTCATTAATAATAATTTCCATAATTCATAAAAAAATATCATCAATAACAAAATTATAAATAAAGAAATATATTCATTAATATTTTTTAAAATTTTATAAAAATAAATATAAATTGTTATGTAAAAAAATATCATAGGACTAAAATATATTGCAAAATTTTTTGATATAAGGCTATCAAAAATAAATATAAAAGGATAAAAGATAAAAAACATATATTTTTTAAAAGTTACATTATGAGTTGATTTTATTATTTTATATAAAAGCTTAAAAGAAAATGAATCATTAAGTTCTCTGATAATATTATTATCATTTATAAGAAATGAATAATATACAATAAAAAAATAACAACTTAGAAATAATAAAATTTTATCTAGTGAATCTAATATTTGTATTTTTGATAAATCTAAAGTAAGAAAATACAAATTTACCATATTTATATTGTTTTGCTCAGCAACAGTAGTTATAAATAATAAAATAAGACTTATCATCAAATTTCTTTTAGTAGTAATAATATTATGATAATCAACTAACATGTTATTTTTCCCTTTTAAATAAAGTTTTTATATAATCACTATATCTTTAATTATATTCAATTAGAATTTTTAATATTAACATATTCATCAAATTCTTTAATTATTTGTTGAAGATAATTTTGCATACTTTCATTAAATTGAATAAGTGGATTAAAATCTTTTTCTATCTTGCACAAATATTGATCTTGTTTATATTCTATCATAGAAATAAATTTTTTACCAAAAGTAGTTATCAAATCATTATAAATATCTTTTTTAATTGTAAATTGATTAACACCATGAGCAAATCTATTTCTAAGTTCATTCATTAGTCTAAGCTGTCTCCAATTATAATTGTCTATCAATTTAATATTAATTCCTATTTCTTTATTTATAGCATCTACAATAGTTTTTATATCAGAAAAATCCTTCTTCTCATTTGAACAGAACTTTTTACACAAAATTTTTTTAATACTCTTTTTGAGTATCTTTTCAAATAATCTTTCAGATGAATAAATAGTGTTATGTTCATTTTTTATATGAGTATATAAATCTTTAAATAGTTTTTCTATTAAAGCCACATGTCTAACTAAAATTGATTGTATTATATGGCTTAATATACTATCATGTTCATTTTCCAAATCTTCATAATGATACTTTAATTCTTCTACAAGGATATTATTTGGCAATTTTTTATTTTTAAATTCATAAAAATTATTTTCAAATCCATCTAAAAAAATTGAATTATAAGCATTATAAAAATCATTTTCTATACTTTCAATTCTATTACTAAATGATTCATTTAAAAATTTCAATGCATTATTTAAATATTTTAGCTCTTCTAATAAATAGTAAATTTTTAAAAAAATTTCATCTGGCATATAATTAATCCTTTCTTTTTTATAAAATTACATTATTTTAACGTATCGGCTTATAACAAAAGTAATATTATTATTAATTTTAAATAGACATTGTCTTTAATTTAATTATCTCTATTAATTATGAATCATACCAACTTAATTTATAAATCTAATTTCACTATCTCTTTTGGCTCACCCTCTTCTATAACTTTTAAAAGACTATCCCTCGCTTCGTCAAGACTTTCTTTACTAAAATCAAGCACATCTTCATCTTTTGATTCTTCTGGTATATAATCTATTGATTTTGATTTATTTAATTTTTCATAATATAAATTAATTGCTTGTATTTCTTGCTCTGAATAATTTAATTTAGTTAAAAATTCATATCTATCTTGTAGGGACATATTTTCTATTTTTACTAGTATTTGTTTTATAGTTTCATCTTCAAACTCTTTTGATGCTGTTACAGATATATTTCCTAATTTTAAACCTCTTGCTTCGTATAGTTCTAGCATTAGTTTTACTTGTTCTGTAACATCTTCTTTTAAAAATATTGTATCTCTTGATTTTGTTGCTACTATTGATTTTTCTTTATCTTTGATTGTTAAATCTTTATATTTATGCTTAAACTCTACTTCATTATCTAATTTATTTATATAGTAGTTCTCTAAGCTAATATTTGGCTCTATTTTATAGATTGTATAAAATATCTTATTGTTGTAAGTTTTTTGTTTTAAAGGTATGTAATCATTGATTTTGGCTTTATAATTTGATAGTTCTGTTTGTATAGTAGAAGCTTTTATATCAACATTGTTTTTATATGCTGTTGTAAGGTTTTTATAGTTTAAATCTAGTGAGTTTAAATAAACTGTATAGTTTTCATTATTGTTTGTAAATGTGAACCCTACTCGCTCTCTTTTACCCTCTACATTTTTAGCTTTAAATTTGATATTTTCATAACCAAGATTTTGCATCAACTCTAAGAAGTGTTTATCATTCTTAACAACTTTTAAAATCTTTGTTACATCTTCTTTTACATTAAAAGATAGAGATTTTTTATATTTCTCATTACTAGAATCTTTTGAGGTCATTTTTTTATTTATATCTATATTTACATCTGTAAAATCTAAATCTATTTTTTTAAATACGTTTCCTCTTTGCTCTAACTCTTTAGTAACTACATTATTAAAACCAAAGTTATATTCAATAAAAGCTCTAGCTATTTTATTCTCTCTAATTTTAATTAATTCCTTTATATCTTTAACATTTCCACTATTTATAATATCAAGGCTTTTAATTTGATCTTCATTAAAAAATAGTGGGAAATCTTCACTTTTAAGATTTTTACCATCATATATAAAATCAATATTCTGTCTGATTAGTCTTTGTTTAAAATCTGTCATACCTTTTATATAGTATTGGATATTTTCAGTTCTTTTATAATGTTTTATAAACTCTTGTATATATTTATTTACTTGTCCACTTTGAACTGCATTTAAGAAGTGTTGATCATCAACTCTTTTATTAAACCAAGTAAATTTTGTAGCTTGTTTTTTAGTAATTAAATCTGTATCATTTGATACATTCTCATTAAAATTAAATGTAAGGTTATGTTTTAAAGCTACTTCATTTATCATTCTTCTTAAATTTAAATATCCTAGCCCTACTTTTGTACTTTTTTCATATCTGTTTTTTAGCTTTTGAGGAATTAATAAATGAAAGTGTGGTTCTACTTCATAGTTTTTTGAATTGATAGAATCACTATCAGTGTTATGATAAGCAAATAGCATATTAGAAAAATCTAAAGACATTTTTCTTTTTGGTTTTTTAGATCCTTGTGATTCATAAAATACATACTCATACTCTTTTAAATCTTCAAAGAATTTACTCATAACAATATCTATATCTTTTTGAGATTTACAATTATGATTAATAATGAGTTGGCTCTTATCTACTGAAAAAGTAAAGTGAATATTTTTATCATCTGCTAGATTAAAATAAGAAGGTAAATTGTTACTAACAAGTGCAGCATGATCTAAAATATGATCCTCTAAATTCCAACTCATTTTATTAATCCTTAGTTGTTTGAAAGTGTGCGAAGCACACTAAAATAAGAAGTATTTTACATAAAAACAAGCCCTACTGTCAAGTAGGGCAATGGCTCATTTATATTAATTATTAGCAATACGATTTAATAAGATAAGAAACAATACAAATAAACGATAATTTAATATATAATACGATTTAAATATATAATATATAGATATTTATATGGTAATAATGTAAATAATAAGATTTATATAAGATAAATACAGATAACATTATACGATATAACTAAAAAGTGAGATAATAGATGAATTCTTTAGAGTTAGCAAAAAAAAGAGCAAGAATTGAGAAAACAAAATCTAAAAGATCTAAATTAGATGAGCATATTAAAGCAATAGAGTATCTGCTTTTTGAGGAAAAATTTACTTTAAAACAGATTCAAGTTTTTTTAGAAGAGGATTGTAATTGTAAAGTTGCTTATTCAAATCTTCATGCATTTTGTAAAAGAAGATTTAAAAGTAGTAGTAAAGATAGTACAAGTATAGAACCTATAAAAGTAAAAGATGTAAAATCTAATGCTGAAGATGGAAAAGTACAAGATATAAAACCTATTGATATTTTTAAACATTTAAAAAGTTAAAATTATATTTTTAATTTTTTATAATATTGACTTTGTAGCACAAATAGGCTACAATAAATAAAAAAGGATTTAAAATGATGGATGCAACTGTAAGAGCTAGAGTTGATAGTGATTTAAAACAAGAAGCTGAAGCTATTTTTAAAAAATTAGGACTTAATACTTCTCAAGCAATAGTAATGTTTCTAAATATGGTAAAACTAAATAATGGTATTCCTTTTGAGATAAAAATACCAAATAAAGATACTTTAAAAGCTATGCAAGAAGCTAAAGATTTTAAAGGTGAAGAGATATCTCTAAAAGATTTATAAAATATGTATAAATTATTTAGAACAAAACAATTTGTAAAAGATTATAGTAAAACAAAATTATCAGATAAACATTATGAAAAATTTATAAAATTTGTTAGCTTATTACTTGAAGATAAAAAACTTCCAAGTGAAGCTTTAGATCATGAACTTGTTGGAAATTATATTGGTTTTAGAGAGTGCCATATTAGTGGAGATATGCTTTTAATATATATCATAGAAGATGGTTATTTAAAACTAACAAGAATAGGCACTCATAACCAGTTATTTAATAACTGATTATGAGTTAATCTAAGCTAATAATCTAGCTTGATTTATGAAATTTTAATACCAGCACTTTTAAATCTTTCATCATGCATTTCAAGTATTTGTTCATCAGTATATTTTGCTTCCAGTTCTTCTATAGTGTTATAGCCTAGTATCCACCAAGCAACATATACAGTTGTGCCATAAGTTATTTTTTCACCTTTATGATAAGCTTCCTCACCATAGATAGTTTTTACAGCTTTTAATCTTTTTTCATTTTTTTCTGACATTTTTGTTTCCTTTTTTTAAAATATTCCAGTATTTTTATATTGGGTAAATCTGCTATTATCCAAACCATTTTTTAACCCAAACATTCTTGCATATCCATCGCCATCTTCACTTTTAGACTTATGAAAAAATGAAAATAAACCTTTATATTTATCTATCTTAAAACTTAGTTTTAATTGATTTTTTGACAAATAAACATATAAGTATGCACTTCTTATTCTTGCCTGTTTTGATAAGCTTGTATCTTTAGATAATTTTTTCCATATATTTACATCTCTATTAAGTAGTAATGGATATAACTCTTTTTCAAAATCAAGTTGAGAATCAAAATATTTTTCATTTTCTAAAACTCTTACATAAGATTCTTTATCTCCTAATGTTAAAAGTTTTTTAGCACTTTCATAATCCAAGGAAGATAATAAGTTATACAATTCGGTTCTAGCACCATTTTTCCAATTATTCAAAGTTCGATATTCAACTTTTAATAATTTATTCATTTGCGTAGGTGTAATGATTAGCTCCTTTTTATATTTTCATTATAATTATAGGAAATTATTTCCTATATGTAAAGATAAGTGATTAAAAAATATATTTCTAAAACCTTTTCATTATATTCCTTAAATCGAAAGGAAGCCACTTTAAAAGTAGCTTCCTTTTTAACTATATTTTTGAAAAAGAGATAGTTTTTATAACAAGATAAAGCAATGGTAGTCCTGAAAGAATTTTTATAATTTTTTCATGTTCAGAGTTTCTTTTAAAAACTTCTATATTTTTTGATAATATATCAAGAGCTTTAATTATTGAAACTTTATCTTTAGAATCATATAAATTTTTAGCAAGATTTGAAATAATCTCTTTTCTAATATTTTTCATATTTGAAATTTCATTTTTTATAAGTTTATTTATGTAGATAGTATTGCTCATTTTATTCTCCTTTTTGTAAACAGTAAAGTTCATTAACTAAGATTGCTAAATCTCTTTTATAATTACGGGTTTTAAATATATTAAATTCAATATAAAGCTCAGTACTTCTTGATAAATCTTTAAAATGTTCAATTAGATATAGTTTATTTTTATAATATCTTATAAATAAATATCCAGTTGGATACTCTTTATCTTTCATTGTATTGCAAATGAATAGTAAACCATCAAATAATCCACAAGTAGTAGGATTAATAGCATTTATTAATCTTCTATCTGGTAAATATACAAATGGTTCAGAGAATTTAAAACTAGCTGAATTCATTTTTACAAACATAAAATCTATGTCATTATAAACTTCATCAGGAATATCATGTTTATTTGTTACAAACTCAAATCTATTTGGAATATCTTTTAATTTCATACCAGAATAAGTATCTATAATAAATTCTCCATTTTTAGCAATTATCTCTTCTCTTTGCTCATTGTTTTTTAATATAACTATTTCATCTGTTATTTTAAAATCTGTTGTCATAATTTAATCCTTTTTTTAAATTTTTGTATATGTTAAATACAAGAGTAAAATTATTACTCTTATATTTTTTGACCCCAACCAGTGGCATCACTTTTCATACTCTCTATTGCACTATCAAATCTATTTGTTCCTTGAACTTCTAAAATATCAGATACTGTTTCATGTAGTGTTATAATTATTTTATAAATAATAATAGTTGAAAAAACAGCTATTATAATCTCTAAGAAACCATCAAATAGATATATCTTAAGAGCTCCAAAATCATATAAATCATCTTTTGTGAGATTGTTGTTGTTTTCTAACATAAAAATAATCATCTTCTTACCAAATATATCACCTATTGTATGAAGTAATGAGTTAGCAGATAAGGCTAACCAAACGGATAAAACAAATATTGGTATTTCTACCATTGTTATAAATATCTTCATAGTAAATTTAAAAAATGCTTCTAAGTTTTGTTGAACAAACATCAAAGGCATTAAAAACAGACTTATAAAATGAAATACAAATATTTTTATTAAGATAATTACATATCTTAATAATCCAATAACTATAAGTCCTAAAATTGGAGTAAGTTGTAAAAGATTATAAGCAACTTCATAAGCTAATTTCATACCTAAAGCACCACCACTAATAGTTCCAATTGTTGCTCCTATAATAGTTCCTATTGGACCACCTTTACTACCAAATACAGCTCCAATTTTTCCAGAGTTTTCAGTTATTACTTGAAAAACAGTTCCAGCACCTGGAACAAACAGATATGGAATTGAACTAAAAAAACTATGTAAAAACTCATCATCTCCACCATCACCATCTCCAGTTTGAGCAATTTGTTTATTTAGTTTATCTAGTACTTCACTTCTTTGTGTTTTATATAAACCACCTATATACTCAGTTTGAAGTTTTAAAACTGGTAATCCTAATACTGATAAAAATCCAAAATCTCTATATAGTTCATATTGATTTGTTAATAAGCTCTCTATTGCAACTAATTTACCACTATTATCTTGATTAATTAAAATATCTTTTTGTTTACTATAATCTTCATATAATCTTTTATTACTAACGTAGTCATAATAGTTTTTACCGCAAGAACTTAAAGAGAAATCAGGGTAAACATCTTTATAATCATTATTTGTAGAAGTTGAGTAAGAAGATGTACTTTTTACTTCACCTTTTGGAGCTGGAGAGTAATATATAACAGAAGCATTATTTTTAATCTTACTCATGATATATGCCCATTTCTCATTTAATGGAAATGGTTGATTTGGATCTTGTGAATAGTGATGTTTATTATTTGAATCAAGTAATCCTGAATAGTTATACATATCATTAATACAAATACTCCAAAGGTCTTGATTAAATGTTTTTAATTTTTTATATTGTTCATATCCAGCAATAGTAGAAATTCCTTGATCTCTAGTCCCTACTCCACTTTTTTTAAGTAATGCAGATACTTCTGAATCAATAATTACTTTTGCTGCATCATCTGCCCAATCGTTAAATAAAGCATAACCATCTTTTTCAAACTCTTGGTATTTTGTTTTATATACTTCATATTGAGTATTTCCTTGAGTTTGAGTGTATGTTGTTGGAATAAAAAGTAAAACTCCAATAATAGCCATTAGTGTATATGGAATTAATCCATCAGGCTTTTGTCGTTTTTCCATTTTAGCAAATACATTTCCTAAAGCCTTTCTACTAACTCCTGAAACTCCAAAAAGTAAAATTATTAACACATAATAACTCATACTAATATCACTAAGACCTGTATATACTTTTGAGAAAGTTTCAGCATCAGCTAAAATATATTTTTGATTATCAATATATTCACCACTATTTACATCTTGATAAATTGACGTAAAATTATCTTTTAATTGAAACGTTCCAGTTGCTTCTGTTTTTTCAAAATCAACTACATCAGTATCTGTTAAAACAGCAGCAGTTAAAAGCTCAGGAACAGTTAAAAAGTCTTTATTGTTGTTTACATTAATAGAATTAGATATAGATTTAACTCTATCTGATAAAGGTTTGAATTGTGCATCTAAACCATTTAAAACAGCTATATTTTCTTTTTCTGCTTTCTCTAAATCTAAAGCATAAGCTTTTTTCATAGTTGGATAATATACATTAAATAGCCCTATTGGATTATAAATATCCCCTTTAATAGCTACCATACAAGTTACAATACCCTCTTTTGGATTAATATTATAAACTGTAGCAGTATATTTATCTGTAACAAATGAGCATTTTAAACTTTGTCTAATAGAACCTATACTAATACCACTATCAGGAGTGGTTGCTACATCTCTAATTAGATCATTACCATTTGAGATAATTCCATTTTTTAATAAAGCTTCACTACTCATTAAAATAAGTTCATCATCTCTATATTTAGCCATATTATTATTTTCAAAATCTCTTAAAGCTATATCAAAATTTGTTTGAGTAAAAGCAAATAAACTAGAAGTTAAAAATAATAGAAGTAGAGTAAGCTTTTTCATACTTTCTCCCCTACTTCAAAATTTGATATTTGTAATACTTTTTTTCTAGCTCTTTGAACAAATCTATAATCAAAAAACATAAAAACAACTACATAAACAGCTAAGAACTGTTTTAAAAATGTTCCAAATGCTACGAAATCTAAAGGTCTATCATTTCCAGATAACAAGAACGAATTTAATAACATTAAAAAACAAAATATAAATATAACTGTGTAAATTAATATTCTCAAAAACCAGTTACAGTTCCTAAGTCGCCACCATTGAAGTTTATTAGCTCTTATATAATTTTCTTTATCTTCTTTTTCTTTTTGGTATTTTTCAACATCAAAGTCTATAATAAACTCCAAAAATAAAAAACCAAACATTAAAATCATTGAAAGTATTTTAAAAAATCCAAACATTGAAATAATAATACTTTCAACAGTTGAATCAAAGCTATATGAGATAATAAAGCTTATAGAAATTTTTTCCATAAAATTTATGAAAAAATAAAAAGCAATATTTGTAGATACATACAAAAACCATCTAAAATAATTATTTAATGGTTGTAACGT
Organism: Aliarcobacter cryaerophilus ATCC 43158; assembly: GCF_003660105.1. Taxonomy (NCBI): domain Bacteria; kingdom Pseudomonadati; phylum Campylobacterota; class Epsilonproteobacteria; order Campylobacterales; family Arcobacteraceae; genus Aliarcobacter; species Aliarcobacter cryaerophilus. The sequence continues at coordinate 1,385,922 of NZ_CP032823.1, forward strand.
TTTAAATAATAATCTATGTTTATCAAAGATTGATAGCCACATAAGGGCTATCTTTATTGCTATTTTCATTTGTTTTCCTTGTTGTAAATTTTTATTATCAAGTCTTTATTTGAGTTATATCCTGCTAAAAAAGATGGTGCTTTATCTATTTGTGCTTTCACAAACTCTTTATCATTTCCCATCAAAAAGAAAGATATATATTCATTGTTTTTTTGCATATAAAAAATATGATAAAGAAATAGTAATAATGCTCCTACAAAAAAACCTCCTATGAAAGTAGCCAAAAGAGTTTGAAACCGTAGAAACTTTGATGTGATGTTTATTTCTTCTTGCAATTTTTGTTTTGCTTTTACAAGAAGATTTCTGATATGTTCCTCTGCTTGTGGGATAACTTCTTTCAAATTTTGGACATTATTATTTAAATGTTTTGTTTGTATTTGTAGTTCAGTATTCTCTCGTTCTAATTTAAGAGCAGAATTATTAACTATACTTTTAAGCTTTGATTGAAACTCTGAAACATCTATATTTTTTGAAAACTGAGATATTTTTATTATCTCAGTTTCAATTTCTTTTAAAGATTTCAAATTAGAATTAAAATCAGTAAATTTTGACGTTAATACTTTTAAATCTTCAATATTTTTTATATTGCCTTCATTTAATTTTCTTAATTCCGAAATAAATAGTGACTTTTTATAGTCATAATTATCAAGTATCTCTTCAAGCTCTTTTTGATTCATAATTATTTTACTCATAGAAAAACCTATAGCAGTGCTTTTCTAATTGGTTTAAGTTGCTCAATTAACTCAACTACCATTTTTGCAAATCTGTATCTTTTATTATTTGCTTTAAATACATCTTGCCCCTCTTTAATCCACTCTTGGCGATAAGTATCAATATTTTGTATTAAATCTACCGAAGAAAGATAACTATCTAATAAACTTACTTTGTAAAAAATTTTTAAAATTGAAAATATATTTGAGTTTGAGAAAAAAAAGATATTATCAACCTTTAAATTATCGAGTTGATTAGGTATATCAAGATCATCACTACCAAATATATTGATAAATTGTTTTTGAATTTCATCTTTTTCCAAAGAAAAACATCTATTTAAAATTAGATTTATATTTGCAGATTTATCAAAATCTCGAATTAAAGTAATAGTGTCTTGTACATTTTTAACCTCGTCTAAATTATCTGTGACTGGTACATAATAGTTTAAACCTGATAGGTCTATCTCTTTTAATTTTTTCAATACTATTTTTGTATCATTTCCTCCGCCTACATCTGCTATATTGGTAACATTACTATCAGATAAACTACTAAATTGTATATCATCTATTACAATTTCACTATCTTTCAATTTTAAACTTTGATAATTTATGTAATTTGAATTTATCTTACTGTTATTGTTGTCGTCAATTTCAAAAAGATTTATTTTTTTATTTTGATTTTGTAGATATAACAATGTAGCAACTATACCTGATACTGTAGTTTTTCCTACACCACCTTTTGTCTGCACAATTACGTGTACATTTGATTTATTTTCTTTTTTCATTATGATTTTTCCTTTTATATTTTGTTTATTTTCAAAAGTTTGATTTTTATGGGCTTTAGCCCCGTTAAAAATCGAACCAACTACGGGTAAGAAACATCTCTTGCCCACTCTATACTATCCCCGTAGTTTTTGGGTATTTGCTATTCTAATACCTGATTATTGCGATTAGCAATATTTAAATCTTCAAGTTTTGATATTTTCATTGATTTTTTTACTTGAGATTTATTCCAATTTTCCCAGAACTCATTTTTTTCTTCTCTATCTCTATTATCTAGCTCTATCTCTTGTCGGACATGTCCTTGTTTTTTATTTAAATTGTCAGGACAATTAGAGGACATTGTCTTTTTATCTCTATACTCTCTCTTCTTTTCTGCCCACGAAGTTTCAGAACCTACCATATTTTGGACTTCTAGCATAAAAAAAGTACCATCTTCCCATTTTTCCATTAATCCTAGAGATATAAATGTATTAATAGCAGTATTAACAGTATCTACATTGCAATTTGTTATTGTGCTTAACATTTCAAGATTGTATGGGATGGCATCTTTAAATCTTAATGTTCCATTTGACTTTAAGCTTTTTAATAAAAGTTTAAAGTAGAAATTAATGTAATCTTTACCATTTTTTTGTGATTCAATAATTTTTATCTCATCACGCTCAAAAAAGTCTTCTTTCAATTTTAACCAATAGTATTTTTTATTTTTAGACATATTTGTGCCTATTTCGCTAGAAATTGTGCAGCATCAAAAATATCAAAACTATAGCTACGATAAGGGATACCATTTTTTCTTATGATTTCTTTAGATTTAAATTTAGGTAATTTATCTAATTCTTTATTCTTGATAATTTCATGAAAAGTAGTACTACTCATACCTTCAATTTGACAATATTGCCGTTGATTTAACTTTGATTTTTTTGGAAATGTTGTTTCGATTTTTCTTAAATAAAATTCAAGTTTTTCATTATTTTCATTATCCATATTTTTATCCTTTCATTTTTTTAAATTTAAAGATTTAAAAACATAAATGTTTAAATATCTTTTGTAATGTAAGTTTATATTTATATCTTTAAGTAATTATTATGTAAAATAGTTCAATTAATTATAATATTAGTTTTTAATGTACTATATTTCATAAAATATATAATTTTATTCACAAGTTAGCATACCAAAAGGGGTTAAAAAAATGAAAAAAGAAATTTCAAATTTTCTAAATATTTCTGAAAGAAATTACTATATTTGGAAAAAACAACAACATCCTATGCTTATTTCTCTACTTCATATCCTATTTTCTAATGAATCAGAATTAAATAATTATATTCAATTTAACTATTTAGCAATTGATTCAAATTCAATTACACAAATTGTAGATAAAAAAAAATATAAACAACTCATACTGCAAATATTAAATTTAAGTGAAAGAAATTTCTATATTTGGAAAAATGATGAAAATAAATCAAAAGCAATAACTATAGTTCAACAAGCAATTAGAAACGAGTTTGAAGCCCAATATTTTATAGATAATAATCAATTATATACACAAAATGATTTTAAAGATTTTGAAATAATTTTAGATTATTTAGTTACACCAATTAATGTAGTGTATGAATTTTCAGAAAAAACCAATTATATAATTTTTAATAAACTAGATGCAAAAAGAATCCAAATTGATGATAATTTAACTAAAGAAGAATATATAATGCTTATGAATAGGTATTTTATATTACAATCTTTTTATGATGTAACAGAAATTCAAAAATGTGTCAAAATAGAAAATGATAATGTTAGATTTTTATTAGCACAAACAATCATAAATAAGTTTGGTAAAGATGATAGATTAATGGATTTACTTACAACCAGAGAATTAAATCAAATTCAAAATAATATATTTCAAAATAATTTTAAACTTCAAAATAATAATATTTTCACATTAATTGATTTAATTAAAAACCAGCAACTATATAGCTTACTTCACTATATAATAGGAATTGAAGATAACACAAAACAAATAAAGTATTTTGATGCTTTTTTATTCTTTTTAGTATCTATGAATAATCTTGATCCTATTGATTTTTACAAAAATCACAAAAAACACCTTTATTCAAGGTCGAAAAAATATAATCTGAATTTAAAAGAAAATCGAATAAAGTTTTTTATTGATGTTTATAATTCACTACTTTAATCCAATGAAATCTTTATATATATGCTCATAATACTTAAATATTATGTATTATATTACAATATTTTACATATTTCTAAAAAAGATAAAAGCCACTAAAAACTTTTACTTAAAAATTTAATTTTTCTGTAGCTTGATGCCGTCGGTCATCTATTAAGTGACTATATCGCATTGTCGTTTCTATTTTCTTATGCCCTAATTGCTCTTTTATATGTAATATATCTACTCCACTTTGAGCCAACCAAGACGCATGGGTATGCCTCAAACTATGAGTTGTAAGCCTATCTTTATTCGCATTCTCATTTCCTGGTATTAACTTATCAACTTTAATTTGCCAATCTTTAGGCATTTTTTCATATTTATTTCCATGTATTGTTGGTATTACAAGAGTATTTATTTTATTTTTATAAAGGGAATTAACTACTTCTAAAACTCTATTACTCATTTTAATATATCTTGCATTTCCATCTTTTGATGATGCAAAAAAAATTAAATTTGTATTAAAGTTAACATCTGCCCATGTAAGCCTAGAAACTTCACTAAATCTAGCCCCAGTGAATAAAAGTAATACCGTTAGTTCATATAATCTTTTATTTTCTCTTTGTTGTAAAAGTTCAAGCAATTCTTTTGCTTTCTCTTTTGTAAAAAATCCTATTTTCTGATTTTCAACTTTGGGCATCCTTACCCTTCCAGAACCAATTGGATTCGTAAGATTTTTTATTAATTCGTTTTTAATAGCATGGTTAAATATATGCCTTGCAGTTGCTAATATATGCTGTACAGTTTTTGGAGCAAGTATTCTTCCAGTTTTTTTATCAACTTCTGTAAGCTTTCTTTGTTTTAATTCTTCAAAATCTTTAGGTTTAAGTGTTCGAGGATCACTCTTTGCTAAATATGATAAATGTTTATTATAAACTAGTAAATCATTGTGTTTCCAAGTTTTTTTATTTGCTTTTGCCCAATTTAAATAATCTTCAAATATATCTTCAAAAAGAACTTTAGCTTTTCTTTGTACTACTTTTGGAAGTTCTTCACCCGTAGCTATTTTATGCTTTACTTCTATCAATCTATCATATGCATCCATAATTGTATAATTTGACTGTTTTGTTTTCATCCCCACTTTTTTTAAACGGGGAGTTCCTTCTTCATTCCTGTAATTTATATAATAAGCAACATTTCCATTTTTATATTCATTTATAAAAATACCTGGATATTTACTACTTGCTTTTTTTAATGCCATAAATTTATACCTTATATTTAATAATATGAATTGTATCAAATCAATTCTAAAATTTTTAATACATTTTTAATACAAGATATGTAAAAGTTTATTAAAGTTAATAAATCTTTTTTAATCTAAAATCATTTATTAAGCTCTATTTTATCGATACTTTGAAGAAGTTTGTTAATCTTTGAAAAAGTTAGAAAATCTTTAAAAATTCGGCTCATAACCGAGTGGTCGAAGGTTCGAGTCCTTCACGACCCACCAGCTATTAATTTCACTACTTTTCAAAACATTCCAAAACGTTTCAAAACTCCCTTTTTATAGTATTTTGTTTGTTCCATTGTATTCCAATTAGTTCCATTAAATTCAGTTATAGTAAAAATTTTTTGCGGTACAATTCACGGTATAAAATTAAAAAATGGAATTAATCCTATTGAAACTAAAAATTCTAATTTTAAATTATAAAATACATTTAAATATATTTATGATAAATTGCTTGAACTACAAAAAAATGGTTGGAGTTCTTTCAAAGCAATTAAAGTTAATTTTAGCAACTTATTCAAAACTTCTAAAAAATGTATATTTTTATGTAATAAACATAATTAAGTATGTATTATGATTTTTTATGATATACATATTTTTTTCCATTTGTAGATTTAAATAAATATTTATATTTTAAAAGGAATAAGTTGAGTAATAAAGATAGTAATATAAGTTCAATAGATAAACTAACAAAGAGCTTTAGATTCCAAAACAGAGAGCTTTTAGATAATTATGTTATTTTAGCAATAACTGATAAAAATGGTATTATAAATCATGTAAGCACAAATTTATGTAAAATTTTTTCATATAAAAATTCTGAACTTACAGACAAACCTTACTCATTTTTAATTTCTAAAGATTCTATAAAAACTTTTGAAATACAATTTAATGACGCAAAAGATAATAAATCAATCTGGAAAGGTGAAATAAAACACTCTTCTAGTAAAGATAATATTATTTGGACAGATACAATAATTACTCCGCTTTTTGATGATGACAATGAACTAATAGGTTTTATATTGGCTAGTAATGATATTACTCAGGAAAAAAGACTTAAAAAAATAAATGAAGAAAATTTATTAAAAAAGAAATATGATAAAAGTATCTTAGAATTTATGCCAAGTATTAGTGCAGCTGTTTTACTAAAAAATGCAAGTAGTTTACATAAGATTTTATGGATTATTTGTTTTACTGTAATAATATCTTTATTATGGGCCTATTTTTCAAAAGTTGATGATATTGTTAAAACAACAGGTAAAATTATCACTACAACAAATATACAAACTATTTCAACAATATACTCGGGAAGACTGGAAGAAATTTTTGTAAAAGAAGGAACTTATGTAAAAGAAGGCGATACTCTTTTACAAATATCAACAGAAGATGTAAAATCTGATTTTGAAAAAAAACAACTTGAAAAGCTTACCACTCTTGCTAAAATTGTAAGAGTAACTGCAGAAGCAAATATGCAAAAGATAGTTCCAGATGAATATATTTTAGAAAAATATAGTGAGTTGATGAATAATGAAATTGTATTATTTGAAAGTAATTTAAGTAAATTAAATACAACTATAAATATACTTAATGAACAGATTATACAAAAAGAAAATGAGCTTAAAGAAAATGAAGGAAAGCTAATTGTATTAAGAAATAGTCACTTACTTCTAACTAAAGAAATAGATATTAAAAAAGTTCTTGTTAATGATAAAATAATATCTGAAGTAGATTTCCTACAATTAAAAAGAAGATACAATGATACGGAGTTAGAATTAAAAAATACTCAGTCGATGATACCAATACTAAAATCTTCAATTGCTGAATTATATGAAAACATTGAAGATGCAAAAGAAAAATACAAAAATGATGCAAAGAATCAAATTGTTGAATCTTACTCAAAACTTAAAACAATAGAAGAAGAGATAAATTTACTAAATGATAAAATAAATAATTCTATAATAAAATCTCCAAGAAATGGTACAGTAAATATAATTACGGTGAAAACAAGAGGAGAAGCTATCTCTCCTGGAAAAATATTACTTGAAATTATTCCTGAAACAGATTATGTTATTGCAGAAGCAAAAGTTTCTCCATCTAAAATTGGGTTTTTATATGTTGGAATTCCTGCGAGACTAAAATTACATGCTTATGATTTTAGTTTATATGGTGGCCTAGATGGAGAAGTAAGCTATATTTCAGCTGATACTATTTTTGATGAAAATACAAAAGAAGAAAATTACACTATTCATATAAAATCAAATCAAAAATATGTTGGTGACAATCAAAATCTTGCCATAAGACCAGGTATGACACTTGATGCTGATATAATTACTGGCAAAAAAACAATTTTAGATTATATTTTAAGACCTGTTTTAAAAACACTTCAAATAGAGGGGTAGGAAATGAAAATATTATTGTATTCAAAATCAAATTTTATAAAAGATGAGTTAAAGAAAGAGAACTCTTTTTTTAGAGAATTAACTGTTATAAAAAGTTTAGAAAATATAGAAAAAGATATCAAGTCTAATTCTTATTTGATAGTTTTACATCATTTAAATGATTTTGAAAATGATATAGATTTATTTTCAAATTTATTAAAAGAGTATAAAAATATATATTTAATAGCTTTATCAAATACACCTACAAATTTAGAAGGATGTAAACTTTTAAGAGTTGGTTACAAAAGTTATTTACATGCACTATCAAACTATCAAATCTTAAAAAGTGCAGTAGAGTCTGTAGTAACTGGAAATATATATTTATACCCTGAATTAATGCAATTTTTAGTTTCTCAAGTTGAAACAATTAAAGAACATAAATATAATAAAAATTTGGATATTTTAACACCAAAAGAGATGGAAGTTTTAAAACTTGTTTCAAAAGGTTATTCTAACTCTAAAATTTCAAAAGAGCTTGATATTGCTGAAGTCACAGTTAAAAAACATATTGGTTCAATGTTTCAAAAATTAGATGTTAAAGATAGATTATCTCTAGCTTTAATTTTAAAATAGATTTATGATTAAAAAACAAGGAAATTTAAATGTATAAAGATATTATAATATCTCTTGATATTATGCAAAAAGAGGTTTATGACAAATTTATGTCATTTAGTCATTTACAATTTAAACCCGCAGATGAGATTTGGAATTATTATCCAAAAACAGGTGCTGGAAACTATAACCCTAAAACTATGTTTAATGAAGCACCTATTGCAGAAACTTTTTTATTACTAGATTATTTAAAAAATAAAAATATTAAACCTGTTTTTTGGTATAACTCCTCTTTGTTTATTTACAATAATGATTTATATAGCATTAAAGGAGCAAAAGAGATTGTCAAAATTGACTTAAAAGATACATTATTTGTATCTTTAAGAGAAGCCTGGTCTCATCCTTTTTTCAGTATTTTAGAACAAATTTTAGAACAAAATAGTGGAAAATTAGCAAAACCAAATAAAAGTACTATGATAAACAATGGTTGTATGAATAAATTTTTTGCTTTGAATGAATTATTTAAAAAAAGAGAAGAATTTATAGGAGATTTTATCCTTCCTTATAATATAAAACAAAATGAGATAGAAGTTTTTCTTGAATTTATAAAAGAAAAAATGGGTTCAAAAATTGTATTAAAATATGATTGTATTCAAGAAGGTAAAGGTGTAATATTTAAAGATATAAACAAAACTAATAGTTTTGAGCAAATTAAAGAGATATTAAAATTTAATAAAATAAAAGGGAAAGAAGTATTAATAACACCTGCATATGAAATAAAAAGAGAATATAGATGTTATTTTACAAATAATATTAATGGTAAAAATGTATATTCAATAAAACAAAGAGTAAATTCAGATCAAATAGATGTTTTTGAAAAAGAGAATATTCAAATATATAAAAATATTTCAGTAAAGTGGCATGAAGTAAAATACAATAGCGATATTTTTAAATTTGGTGAAGAAATTACAAAAGAAATGTTAGAGTTTATGAGTTATGATACTGGTTGCTTGGAGTTTGCTCAAACAAATGATAACAAAATTGTATTTTTTGAAGTAAATCAAATGGCTGGACCACTACCATTTGAAGGGGAAGATACTTTAAATATGACAAAATACTATTTTAGTATTTTTGATGAAATGTTTAAATAATCTTATTTTTAACTTAATAAAATATAAGCTAAGCAAAAGATGCCTAGCTTATATATTTTACATTGTATCATGGTCAATAGGTATAATTACAGAAGAAGCTAATTCTTGATGTTGTTGATTATTATTTATTATATCAAATGGTGATTCACCTTGTGGCTCATTTTTACCTGTCTCACTACTACTAGATTCTTCTTTTGGTTGAGAACTTACTATATTTGAAAGATCTATATTATCACTTTCATCAGCAACCATATCGCTTAAATTTAATTCACTATTACTAGACAATAAATCACTTGATAAACTTTCTGACTCTTTACTTGAAGCTAATTCTAAATCTAAAACAATATCTTCAAATGAAGCAAAAGTATCTTCTGAGCTATTCATAACAGCTGGAATAATATCAGCATCCAATCCACTAATAGAAACTCCTTCTTGTTCTAAATTAGGAGCTTCAGTTACAGTTAAAGAAGTTGGCATATCAATTACTTGATTAAATTCCATAGATGCTACATCAGAGCCATTAACAACAATCGACATTCCAAACTCTGAAATATTTATTCCTATTTCATTTGTAGGAGAATTTTGTAATTCATTACTCATATCATATGACAATTCTTCGCTTGATAAATTATTTTTAACAATTAAAGTTGTTCCTTTTTCATCAAAATTAAATGAGAAAATATTATTTCCTTCAGGAGATTTTACTTCAAATACAGTTATTGCCTCGCCAGCTGTTGAAGCTGTTGTAACTAAAGTAGTAGTTAATAAAATAGATGGTGGAACAGATACTGAAGTTGTTTCTTCAGGCTTAAACTCAGTTATTACATTTTCTGGAACAGTACTCTCTTCTACTGAATCAACTGTTTGCTCATCCGTTGTACTCTCTGATACTGCATCAGTTGTTTGCTCAGCTTTTGCTTCTACATTTACTACTTCATCTGTTGTATCTTCTGCTACTGCATCTATTGTACTTTCTGGTATTGAATCTGTTGTATCCTCATCTACTGTACTCTCTGGTACTTCTGCTACTGTTTGTTCATCATTTGTACTTTCTGGTACTTCTGCTACTGTAGATTCTGGTACTAAATCTATTGTTTGTTCATCTGTTGTACTCTCTTCTACTGAATCAACTGTTTGCTCATCCGTTGTACTCTCTGATACTGCATCAGTTGTTTGCTCAGCTTTTGCTTCTACATTTACTACTTCATCTGTTGTATCTTCTGCTACTGCATCTACTGTACTTTCTGGTATTGCATCTGTTGTATTCTCATCTACTGTACTCTCTGGTACTTCTGCTACTGTTTGTTCATCATTTGTACTTTCTGGTATTGAATCAACTGTTTGCTCATCCGTTGTACTCTCTGATACTGCATCAGTTGTTTGCTCAGCTTTTGCTTCTACATTTACTACTTCATCTGTTGTATCTTCTGCTACTGCATCTACTGTACTTTCTGGTATTGAATCTGTTGTATCCTCATCTACTGTACTCTCTGGTACTTCTGCTACTGTTTGTTCATCATTTGTACTTTCTGGTACTTCTGCTACTGTAGATTCTGGTACTAAATCTATTGTTTGTTCATCTGTTGTACTCTCTTCTACTGAATCAACTGTTTGCTCATCCGTTGTACTCTCTGATACTGCATCAGTTGTTTGCTCAGCTTTTGCTTCTACATTTACTACTTCATCTGTTGTATCTTCTGCTACTGCATCTACTGTACTTTCTGGTATTGCATCTGTTGTATCCTCATCTACTGTACTCTCTGGTACTTCTGCTACTGTTTGTTCATCATTTGTACTTTCTGGTACTTCTGCTACTGTAGATTCTGGTATTGAATCAATTGTTTGCTCTGCAATTGCATCAGTAGTTTGTTCATCTGTTGTACTCTCTTCTACTGAATCAACTGTTTGCTCATCCGTTGTACTCTCTGATACTGCATCAGTTGTTTGCTCAGCTTTTGCTTCTACATTTACTACTTCATCTGTTGTATCTTCTGCTACTGCATCTACTGTACTTTCTGGTATTGAATCTGTTGTATCCTCATCTACTGTACTCTCTGGTACTTCTGCTACTGTTTGTTCATCATTTGTACTTTCTGGTACTTCTGCTACTGTAGATTCTGGTACTAAATCTATTGTTTGTTCATCTGTTGTACTCTCTTCTACTGAATCAACTGTTTGCTCATCCGTTGTACTCTCTGATACTGCATCAGTTGTTTGCTCAGCTTTTGCTTCTACATTTACTACTTCATCTGTTGTATCTTCTGCTACTGCATCTACTGTACTTTCTGGTATTGCATCTGTTGTATTCTCATCTACTGTACTCTCTGGTACTTCTGCTACTGTAGTTTCTGGGACTTCTGCTATCGTTTGTTCTGCAATTGAGTCAACTGTTTGTTCATCTGTTGTACTCTCTTCTACTGAATCTGTTGTTTGTTCATCTGTAGTGTCTTCAACTAAATTAGTATCTCCTAAAATGCCATCTGAAAATTTAATAGCATCAAAATTGTTGATAGTTAATGACATATTAGCAGGACCTTTTATTTGACCACTAAATACTCCATTGTTTTCATTTAAAGAATTGAAATTATAATCTGACATTTTTCCTGGTAACACAAGGATATCATTTCCTCCTTGTACATTTACATTCACATTTTTTCCAGGATTTGTTTCAAAAATAACTGTATTATTACCACCACCCAAATTAATATTAGCATCATTTGAATTTTGTTTTACTACGAATAAATCATCGCTATTACCATTTATATTGAATGATGAAGAATTGATATTTTTAAAAACTAAATGACCATAACCTCCTCCATCATTTTGATGATTTTTTCCATTAGCTATTTCTAAAGCTTCTGTCAAGTTATTTGCGTTAACATTATTTGCATTTCTACCATCACCATTATATTCAAATGAAGTTGATTTTGTATCCTCACTTACTGTATCCTCTGGAACTTCTCCTACTGTTTGTTCATCTATCGTATTCTCAGGTACTTCTGCTACTGTACTTTCTGGTACTTCTGCTACTGTTTGCTCTGCAATTGAATCAACTGTTTGCTCATCCGTTGTACTCTCTGATACTGCATCAGTTGTTTGCTCAGCTTTTGCTTCTACATTTACTACTTCATCTGTTGTATCTTCTGCTACTGCATCTACTGTACTTTCTGGTATTGAATCTGTTGTATCCTCATCTACTGTACTCTCTGGTACTTCTGCTACTGTTTGTTCATCATTTGTACTTTCTGGTACTTCTGCTACTGTAGATTCTGGTACTAAATCTATTGTTTGTTCATCTGTTGTACTCTCTTCTACTGAATCAACTGTTTGCTCATCCGTTGTACTCTCTGATACTGCATCAGTTGTTTGCTCAGCTTTTGCTTCTACATTTACTACTTCATCTGTTGTATCTTCTGCTACTGCATCTACTGTACTTTCTGGTATTGCATCTGTTGTATTCTCATCTACTGTACTCTCTGGTACTTCTGCTACTGTTTGTTCATCATTTGTACTTTCTGGTACTTCTGCTACTGTAGATTCTGGTATTGAATCAATTGTTTGCTCTGCAATTGCATCAGTAGTTTGTTCATCTGTTGTACTCTCTTCTACTGAATCAACTGTTTGCTCATCCGTTGTACTCTCTGATACTGCATCAGTTGTTTGCTCAGCTTTTGCTTCTACATTTACTACTTCATCTGTTGTATCTTCTGCTACTGCATCTACTGTACTTTCTGGTATTGCATCTGTTGTATCCTCATCTACTGTACTCTCTGGTACTTCTGCTACTGTTTGTTCATCATTTGTACTTTCTGGTACTTCTGCTACTGTAGATTCTGGTACTAAATCTATTGTTTGTTCATCTGTTGTACTCTCTTCTACTGAATCAACTGTTTGCTCATCCGTTGTACTCTCTGATACTGCATCAGTTGTTTGCTCAGCTTTTGCTTCTACATTTACTACTTCATCTGTTGTATCTTCTGCTACTGCATCTACTGTACTTTCTGGTATTGAATCTGTTGTATCCTCATCTACTGTACTCTCTGGTACTTCTGCTACTGTTTGTTCATCATTTGTACTTTCTGGTATTGAATCAACTGTTTGCTCATCCGTTGTACTCTCTGATACTGCATCAGTTGTTTGCTCAGCTTTTGCTTCTACATTTACTACTTCATCTGTTGTATCTTCTGCTACTGCATCTACTGTACTTTCTGGTATTGAATCTGTCGTATCCTCATCTACTGTACTCTCTGGTACTTCTGCTACTGTTTGTTCATCATTTGTACTTTCTGGTACTTCTGCTACTGTAGATTCTGGTACTAAATCTATTGTTTGTTCATCTGTTGTACTCTCTTCTACTGAATCAACTGTTTGCTCATCCGTTGTACTCTCTGATACTGCATCAGTTGTTTGCTCAGCTTTTGCTTCTACATTTACTACTTCATCTGTTGTATCTTCTGCTACTGCATCTACTGTACTTTCTGGTATTGCATCTGTTGTATTCTCATCTACTGTACTCTCTGGTACTTCTGCTACTGTAGTTTCTGGGACTGTATCTTCAGCAACTTCTTGGATAGTTTGTTCATCAACTTCAGGGAATGGAACGTCTATTGTACTCTCTGGTGTAACTTCAGGATTTTCTGTTGTTTCTTCAGGATTTTCTGTTGTTTCTTCAGGATTTTCTGTTGTTTCTTCAGGATTTTCTGTTCCAGCATCTGCAACTAAAGGATTTTCTTCTGCAACTGGTGCATCATCAAATAGATTTAAAATTTGCTCTTCATCTTCAAGAACAAAATCAATAGCATTATTTGAAAAATTTATATTATCTGGGTCTAGTTGTTCAGTTCTTACAAAACCTTCAGCTTGATTATCTAGTAATCCCGCTCCTTCAAGATTTGTAGCTAAATTTTGAATAACATTTTGAGCTAAATCATCGTCTCCAATTTGTACATCTTGAATATCAAATTCACCTGTTTGAAAGAAGTTTTCATTTAAAGTTATTTGAACAGGTCCTTGAACTTCTATCTCTCGCCCATCATCAAAAATAATTCTAGCAAAATCACTTATTGTTAAGATTCCACCATTTTCAGATATAGGATCTTTTTCTTTTAAAATCTCTTCACCATCATTTAAAGAAACCAAGCCTCTAATATCAGCTATTCTCGCTATACTTGCCATAATGTACTCCTATTTCGAATTTATCTAATTATATTAATTAAAAATAGAAGTTTTGTAAATTATACTTTGGTATAAATTGTATAAAATAGATTAAATTAAACTATTTTGTACGAAGTTTATCAACAACATAATCTTTTTTACCATCAAGGACAACTTGACCATCTTCCATAACAATAATTCTATCTGCTAGAGATAAAAGAGATGTTTTATGAGTTACTAAAATCATAGTTTTACCTTTTAGGTACTCTTTTATATTTTTCATAAATTTAGATTCAGTTGAACTATCCATAGCACTTGTTGGCTCATCTAGTAAAACTATTGGGTAGTCTTGTAAAATCGCTCTTGCAATTGCAATACTTTGTCGCTGACCACCTGAGAGGAAAGCACCTCTCTCACCTACTGGCATATCAAAACCTTTTGGATGTTTATTAATAAAATCCATAACTCCACTTACAGTTGCTGCTTCAATAATTTTTTCATCATCAATATGAGGTAGCCTATAAACAATATTTTCTTTAACAGTTCCATTAAAAAGTAGTACATCTTGAGAAACATAAGCTATATTTTTTCTTAGTTCCGTAGGGTCAAGTTGTTTTGTATCTATATTATCAATCAAAATAGCACCTTCATTTGGAACATACAAAGATAAAAGTAGTTTATGGATAGTTGATTTTCCAGAGCCTATCTTTCCTATAATTGCAATATGTTCCCCTTCATTAATAGTAAAATTAATATTATTTAAAGTTGATTTATCTGAATTTGGATATGTAAACCCTACATTTTTAAACTCTATATTTCCTCTATATTCTGGTCTTGCTACAAATTTCTTACCTTGAGGATGTTCAACTGGCATGTTCATAATATCATCTAAAGCTTTATATGAAACCTTTGTATGATGAAAAGTTGATAAAAGACTTGCTACTTGACCCATAGGTGAAATAGCTCTTGAAGATATAATAACAACAGCAATCAAAGCACCCATAGAAATCATCTTTTCACCAATTAAATATGTTCCTACAATAATTATAGCAACAGTATTTAACTGTAATAAAAATGAAGTTACTGTTGTAATAGATGCAGAAATAGTTTTTGAAGAGATACTCTTATCAGCTATTTGAGAGGTTGCTTCTTCCCACTTCCACTGTGAATATCCAGTTGCTCCCAAAGATTTTAAAGTTTCAATAGAAGATAATGACTCTATTAAAACTCCATTTTTCATTGAAGCTGCTTCATAAGATTGTTTAATGCTATTTTGTAATTTTTCCTTTGCATAAAGTGTATAAAATACAATAAAAATTATTATTATAATAGGAACAACAACTAAAACTCCACCTATATAATAAATAGTAATTAAAAAAATAATTATAAAAGGTAAATCTATTAATAAAGATATTGTTGAAGATGTAATAAAAGACCTAATACTTTCAAACTCTTTTAGAATGTTTGCCATAGAACCAACAGATGATGGCATAGATGACATTTTCAAGTCTAAAACTCTTTCAAATATTAAAGAAGATGCAATAATATCTGTTTTTTTACCAGCTGTTTCTAAAAAATAAGTTCTTAAAAATTTCAATACAACATCAATTCCATAAACTATCAAAACTCCAATTGATAATATCCACAATGTATCTTTTGCATCATTTGGAATAACCCTATCATATACATTCATCGTAAAAAGAGGTGTTGCTAAAACAAAAATATTAATCAGTAGTGAAGCTATAATAACATCTCTATAAGTATCTCTTACAATTTTCATTGTACCCCAAAGCCAGTGACTTTCCTTTACATCTCCTACAGTTAATTGTTTATCATCAAATCTAAGCTCTTTTTTTAATAAAATAGAAAAACCAAAATAGTATTTTTTTAACTCTTCTATAGTAACACTATTTTCAACATCTTCAGCTTCAGGTAAAACTATTCTTGCATTTGCCATTTCATCATCAAAACCTAATAAAATACAAGCCCTAAGTTCATCTTTGGGATTTTTACCATTTAATAAAACAATACAAGGAAGTACTAGGGGATTTATATCTTCTAGTTTTGTTTTTAACACTCTTGTTTTAAATCCAGCCTTTGCCGCAGCTCTTGAAAAAAGTGATTTTGAACTAAATTTCGAAAATAAAACAGGTGAGCTATGTCCATCTTCTATTGGTAAACCTGCAATTAAAGACTCTTTAGAGTAAGGTCTTCCACTCATTTTACAAAAAATTGCTAAACAATCCAATATAGGATTTTCTATATACTCTTTAACTTTAATATCTTTAAAAATATCATAATGCATTAAATTAAATCCCTTATTTTATATTATTTTTTAATATTTCATTTATTTTAGAATCGTTTTTTTCAAATATTTCTTTATCTTTTTGATCTAGTATCTCATCTGATAAAATCCCAATTGAATCTAAAATTCTATAATGAGCTAAAAGTAAATCATAAGTTGTAGTGATTACATTTCTTTTAGTAGATATATAATCTAAATGAGCATCAACAACACTACCTAAATCTCTAGTTCCTAGAGTAAATTCTTGATAAGTAGCATCCAAAACCGCTTTTCTAGTTTTTACAAATTTTTCTAATTTTTCTAATTTTTCAGAATTTAAAAGATAACTATTCCATGATAAAGCTAATTTATTTGATATTTGTTGATTTGTTTTTTGTAATAAAATTTTCTTTTCTTGGATTGTTTGAAGTAGTTTTTTATTATTTGCAAAATCCTTACCACCATTATATAAATTATAAACCAACTCAAGACCAACTTTATATTCATTTGAAGTATCCATATAGTTCTCTTTATAACTTGCATCATTTAATCTATAAGTTGCAACTAAATTTACATTTGGATGAAATGATTTTAACTCTCTTTTTTGTTCAAAAATTGCTACATCTATATTTTTTAAAGATACCATAACCGATGGATGATTCAAAAATGCATAACCTAAAGCTTCTTTTTGTGTATTTGGAAGATTATATGAAAATATTGGATGTGTTAAAGAAGAAGAAATAAATTCTTCTTGAATATTGTCATACAAATTTTGTGTAGCATCTGCTAAACTTAATCTATCAATTGATAAATTTACACTACTCTCTTCTAAATTTCCTTTTGCTCTTTCATACTCTAATTTTGTTCCATACCCCATCTCAACTTTTCTAGATGTTTTATTGTACATATCTTCACTCATGTTATATGATTCATTTGATAAATCTAACATTTCATTTGTTTTTAAAACATTGATATAGTTTTGGACATATCTTAATGCCAACTCATTTTGAAGCTCTTTTAAATAAAATTTTGCACTTTCATATCTATTTTGTTGAATCTTTTTTTCATATGAAGATTCAAATCCATCATATAAAGGTTGGTTTAATCTAAGTAAATATTCATCTTTTGATTCTAATCTTCCATTTTTAGGAGTATATGAGTCCCTTGAAGTTCTTGAATTATCAGCACTTGCTTCAAAATTTATTGTTGGGTAAAATAATCCATTTGCTATGTCAATATCATATGCTATTTTTTTTAATTCGTTTTCTCTAACAAGAACATCTGGATTATTTGATAAAGTTTTAATAAATCCATCTTTCAAAGAAAATGCATTTAAAAAACCAGATAAAAAGATTAACAATATAAATAAAATTTTAAACATATAAATCCTAAGCAATATTTTTAACAAAATTGTAAATATTGTACCTAAAATCACATATATTTTTTGCTTTTTTATGAATAAGCTTTTAATCCTAATTAACTTTCACTTAATTTCTAGCACTTTTTTTTGCATGATAAAGTAAATCATCAGCGTGTTTACATATTAATACCATTGATAATGTTATGTGGGTGTCAAACAAAGTACTACACTGGAAAGTTAAATTTTAAAAATATTAAAATTATATATCATTTTTATAATAGAAAAATTCTAAATTAACTTTATTATAATATCTACAATAAGTTTTATAGCTAAAATTGTAAGTAGTGTTTTTAGAATAATTGTAAATTTTTTACCATCTATTAAATTCCTTACTTTTGTTCCAACAAAACTTCCAAATACAGCTCCGAAAATCATAGTGATAATAATCCAAATAAAATCAAAAAATACAAAACCAAAATAGATAAAAACAACAACTTTAAGTAAATGAGTTATGCTCATCAAAGCAGCTCCAGTTGCTACAACTTTATCTTTATCTTCATAATCTTTAAACAAAAGAGTCATAGTAAGTGGTCCAGTAGCACCAACAACCATAGAAAGCCCTGTTTGAAAGAATCCAGCTAAATAGTAATTTTCATATCTTTTAATCTTTTCATTAAATTTTGTACTCCAAAGTGAAAGCAAAATATAAACTCCAATAAAAAGTGGAACATATTCAAGCGAAATAAAACTCAAAACTCCAGCAAATAAGCCTATTCCTAAAACTGAACCTATTAAAAACTTTGGTATTACTTCATATTGAATATCTTTATACCCAAAAAAAGCACGGCTTATATTGCTACTTACTTGAGTAAGTCCATGAACTGGAATAAGTGCATTTAGAGGTAAGAATGATGGTAAAATTGCTATTAGCATCATTCCTCCTCCTATTCCAACAACAGCTGCAATAACTGAAGTTAAGAAAGTAATAACTCCTAAAATAATTTCTGTTGAAGTTAAAATAGAAATAAATTCTGTCATATATTTTTCCCAATAAAAAGATTTCTTAAAATACCAAATAAAGGCTTTATTATTGAAATATAGTTATACTTTGAATTAAAAAAAAAGGAAAAAATATGAAATTATTGCTTATTATTACTATATTTTTATCAAATTTATTATTTGCAGATTCAAACTATAATAAAAATTATAGTGGTAAAATAGATATGCACGGTGGAAAAAGTGAAAACCTTTTAAATGATAAAAACAGTTTATCAAATAAAGATTTTAAAAATATTGGTATAAATAAACCAACAACACCAACACAGCCAAAAGAGCCATCAAACTTAATAAAAGATATAAAGGAAATTAGAAAATAATGACAAAAAGATATAAATTCATCTCTTGGAATGTAAATGGTATCCGAGCAGTTGATAAAAAAGAGGCTCTTAAATGGGTAGATGATTACAATATTGATATTTTAGGAGTTCAAGAGACGAAATCAATGAAAAATCAAATTCCAAAAACAATTTTTAATAAAGAGTTTAATTTTAAAACTGCTAGTGAGTCAGCAATAAAAGGAAGAAGTGGAACAGCCCTATTTTCAGATATTAATACTACTTTTGATTGTACTTGCCCTAGTGTTGATATTTTAAATGAGGGACGAATAAATGAAGTTCATTTTAATTTAGGAAACAAAGATATAGCATTTTTTAATGTATATTTTCCAAATGGTCAAAGTAAGGAAGAAAGACTTAAATACAAAATGGAGTTTTATGATAGATTCTTAAAACATTGTGAAAATTTGAAAAAAGATGGAAAATCAATAATTGTTTGTGGAGATGTAAACACAGCTCATACTGAAATTGATATTGCACGTCCAAAAGCAAATGAAAATACAAGTGGTTTTTTAAAAATGGAGAGAGATTGGATAACAAAGTTTTTAAATCAAGGATATATTGATACTTTTAGACTAATACATGGTGACTTAAAAGACAAATACTCGTGGTGGAGCTATAGAGCAAATGCTAGAGAAAATAATGTTGGCTGGAGAATTGACTACTTTTATGTGAGTGAAGATTTAAAAGATTTTGTAAAAGATGCCTATATTTTAGATGATATTTTTGGAAGTGACCACTGTCCTATTGGACTTGAAATTGAGATTTAGAAATTTTTTTACAAATATTAAGGTCTAAAAACCTTTATATTTGTATATTTTCCTTCATCTTTTAAATATTGTCCGTGTAGTTGACTTAAAACACCTTTATCACAATATAATAGGTAAGTCTTTGAGTTATCTAATTTTTTAAACTCTTTTTTTAAATCATAAAATGGTATTTTTAAAACTTCACAAGAAGCTTCTAATATATCGTTACTTTGTCTTATATCAACTACTATTTCATTTTCACCAACAACATTTACAACTTCCAAAGTCCCAACTTCACAAACATCATCTAATACCTCATCAATATTTTTGATTTTTGCATTTTTAATAGCTTCATCTAAAATAGTGTAATCAAACTTTTTTGACTCTTTTTCAACTCTATCATAACTACCAGCAGTTACAGGATTTTGAGATATAACTCCACAATATTCAGGCATTGCTTCTGCAAATTTCTTCGTACCAATTTTTGTTGCAATATCAATAATATCAGGCTTACTCATCATAGCTAGCGGTCTTAAAATCAAAATATCACTTACACTATCTATTAAACTTAAGTTTCTTAATGTTTGACTTGAAACTTGAGCAACGCTTTCACCTGTTATTAAAGCATCAATTTTCATATCTTTCGCAACTTGTTGAGCAGCCATTATCATAAGTCTTTTTAACATAACTCCCATATATGAGGGGCTAATATCTTTAAAAATTTGTCCTACAACATCTTCAAAAGGAATAGTAATAAAAGAGACTCTGTGAGTTGAAGCAAATTTATTCCACAAATACCAAGATACTTGTTTAACTCCAATTTCATGAGCAATTCCACCTAAATTAAAAAATATAAAGTGTGTCTTAAGCCCTCTTTTAATAGATAAATATGAAGCAACAGTTGAATCAAATCCACCTGACATCAAAGATAAAATCTCACCTTGACTACCAAGTGGAAAACCACCTAATCCAGTATATCTTTGTGTAATAATATTTAATTTATTATGTTCTAACTCAAGTTTTATAGTAACTTCAGCATTTCTAAGATCAACACCTTTTGTTTTATTGTGTGCTAGCATATAGCCACCAACAGTTTGCTCAATATCCATAGATTTAAAATCTTGAGTTCCAACTCTTTTTGCTCGTATTACAAATGTTTTATCAACTATTTCATTTGACATATATCTGTTTACTTCAACTTTTATCTTATCTAAGCTATCCATTTCGTTTATTTGTATAGCTTCTAAAACTTTATCTATTCCAGGAGTTTGTAAAAGTTTATCTTTTAAAACTGAAGAAAATTCTAAAGGAGTAACTAGTTCAATTTTATCAAAAAACTTTTTTAAAACTATCTCATTTGAAATATCTTTTGAAAGTTTGTGTAGATTCATTAGAAGTTGATTTAGCATCTGTTTTTTTGCTCTATCACCTTTTATCATAATTTCTGTAAAATATTTAACTATAAATTTTTGTGTTTTTATCTCTTTTTCTATCATTATTTGCTTACCTATATTTTTTTAAGTTGCGATTATACCATTTTTTGAGATAATACAGCTTTTACAATATTTAAAAGGCGAAATATGGCTTTAGAAACTTTAGAAGATTTAGCAAAAGAACTAAAAAATGAAGACAATAAAAATGTATATAAAATCTTTGATGATTTTGTAGAAAACTCAAATTTTAGTGCGGAAGAGCTAGAACAAAAATTGGCAAAAGAATACGACTGTTTTAAATGTGATAGTTGTGAAAAATTTTATTGCTATGATGAGTATTCATTTTTTGATGAAGAGTGTGTTTACTGCTTTGATGGTGAGTGCGACGAGGAAGATGAGTTTTAATCGTTAAACTCAGCTTCAAGCTCATCTTTTATAATCATAGCGTCTATTTGTCTTGATTTTACATTTAATACTTTTGACTCTCCAAAACACTTAACCAAAATTTCATTATCTACTTTTTCTAGTGTAATTTCACCAGCCCCTTGAATCACAAAATCTGTAAAAATTCTATTTGCAACTCTTTTAAAACTAAATTTCTTTGGGAAAATAATAAACTTTGAAGATGTAATAATATATCTAGATTCTGTCACAAAAGAACCTAAAAGTTTATCTCTTAAATCTTCTGTTGTTTTTCCTTGTATTAAATCGCATTTCAAATCTTCATGTAAAAGACAAATCCTATCACTATTTATTTTTACAAAACCAAACTCATTTGGTTTTACTTTCTCTTTATAAAATTTTTTAAAAACCTCAATATGGTCAAATGCGTTTGAAAAAACTATCAAACTCTTATTTGTCCTTGCAAATTTAGCAAAATTACAAACCATTTTTTATTATCCTTATAAAAATATAAAACATAAACTAGAAATTATTGTAGGAATTAATGCTCCTAAAAATAAAAATCTAGGGTCAATAGAGTTATCTTGAAAATGACTTTTTAGTATTGCAGCACCTGCTGGATTTGGTGCATTTGCTATAATAGTCAATCCCCCACCAGTAACAGCTCCGGCAACTAAATAATACTTAAACTCATCACTTAATCCTTCAACTAAAGAACCTAAATAAGTAATAGCAGCATTATCAGTAAATGCTCCTAATGTTATTGCTCCTAAAAATGCTTCTGGGTTACTCAAATTTGATATAATATCTTTTAGCCACCACTCTTGCTGACCACCTAATATTACCAAACCACCCAAAAAGAATGCAACCAAAAGACCCTCCCTCAGCATCAATCTATCTTGATATTGTTGATAAGCATATGTAACTCCCAAGAATAACAAGAATATACTCATAAAAAATGCTGGATAATGTCCAAAATATACCACTAAAAAAAGAAATATAAAGTGAACTAGAATTATAGCAAAAGGTATCTTTTCTCTATCACTAACTGTTGTTCTTATATTAATATTTGAAAGTTCTTTATAAAACAGAACTATAATCAAAATTGTATTAATAAAAGTAATAATAATTGCCTTCCAACCAAAAGTTGTAAACATAAAAATTGTGTCCCACTCCCAAGTTTTTGCAACCATTAAAATAGGAGGTGCTGCAAAATTTGTCAAAGTTCCTCCAACAGATATATTTACAAATAAAGCTCCCAAAGTTATATATTTTAATTTATTTGAAATACCTTGTGAAAATAGTTTATCACTTAAAATTAATGCTGCTAAAGTCATAGCAGCTGGTTCTGTAATCAATGAACCCAAAAGTGGAACTAAACACATTACAACAAAATAAAATGAAGTAGCTCCTTTGAGTGGCAAAATATTTGATACTCTTTTTACTAAAAATAAGACTGTATTTAAAATAGGTCTAGTTGCTGCAATAACCATAATTACGAATACAAACATCGTCTCTTCATAATTTCTGTTATTTACATAGTCCATTGTCTCTTCTTTTCCCAAAAATATAAACATAAATAAAACTAAAATCATAGCCCAAATACCAAATACAACCTCAATCTCTCCAAGAAGATGGAAAAGTCCAGAATGTTTTTCGCTTCTGTGTGCTAAATGTTCAAAATATTTAACTGAAAAAATATGAATAATTGCTAATGCAAAGATAGTAACAGCGATAATTTGCAGTGTTGATGGTGACATATTTTTATCCTTAAAGCAAATTTTGTCCGATTTTACAAAAAAATTATTAATAGTAATTAAACAAAATATATATTTTTTATCTTTTTCTAAAATTTAAACTTTTTAGTAAATCACTTTTAGATATAAATTCATTATCATTTATATCAGCAATTGTTCTTGCTACTTTTAAAACTTTATTTATACTTCTAAATGATAAAGAGTAATTTACTCTAGCTTTTTCAAGTATATCAGAACTCTCGTTATCTAAAATACAATACTTTTTTATATCTTTATCACTTAGTTTTCCATTTAACTCTTTTTGTCCTCTATTTTTTTGTCTTATAAAAGCTTTTATTACACTTTCATGAAGTTCTTTTGAGCTTACGATATTTTTATTATCGCTAAAACTATCATTCATCACTACATATAAATCAATCCTATCTAAAAATGGTTCACTAAGACGATTTTTATATCTTTGTACTTCAAAATCACTACATCTACACTCTTTCATACTTGAAAGTTTATTTCCACAAGGACAAGGATTCATGGCACTTACAAATATGAATTTTGTCTCATATAATATCTTACTATTTACTCTTGATATTAATATCTTATTATCCTCAAGTGGTTCTCGTAAAGCTTCTAAAATATTGCTAGGGAAATGCGGTAACTCATCAAAAAATAGAACTCCGTGATTACTCAAAGCAACTTCTCCCATTTTTGCATTTGAACTTCCTTGTAATTCTCAACAATAATTGCGAATATAACTATTGATATGTATTCTTTTAATCTTAACTTATTTATTAAAAGTTGCGAATAAATTACTAAATATTGCTACTAAATTTATTTACTCAAAAATAAATGCGAGTAGATTTTAAAATAAAAAGATTATCAAGAAATTAATATTATGACTGGTAAATTTCAAGATTATCCTCTTGAAGGTTGGTCTCAAGATAAAATCAATGAACATTTGAGCAAAAAATAACTTTAATATAAAGATAAATTAAAAAATATTGACAAAATAAATATAAGAGTGTAGAATCCTATTAGCAATTAACACTATTAAGTGCTAATTGTAATGTTTTATTTTAAAGACTTGGCGGTTAAAAAATAAAACTTTTAAAAAAAGGTTTTACTTTAATAAAGTAATTATTGGTTTTGCTATGCAATTAACAGACTACAATAACGTATTAAAATATTTTTTAATTATAGTTGATTAAATCTTTTTTTATTCTTTAAATGAAAATAATTTATTACAAATTGTAGCAATTCATATATAAAGGATAAGAAATATGAACAAAAAACAATCTTCTCAACAAATGGCTTCTACTGCATCTCAAGTTTTAAGAGACAAAAATTCTTCTGCAATTCAAAAAGAATTAGCAGGATCTGTGCTTTCTCAATATAGTTCTAATAAACAAACGGGCGCTCAAATGGAAACAACAGCATCAAAAGTTTTAACAAGCGATAAGTATAATGACCTAACAAAAGGGTTAGCAGGATCTGTGCTTTCTCAAGCAAATAAAGAACGATAATAAATATAATATACACACTTTTAAAGTGTGTATATTTATAAAAAGGTCTAAAATGCCTATACGTAAAATACCTAAAAATTATAGAAGCGTTACTGGTACTTTCCCAAGTTATAAGAATAAACGTAATATCTTTTATGAATCTCTTCTTGAAAGAGATTTTTATTTATTGTTAGAATTTAATTATGATGTAATTTCTTATGAAGAACAACCTTTTAGAATTTATTATCAAAGATCCAAATCTACTTATAGATATACTCCAGATGTTTTAGTTCACTACAATTCAGAATTAAATCTATTACCATGTGTATTTGAGATCAAAATGAGTGATGAAATTAAAGAAAAAAAAGTATTTTTTGAAGAAAAGTTTAATCAAATTGAAAAATATATAAATATAAATGACTTAGATTTTAGAATCTTTACAGAACTTGATATAGATAAAATTTATTTAGAAAATGCAATGTTTCTTTATAGATATAAAGATTTAAATAATAAAACTATTTCAAAAAATATTTTAGAAAAAATGAAACTTTTTCAAGAAATATCAGTAAATGATTTATTACAACATTTTTCATCAAATAAATTTGAACAAATGGAAATACTACCATATATTTGGCAACTAATTTTTTTAAATAAAATTGTTATAGATATGTATATTAAGATAACAAATAGTTCTGTTATAAAGGCTAAATAGATGGAAAAAATAAGTTTAAATATTGGTTCAAAAATTTTTGTGAATAATCAAGAATATGAAATAAAAAAACAAATAGATTTAAAAACTATTTTAGGTTTAAATTTATTGACAAGTAAATTAGAAAATATCTCAATAAATCATATTAAAAATGAAAAACCATCATCTAAATTGATAATAAATGAAGATATACCAGAAGAACATTGGATTGAAGCAAAAAATAGACTAGAAATCATTACACCTCTTCTTTCAAGAAAAACCACAAAAAATGAAATAGAAGATATTGCAAATAAAAATAATTTACATATTAGTACAATTTACAGATGGATTGTTCAATATAAAGAAAATCCTCTTTTAAGTTCACTTTTACCAAAACATTTATCAAAAGGGGGAAAAGGAATTCTAAGAACAAATGAAGAAACAGAATTAATTATTCAAAAATCAATTAATGACTTATATTTATCTCAACAAAAGTTTTCAGCTAGAAAAGTCTATTTTGATATAGTAAGAAAATGTAAAAATGCAAGAATTACTCCTCCTAGTGAAAATACTGTTAGAAGTAGAATAGCTAAAATTGAAGAAAAGAAAAAAATAAAATATAGAGAAAGTGCAATGCTTGCTGATAGAAAATATAGAAACACAGATGGTATGTTTCCAGAAGGTAAATATCCACTTGATTTTATTCAAATTGACCATACTCCTATGGATATTGATATAGTTGATGAAATATATAGAAGGTCTATTGGAAGACCTTATTTAACTTTAGCAATTGATGTCTATAGTAGAATGATTACAGGCTTCTACATAAGTTTAGATGAGCCCAGCTATTTCTCTGTTAGCCAATGTATAAGCCAATCAATACTTACAAAGGAGAAATACTTAAGAGAAATAGGAATTGAGGGAAAATGGTATATTTATGGAATTCCAAGAGCTTTAGGAATAGATAATGCTCAAGAATTTCGTTCGAAAGATTTACAAAGAGTTTGTGAAGAATATGGAATAACTATCTCATGGAGACCTGTTGCAAGACCCCAATTTGGCGGGCATATAGAGAGAATGATCGGTACAGCAATGAATGAAATACATACTCTTCCAGGTTCTTTATTTTCATCTATACAAAAAAGAGGAGAATATGATTCTGAAAAAAAATCAATTTTTACACTAAAGGAATTAGAAAAGTGGTTTGCAAATTATATAATCAATCAATATCACAAACATATTCATTCAGCAATAAGAATGACTCCTGAAAAAAAATATGAATTAGGAATATTTGGAGATGATGATAATCCAGGCAGAGGTTTACCTGAGAAAATTTCTAATGAAGATTATTTTAAAATATCTCTACTTCCTACAATAGAAAGAACAATACAACAGTTTGGTGTAAAAATTGATAATATTGTTTACTATTCTGATATTTTAAGACGTTGGATTAAAGCAAAAGATAAAGACAATAAAGCTAAAAAATTTTTGTTTAAAAGAGACCCTAGAGATATAAGTGTTATTTGGTTTTATGACCCTACAATTAAGAATTATTTTGAAGTTCATTACAGAAATATTTCTTATCCACCTATTTCCATTTGGGATTTAAGAAATATCAGAAAATATTTAGATGATAAACATCAAAAAGACTATGATGAAACTGTATTATTTAAAACTTACTATAAATTACAAGAAATTCAAAAAGAAGCTGCTAAAAAGACAAAAACTGTAAGAAGAGAACAAGAAGCAAAAGAAATTAGAAAAAATAGAAAAGAATTTGATGATATAAAAATAAAATCAACAAAAAATATTTCAATAGAAAGCAATACAAACAATGAGACTTCTACTTTTAATGATTTATTTAAAGATATTAAACCTTTTGATGAGATTGAAATATGAAAAATAATGAACATTTAGATAATTTACTTCCAATTGTTAGAGAAAAATTAAATTTATCAAATGAAGATAGAAAAGAATTCATTCTAGAAGAAAAATGGATAACTTATCCTAATGCAAAAGAAATCTTAGAAAAATTAGAATTTTTGTATAGTCATCCAAAAAAAAGTAGAATGCCATGCATGTTAATAGTGGGAGCAACAAACAATGGGAAAACATCTATTATTAATAAATTTATAAAAAACCATCCTCCTTATGAAAATGAAGAAGAAACAATAACTCCTGTTTTATGTATTGTTGCACCTGAAACTGGTTCTATAAGTGATTTTTTTAGCAAAATATTGCAAAACCTTTGTGTTCCTTATAGAAATGGTGATAAAATAAATAAGAAAAGAGAATTAATTGATCACTATTTTAAAATATGTGATATAAAAATTCTAATAGTCGATGAAATTCATAATATACTTGTTGGTGCTGTTTCAAAACAAAAAGCCTTTATGAATTCTTTAAAAAATTTGAGTACTGAACTTCAAATACCGATAGTAATAGTTGGTATTCCAGATGCTTTACACGCTACAAATACAGATGAACAAATAAATAATAGGTTTAAACCAATTGCTCTTAAAAAATGGCAATTTGATAGAAATTATTTATCTTTGTTAGCAAGTTTAGAAAAAACATTACCATTAAAAAATGCTTCTAATATTTATTCAAATAAAGAATTAGCTGAATATGTTTTTGATACAAGCGAAGGTTATATAGGTGAAATTATTGAATTAATTACTCAAGCTTCCTTATATTCAATTGACAATCACATTGAAAAAATTGATATAAAATCTCTAAAAAACTCCGGTTTTACGAAACCATCTCTTAGAAAACATATAAATAATATTTTAGATCTATGATTAATAATGTTACAAGATATATTGATTTAAATAATAAAAAATTTCGTATAAAACCAAAACCTCAAGAAGATGAACTATTAAGTTCTTGGTTAGTTCGAGTTGCACGAGCTCATTTAACACTTACAACATCGTTTACAAATATGCATTTTAAAGAATATAAAAATAATATTATATGGCAAAGAGATTTAGATATTTGGTGTCCAGATAAATTGATTGATAGAATTTCATTTAAAAGTGGATATTCTGAAGAAATAATTTTCAATATGACACTTAGAAGTTTAGAAGGAATAATTGCTGATAAAATTACGGGGAAATCAAATACTCCAAACATAAGAGCTTTAGGGAATTATTGTCATATAAAAACAAAGGGTGGATTAATGTTTTGTTCACAATGTTTAAAAAAAGATAAAATTCCTTACTTTAGAAAAATATGGAGATTAAAAGAATATACGATATGCAAGGAACATAATATTGAACTATTAGATAGATGTACTAACTGTTTAACACCTCTAACTATTTACAAATCTTTTCAAGAAAAAGATTTTACATTTTGTTATAAATGTGGAAATAAACTATAATTATTTAATAAATTATTCCCTTACCACTATTATAAGATAATACCTAAACCAATTTTAGGAGAAAATATGAAAATAGACAAGTTACTACAAGATTTTTTATTTCATTGTAAATTTGAGAAAAATCTAAATCCAAAAACAATTGCTGCTTATACAATGGATATAGAGCAATTTAAAACATTTAAAAATATTAAATCTATGTGTATTAATGAAGTTAATAAAGATATATTGAAAGAATATATTCAGCATTTATATACTTTAGAATTAAAACCAAAATCAATTAAAAGAAAACTAGCAACATTAAAAGCTTTTTTTACACACCTAGAATTTGATGAAATTATCACTATAAGTCCATTTAGAAAAATGAGAGTTTCAATAAAAGAACAAAAATTACTACCAAAAACAATTGAAATTCAAAATATTAGAAAACTATTTAAATATATTTATAAAATTAAATTTGATTCTAATAACATAGAACAATATTCATATAAAGCACTTACAAGAGATATTGCTATTTTAGAATTATTGTTTGCAACGGGACTTAGAGTGTCAGAAGTAAGTAATATTAAATATAATGATTTTAATTTAAGTACTGGAAATATCAAAGTTTTAGGTAAAGGTGGGAAAGAAAGAAATATACAAATTTGTGATCAGGAAGTGAAAACAGTTTTAAAAGAATATTTATCAATATTTAAAGATGAGATACTTAAAAAAGAGTGGTTTTTTATTAATAGATTAGGTAATAAATTTACAGAACATTCTATTGCAAATATGATAAAAAAATATCAAACAAAAGCAAATATACAACAACATTTAACTCCACATATGTTTCGTCACAGTTTTGCAACTATGCTTCTTGAAGAAGGTGTTGATATTAGATATATACAAGGGATGCTGGGACATGCATCTATCTCAACAACTCAAATTTATACTCAAATAAATATGAAACAACAAAGAAAACTTTTATCAACAAAACATCCGAGAAGAAACTTTCAGTTCCTCTCTTAACAGAAAATATCCTATTAAAATGAATACATAATAATAAAGAATTATGGGATATACAATTAAATGAAAACAATAAATAAATTAGCAGTTATAACAGAACAGGAATCAATCAACTATTTAACTAATTATTTTGTAAGTTATATAGAAGATATTAATGTAAATGAGAAAAATGTTGATTCTCATGTTCATTCAATTCTAAAAAATAAATTATCTTATACTTCGAAAGAAGCAGAGCTTGCGGTAACTAAACTTAGAAATAGTGAAATTAAAATTCAAAGTAAGACTAAACTAGCAAGCGGAACAGGTGAAATTGATTGTGGAATATTTATAAATGATAAGTTAAAAATAATTATAGAAGATAAAGAACCCAAAGAATCAGTAGAGCTTGCGTTAAGTGAAGCAATTATTTATGCAAATGGGTTAAATGCAAAAGGAGAAGACATAAGGATAGTTATTGGATTTACAGGAATAGATATACTTTTGAGAGTATTAGATCATACATCCAATAGATGGGTTCCATTTTATATTAATGGTCAAGAGTTAAAAGCATTTCCTGGAAAATATATTTTAAATATAATATATTCTCAAAAAGATATTCATGGATTTGTAGTTGAGAATATTAAAGAAGATATAAATATTAGAGATATAATATACAGTTTAAAAAATATTTATCGAACTACTGATCTCCAAAATGATAATCAAAAAACTATTGACTTTACAATTGCTTTTATTGGTTTAAAATCAATACTAGAAAAATATAAAAACCAGGGTATTAGAGGTCTTAAAAATTGGAATAGCCTAAATAACAAAAATAATCCAAAAGATAATAATTCAGAAGATGATGAAGATTTAAGAGATAATTTAACATCTACCATTGATAAAATATTTGAAAAAATGTTAACAAAAGATATTTCCGAAGACTATACAGATCTATTTATAATAAAAGATAGTGAAAATACAGAAACTTTCAATTTTAAAAGAACACTTGAAACATTTCAAACGGACTATCATTTATTAAGTCTAAGAAAAATTTATACTGAAATAACTAAATTGCATGATTTGCACGACTCAAAAATTGATCTATTTGGTGAAGTATATGAATCATTAGGAGAAAAAGATTTTAGGAAATCTTTTGGACAATTTTTTACAAGAAGACATATTATTAAAACTTTAATAGAACTAATGGAAATAAATGCTTATGATTTTATTGGAGAATTATATGAAGAAGTAGAAAATAAACAAGTAGTATCTAAGGCAAAATCTCCTAAAAATATTTGCGATCCTGCTTGTGGTACAGGTGGTTTTCTAACAGAATTTTTTAAATATATTAAAGATGAAGCTCAAAAGCATAAAAACTATAAAACTATAGATTTATCAAAATTAGCTTCAAGCTCTTTCTATGGATACGATATATATACAGCAAATGTTACGAGAACAAAGATCAATATGTATTTATCGGGAGATGGATTTTCAGAAATTAGAAAAGCCGATACTTTACAAGATCAAAATATAAATAATAATAAATTCAATTATATAATTACAAATCCACCTTATGGGAAAGGAACATATACTGTAAATTATTCTTTTCAAGAAGGAACTGAAACTGTCATAAAGCCTGTAATAAATAATCAAAGGTTAGAAGTTAATTTTCTTGTTAAAATAGTTGATATGTTATTACCAAAAGGAAGGGCTATGGCTATTATCCCTGATGGGATATTAGAAGCTACAACTTTATCACCATTAAGAGTTTGGTTATTAAAATACTGTAAAATTGAAAAGATAGTGAGTCTTCCTAAACATGCTTTTGCACCATACACACATGAGAAAACATATGCAATATTCTTTGAAAAAAGATTGATTCCATTGAAAGATATTAATCAAATAGAAAATGATCCTGATATTTGGAGTTATATTGTAGATAATGATGGTTTCGCAAATTCCGATAAAAGATTTAGAACTGATAGAATGGATGAAAATGGTAAATATTTACATGACGAGTTTAGTCAGTGGAGAGGAATCGATGGAAGTACAAACGATTCTTTAATAATTGAAAGATATAAAAGAAAAACTCAATTGAAAGGTGAAGAATTTTACAACGAATGGGAGGAAAAAATTGAAGGATTAAAGTATGGTTATATTTCATTAAAAGAAATCTTAAAAGACGAATTTATTACTTATCAAACTGTATCTGTAGAAGAAGTTTTAAGAAGACTGAATAGAGAAGTTGAAGAGAAAATTAATATAGAAAAGATTATTGAAAATATTGATACTTTAAATGATGAAGAAATTAGAGTAAAAGAAAAAATATTTGAAATTCTACAAAAAGATCATGAACTAACATTTGATAGCAAAAAAGGAATTTTTAGAGATAATACGAAAACTGTTGAACCAAAAGCTTTAACTGTTAAAGATATAGTTGAAATTGTAAATAGCAATATACCTAATAAAAATCTAAAAATCAAGCACTCAAAAGATCTAACAATAGATAAAGATGGAAGGTATACTTTAAAGAAATGTTATGAACAGATTTTAGAAATTGCTGGAATAAATTATAACTTTAACAATAAGAATCCTAAATACTGGCTAAAAAGTGAAGAGGATTTTAAACCATTAACTTCAGTTCAACAATCTACTAAAATTAAAAAAATTTTCCAAAAAATTTATTTATTAAACTCGATAGAAGATATTATTGATTTAGAAGAAAATGAAATAAAAGAAGCCTACATTGAACAAATTGAAAATTATGGTTTAGAATATGATTCTTTTAGGAGTAGTTTTATCGATAAATTAAATCCTATAATTAGAAAAACATTGGTATGTACCCCAGAAAAATATTTTAGAGAAGCTAAAACACAATCTTTAATTCTTGAAGATTTTGAGAAAGAAAATAAAGAATTAATTTTAGAGATTAAAAAGTTATTTGGAGAATAGTATGAAAACTTTACTAAGTGAAATAGCTTATACAGTTAGAGGAGAGGTTATTTCAGAAGAAAATATTTATTATAATTATAATAAAAATGGAATTCCTGTGTATTCATCAAATACAAAAAATCAAGGATTGATTGGAACTGTAAATATGTCATTTTACAATGACTCTAATGCAAAGGGAGAAGCAGGTGAAATAACATGGACTACGGATGGTAATGCTGGTAATTTTATTTTAAGACATGAACCTTTTCTTTTTACTAATGTATGTGGGAAAATTATAATAAAGAAGAAATATCAAAAAATTATTTCTCCGCAATGGTTGGCTTTATATCTTAATTTAGAATCTAAAAAATATGTTACTTCTAAAGGTGGAAATTCTAAATTAATGAAAGAACAAGTTGATAATATTGAAGTTAATATTATTAATATAAATTTACAAGACAAACTAGTTAAAGAATTTGATATAAGAATAAATAAACTTAATTTATTAATTAGTATTCTAAAAAAACTTAATAATCAAATTAGTAAAAAAATTATTTCAAAAAGTAAAATCTTTTTAATGAAAGAACTATTTGATATTACATCTGGTCGTAGAATTACACAAAATGATATATACAATAATTCTGGTGATTTTCCAGCTGTAACATCTCAAACAAAGAATGAAGGCATAGCTTGGTATGGAGATAGAAAATGGCTTACAAGCATAGAAAAAAATTCAAAAAAAGTTTATGTTAGTGAGGAATGTTTAACCTGGACTAAAGATGGGGCTAAATGTGGAACTATATTTCATAGAGATTATGAGTTTTACCCGAATGACCATTGCGGAGTTTTAATTCCAAAGGTTGAGTTGAATTTGAAATGGGTAAGACAACAAATACAACCAATACTTTATAATCAGGTAATAGCAAAAGATGCTCAAGGTATGTTGTATGAAGAACAAATTGCTAATATAGAAGTTGATATTCCAGTTGATGATAATGGTGAGATTAATTTAGCAATTCAAAATAAAATATATTCAGAGTATCATAAATTGATACAAATAAAAAAGAATTTAGAAAATATTTTAGAAAAGTACTCTATATAATTCTTTATTATTAATGATTCATTCTATCGAAATAGTTTTAAAATAATCTGTAATTTTTATTGCTTCATAGAAGCTTTTTATCAACAAAATATTTCTATTTATATTGTAAATTTTGCAAATAAAGAAATGCAACAAGAAGCAGTTAATCAATTGTTTAATTTGAAAAATTAACGAGTAAATACAAGACAAAAAAAAGTGTTCAGATTTACAAGTACATATAATTCTGTGCCAACCGACTCAATTTTTAAATAATTTAGATAAATCTTTTATAAAAAATCAAACCCTATAATATAATAACTATAAAGGTATAAAAACCTTTGTACTTATACAAATGAGTCCTTTTATAGAGTACCATAAATATTACATAGAGTTACACATATCATAAAAAGCTACCAACAAAGATAAAAAGGGAAATAATATAATTTATCTTTTAAAAATTTTATAAAAATTTAACAACTAACAACATATTTAACTAAAAATCATTTTTTGTAAGTACTACATAATAGCGTCAAATTTAGATTTATTATAGAAATAACTTATTTTATATTAATTTGAAAAGAAAATTAACTATAATTCAAAACTTCAAACAAAAAGGAAAATATTTGGAAAAAATATTTTTATTGTTACTATTAATAGTATCATCAATATATGCTGAATCATTTAGTAAATCAAAAAAGATATTAAATGTTATATATAAAGATAATCAAACAACTTTTTATTGTGGTTGTAAATATGACCCATCAAATAAAAATAATATGATTGATAGAGATAGTTGTGGTTATGTTCCAAGAAATGAATTAACTAAAAAAGGTAAAATAAACGAAAGAACCAATAGAATAGAATGGGAACATATAATGCCAGCTGAAAACTTTGGAAGACATTTACCTTGTTGGCGTGAAGGTGGAAGAAAAGCTTGTAAAAAAGACCCTTTATTTAATAAAATGGAGGCTGATATGCATAATTTAGTTCCAGCAATTGGTGAATTAAATGCTGATAGAAGTAATTTAAGATATGGAGCTGATAAACCAAAAGTTGGAATGTATGGAGAATGTAAATTTGAAGTAGATTTTGATGCAAAAAGAGCTTATGTAAAAGATGAAATAAAAGGTGATATAGCAAGAACATATTTATATATGAGTAAAACATATAATATCAATTTATCAGACCAAGAAAAAAAATTAATGGAAGCTTGGGATAGACAAGACCCAATAAGTGAATGGGAAATTGAAAAAAATAAAAGAATTGAAAAGTATAAATGATACTATTCAATAAGGTAAAATTATAATATTTTTACCTTATTAAAATATTTTCTTAATGGCAATGATAAACACCAGTTTTATGGTCAGTATGACATCCAGAAGAATCTGTTCTACCAGAATGAGCAAATAAAGATGCTAAAATACCTAATCCTAAAATTACTAAAAATGTTTTTTTCATTTTAACTCCTTGTGTAAATTTTTTAATTGTATCATATAAATTAAAGAATGCATTAAATTATTATTGCATTTTATTTACAAATTGTTTCACAAGGAATTCCATCTTTATCCCTATCTAATCTTGTTAATCCACATTGTGTTAAATAAAACTTTGCTTCAGCACAACTTTTCATTTCTTTACAATATTTTTTTCCTTCGCATTTAAACCCTTGTTTCTTATCTTCTTGTTTAGTTTTTTTACTTTCAGCAGAGAATAAAGAAACTGAAACTATCATTATTATAAAAATCTTTTTCATAAATTAATTCCTTCACATTTTCTAAATTTTAACTAAATTTTAAAATTTATTTTTCACAAACTGGATTTTTAATATAAAAACCACATTCTTTGTTATCATTTATATAGTCATTATCAATTTTTAAATCACAAGATAAATCTTCATAAATCGCTTTATTATCTTTACATACAAGAACCACAGTAACTTCATTTTCATACTTTACTTTTAAATCATAATCTTTAAAATTTTCCATTAGTATAGAATCTTTTTTGATAAGAAATTCTATTACATCATCTACTGCGATATCTCTTCTTTCTATAGCATTATTCGCTCTTTTAGTAAGATTGTTTAGATTAGGTTTTAACTCAATTAAATCATCATTACTTTTTAAACTACAACCGCTTAAACTAATTAATAAAATGATCAATAAACTTTTTTTAAATGTTATTATTTTCATACTTCTAATCCTTATGCCCAATATTCTAATTTACCAGAAGATGTTCTGCCATTATCCAGATTCCAATCTGCAAAATAGTCTAAATTAGTAACATCATTACCAAATACTGCTTCATCTAAAACTTTCCAAGTTTGTTGAACTTGAGATACCACTTTATCAAATATATCATCATAGTGCATAGTCTGATTTCCAGGTACTTTTAAATTTTCAATAAATTCTTTTCTATTTACTTCTTCAAACTTAGGATATATTGCTCCAGAATTTAAACCTATTACATGTCTTGAGATAGTAGGAAAATTCTGAGTTTCTTCTATTGCTGATACCAATGAATGAAATCTCATATGCCATGTATCAAATTCAGGTTTGTTAATAGTATATTCATTAGCACTTAGAACTTCTAACATTTTACCCCAAACTAAAGAAATTGTTTTATTTAATTTATCAGTATCTCCATTATCACTACACTCTTTACCAAATAAAGATAATTGTTCAGTTTCAAAAATTTCTCCATAACCTGTAATTTTTTTATAAATATAAACATCTTGATGCATTTCACAATTTCTATGAGCTGATTCATTTCCTTCATAAGTACCTACTTTTAGCTCAACTACAGGATGAATAACAACATCTGTAACAATATGCCCAGCAAGACCACAGAGCCAAGCAAAAGCTTTTCTTTTATCCTCTTTATCTTTAATTGCTTTAACTTCTTCAATACCTTTTAAAATAAAAGATCTCGTTTTCATTTCTAAATGCATTAAATCTGCCCATTTTTTATGTTTTTTAGTCATTGCAAGATATGGATAATCTGGACTAACAGAACCCAACTCTGTAAAAGTTAAGTAATCTCCCAATGAAATAAGTGACTCTTTACTAAAACCTAATTTTTCTAATTCACTTTCATTAGATGCTTTATTTACAACAGTTAAATGTGCATACGCTCCTGCCATTATTTTCCCCTTTATTTTATATAGATTATTAAAATTATTCTTTAAATATTAAGCTATTTAGTTATTTTTGTTATCAATCTAGAATACCATTCCTTTATTTTACTTTTATTTTCATCTTTAGGATGCTCTAAAAAATCTTTGTTAAAAGTAAACTCTTCATAATTTTTTAGCCATCTTCCATTTTCATAAACAAAATTTCTTACTACTGATAAATAATTGAAGTATCAATTTTGGAATAATCATTATCCCAAATAATTAAAGTACTCAATCCATCTACAAATACATCTCGTTCTATTTCAATTAATATAAAGTTTTTATTATTATATTCAATGGAAACAGCTAAATATTTTCTTTGTGTTTTATCATCAGCTAATTTAGCTTTTCTCCATTTCCTTTTTTTATTAATTTCATTTTCTGGCTTTTGAGGAAGATAATTTTCAAGTTGGATGTTA
This sequence comes from Aliarcobacter cryaerophilus ATCC 43158, assembly GCF_003660105.1. Taxonomy (NCBI): domain Bacteria; kingdom Pseudomonadati; phylum Campylobacterota; class Epsilonproteobacteria; order Campylobacterales; family Arcobacteraceae; genus Aliarcobacter; species Aliarcobacter cryaerophilus. Next base: position 1,423,739 of record NZ_CP032823.1, read on the forward strand.
AAACTAAATTCTTCATTTTCTTTTGAATATTCAAATAACATATTTTTAAAATCTGTTAAATTTAAATATTCTCTATCATCATTCTTAGGATTTTCATTTTCAATCAAGCCACCAGCAGTATTCTCATCACCATTTGATTCAGAATCTTTTGTACTTAAATCAATTTTTCTATCACTATTAAAATTTTCTTCTAACTGTGAAATATCTTCCTCATCAATATATTCTACAATTTTTATAATATCTTTAGATTTCAAATCTAATCTTTCCTCAAAGTCTTCAGATTCATTATTGATAGAAATAGGAGTAAAATCTTCTTTTGGTGTATTATTTGTAATCTTTTTAGATAATTTCTTTTTAGAAGCTTTTCTTTTTCTAACTATTCCTACTGGCTCATTTGTCTTATTTTTTCTTTCAATTTTAATGAATAAAGTTTCAAAATCATAAGTACTATCTTCATTTATAAATTTTAATACTAAAAATGAACCATCAGATAATATTTTAACTCTTGCATTTAAAGATATCTCCTCTATTATGGGAAAATCAACTTTGAGTTTCATCTCATTTGAATTATTTAAATAACCTTTTTCTTGTTTTATTAATTTTATTTCTTGTGCACTTGCTGTTAAATTTCTTCTAACTTGATGCCAAGAATTATTTGAATATTCATCTGTAGCATATCTATAGATATTTGAAGCATCATTTGTATTGGCATTTTGAGTTAATATAATTTCTTTAGAGTTTAAATTTATATGTGTTATATCTTTATATAAACCTTTTAATATAGAAGATTCTTCTCTTAATGATGCCGATAAAATTTGTTTTGTCATTGATGGTGTTGTAAAATAAAACCATCTAGCAACTTCATAATGAGGAATATATACATTCTTATTTGTATTTTCATCTTTTAAAATAAAATAATATTGCCCTTGAATATGATATTTAGCATTAAAGTTATCAATTTTTTTTGGAAAGTTTGGTAATACTAACTCTTGTCTCAATTCTGATATTTCAAATAACATTTTTGAGTCAACCTTTTCTAAATTTAATAGTAAATTAACTTTTGTACCAGCGAATGTATTAAGCTTCTTTTGATTATCAATAATTGAACCTATTGGAAAATTTGCCATATCTTTTAAATTTATATATACTAAGAAATATTCAGGATTCTCTTCTAACATTTCTTTTAGAATTAAAGCTAATTTAAAATTTGTTTCTTGTTGATAAATATTACCATATGAAAAAACCACAACTCTTTTATCTTTTGGAAAATAAGTTAATGAAAATTCTTCTAATTCTAAATCAGACATAACTATTCCTTAATATCAAAATAATTTTATACAAAAATTTTAAATCTCTTAAATTAAAAGATATTAAATATTTAAATTATATTTAAAATATTCTTCACATTAATAATATTTTAAAATTATAATAAATGATATTTACTTTAAGTTTAAATCTATAATTTTATTAAAAAGGTAGCCATAACCACCTAAAAATCATATTTATTTAATTTAAGTGTATTGCGAATACTATTAAGATTATCTTAAGTTAAAAGACATTTTACAAACAACATATTATCAATATATTTAAAATAAATAGATAAAAATTCATTTAGTTAAATTTTAAGAACTTATTTTTTAACAGTGTACTTTTAAATTCTCATTATATTCTGAATATTCGCAACTTTTATTGAAAATTACATTCCTCCTCCAAATATAGAAGATTTTGTACTTGAATGGTGTGGGTTTCTAAAAGCTCTTGTGGGACTAAAATCAACATCTTTTAAATCAAGTGCTTGAAGTTTTGCTTTTTCAAGTATCTCTTCAAGATTCATAGGAGCTAAGATATATTGCAATCTTTTTGCTATCATTGATTTTCCACAACCTGGACTTCCTTCCATCAAAAAATTATGATTTCCAGCAGCACAAATAAGTGCTGCATATTTCGCCATATCTTGACCTATTACATCCTTAAAATCTTCATCATACTTTTTATTATAAAAATATTGTTCATTTTTTAGATTTAAAACTTCATACTTAATTTGCTCTTTTTCATGCAAATAATTATCTTTATCTTTACTTTTTATAAACTCTATCGCATTATTTAATGTATTTACAACATAAATATCAATATTTGGGATATTTCCTAATTTCTTAGCACTTTCCAAAGAGGTTACAACTCTTTTTAACTCTCCTTTTTTTGCCAAAGATAAAACTATTGCAAAAATATGACTTGTATCTTTTATTGTTCCATCAAGAGCCAATTCACCAAAAAAGAAAAAATCATCAAATCCTATTTTACTCTCATCAAATAAAGCAACTTGTAGCGCAATTGGTAAATCAAAGTGTGAACCTTTTTTATTTAATTCACTAGGTGATAGATTTATTGTTATTTTTAGTGGTGGAAATTTAAAATTATTTAAAAGTAGTGCTGACTTTACTCTATCTTTTGATTCATTGATACTAGTACTAACCATCCCAACTATTGTAAAACTTGGCATTCCTTTTGTGAATGTTGCTTCAACATCAATAATTGTGGCTTCAATACTATCAAGTGTGGCAGATTTTATTACTTTCATACTCGCTCTTTATCTTTTTTTAAAATAGTACAATAATTTATAATATTATTGCAAAAAACTAAAATAATTATGATAAAATTTAAACCATGTCTTAATTCGGGGGAGAAATAGATGTCTACAAGCAAAAAATTATTTTTAACTATGTTTTTTAATGTTATCAGTTTAATCTTTATAATTTTAGTATCATTTTTTATTGCTAAAAAAAATATTGAAATTTTAATCAATAAAGATTTAGAAAGCTTAGGTTTATCAGTATTTAACTTAAGCTCTTTTTATGCAAAAAGCAATCCTAAGGGATACGAAGAAAAAGAGTTTAAAGATGCAATAAAAGATATTAAAATTGGAAAAAGTGGTTATATATATTTTGTTGATGAATCTGGAAACATAATAATTCATCCAACAATAGAGGGTAAGAATCTTGCTTCTTTAGATTTTATACAAAAGATTATCTCAAGCAATGATAAAAGTGGAATAATTGAATACTACACCGATGTAACAGATCAAGATAAAATAATATACTATAAATATATTCCTGAATGGAAAATGTGGGTTGTTCCAGGAATAAATAAAGAAGATTATGTAAAAGATATATATGTTGAATTCTTCTACAAAATTGTTCTTCTAGGAGTATTAATAATTATTTTACAACTAATCATTTTTTACCTAATTACAAAAGGAATAACAAAGAGAATAAAAGAGTTTTCTTCTCATTTTAGTGAATTTTTAAGTTTCATTACATATAAACAAAATAGAATTGAAAAGAAAAAACTTGAAGGTAATTGTGAATTTTCAGTAATGACAAAAGATATAAATAATGCAATTGATGAGTTTGATGATAAATTCAAACATGATATGAGAGTAATAGGAGAGAGTGTTTTAACTTTTGATAAACTTAAAAAAGGTATTTTCAAATGTAGAGTAAACTCAAATAGCTCAAATCCTATGATAAATACTTTAAAAAACACAATAAATGATGCATTAGATGATTTAGAAAATTATATGAGAGAGATAGAAAAAACTCTTACATCTTACACTAGCAATGACTATAAAGGTAGAATTGATATTAATAATAAAATTGCAAATCCATCAAGACTTTTAAAAGTTATTCAAAGTGTAAACTCTTTGGGTGATACTTTGGCAAGTCAAGCAAAAAATAGTTTGGAAAATGGTAGTTCTTTGGAGACTAATTCTAAAACTTTGAAAAGCTCTATTGAAAATCTTACTTCAAAAATTACAAAACAGATTGAAAGTCTTGAAGAGACAACTTTGGCTGTAGAAAAAATATCTGAAATAACAAATAACAACTCAAAAAACACTACTTCTATGTCAAATTTAGCAGAAATAGTAAAACAAGCTGTTGAAGATGGTTATAAACTATCAAACAAAACAACTCAATCTATGGATGATATAAATGAAAAAGTTATAGCTATAAATGAAGCTATAACTATAATAGACCAAATAGCATTTCAGACAAATATTCTTAGCCTAAATGCAGCTGTAGAAGCTGCAACCGCTGGTGAGGCAGGAAAAGGATTTGCTGTTGTTGCAGGAGAGGTTAGAAACCTTGCAAACAAAAGTGCAGAAGCAGCAAATGATATAAAAAAGCTTGTAGAAATAGCAAATCAAAAAGCCCATGAAGGGAAAAATATATCAAATGAGATGCAAAATGGATACAAAGATCTTCATACACATATTACTCAAACTTTACAAATTATCAAAAATGTAAGCGATGCAGCAAATGAGCAGATGGTTGGAATAAATCAAGTAAGCCAAACAATAGTAAGCTTAGATCAAATCTCAAAAGATAATCAAAAAGAGACGAATTTAATAAATGATATTTCAAATGTAGTATCATCTATGGCTATAGAAGTTTTAGAAGATGCAAAAAATAAAAAGTTTTAAAATATAAAAATATAGGGACATTTATATATGAATGAAAAAGAGACAATTTTAGATGATTATGCTTTTTTGGTTAGTGAAACCGATGAAAAAGGTATTATAAGATTTGCAAATAGAGATTTCTGTAATATAGCTGAATACTCCTTGGAAGAATTAATAGGAAACCCTCATAATGTTGTAAGACATAAAGATATGCCAAAAATTGCTTTTAAAGATTTGTGGGAAACTGTTAAAAAAGGTGAGATTTGGACGGGATATGTAAAAAATGCAACAAAAAATGGTGGATATTACTGGGTTTTTGCAACTGTTTATCCTTTTTCATCTTGTGATGGAACAAATGGATACTTATCTTGTAGAAGAAAAGCATCAAAAGATGAGATTGAAAAAATATCAAAACTATATGAAGTTTGGATAAATGAAGAGAAAAAATAAAAAATTAATTCTCTTAAACTTTTGTTGATTAAAAAATTAACGCTATAATGCAACAAAAATTTAGGAATATCTATGTCTGAACTTATTAATTGTCCAACTTGTAATAATAAAATTTTATCAAGAATGGGTACAATTTGCCCAAATTGTAATTATACAGTTGGTTATTTTAATGGAGAGAAAAGAAGAAAAGGGTATGGAAGACTTTTTGCTCTTACTATGTTTTCACCATTTTTATCATTTTTTACACTTGTTTTTGCTCAAATTAATTTTTATAGTTTTATTTTAGCAATTCTTTTATCAATCTTTTTGGCAATTAAATCTTGTCCTATAAATTTCAAGGCTGTTTTTGCTACAAATTTTGAAAGACTGTTTTTTTGGAATATTTGGATTTTTTCAAATATTTTTTTAACTGTAATTATTTTTAATATTATCTCAAAAAGTATATAAGAAGAAATCTATTTTTTGGATTTCTTCTTATTTTTCCACTCTTTTTCAAACTTTTGTCGTTTTGTAAAAGATAGATTCTCTATAAAAACATGTCCATCTAAATGCTCCATTTCATGTTGCCAAGCAACAGCTAAAAAATCTTCACATTCCATAGTTTGTTTTTCTCCGAATCTATTAAAATACTCTACAACAATATGTTTTGCTCTTGTAATATCTTCATAAAAACCTGGTAAACTAAGACATCCTTCTTGATATACTAGTTCTCCATCTTTGTGAGTAATTTTTGGATTTATTGCTTCTATTAGATCTTTTTTATCTTGAATATCATCTTCATTTACAGCATTTATAATTAAAACATTTAGTGGCACTGCTATTTGAATGGCTGCTAGACCTACTCCAGAAGCCTCTATCATAGTTTCATACATATCATCCAAAAGAGTGTGAAGTTCGCTATTAAACTCCTCAACATCTTTTGATTTTGTTCGAAGTAATTTGTTTGGATATGTAATAATCTCTCTAACCATGGTTCTTCTTATTTATGTTTTTCAATAACTTCATCTATAAGACCATATTTGCAAGCTTCAGCTGCACTCATAAAGTTATCTCTATCAGTATCTTTTTCAATAGTTTTTGCATCTTGTCCAGTTTGAGATGCCAAAATACTATTTAAAGTATCTTTTAATCTTTGAATCTCTTTTGCTTGAATTTGAATATCTGTTGCTTGACCTCTAGCACCGCCTAAAGGTTGATGAATCATAATTCTAGAGTTTGGAAGAGAATATCTCTTACCTTTTGTACCTGAACTAAGTAAAAAAGCACCCATTGATGCAGCTTGACCAATACAAATAGTACAAACATCTGGTTTTATATAGTTCATAGTATCAAAAATTGACATCCCTGAAGTTACAACTCCACCTGGAGAGTTTATATACAAATAGATATCTTTTTCAGGATCTTCAGCTTCTAAAAATAGAAGTTGAGCCACCACAGTTGAAGCAACTGCATCGTTGATTTCACCACTTAACATGATAATTCTATCTTTTAAAAGTCTTGAATAAATATCGTAACTTCTCTCTCCTCGACCTGTTTTTTCAACTACATATGGTATATAACTCATTTTCTATCCTAAAATTATTTTTCTAATTTCTCATCAAATAGTTTAGAGATAACTTTCTCTTCAATAATTGACATTTTAATTGCAGGTAAATATCCAGCTTCTTGGTATTGCTTAATAACATTTTGCGGATTTTGACCCATTTGAAGTGCTTCAAAATATAAAAGTTGAGTAACTTCTTGATCATTAACTTCAATACTCTCAGCTTTTGCTAAAGCATCAATAATAAATGTAGCTTTTACAGAGTTTGTAGCATCTGCTTTTAACTCTTCTTTAATCTCTTCTACTTTAGAAGGATTCTCTTTTAATTCATTTATTTCAGCTTCGCTCATAGATCTTATTTTACCATTTAGTGCAAAATTAATCTCTTGTTCAACTACAGTTTTTGGTAAAGCAAAATTGATTTTTTCAACTAATGTATCCAAAAATGTTGGTTTTAGTTCTTCTCTATAATAAGTTGCTTTTTCATTTGCTACCATTTGTTCTTTTATTTTTTCTCTTAAAGTATCAATAGTTGCATCTTTTTCATTTGGAAGCATTTGTTTTGCAAATTCATCATTTAATTCACCAGCTTTTCTCTCTTGAATTTCATGTAAAGTTACTTTAAATACAGCATCTTTTCCAGCTAAATCTTTTGCTTGATAATCTTTTGGGAATTGAACAGTAATATCTTTTTGCTCTTCATATTTCATACCAATAACTTGCTCTTCAAATCCTGGAATAAATGAACCTGAACCTATTTGAAGTGGGTATTTTTCAGCTTTTCCACCTTCAAATGCTACACCATCAACAAAACCTTCAAAATCAATCACAGCAAAATCACCATCTTTTGCAGCTCTTTTTCTAGTAATTTTTTCTAATGGTGCTGATTGACTTGCAATTTCAGTAAGTCTAGCATCGATTTTTTCAATTCCAACTTCAATAGCTTTTACTTTTGGAACTAAAGATTTATAGTCACCTAAATTAATTTGTGGTTTACAAGCTACTGAAATCTCTAACTCAACACTTCCATTATCTTTTTTCTCAAATTTAGAGATACTAGGCTCTCCTATTAAATCTTCATTTTTAACATCAAGTTGCTTTAAACCTTCATCTAAAACTTTTCTAATAGCTTCACCTTGTGCATCTTCAAGTAGTTTATCTGCATATCTTTGTTTTACAACTGCAACAGGAACTTTTCCTTTTCTAAACCCTTGAACATTCATAGTTTTTGCAGCCTGAGCAGCTACTTTATCTAAGTTTTTTTCTATTAACTCTTTTGAAATTGTTGCTTTAATCTCAACATTTGCTTCATCAACTCTATTTGCTTTAAATTCCATCAAATTTACTCCGAATTTTAATTTTAGCAAATATTTTATCTAATTTTTAATAAGGATTTTCTTTAAGTAAGTATTTTGTTTTAAAACAAAAGATTAATAATCTTTTGTTTTTCTCATTTGAAGTAACTCTCTTTGAACAGAGATGTTTATATCTTCATTTGCTTCAAAATTTAATGAGTAGTTTCTACCATCATAATCAACAGAATTTAAAATTATTTTCAAAGCTTCAAAACGAGCAAGCTGTTTATCATCACTTCGTATTATATGCCAAGGTGCACTTCTAGAAGTTGTTCTTCTTAACATCTCATATTTTTTCTCACTAAACTCATCCCACAAATCTTGAGCTTGCATATCAACTTCAGAAAACTTCCACTGTCGAAGTGGATCTTGTATTCTTCTATCAAATCTTCTTTTTTGCTCCTCTTTTGAAACTGAAAAATATAATTTGATTAAAATCATACCTTGCCGTACTAAATCTTGCTCAAAATTTACAATATCTTCCATAAAAATTTCATGCTCTTCAGGTGTACAAAATCCAAAAATTGGCTCAACCATAGCACGATTATACCAAGATCTATCAAACAAAACTATCTCTCCACCTGTTGGGAAATGCTCAATATATCTTTGTAAAAACCACTGATTTCTTTGTGTTTCTGTTGGTTTACCAAGAGCTACAACTCTATAATGCTTGTTATTCATATATCTTGTAATTCTTCTTATTGCACCACCTTTTCCAGAAGCATCTCTTCCTTCAAAGATAATAATCATTCTTTTATTCTCTTTTTCTAACCAATTTTGAAGCTTTATTAATTCAATCTGATATGGTTTTAAAGATTGCAAATCATATATTTTTTGAATACCTTCAGTTAAATCTTCATGTTTAAGTTTTTTATAATCACCAACAATAGATTTTAAATAAGTATTTTCTTCTTTTAGTTTTTTTAACTCATCAACATCAATATTACTACTTTTAGAAGTTACTTTATAAATTATCTTTTTATCATCTTTGATTTCAATCTCATTTGAGTTTTTATATATAGAAGATTTAAATTTTTCGATTAAACTAATTGCCTTACTTAATGTAATTTTATCTCTTTTTTCATAACCCAAAACTTTAACATATCTTTTTTTGTCGTACTGAAATCTAGCAATATATTTTTTTCCAAAAATTGGATGCTCATCTTTTGAAATATATAATCCACTATGAGTTGTTATGTCAAAGTCATTTAAATTCATTTTGTACTCCTCATTTTCTCGCTTCCTTCTTGCATATTTTCTATTTCAACTGCACCATTAATTAAAATCTTTCTATCAATTTTAAATATTGACTCATCTTTTGATTTTCTTCCATAATCTATACCATTTAAAAGATGTCTAATACAATTTATTCTAGCTTTTTTCTTATTATCACTCTTAACAACAGTCCAAGGAGCTATTGGAGTATGAGAGGCCATAAGCATTGAAAACTTTGCATTTGTATACTTATCCCAAACTTTTTGAGCCTCTTTATCTATCGGAGATAACTTATATTGTTTTAAAGGATCATCTTCTCTTTTTTTAAATCTTCTCTCTTGCTCTTTTTTAGATACAGAAAAATAATATTTAAATAATATAACACCAGTTTCTACAAGCATCTTTTCAAACTCTGGAACATCTCTTAAAAATTGCTCATGTTGTTCTTTTGTACAAAAGCCCATAACAGGCTCAACTCCAGCCCTATTATACCAACTTCTATCAAATATAACTATCTCACCTGCACTAGGAAAATGACTTACATATCTTTGAAAGTACCATTGAGTTTTTTCTTGTTCATTTGGTTTTTCCAATGCAACAATCCTAGCACCCCTTGGATTTAGATGTTCAGTAATTCTCTTTATAGTTCCACCTTTACCAGCTGCATCTCTTCCTTCAAAAATAATCAAAACTTTCAAACCCTTCTCTTTTACATGATTTTGAAGTTTCAAAAGTTCAATTTGAAGTAATGTAAGTCTTTTTTGATACTCTAAAGTCTCTTTTTTAACCCAAATTTGAACTTTTTGTTCACCATCTTCCTCTTTTTCATTTAGCTCTTTTCTAGGTCTATTTTTATTAACACCATGAGAAATTTCCTCTTGTGTATCTATCTCTGAATTATCATCTTCAAAAGCGTGTCTTACTAAACTTCTATCATGTCCCATATACTATCCTTATGTAATTTTTATCAAGATAATTTTGATTTATAATCATTATAACAAAAGTTTTTTATAACTTTAAAAGAATTATCCTTATTTTTTATAATAATTGATGGTAATTTTATACCATTAAAAGTTGTTGTTTTTACCATTGTATAATGAATCATATCTTCTAAAATGATTCTATCTCCTACTTTTAAAGGTTCATCAAAAGAGTAATCTCCAATAATATCACCAGCTAAACAAGTATTTCCACCTAATCTATATGTATATTTTTTCTCAAATGCTACTGCACTATTTCTTATCATAGCACGATACGGCATTGCAAGAGTATCAGGCATATGAGCTTCTGCACTAGTATCAAGAATTGCTAAATCCATTCCATTATTAACGATATCAAGTACAGTCGCCACAAGGTAACCAGTTTGCCAACCAACAGCTTCACCAGGTTCCATATAAACTTCAAGATGAGGATATCTTTCTTTAAAATCTTTTAAAAGTTTAATCAATCCTTCTACATCATAATCAGCTCTTGTAATATGATGTCCACCACCAAAATTTACCCATTTTAATTTAGAAAAATATTGAGAGAAATTTTTTTCAAAATTTGCTAAAGCACCTTCAAGAGCATCTACATTTTGTTCACAAAGTGCGTGAAAATGAAAACCCTCTAAATATTGTAGTTGTGATTCATCAAAATTTCCTTTTGTAATACCAAGTCTTGAATTTGGAGCACACGGATTATATAAATCAACCTCAACACTTGAATATTCAGGATTTAATCTAACTCCCAAAGATACTTTTTTAAAAGCTTTATCTTTATATCTTTTTAGTTGATTAAATGAGTTAAAAACTAGATGATTTGAGATAGATATAATCTCATCAATCTCTTCATCTTTAAATGCTGGACTATAAGTATGAACTTCTCCCCCAAACTCCTCTTTTGCTAAAAGTGCTTCATGAAGACCAGAAGCACAACAACCTTTAAGGTATTTTTTACATAAATCAAAAGTTGAATACATAGCAAAACCTTTTAGAGCTAAAAGAATTTTAACTCCAGTTTCATCTTGAACTCTTTTTAAAAGTTTTAAGTTATTTTCTAAAAGTTCCTCTTCACAAACATATGCTGGACTTGGAAGTCTTTCAAAGCTTTCAACTATTTCATAATTCTTATTCATAACTATTTCACATCAAGTTCTAAAATTTTCCAAGGAAGACCTTGAGTCATTAACTCATCCATAAATGGTTTTGCATCAAACTCTTCTATATTAAATACTCCTGTATTTTTCCAAATACCTTTATAAAGTAATTTTGAACCAATCATTGCTGGAACTCCTGTTGTATAGCTAACAGCTTGTGCTCCAGTTTCTTTATAACACTCTTGATGGTCACAAACATTGTAGATATAAACTTTTCTTGGTTTTCCATCTTTAAGCCCTTCAATAATACAACCAATATTTGTTTGCCCAACTGTTCTTGGTCCTAAAGATGCAGGATCTGGTAAAAGTGTAGTTAAAAACTCTATTGGAGTAATCATAACGCCTTTGTGATTAACAGGCTCAATTCCTAACATTCCAACGTTTTGTAAACAATTCATATGTTGAATATAAGAGTCTCCAAAAGTCATAAAAAATCTAATTCTTTTTAATCCATTAATATTTTTAGCTAAAGATTCTAACTCTTCGTGATAAAGTAGATATGAAGCCTTTACTCCAATTTCTGGATAATCATGGTCAACTCTTATTTCAAGAGGTTTTGTTTCAATCCATTGACCATTTTCCCAATATCTTCCATTCGCACTTACTTCTCGCAAGTTTATTTCTGGATTAAAGTTTGTTGCAAATTTATATCCATGGTCACCTGCATTACAATCCATAATATCTATATAATTAATCTCATCAAAAAGATTTTGTTGAGCATAAGCACAAAATACCCCTGTAACACCTGGGTCAAATCCTGAACCTAAAAGTGCCATAATTCCAGCTTCTTTAAATTGAGCATCTCTTTCCCATTGAAGTTTATACTCAAATTTAGCCTCATCAGGATGTTCATAATTTGCAGTATCTACATAATCAACTTTACATTTTGTACAAGCATCCATAATCGTTAAATCTTGATAAGGCAATGCTACATTTAACACTAGCTTTGGATTCACTTTTTCAATTAATTTTACTAATTCATCAACACTATCAGCATCAACTTGTGCAGTATCAATTTTAACACCTTGATTTTTTAAAATATACTCTGCTATAGAATCACATTTACTAATAGTTCTTGAGGCCAATGTAATTTTTTCAAAAGTATCAATATTCATTGCACATTTTACAGTTGCAACTTGACTAACTCCACCTGCACCTATTATTAAAATTCCTTTTTTATTCATTTTTAAAACTCCGATATTATTATTTTATATCTAGATTATACAATTTTTAAATAAAAGAATTGATGAAATAAATTAAATATTATATTTAGCAACAATTTGATTACAATTAACATAGTTTTAATAATTCCTTATGTAAACTTCCTTTTTAAGTTATGGGGATGACTTGGTATCGATTAGAGCAGTGAGTATAAGTTGCATGTCGGCCTGAACATGCCGTTACGCGGTTCATTTTTTTTAGACGCAAATAATACAAATTACGCTCCAGCTTACGCAAAAGCTGCGTAAGTTTAACAACTTACTGACTCGCCTTCGGGCTTGAGTCTTTGGAGACTGGCACTACAGATTCTATCTATGTAGGTAAATGCTGGTTCACAATAGATAGATTATCTTTGGGGAGTTGATTGAAACTCAAAGAGAAATTCCAAATCTTAGCTTTATGATTGCCTGGGGAGTTGAGCTGTTGTAAAGTGAAATTATTCAACTCTGCTAAGCATGTAGACGCTTATATGATCTGTTTTAAGACTGCGGTTCGATCCCGCACATCTCCACCAATAATTATAAATTTGATTTCATAACATTAAAATATTAAATTTCTCCTCTTAAATATGAATAAAAAATACCTAAATACTCATGAAATGCTAACTCGACTTTTTTTATATTTGTTCCACTAAAATATGAGGATGGATATGTGCTTGTAAAGTATTTATGATTTGTTGGACTTTCTATAATATCTAAACCCTCTTTTTTAAATAACATTGATGCTCTTTTCATATGACTTGCAGTTGTTACAAGAATTAGCTTTTCACTTTCTACTATTTTTTTACTCTCTATAGCCTCTTCTTTTGTATCTTTTGGAGTATCAAGTGTAATAATATCTGCTTCATTTACACCTAAAGCTATAGCCAATCTTTTTTGCATTTGGGCGTGAGAGTTTGGGTCATCAAAACTATATCCACTAACTATAAGTTTCGTATTTTCTTGATTATTCTTTAGATTTTTGTAATGTCTTATACCTTCTATTAATCTATTTATAGCTGTAGTATTTAACTCAGATGTAATAGCAAAGTTTTCATTTGTTTTATGACCATTTCCCAAAACTAAAATGTACTCTATATCTTTTGGTGTATGTTTTAAAGATTGATGAGCATTTTCCAAAGGTTGAATTATAATATTTGATATAGTTTGATTTGATATTAATGCAAACCACAAAAAACTTAAAAATAAAAATATTTTTGCTTTTTTATAAGAATTTTTTAGCAAAAAAATCAAAGATAAGACTAATAAAAAAAGTCCTATTGGCACAGGCATTAAAAAAGCTGCGATAATTTTTTTTAATACAAACATCTATTCTCCTATTATTGCTGATGTATATCCAACAACTCTTGTTTTATCATTTGAAATATCAGCACTTGTACAATAATGCAAAAGTTTTGTTTGAAGATTATTCTTAATTGAATATTCAATAATAGCTTCTAATCCAACTTTACCACAAGCCTCACAATCTTCAAAAGCTTTTAAATCTTTATTTATTATTGCATTTAAACAAATTAAATCTAGTTTAATAGCATCTTGTTGTGAATAAAAATGGCTTAAATCAGTGCTTATAACCAAAAGAGTATCTTTAGATTTTAAAATATAATCAAAAACTTTTTCCAAATTCAAATAATCAATATCCCCATAAACAATCTCTGCAAAATCAATATTTCCAAAATAGTATTTTATAAAAGGAGCTTGAACTTCTGTTGAGTGTTCAAAGCTACACTCATCTTCAAAACTCAAAAAGTCAAATTTATTTAATAACTCTTTGGAATATTCTAAATCTATTTTTAGATTTCCAAAAGGAGTTTCATATTCATTATAAAAACAAACACTAGCTCCTCTAAACCAAATTTTATGTGAAGGTCCTACAACAACAACTCTTTTATAATTATTTAAACTAGCCATTTTGTAAGATTTATTTGCCGTAAATCCACTATAAATATATCCAGCATGAGGAACAATAATGGCATTTATACTTTTAAAACTATTTTTATCATCTTTTATTTTATTAAATTTTTCAAAATACTCTAATAACTCTTTTTTATTATCTGGATAAAAGCTACCACTTACAACAGATTTTCTTATGCTCATTTTACTTTTTCTACCTCATATTTATATACTTTTGGTTTAAAATTATCATCTATTTCAAATCCACCTTTATAACATAAATGGGCAAAAAAATCATCAAATTTTGGTAACATATCCCAAACTTGTGGCAAAAAAGTACTTCTTTTTCCATCTTGCTCAATAATAACTCCATCTATATATGGTCTTATTTTTGATTTTAAATCTTCAAAATCTTTATACTCTACTAGAATAGGAGGTGTTAAAATAGATATTTCAATCTCTATTTTCTTAAATTCTTCAAGACTTAACTCTAAAAATCTTGGATCCTCAAAAGCTGCCATATATGAGTTATTTATTAAATCATCAAACAAAGTTCTATTTGCTTCTAAACTTCCTATACAACCTCTTAACTCTTTATTTAAAGTGAGAGTTACAAAGCTTGCCCTCTTTTCATTTAAAAAGTTATTATTTTTTAAAAACTCATTTTTATCAATATTTACTTTATTATTAAATTTTCTCTCAATTGATTTTTTTGCTATATTTATTAATATATCTTTATCCATTGTTATCTCCTATTTTTTTATAAAGCACTTGTAATTTTAGTATAAATATGATTGATTATAATCAATATAGCAATATTTTTTCTCGTATATAATGCATTTAGATAAAAATATTTGAAGTAATAGGAGTAGAAAATGTTAGGTGAAGTAGTTAGGAACAGACCTGAAATTGCCTTGGATGATTTTTTACCTATATTTTTATCATCGTCTTTAGTACTTGTTTTTGGTGCTTTATTTGTAGGTATTTATACTTTAGTAAAAATGGGTTATTTAAAAAAGTTTTATATGCCACTTGCATATCTTTTTTGGATACTTCAAGCTTACTGTATGTATTTTATGGCTACAAGGCTTCAAGTAGGAGATTTTGTTGGGAAAGTTTTATTTATCACTATGATAGCTTATCTTACTTTACCTCATCTTTATTACTATTTGAACAGCAAAGCAGAAGAAGAGTATGAAAATTAATAAAAAAGGGGGAAGGTAGCAATGTCTAAAAAAGTGTCTGTATGGACAGATAATCGTTTTTGGCAAAGATCAGCTGCTTGGGTTACTGGTGTAGCTGCCATGTTACTAATTTGGCTAACTTTTGACAGTATGAGTCAAATTAAAATGGGTTCACAAGATGATCTTAGTAGTGGAATAACAAAAAGAGTTCCATCTCCAACTGTTATAAATTATAAGGTTTCTTATGAATTTAGCGAAAAAAGAGGTCATGAAGTACCTGTAATTGGAGAAAAAGAGAAATTCTTTGGAAGAGATGATTACAGCGAGGAAGAAGCTATGGCTTTATTAAACTTGGGTAAATTAGCTTCTCAAACTAAAAACTGTATGAATTGTCATACTTTACTTGGAAATGGTGCATATTATGCTCCTGATTTAACTAAAGCTTGGCTTGACCCTATGTGGGATTCATATATACTTAGAATGGGTAAAGCTTCAAAAGAAGAGGCTATAGCTGAATTTTTACAACATCCATCTGATAATCCATCAAATGAGAGAATGATGCCAAATCTTGGTATTACAGCAGATGAAGCAAAAGGTTTAGTGGCATTTTTAAAACATATGTCATCAATAGATACAAATGGTTTCCCTAGAAACTTTGGGAAAATCGAAGGAGGAATTCATGGTAGATAATATGAAATCTCAATCTAAACAATTAGGAAAAATGTATTTTACAGTTGCAGCAATACTTTTTGGTGCACAAATACTATTTGGTCTAATTGCTGGGACTCAGTTTGTATATAGTGGATTTTTATTTGAACTATTGGATTTCAATGTTGCTAGAATGGTACATATAAATGCTTTAGTTGTTTGGCTTTTGTATGCAATGATTGGTTCTGTTTACTATTTACTTCCTGATGAAACAAAAATAGAAACTGTTGGAATTGGTTTAGGAAAATTAGGATTTTATGTATTAACTTTAGCTGTTACAGTTGTAGTTTTAGTATATATTCTAATACAAGTAGGACCTGCAAATGAGATGTCTATTTGGCTAATTCACGAAGGAAGAGAGTATATTGAAGCTCCTAGATGGGCTGATATTGGTATAGTTGTTGTTGTTTTAATCTTTTTAGCAAATGTTTATTTAACTGCAATAAAAGGTGAAAGAACAGGAATTATTACAGTTTTAATGGCTGATTTACTTGCTCTTGCTGGATTATATCTAGCTGGAATGTTTTATACAAATAATATTTCAATTGATCAATACTGGTGGTGGTGGGTTATTCACCTTTGGGTTGAAGCTACTTGGGAAGTATTTGTTGCATCTGTTATTGGTTGGGCATTAATTAAAATAATTGGTGCAAATAGACAAATTGTTGAAATGTGGTTATGGATTGAAGTATCAATGCTATTTGGTTCTGGAATTTTGGGAATCGGTCATCACTATTTCTGGATTGGAACACCTGAATACTGGTGGGAAATTGGAGCACTTTTCTCTGCACTTGAACCTGTACCTTTAGTTGCAATGTTCGTACACGTAATGTACGATTGGGGTAAAGAGCAAGGATTACAAAAAGCTCAACATGGAAAAGCTCAAATGAACAATACACCAGCTTTTTTATGGTTTTGTGCAAGTGCGTTTGGTAACTTTTTAGGTGCTGGTATTTGGGGATTCTTTCACACATTACCACAAATGAATATTTACACTCACGGTACACAATTTACATCAGCTCACGGTCACTTAGCTTTCTTTGGAGCATTTGCAATGGCAATGATTGCAATGTTTTATATGGGAGTTCAAGGGAATAAAAAAGAGTTAAAAATGACAAGTCTTACAAAATGGGGATTTGCTTTAATAACTATTGGAGTTGTTGGAATGACAGTAGCTTTAACTATTGCTGGATATGGTCAAGTTATGATTGAAAGAGCACAGTTTGGTGCGACTTGGGAAGCATATTTTATTGGTCAAAGCAGTGTTTGGTTTAAACAAGCTATGGGTTGGAGATTAGCTATGGGTCTTGTTACATTTGTAGGTTTCTTATTTTTAGTAATTGATTTACTAACAATAAAAAATGCAAAAATAAATCAAGAATCATAAAAGGAGGTAATTATGTTTACAGAATTTACAGATATTGTTCCAAGTTTTTTTGGATGGTTAAATCAAGGTCCTATGACTTTGACACTATTTTTACACGGTGCAATAGTTCTTCCAATGTATTTTATATACAAACAAGAGAAGAAAAGACTAGAGAGTGAAAATAAAGGCAAGTAAAGTTTTATAGTGGTAAAGCACTATAAAACTTACTAAACTATTGTTTGGTTGTATATCTATTTTATTAAAAGGGAGAAAAAGATGAAATTAACAAAAGTTTTAAGTATGGTAGCAGTTGCTAGCTTGGGTTTAACAAGTGTTTCTATGGCTGAAGAGATAAAATTAACTGAAGAGCAGATGAAAGATGCCAATCAAGTATATTTTGATAGATGTGCTGGTTGTCATGGAATGCTAAGAAAAGGAGCTTTAGGTCCTACACTTGAAGCAAAAGAGATGAAAACTAGAGGTACTGAGTATCTAAAAACAATAATTCATGAAGGAACTCCTGGTGGAATGCCAGATTGGGGAAAATCTGGTGAATTAACATCTGCTCAAACTGAATTAATGGCAAAATATATTCAAGTAGAGGCTCAAACTCCACCTGAAAAATCTATTGCTGATATGAGAAAATCTCATAAAGTTTTAGTTCCTGTAAAAGACAGACCAACAAAACCAGAAGCTGGTGCTGAAAACTGGAAAGATTATTTCTCAGTAATCTTAAGAGATGTTGGACAAATTGCTATTATTGATGGAAAAACAAAGGAGATTAAATCTGTTGTTCCATCTGGTTTTGCAACACACATTACAAGAACAAGTGCATCTGGAAGATATATGTATGTTATTGGTAGAGATGGAAAAGCATCTATGATTGATATGTGGATGAAAGAACCTAAAAATGTTGCAGAAATTCAAGTATGTAACGATGCTAGAGCAATTGATACATCAAAACATAAAGATTATCTTGATAAATATGCCGTTGTTGGTTGTTATTGGCCACCATCAATTGTTACTTTAGAAGCTGATACACTTGATCCATTAAAAATTGTTTCAACTGCAAGTTATACTTATGATACAAATGAGTACTTAAGAGAAGCTAGAGTTGCTGCAATTATTGCATCTCACGATAAACCAGAGTGGATTATTAACATTAAAGAGACAGGTCAAGTTTGGTTATATGACTACTCAAATGTTAAAAATCCAAAAGTTACAATGGTTGAAGCTGAAAGATTCTTACACGATGGTGGTTGGGATTTATCAAAAAGATATTTCATGACAGCTGCGAATGCTAGAGATATGATCTCTGTTATTGATACAAAAGATGGTAAATTAGTTGCTAATATTCCATCTCAAGGAAATAAACCACATCCAGGACGTGGTGCAAATGTTGATCATCCAACTTATGGTCCACTATGGGCATCTGGACATATTGGTTCAAATGATATAATATTTATTGGAACAGACCCTGTAAAACATCCAAAAAATGCTTGGAAAGTTGTGAAAAAAATTCAACTACCAGGTGAAGGTGGAGGAAACTTGTTTGTAAAAGGACATCCTAATTCACCATATATCTTTGCTGATAGACCTGTTCATCCTGATAGAAAGATACAAACATCATTTTATGTAATTGATAAAAACAAACTTGAAGTTGTAAAAACTATACAAATACCTGAAAAATATCTTCCTTCTGTAAAAGTTGGAGATAAAACAATTGAGTCAAGAGGACCTGTTCATTTTGAATTCAATGCAGATGGTAGTGAGGTTTGGACAAGTATTTGGGGTAACAAAGAGGTTGCAACTGCTATTTTAGTTTATGATTCAAAAACATTAGAACTAAAAAAAGTAATTGAAGACCCTAGACTTAAAACACCTACTGGTAAGTTTAATGTTACAAATACTATGAAAGATGTTTACTAAAAAAACAGTATCAAGCCCTAGCGCTTGATACTGTTATATCTATTTTCTTTGGGGGCTTCTATGAAATTTTTATCAAACATATCAAAAGTATCAATTTTTACAATCTTTTTTTTAAGCAATGTTTTCGCACAAATCGATGGAGCTACAGCACATATGACTGAAGCATTACCTAAAAAAGAGATAGGAAAAGAGTTGTATAATCAATATTGTGCAACTTGTCATCATGAAAAAAGAGTTGGAATAGATGGTCCACCACTTCTTCCAAATAATCTAAAAAAGTATGATGAAAAAGATTTGGCTTCAAAAATAAAAGATGGTTTTCCACAAACTTTAATGCCAAAGTATGATTTTTTATCTTTATACGAATTACATCAAATAGCAAGATATATAAAATCTCCTATTGATGGAATTTTTTCTTGGGATTTAAGTGATATAAATAAATCTGTAACATCATTTAAAGACCCTATCAATCGATTAAATATAAAAGACAAAGAGCAAATTTTACCAGTAGTTGAAAGAGATGGAAACAAAACTTGGATTATGGAAGATACAAGAGTTTTGAGTAAATTTCCACTAAACAATATTCACGGTGGAATAAAATTTACTATGGATGCAAAAAATATTTATGTTCCAACAAGAGATGGTTGGATACAAAACTATTCACTTGAAACTGGTCAAAGGATGAATAAAACAAGAGCTTGTATAAACCTAAGAAACATATCTTTAAGTCGTGATGAGCAAAACTTATTTGCAACATGTCTTTTACCAGAACAATTAGTTGTGATGAATCCAAAAACTATGGAAGCAAAAGATATTTTAAAAATAGATGGGAAAATATCTGCTTTATATGAATTATATAGTAAAGATGAGGCTATTTTTACTTTTAGAGATAAGCCATTAATTGGTAGATTAAATACAAAAACAAATGAAATAAAATATATAGATATTAAAGAACCTATTGAAGATTTTTTTATAGATCCTTTTGATGATTTTTTAATAGGAACTGCAAGAGGTGGAGATGTTTTAAGAGTTTATAGCTTAAAAGATAATAGTGTAGTTTTTGAACATGAAATGAAAGGTATGCCACATCTTTTTTCTGCAACATATTGGTATAAAGATGGAAATTTCTATTTTGCAACTCCACATATAAAAAAATCTTACATAACTATTTGGAAAATGTATGATTGGGAATTTGTAAAAGAAGTAGATATTAAAGGAGATGGTTTTTTTGTAAAAACACATCCAAATACACCATATTTATGGGCTGATAATGGAAGCGATAAATTAGTTTTAATAGATAAAAATGATTATAGTTTAAAAACAATAACTCCAAGAGAGGGAAAAAAATATATTCATACAGAGTATAGTGGAGATGGAAAATATGCATATTTGAGTATTTATGAATCAAATGGTGAGATAATAGTAATTGATACAAATAGTTTTAAAGAATTAGCAAGTTATGATGCAAATGTACCTGTTGGAAAATATAACTTTATAAATAAAAATAGAGAGTTTTATCCAAGACTTTTTGGAATAGATATTTTTAAACAAAACTGTAACTCAAAGTTACCTTGCGATAGTTCAAACTTTAATTATTATGAAAATAAAAGTTTTGAAGATTTTAAAAAAACTATTAAATAAGGAAAAATATGAAAAAATTTATAACAGCCTCAATATTTCTAGCTATAAGTTTAAATGCTCAAACTTTAGCAACAGTAAATAATCAAGAGATAAAAGTTGAAGATGTAAACAACTTTTTAAAATCAACAGACCAAGATATGGATTATAATAAACTAGACAATAAAGCAAAAAATCTAACTCTTCATCAAACAATAGAAAAAACTCTTTTAATTCAAGAGGCACAAAAAGAAAATCTTGATAAAACAAAAGAGTTTAAAGAAGCTATTGAGGAGTTTAAAAACTCTTTATTAGTAGAATTTTTTATGAAAAATGAGTTTTCAAAGATAGAAATATCAAAAAATGAAGTTGAAAACTACTATAACTCAAACTTACATGAATTTCAGCAAGATAAAAAATTGAAAGCTAGACATATTTTAGTTGAAAATATTAAAACAGCTTCGGATATTATAAAAGAGATTGAAAAGTCAAAAAACAAAGAGCTTACATTTGTAGAACTAGCTAGTAAAAACTCTATTGATGGTTCAAGGCATAGTGGTGGAGAGTTAGGTTGGTTTTCTAAAGGTGATATGATAGATGAGTTTTGGGATGCAACTTTGAAGTTAAAACCTAAAGAATTTACAAAAGAGCCTGTAAAATCGATGTTTGGTTACCATATCATATTTTTAGATGAAATTCAAGAGCCTTTAACAATTAAATTAGACCAAGTTTATAGTAACATTGAAAATCAAATAAGAATGGATAAATTTCAATCTTTAATTGATGAGAGAATTAAAAATATAAAAAAAGATGCAAATATTATAATTAAATAAATTTGTATAAAAAAGGGGTTTATTGTGAGATATTTTTTTATATTGGTTTTACTATTTTGTGTCAATCTACAAGCTTTACAAGATGATGGAGAGAAACTTTTTAAAAAGTATTGTTGGGGTTGTCACCATGAAACTTCAATGGCTTTTGGACCATCTTTTAATCAAATTGCAAACCAAAGAGATAGTGGACAAATTATTGCACATATTGTAAATCCAAAGAGTAACTATCAAACTTTAGGGTATAAAAGAACTGCAATGCCTGCATTTCCACAACTAAATGCTAAAGAGCTTCAAGATTTAACTAACTTTATTCTAAGCTTCAAGGATAAATAATGTTTAGATTATCAAACCTTATAAAATCAACTTTACAAGAGCAAAAAAGTAGAAGTTTAGATGGAAGTATTATAATTTGGAATATGACAAATCGTTGCAATTTACTTTGTCACCACTGTTATAGCAAAGCTAGTGCAAATGAAAAAGAGAGTTTATCATTAGAAGATATTTTAAAAACTATTCCAAAACTTAAAATTGCTAATATAAATTTTGTAATCTTTAGTGGAGGTGAGCCACTTTTAAGAAAAGATATTTTCGAAATTGCACAATGTATGAAAGATAATAAAATTATGACTTACCTTTCAACAAATGGTACATATATAACCCAAAAAAATGCAAAACAAATAGTTGATACATTTAACTATATAGGTATTTCAATAGATGGAATAGGAGAAGTTCACGACTATTTTAGAGGACAAAAAGGCTCATATGCTAAAAGTATTGAGGCTATAAAAACTATTCAAAAGATAGGTGGAAATGCTGGTATTAGATTTACAATTACAAAAGATACTGAAAGCAGTTTTTATGATATTTTTACTCTTGCAGAAGAGTTAAATGTAAACAAAATATATATCTCTCATCTTGTATATTCAGGTCGAGGAAAAGAGAACATTGAGATTGATATAAGTAAAGAGAAAAGAAGAGAGTATGTAAATTTTATGATAAATAAAGCATTTGAGTATTATGAAAATGACAAAGATATAGATATTGTTACAGGAAATATGGAAATGGATGCCATAATACTTTTAAAAGAGTTTGAAAAAAAATATCCAGATTTTACGAATTCTTTAAAAAATAGATTAAAATCTTGGGGTGGAAATAGTGCTGGAAAAAGGCTTGGAAATATGGATTGGAATGGTTTTGTAAAACCAGACCCATTTTTCCCTATTACTATTGGAAACTATTTAGAAAAAGATTTTAATAAAATTTGGCTAGATGATAACAATGAGCTACTAAATAAACTAAGAGAGTTTCCACGAAATATAAAAGGAAAATGTAGCTCTTGCAAATATATAGATATATGTAATGGTGGTTCAAGAAGTAGAGCTTATGCAATAAGTGCTGATTTATGGGATGAAGATCCATCTTGTTATTTGACTTTAGAAGAGATAAAGGGGTAAAAATGTTTAAAAAAATAGCTTTAAGTCTAGTATTAGCTAGTAGTTTGTTTGCTAGTGAGAAAATATTTGTAGTTGAAAGAGAGAGTTCTAGTCTAGCTGTTATTAAAAATGATAAATTCAAAAATAGAATGGAAAACTTTAGAAATACAAACCACTCTGTTGTAAAATTTTACAAAGATGAAGCTTATGCAATCTCAAGAGATGGATATGTTATAAAGTTTGACCCAAAAAAAGAGATTATAGAAGCTGAATACAAAACTAGTAAAAGTGCAATAGGCTTTGAAATATCAGAATACTTCGTAGCCGTTGCAAACTATGATGATAAAAGTGTTGATGTTTTAACAAAAGATTTAAAACCTCTAAAAAAAATAGTTACAAACTCACGAAATGTAGGGATAAAACTATATAAAAACTATATGATTTTTTCTCAAATGGATAGTGACATAATATCTGTTTACAAAGATTTAAATGAAGGAAAAAAAGAGCCAAATTTTGTTTTACATAAAGAGTTTAAAAATGCAGGAGAAATGCCTTTTGATGCTATGCTTCAAGAACAAAGTTATATAATGGGCTTTTTTAACTCTCCATTTTTTGGAGTTGTTGATTTAGAGAAAATGGAGTACAAAAAAATAGATGTTTTTTTAGATGAAAAAAAACAACAAGTTTTAAAAGTACCTCACTTTGGTTTTTGGAGTTTGAGTAAAGATGAGATTTTTATACCCGCAGTTGGAGATAATAAAGTTTTTGTTTATGATAAAAAATTTAAATTCCTAAAATCCATAGACATAAAAGGAATGCCTGTATTCACAAGTCTTAGCCCAAATAAAGATTTTTTAGCAGTAACCTTTTCTGGAGAAGATTTTCCATATTTACAAATTCTTGATACAAAAACTTTTAAAATTATAAAAGAGTATAAATTTGATGGTAAAGTATTGCATGTAAGATGGTCAAATGATAAGAATGAACTATATGTAAGTGTAAATGATACAGATAAAATAGAGGTTTTAGACACAATTACTTGGAAAAATATTAAGACTATAAATGATATTAAAAAACCTTCTGGTATATTTATTTTTGAGGAGAGATAGAGTATGAAAAAAGTATATTTAACTGGTGCTGGTCCTGGAGATATTGAGCTTATGACTTTAAAAGCAGCAAGAGTTATAAAAGAGGCAGATGTAATTATATATGATAAACTTGCTAACCCTGACATATTAGAGATGGCAAAAGATGGGACTGAGTTTATATTTGTAGGTAAAGAGTTTGGAAAACACTTAATACCACAAGATGAGATAAATGAGATAATATATCAAGCTTCTCTTAAATACAATCTTGTAGTAAGACTAAAAGGTGGTGACCCTTTTGTATTTGGTAGAGGTGGAGAAGAAGCTCTTTATTTAAAAGAGCGTGGAGTTAAATTTGAGATAATTCCTGGAATTACATCAAGTATTAGCGTTCCGGCATATGCAGGAATTCCTGTAACTCATAGAGGAGTTACTTGCTCTTTTAGAGTAGTAACTGGTCATGAAGCACCAAATAAAAAAGATACTCAAATAAATTGGGATAGTTTTATTGCCGATGAAACAATAGTCTTCTTAATGGGAATTCATAATATAAAATTAATATCAAAAAAACTAATCAAAATTGGAAAACCATCTACAACTCCTTGTGCTGTTATATCAAAAGGTACAACAAAGGAACAAAAAGTGGTTGTTGGAACACTTGAAGATATTGTAGATAAAGCAAAAGAGATTCCAACACCTGCGATAATCGTTGTTGGAGAAGTTGTAAAATTAAGAGAAGAGTTAAAGTGGTTTGAAGAGTAGGAAGCCCTACTTTTCTAATCTTAAATTCCGAAAAAATCTTTAACCCAAACTAGTTCTTGACTGTTTAAATCTACTCTTTTAAGCTCTTGTTTATCTTTATTTAAAACTATCAAAATATTTCCATCTAGTCTTAAGTTCTCTTTTCCCCACTCTTTATCAAGTTTATCAGTTATATGAAAAATCTGAGAGTTTTTTGGTTTCTCTTTTTCCCTTCCATCTTTATAAACTATTGCCAAACCACCTGTTCTTTTCTCTATTTTATATGGAAGATACTCTTGCAAAATACTATATACTCTTTCATTTTTATTTTCAGGTAATGAATCTTTAAATCCGATAAAACCAACCACAAAAAATATAACAACTAGTAATATTAATAAAATATTTTTCTTATTTTTGTCCATTTTTTTTCTCCCATGAATTTATATAATCTTTTACTTTATTGTCAAAAAATTGCATTCTTTCTCTTCCTTTTGGAATTGTGCTTCTCAAATCTTTTAACTCTTTTAAAAAATCTTCAACTCCTTCTGGAATTAAATTAGAAAGAAATATTTTAAAATTTTTCGCAAAAGCAGGAGAACTTCCACTTGTAGAAATTGCAAGAGTTAAATCCCCTCTTTTTATATATGAAGGAAAAATAAAATCGCAATATTGCTGTAAATCTACACAGTTACAAAGAATTTTATACTCTCTTGTTTCAAAATAGATATCCTCTTGTAACAAAAAATCATCTACAGCAACAATAACTATATCATAACCTTTAGCATCGCCCTTTTCATACTCTTTTTGAAAAATTTTAAGACTATTTTTATCTATTAAAGCTTCTATTTCTTCATTAAAGTTTTTTGAAATCAAAGTAATATTTGAAGAAAAATTCAAAAGATGTTCTAACTTTTCTAAAGCTATATTACCACCACCAACTATCAAAATAGTTTTATCATCAAATTTTAAAAAAGCTGGAAAATATGTCACTAAAAATCCTTTTATTATGTATTTTATTCTAGCAAAGATTAGGGTATTCTATCTTAATTTAAGTCAATCTATAAAAAATATTATTAAGTTAAAATTTTTTTAATTTCAAATAGGAGAGAAAGATATGACACAAATTCCACAACTAGAACTAAAAAATGAAGTTCTACTTAGAATCCAGAAAAATTTTCCACTTGCAAAAAAACCTTTTCTTTACATTGCAAACGAACTTCATACAACAGAAGAGAGAGTTTTAGAAATTTTAAATGAAGCAAAAAGAGATGGTATCATAAGACAAACATCTGCTATTTTTGATACAAAAAAACTAGGATATAAATCATCCTTGGTAGCATTTGAAATTGAAGAGGAAGATATACCTACTGCTGTAAAAATCTTAAACTCTCACCCTGGAATTTCGCACAACTACGAAAGAAATCACTCTTTTAATATTTGGTTTACTATTGCTGTAGCTCCAAATTCTAATTTGGGATTAGAAAAAAGTATTGAAAGTTTGGCTAAGAGAACAAATGCAAAAAATTATATAATACTTCCAACTTTAAAATTATTTAAAATTTCAGTAAAACTTGATACAACAAATAAAGAGGAAAAACAAGAAGAGTTTATTCAAAAGAGTTTTACAAATCTTGATTTATCAGAATATCACTATACATTTATCAAACTTTTGCAACAAGATATTGAGTTTAAAAGTGAGCCTTTTAAATTTATAGTTGATGAACTAAATATCAGCTATGATGAACTATTTAAAATTATTCAAGAATTTATAAACTCTGGTGTTATGCGAAGATTTGCCTCAATTTTAAATCATAGAAAGGCTGGATTTAGTGCAAATGCTATGGTTGTTTGGGATATTGATGAAAAAAATTCTCAAAGTATAGGAGAAATAGCAGCATCTTTTAGTGCTGTAAGTCACTGTTATTTAAGACCTCAATATCCAAACTGGAAATATAATCTTTTTACAATGATTCATGGAAAAACCAAAGATGATACTCAAAAAACAATAGATGCCATAGCCGATAAAATTCAATATAGAGATAAAATGGCACTATACTCAAGTAAAGAGTTTAAAAAAGTAAGAATTATTTACTTTAGTGAGGAGTTTGAAGATTGGGAAAAAGAGAATAATAATTAAAAAATGGAGTATAAAATGAAACTTTTTTTTGAACTTGAAATTGCTTATATTTTTATAGCTATATTTTTTCTTATTGTAACAACTGTTGTAACAACAAGAAGTTTTTCTCCAGCAAATAGCTTTAAAAAAGTTTTTCCACTGGTTTTAATATTTCTAATTATTGCAATTTTTTCTCATTTTAAAGTTACAACTTCAAGAATGGCTGAAGTTGAAAATGAGTTTTTAAAAGGTGAAACGGTTCTTTGTGAAAATAGAACAAAAAGAGAAGTTTCAAAATCAATTATGATAAACGATAAATTAGGTTGGAATTTAAAAGATAATATATTTTCAAATCCTGAATATTTTAAAAGTTTTCATAGTGCAAGATGTGTAAAAATGCTTGATAGTATGAAAAAAGAGGAGATAAAATAAGCAATTAAATTGCTTATTTTATTAAAATGTTATTTTAGTTAGACTCTTTTTGCCACTTTCTTTTTAGATTATGAATATAAATTATTAGAATAAAAAATATAGATGATGTTATTCCCAAAGCTACAAGTAAACTAGTTTCACTAGGTATTGTTTCAAGCAAAATAAGCTTTCTAATAATAACAACAAAAGCGATTTCCAAAAATGTCAAAGAGTAATCAAATCCATTTTTAATAAAAAGAGTTTTTACAATCGCAATTACAATCAAAGTAAAAAGACCATCTGTTAAAATAGTTTTTATAGAAGAGAAATCCAAAGCTCCTTGCTCTATAGTAAAAGATATTAGTTTATATCCCAAGCTTAATAAACAAACTGCTAAATATATAATCATTATTAATATAAAAATATATTTCAGCATATTTATAACTCTTAAAAGTATTGTATCTACTCTATTTTCCAAAACTTTATCTATACTATTTACTTTTAAAAAGATTCTCTCTATAAAGCTCTTTTTTTCTTTTTCATCCATTTTCGACCTTTTTAATACTCACAAATTTTTTGCGAATATTATCAAAAAAAAACATAAAAAAATTAATTTTTATCTATTATATCTTTTATAGCATCTATAAAATCATCATTATAATTCACGCATTTACAAACTTTATAATCTAATATCCCTAAATCTTTTGCAATATGTCTATATTCAATATCAAGTTCAAAATCTGTTTCAGAGTTATCAACTATAAAAGATAGTGGATAAATAATCACTTTTTCACCTTTGAAATTTTTCAACATATCTTCAAGCGATGGTTCAAGCCACTTCAAAGGACCAACTTTTGATTGATATGCAAGATTTATTGATTTGAAGTTTATATTTTTATTTTGTAATTTTTTACTTAAAATCTGAACATGCTCAATCATCTGTTTTTGATAAGGATCACCATTGTCCACAATTTTTTGAGGTAAGCCATGAGCTGAGAATATTAGATTAAAATCAACTTTTCCCTCTTGAATTCTTTCTATTTCATCTACAATACAACTATTAAATTTATCATTTCTATAAAAATCATATATAGATTTTATTTTAAAACTATTTTTTGCAAACTTAATAAAATCTTCCAAAGATGATTTTGTAGTTGTTGTAGAGTATTGAGGATATAAAGGAAAAAGTAACACTTCATCTACATCATCTTTTTTTAAAGTTTCAATCACATCTTTTGCAAAAGGCGGAGTATATCTCATTACTTGATATGTTTTAAAATCTTCTATTTTTTCATTACATTTTTCTACTAATTTTTCAGTTAAGGGGTTTATAGGAGAACAATTTCCAATAAGCTCATAGTTTTTCCAAGCTTCATTTAACCTTTTATTTACAATCAAAGCAGCTATTATTTTTCTTATAAATGAACTTTTTATAGTCAAAATATTTTCATCATTAAACATATTTGTTAAAAACATTTTTAACTCATTTTTATTTCTAGCTCCACCCATATTTAGGAGTATCAAAGCTTTTTTTTTATTTTCCATTTTCCAACCTTATTATTTCATTACTACACCAAGAAGCCATATCTATATCGTGAGTCACAAGCAAAATTGCACAATCACTTAGAAGATTTACTATTAATTTCATTGTATCATAAGCAATTATATTATCTAGAGCAGATGTTGGCTCATCTATTAAAAGTAAATCTGGTTTTAACAAAATTGCTCTTAAAATAGAGCATCTTTGAAGCTGCCCACCACTTAATTCATATGGTTTTTTATACAAAAGTTCTGCTTCTAAGCTTAATTTAGACAAAATACTATCAACTTCATCTTTAAAATCTCTATTTACTACATCTTTTATCTGTTCAAAAATTGTATATGTTGGATGAAAAGATGAAAAAGGATCTTGAAAAATCATAGCTGTTTTACTTTTTTTTATCTCTCCACTTTGTTGTTTTAAGTTTCCTAAAATAAGCTCAAAAAGTGTAGTTTTACCACTTCCACTCTTTCCAAAAATTGTTTTTAATTCACCTTTTTTAAGCTCTAAATCAAAATTTTCAAATATAAAGTTATTTTTTTTGTATCCAAATGTTAATTTTTTTATCTCTAATACCAAAGTAAAACCTCTAATTTTTATTTTTTGAAAACATTATACAATAAATAAAATAGGTAATTTGGAAAACTTGAAAAAGATATTTTGTGGGGAAACTATATTTTTATAACAGAGTTAAAGGATCTTAAGTGAAACTTTAAAACTATTTAACACTAAAATTTTGATTTTATTAAATAAATTTATTTATTTTGTAGATATTCTTTTGCAATTTTAATACATAAACCAGATTTTGAACTTGCATCTATTAGACTTTCACCATTGCTTATAAGTCTTAGCAGTACTAACTGTTTTATTTGCATACTAATATTCGTTATTGACATTTTTCTCCTTTGTAATATTTATCATTATGTGGATATGGTTTATAAATAAACCATATTTCACTAGATAGCAGCAACATTTTTTGCTTGAGGACCTTTTTCATTTCTACCAATTTCAAAAGATACTTTTTGACCTTCAATCAAGTTAACTCTTCCATAACCTGAAGAGTTAACTTCACTATGATGAACAAAAAACTCATCATTTTCATTTTCTAATTGGATAAATCCAAAACCTTTTTCTGTGTTGAACCATTTTACTGTTCCAATATTTTGAGTTGCCATTGCAATTCCTTGAATTTAATTTACTTCTTAATTGAAGTATGTGGTGTTTATATAATGAGGAGTTATATTTTTAATAGATGTTTGTATTAACTTTGTAAGTATCAATAAAAGCAAACTAAAGATGTCGTAAAACTCTAAATCATCTTTAACAAAACAATTCTATCTGAAAAAATAAATAATTGCAAATTATTATATTAAATTTCTAAAATTATTGTAGTTAAGCTTCACAAATAATATACAATAATAAGTAAAACTTTTAATTGTAATAACTTTAGTTTTAATGTTATTAAGCATAAAAAAAAGAAAAAATAGCTAATATTTCTTTCTTAAAATTTAAAAGGAGAAAAAATGAAAAAAGTAGTTCTTGCAACAGTAGCACTAGTAGGTTTTGCATTTGCAGATGCTCCAGCATCTTATGCAACTTGTAAAGCATGTCACGGAGTTAAAGGTGAAATTAATATCACTACTCAAAGCAAATCTCATGTTCCAGCTAATTTAACAAAAGCTGATATTGTAAAAGCTTTAAATGGTTATAAAGATGGTTCTTACGGTGGAGCGATGAAAGGTCTTATGAAAGGTCAAGTTGCTAAATTAACTGATACTGATATTAAAGCATTAGCTGATTATATGGGTAAATAATTGGTTTTACCAAAACTTTAAAGAGGATGAGTTTTACTTATCCTCTTTTTTTATCTCTTTTTTAGCCTCTTTTATAGATTTTTCTTTTTTTATAGCATCATTTAAATCTTCAACACTATCAAAAAGCATTCCATTTGTCATTTTTGAAGCATCATCAAATTGTCCTGATTTTGCAGCCCAAATAAATAAAAATAGCATTCCTGCTGAAATTACAAGCCCAACTACTAACATAAAAAATAGTGTATCATCTATCATAATATAAATTTCCCCTTTATTTAAGTTTTATTCTAAGAGAGTTTAAAACAACTACCAAAGAACTTAAACTCATAGATAATGCAGCAAAAAGTGGAATTATAAATCCAGCTGCTGCAATTGGAATTGTAATTGTATTATAAATTAAAGAGAAAGCTAAATTTTGTTTTATATGTTTATATGTTTTTTTAGATATTATAAAAGCATCTTTTAATGATTTTAGCTTTGAATTTAGCATTACTACATCAGAAACCATCATAGAAATATCAGCAGAATTTCCCATAGCAATTGCAACATCGCTTGAAGCTAGGGCAACACTATCATTTACACCATCTCCAACCATAACAACTATTTTACCACTATTTTTCAAATCTTTTATAAAATCTGCTTTATCTTTTGGAGTTAAATTTGCTTTATAGTTTGATATTTCTAACTCTTTTGCAATACTTGAAGCTACAAAATTATTATCACCTGTTAACATTATAGATTCTATATTTTGTTCTTTTAAATATTCTATAAGATCTTTTGCATCTTCTTTTAACTCATCTTTTAATTCAAAATTTGCAATAATTTTTTTATTTACACAAAACAAATATTGAGTAAATTTTGAGTTTAACTCAATATTTAGATTTATCTCAAACTCTTTTAAAAGTGCCTCATTCCCACCTAATATTTCAACATTTTCATATATTGCACTTAAACCTTTTGCTTCTATATTTTTTATATTTTCTAAACTTAAATTAGAAACTTCAAAATTTTCTTTAATATATCTTTTAACAGCAATACTCACTGGATGATTTGAGCTATCAAGCAAAGAGTAAAGAAGATTTATATTTTTTTCATCTTTATTGAAAAACTCTACAAAACTAACTTCTAACTCTCCTTTTGTCAAAGTTCCTGTTTTATCAAAAACAACAGTTGTAGCATTTGCAATAGTTTCTATAAATTTTGCTTCTTTAAATAGTAATGATTTTTTTGCCAACTCACTAATTCCAACTAAGCTAGCCATTGGCGTTGCAAGTGCTAAAGCACAAGGACAAGCAATCACAACAACAGAAATAGCAGTTATAAATGACCTTTCAAACTGATTAACACCTTCAAAGTAAAATCCTAAATCAAGACCTAAATAGTACCAAACTAAAAATGTAACAAAGGCAATACTTAAAATTATTAAACTAAAACCTCTTGAAATTTTATTTGCCAAAGTTTGAATTTTAGGTTTTGAGTTTAGTGAATCTTCAAGCAAGGTTACAATAGAAGAAAAAGTTGAATTTTTAAAATCTTTTACAACTTCAAAAAGTATTGTAGAGTCTAAAATAACAGTTCCACTAAAAATATTATCTCCAGTTTTTTTATAAACTGGAATTGACTCACCAGTTAAGCTTGCTTCATCAAAAGATGCATTTCCACTTATAATTTTTCCATCAACTGGAACTTTTTCTCCAATCTTAAGCTCAATTAAATCACCAACTTTTACTAAATTTAAAGCTTTTGTCTCTTTTTTTCCATCTTTTACAACAACTGCTTCAAGAGGAAGAGTCGATTTTATTTTATCCAAAGTATCAATAGCTGATTTTTTACCAATTACTTCAAGATATTTTCCAACTAAAACAAAAGTTATAATCATAGCAACTGAATCAAAATAGCTCTCACCTTTTGCCCCAAACAAAACAAATAAAGAGTAAACATAAGTCATTGTTGCACCAGAACTTACAAGCAAATCCATATTTACAATACGATTTTTTAAACCAAAATATGCACCTTTATAAAATACAAATCCACTAAAAAATAAAACTGGAGTTGTAAGAATAAACTCTGCTAGATGTATCATATTTTTTACTTCAAGACTCATTCCTGTAAAAAAGCCTGTATATTTTGCAACACTTAACATCATTATATTCATAGTACAAACAACAGCAACCATAATTCTTACAAAATAATCTTGCTTGGCTTTACTAGCTTCTTTGTCTGCTATATTTGAGTCATAAGCATAAGCGTTGTAACCAACACTTCTAATTTTTTTTATAATATCACTGAGTTTTAAAATATCACTGTTAAAAACAACTCTTGCTTTATTTGTTGTAAAATTTATATTTGCTTCAATAACACCTTTTGTATCATATAAAACTTTTTCATTTAGCCAAACACAAGCTGCACAATGAATTCCTTCAAGTATTAAATCAATTTGTACAAACCCATCTTTTGTAATTGTTGTATAACTATTTAAGAAGTTTTCTGAGTCAAATTTTGATAAGTCATCATTTGAGACTTGCAAAGGAGCTTTTATAGTTTTATTTCCAAGTTTTTCATAAAAAGAGTCTAAATTTTCACTTTTTAAAATATGATAAACACTTTGGCAACCACCACAACAAAAATTTAAATCATTCTCTTTTATCATTATTTTTTCATCAAATGATAAATGACAATGATTACACTCTATTTTTAGCAAAAAAACATCCCCTTTTTTTAAAATTAAACTTTATATTAAGATTTTTGTGTATTATATCTTATTAATTTCAAAGAGTGGTTTAATGAACAACGATATATCAAATCTAAAAAGTATTACAGTACTATATGTTGAAGATGAAAAAGATTTAAGAGAAGTTACATCTTCTATTTTAAAATCATTTACAAAGAATCAGTATGTTGCAACAAATGGTCAAGAAGGGTATGAACTTTTTTTAAAACATGATAGTGATATTGATTTAATTATCTCAGATATAAATATGCCAATTTTGAATGGTTTGGAGATGATTAAAAAAATCAAAGATATAAATAAAAATGTTCCAATCATTGTAACAACAGCTTTTTCAAACAAAGAATATCTACTAGAAGCAATTGATATTGGTGTTGATAAATATGTTTTAAAACCTGTAGATGTTTCAAAACTACTTCAAGCTATGTCACAATCATTAAATTATCATGAACTAAAAGATTTGTATT
Source organism: Aliarcobacter cryaerophilus ATCC 43158 (assembly GCF_003660105.1). NCBI lineage: Bacteria > Pseudomonadati > Campylobacterota > Epsilonproteobacteria > Campylobacterales > Arcobacteraceae > Aliarcobacter > Aliarcobacter cryaerophilus. The sequence goes on from NZ_CP032823.1 coordinate 1,457,980, forward strand.
TGGATAGCTTAACAAACCTTTCAAATAGAAATAAACTAAAAAAAGATTTAAAAGATTCAAATAGTGAACTTATGGCTTTATTCGATATTGATGAATTTATTGCAACAAATGATCTTTTTGGGGAAACTATTGGTGATAAAATCTTAAAAGAGTTTGCTTCAAAAATGAGAAATTATTTTGATGGAAATGACTCCTTACTATATAGGATAGAATCAGATAAATTTGCAGTAGTACCAAAAAATAAGATGGAGACAAAAGATTTTTTCAATATTTGTAAAGATTTCTTAGAAAAAGTAGAAAATGAACCATTTTTAATAGATGATAATGAAATAGATGTAAATATTACTGTAGGAATAGCCCAAGGGGATGGTTCAGAAGCTTACAAATATACAAAAAGAATTATATCTTATGCTAGAAAAACTTTCCAAAAAATTATGATTTATGATGATTCTTACAATATTCACATATCTTTTGAAGAGAATATAAAATGGATAAAACAACTAAAACAAGGATTTAAAGACAATTTACTAAAAGCATATTTTCAACCAATTGTTGATACACAAACAAAAGAGGTTATAAAATATGAAGCATTAATTAGATACATAGACCATGATGGTAAAGAATTTAGCCCATATAGTTTTTTACATATTGCAAAAAAAACGAAGCTTTACTCAAATATTATTAAAGTTATTTTAGAAGACTCTTTAAAACTTATTAAAAATAAAAATAAAAGAGTATCTATAAATATATCTTATGATGATATTTTAAATGAAAAAACTACAAAATATATCTATAACTATTTAGATGAAAATATAGATTTTGCTTCAAATATTGAGTTTGAAATACTAGAGAGCGAAGAGATTTCGGATTTTGACTTAGTTGATGCATTTATAGATAATGTTTCAAGATATGGTTGTAAAGTTGGAATTGATGATTTTGGTAGCGGATACTCAAATTTTCATCTTTTATCAAGATTGGATATAGACTTCATAAAAATAGATGGTTCTTTAATAAAAAATATTCATCAGTCAAAAGATTTAGAGATAATTGTAAAAACAATATCAAATATTGCAAAAGAATTCAATATAAAAACTGTTGCAGAATTTGTGGCAAATGAATATATTTATAATAAAGTAAAAGAGTTAAATATAGATTATTCTCAAGGATACTTTTTTGATAAACCTTTAAAATTCGAGGATATAGTTTAACTGTTTATCCAGTTGTCAACTATACTTTTTTTATCAAAAATCTTTGTTTTTGCCCTTGCTATATTTGCAATAGCTAAAATCTCTTTAGTAGCTTTATGAATATTATCATTTACAATCAAGTAGTCATAATCAGTAAATGATTCAATCTCTACCCTAGCATTTTGAACTCTTTTTTGAATCATTTCAGCTGTATCTGTATCTCTAGCTATCAATCTTTGCTCTAATATTTTTAAAGTTGGTGTTGTAATAAAAACAGAAGTAATTAAATTGTCCAATTTTTTTCTCAAAATCTTATGTCCTTGAACATCTATATCAAAAATTACAAGTTTTCCATCATTTAAAGCTTTTGTAATTGGTTCTAGCATAGTTCCATAATAGTTATTATGAACTTTTGCATACTCCAAAAATTTATCATCTTCTATATTCTTTTCGAACTCTTCTTGACTTACAAAATTGTAATCAACACCATCTTCTTCTTCGCCTCTTAAAGCTCTAGTTGTTGTTGAAATAGAAAAATAGTAGTTTGGTATATTTTTATATATCTCTTTTAAAAGTGTAGATTTTCCACATCCACTAGGTCCTGAAATAATTAAAATTGCACCTTTTAATTCTTTTATCATCTTATTCCTTTATCGATATACTTATATCAACAGACTCACCACTTGCTAATCTGTTTATTAGGTTTTGATCAAGTTTTGCAAGAAGTGGTTTTAGCTCATCAATTTTAAATCTATTTAAAACTAAATGATACTTGTTATTATCCAAAGAGAATTCATAATCTTTTACTTCATCTAAAGCTTCATCAATAATTTCGCTTATATCTTTCCAATCAGCTTCTGTGTCTATTTGTTTTTTATCATCTTTTAAAATAGTATTGATTTTAGTTAATTCAAGATTATCTAAAACTCCACCTTTTTGTAATGCACTTAAGCTAATAATACTCTCATCTTCATTTTCATTTTCATCAAGCAAATCATCAACAAAACTCAAATCATCGTAATTATCAAAATCTTCGCTATCATCCAAACTGTCATTTATAAAATCAACTACAGGAAGCACGAGTTCTTCCTCTTCTGCAGAAATAAATTTTGATAAATTTTTACTATCTTTTTTTTCACTTGACAAAAGCTCTATTTGCTCTTTTAAGATTGCTTCTAATTTTGTAGGAAGAAATGGTCTTGGAATCAAAAAATCTCTCTGCTTCTCAAAACTTAGTTCTTCTGAACTAATTGCTCCTAATCTAGCTGTTAATGTCTTTATTTTATTAAATTTATTATCAATGAATGGTTGATCTACTATTATCAAATCATATTTTTTATCAACACTAGCTGTTTTTTGAACTATTAAATCAACTTTTATTCTTTTACAAACAAGTATAAAGATATGTTCAATTATTGCTGTATCGCAAATAAGAAGGATTCTCACTTTTTTATCTCCTTTAAACTTAGCTCTTCTAATTTAAAAACTTTATCACATCTAAAAGCTAAATCCTCTTCATGAGTTACCAAAATAAGTCCAGCATCATTCTCTTTTATATAGTTAAAAAGAGTATTCATAACTACATTTGCCGTATCTTTATCTAAATTTCCTGTTGGCTCATCAGCAAAAATTATTTTTGGTTTTTTCATAAGAATTCTTGCAATTGACAAACGTTGTTGTTGTCCACCACTTAGTTCTCCAACACCTTGATTTAGAACATGTGAAATATTTAAATCATTTAAAAGTTTATAATCAATGTCTTGATGACTTAAAAGTGTAGCAATATTTAGGTTTTCCAAGGCACTAAATCCACGAAATAAATAGTGTGCTTGAAATACAATTCCAAAATCATCTCTTCTAATTTTTAATAGTTCATTTTGTTTTAAAGAGTATAAATCTTTACTTTTAAAAACAACATTTCCATTTGTTGGCTTTAAAAGTGAAGATAATATATTTAAAAGAGTTGATTTTCCACTACCACTAGTTCCTATAATAGCTATTGACTCTTTTTTTTCTAAACTAAGATTAATATTTTTAAAAAGTTCATAATCAAAATTATGAGATAGGGTTTTTGCTTCAAGAAGTATGGATGCAAGGAGTGGTTTAATATTATTTTTTTCACTCATTGCATATCCTTTTATAATAGTTGTTTTAAACTATTTTATTATTTACCCATTTGTTTTGCAACTTCAGCTGCAAAATCTTCTTCTTTTTTCTCAATTCCTTCACCTAGTTCAAATCTAATGTAACCAGTAATTTTAATTGATGCATCAACTTCTGCAATTGCTTGCTCAACAGTTTGTTTGTCATTCATTACATAAGCTTGAGATAAAAGTGCAAATCTTCCATCTAATTGAGTATTATCAGTTATAAATCTCTCAATTTGCCCAGGAATAATATTTGCCCAAATTTTTTCAGGTTTACCAGCAGCTCTTAACTCATCTTCAAATCTTGCTTTTGCTTCAGCAATTGCAGCATCTGTTAATTGAGATTTAGAAACAAAATCTGGAATTTTTTTAAGAGGTTTTTTTAATCTTACTAACTCTTCATTTTCAGCTTCAATTTCAGCTCTAATTGCTCTATTTTCACTCTCAACAAAAGCTGGATCTAAATCTTTGTATGAAATAACTGTTGGCTTCATAGCACTTGCATGCATTGCAATATTTCTTAAAAGTGCTGCTGCTTTATCTTTTACACCAGCATCACAAGAAGCTGCTAGAATAACTCCTGTTCTTCCATTTACATGAACATAACCATTAACAACTTGACCTTCAACACTTTGTAATTTTCTAGCAACTAAATTTTCACCAATAGTTGCAATTTTTTCTGCTAAATATGTTGCAAAATCTTTACCATTTATAGTTGAACTATTAAGAGTTTCAGCATCATTTATATTATTTGAAAATGCATGAGCTGTAATTTCTTTTGTAATGTTAATAAAATTTTCATTTTTTGCAACAAAGTCTGTTTGAGAATTTAACTCTAAAATTACTGCTTTTGTTTTATCACTATTTACTTCAATAGCAATTAAACCTTCAGCCGCAACATTTCCAGCTTTTTTTGCAGCTTTTCCAAGACCAGCTTCTCTAAGTGCTTGAACAGCTTTTTCTAAATCTCCACCAGTTTCATTTAATGCATTCTTACAATCCATCATCCCAGCACCAGTTAGCTCTCTTAACTCTTTGATTAATTGCGGAGTTGCTGCCATTATGCTTCTTCTCCTTCACCAAAGTTAATTTCTCCACCTTCTGCAACTGCTTCAGCTATAAGTTCATCTTGCTCTGCTTGAGAAATAGGCTCACCTGAAGTTTCAGCACCACTTTCAGCTAATACAGCTTTTCCTTCGTTCATAGCTGCTGCCATTTCGTTACAAAATAAATGAATACTTCTAATAGCATCATCATTTCCTGGAATTGGTAAATCTACAACATCTGGATCACAGTTTGTATCAAGTGGAGCAACAACAGTTATTCCTAATCTTCTAGCTTCAGCAATAGCAATTTTTTCTTTAACTGCATCAAGAACAAACATCATATCTGGAAGTTTGTGCATATCTTTAATTCCACCAAGGTATAGCTCTAGTTTTTCTTCTTTTCTTGAAAGCATTAAAGCTTCTTTTTTAGTTAAAAGGTCTAATTGCCCTTCTTCTCTCATTTTTTTAATAATTTCTAATTTTCTAATTGATTTTTTGATTGTTCCAAAGTTTGTAAGCATTCCACCTAACCATCTGTGGTTTACGTATGGCATTCCACAATCTTGAGCAGCTTTTTTAATAGTTTCACTAGCTTGTTTTTTAGTACCAACAAAAATCATTGTTTGACCTTCAGCAGCTCTGTCTCTTACAACATTATATGTATATCTAAAGTATCTTAATGTTTTTTGTAAATCTATAATATAGATATTTTTTCTAACACCGAAAATGAATTTTTTCATTTTTGGATTCCATCTTCTTGTTTGGTGTCCGAAGTGTACACCACACTCTAATAGGTCTTTCATTGTAACCATGTTAATTCTCCTTGAATTATGTTTGTTTTTATTTTTTTCTAGGGTTTAGCCTCTGTATCCCTTAATGCTAGTTTTTAAACTAACACAACCCGAGCAAGGATTGATACATGTGAGGTACTAAGTTTCAAAATTTGAAAAATAGAACTGCGATTATACCTAAAATTTATTAAGATTTGTTTAATTTTGAAAAGGGACTTTTTGAGCTTATAAAAACTTCTATTTTAGAAAATATTTAAAAAAAGTTTGATATAAAGCTAGAACTAAAGTCTAGCTTCTAAAATCTTTAAAATCTCATCTTTATCATTAAACTCAAACTTTTTATCACCAATTATTTGTGCTGATTCATCACCTTTTCCAAGAATTAGAATAACACTTTTATCATTTGCCAAATTTATAGCTTTTTTCAAAGCCTCTTTTCTATCTTCAATTACTATAACATTTGATTTGTCATTTATTCCATTTAAAATATCTTCAATTATTTTTTTTGGTTCTTCAAACCTTGGATTATCACTAGTTACAACTATATGCTTTGAATATTTACTTGCAACTTCTCCCATAAGTGGTCGTTTCAAAGAATCTCTATTCCCACCTGCTCCAAAAACAGAAATTATCTCTTTATTTGGGAAACTTTTTAAAACTTCATCCATACCATCTGGAGTATGAGCAAAATCTACAATTATAAGAGGTTTTGTTGAAACAATCTCCATTCTTCCACTTATTGAACTGAATTTTTCTACAACTTTACAAATATTTTCTAATTTTTCATTTGTAGTAATATAAACTGCTGCTATTGCTGCTAAAAGGTTGTAAATATTAAAAATTCCCATCATATTTGTAGAGAATTTATAGTTTTTATTTTCATATAAGAACTCTACATTCATGCTATCTTTTAATTCATATTTTAGAACTTTAAAGTTTGAGTTATTTTCTAGCGAATAAGTAAATGCATTTGTTGGATTAAATTTCACAACCTTGTCATCTATATTTATTAATTTTTTACTTTCATCACTCAAAAATAGATTTTTTACTCTTATATACTCCTCAATAGTTTTATGATAATCAAGATGATCTCTTGTAATATTTGTATGAATTTTTAAAGCAAAATCTAAACCTTCAATTCTATTTTGTTCAATTGCATGTGAGCTTACTTCCATTATAAAAAATTGACATGAATTTTGTATAGCTTTTTGAATATTTGTAAAATTTCCTAACTGTACAGGAGTTGTAAGTGAATAATCTTCTACACAATGCTCATTTATAAAAAACCCTCTTGTACCTTGAAGAGCTACTTTATATCCCAAATTTAAAAGAATCTTATATATCGTTGAAGCTGTTGTCGTTTTACCGTTTGTACCTGTAACTCCAATAATTTTTATAGAACTCATATCCAAATAGTTTTTAAGCTCGTTTGAATTTAATAGTTCAAAACCACTATTTGTTGCTTTATCTTTAAACTTTTCATTTTGCTTTGATACTACAAAAATAGTATTATCTTTTTCTAACTCATTTGTATTGTCTGTAAATATTTTATTGTTTATGCTTAGTTTCATTTTGTTTTTCTTCCAATCTTTTATAAAGTTTTACTATCTCTTTATCTTGAAAAAAGTAGTCTTGAAATCCCTCAAGATAGTTATAAGCCATATTATTAAAACCATTATCTATAAGTTTTGTAACAAAATCATAAAAATCTTCTTTTTTTTCAATAGCTACTTTTGTTGAAAACATAATATCTTCAAAAGCTACTTTAAAAGAGCCTCTTTGTTTTATTAAAAGTTGAAAATCTTCATAATTGATAGCTTCTAATTGATTTACTGTTGTCAAATTTAGCTCTTTTAATAAATCCATCATCTTCTCAATATCACCATCATAAGCATTTATTACATTTTTTATGTAACTTATTGCCTCTTTTGGGTCATCTTTTTTTAGAAGAAAAAAATAATCAAACAGAGCTATTGCCTTGTTTTCATCTTCAATTGAAATATCACATAAAATTGCATATATAGGATATTCTTCATTGTTTGGAAAATTTGAAATCAGCAATGAGTATAAAAAAAGTGCTTTATCAAATTTTCTTTGAGTAAAAAGTGAATTTGCCTCGTTTAAAACTCTATTTTCTTTTATCATTTATATTTAATCCTCTAAATAGTTTTCTTTTCCTATTGGAACATTAATTATTTTTAAATCTGGATGTATAGCACTTTTTAGCTCTTTTTCAACAACATATTTTAGTGTACTTCCACTTGCACTACATCCAACACAAGCACCTTTTAACTGAATATAAACTTTCGCATTTTTTATATCTAGCAACTCAATTGCTCCACCATCACGTGCAAGCATAGGAGAAATTTTTTTTTCTATTATATTGTTTACAGGCTCTTGTAAATCTTCATCTGTAAATGGAAACATTTTTTAATCCTTCTTTTTTTCATACCTTTTTACAAAAAATATTCCAATAGCTGTAAGAGCTAAAACAGCTCCTATAGTTTGAAATACAAATGTAAGTGTAACTTCACTTTCAAACATTATTTAGCTACTTTTTCACATCTAGAACATAGCTCATCTTCTTTTGTTGAAGTATATTTCCAACATCTAGGGCATTTATGTCCACTTGCTTTATATACTTTAAACTCACTATCTTCTACTTTGAAACTTCCTAACTCTTTTTCTTCTAAACTATTATTTGAAACCTTACTAACTAAAAACCAATCACTTGATTCTACCTCATCTAAAGCTAAAAACTCTTTATTATCTGTAACAATTTCTAACTCTAAAGTCGATTTTATAACTTTATCTTTACTCAAACTATCTTTTATTTCTGAAAATTTCTCTTTTACTTCTATAAACAAAGTATCATTTATATTTGACTCAACTTTTGGTAAATCATATTTTACAAAATCAAAAATATCTTTTGCATCACCTTTTATTATTTTAGGTGCATAATCTAAAAATTCATCCATAGTATAAGTCAAAATACAAGCTAGTGTAGAAATCAGTTTTTTTGTAATCATAGCCATAGCAGTTTGTGATGCCGTTCTATGAATATCGTTTTTATCATCACAATATAATCTATCTTTACAAACATCAAGATAAATACCTGATAAATCTACAACTAAAAAGTTGTTTAGTTTATTTAAACCTTTTGAAAACTCATATACTTTAAAACTAGATTCTATTTCATCAAAAACTTTTTTTGCTTTATTTAAAATCCATTTATCCAAAACTCCAAGCTTAGAAACTTCTACTAGTGAGTCAAGCCCATCAATATTTGCCAATAAAAATCTTGCTGTATTTCTTATTTTTCTATAAAGTTCACCATTTTGTTTTAATATATTATCAGAAATTTTTAAATCACTTTGATAATCACTCATAGCAACCCAAAGTCTTAGTATTTCACTTCCATACTCTTTTAAAACTTTATCAGGAGCAACAACATTTCCTTTAGATTTACTCATTTTTTCACCTTTTTCATCAACAGTGAAACCATGAGTTAAAATTGATTTATAAGGAGCAATTTCACTTGAAGCAAGTGTTGTTAAAAGTGAAGATTGGAACCAACCTCTATGTTGGTCGCTTCCTTCAAGATACATATCTGCAGGAAATGTTCCAGCATCGTAGTTTCCACTTCTTAAAACTGCATTTTGTGTACTTCCACTATCAAACCAAACATCCAAAATATCCAGAGTCTTTTCTAAATCATCAGGATTTAATCCACTTCCAGGATATAGTAAATCTTTAATTTCCATATCATACCAAGCATCACAACCATGTTGTTCAAAAATCATTGCAGTAAAATTTAATACTTTCTCATCAAAAACTATCTCATCAGTTTTTTTATTCCTAAAAAATGCTATTGGAACTCCCCAGTCTCTTTGTCTTGAAATACACCAATCAGGACGTCCATCAAGCATCGCTTTTAATCTATTTCTTCCCCACTCTGGATAAAATTTTAGATTTTCAACAACATCAAGAGCATTTTGTCTTAGAGTTTGATTCTTTTGACCGTACTCATCATCAATAGAGATAAACCATTGTTTTGTAGCTCTAAAAATAATTGGTGTATGAGTTCTCCAACAGTGTGGATATGAGTGTCTAATATCACTTTTTTTAAGTAGTGCAGATCCTAACTCTTCAAGTATTAAATCATTTGCTTTAAATACATTTAATCCTAAATATTTATCACAATCTTTAAAAAGTTTTTCTCTAACAATTGTTTCATCATATTTTCCATAAGCATCAACTGGCATAATTACTTCAATACCGTATTTAAGTGATACTTTATAGTCATCTTCTCCATGCCCTGGAGCTGTATGAACAGCACCACTTCCAGCACTCATTTCAACATGTTCTCCAAAAATTATTCTTGAATTTCTACCATTTAATGGGTTTGTAGCATTTGTATTTTCTAGTTTTAAAATATCTATTGATTCAACAACATTTCCTGATATAACACCTTGCTCTATTAAAGAGTTATATAGTTTTTTTGCCACTATAAATTTATCACTTGTAAGAACATATTCCTCTTCTTTATTTAAAGCAATTGCTTGATTTGCTGGAAGAGTCCATGGTGTTGTTGTCCAAATAATTAAACTTGCATCTATATCTTGATGTTTAAATGCTACATAAATAGAAGGTGAAGTCTTATCTTCATATTCAACTTCAGCTTCTGCAAGTGCTGTTTGAGCAGCCCAAGACCAATAAACAGGTTTGCTTCTTTGAACTAAAAGCCCTTGTTTTGCAATAGCACAAAGTTCTCTATATATGTTTGCTTCAAATTTAAAATCCATTGTTAAATATGGATTTTCCCAATCAGCAATAACTCCCAAAGCTTTAAATTCATCTTTTTGAATATTTACAAATTTTGTTGCATGTTCACGACATAGTTCTCTTAATTTTGATTTTGCTATAGTTTTTTTCTTTTCGCTACCAATTTTTTCTTCAACTTTTTGTTCAATTGGTAAACCATGACAATCCCAACCTGGAGTATATCGTATAGATTTTCCATCAAAATAGTGAAATTTGTTTATAATATCTTTTAAAATTTTATTTAAAGCATGACCAATATGAATATTACCATTTGCATAAGGAGGTCCATCGTGAAGTGTAAAACTTTCACATCCTACTCTGTTTTTCTTCATTTTTTCATAAACAGCTTTTTCATCCCACTGTTTATATCTTATTGGTTCGTTTTGTGGCAAACCACCTCTCATTGGAAAATCAGTTTTTGGAAGCAACAAACTCTCTTTATAATCCATATTTCACCTCTAGTTTAAATAATTTTCTATTTTGTTAAATCGAAGATTATATCTAAATATATTTAAAATAAAATTTTATTATCTTTACTTGAAAATTTAATAATTTAACAAAATCTTTATGTGAAATAAAAAAATTATATGATAGAATATTTCCCAAATTTTGACAAAATAAATATAGGATAGAAAATGAGCGCAAAACACTATGAAGTAATTGTTGTTGGTGGTGGAATTTCTGGAGCTGCTTTATTCTTTGAGTTAGCAAAATATTCGGATATAAATAATATTTGTTTACTTGAAAAGTATGATGCTCTTGCTACACTTAATTCTAAAGGTACAAGTAACTCTCAAACAATACATGTTGGAGATATTGAAACAAACTATACTTTTGATAAAGCAAAAATTACAAAAAGAACAGCAAAGATGATTGAAAAATTTAATCTTATGTATAACTTACAAGATAAAATTATGTTTAAGCATCAAAAAATGGCTCTTGGAGTAGGTGAAAAAGAGGTTGAATTCATAACAAAAAGATATGAACAATTCAAAGAAATTTTTCCATATTTAGAGCTTTGGGATAAAGAAATTTTAAGAGAAAAAGAGCCTTTATTGGTTTATACAGACAAAGAAAGAACAAAAGATAGACCAGAACCAATAATAGCTATGGGAACAAATGACCAATACACAACTGTAGATTTTGGAGCTATGACAAAAGAACTTGTAAAAGCTGCACAAGAAGCAGATAGTTCTAAAACAACTGATGTATTTTTTAATCAAGAAGTAGATGAAGTAGAAAAAATTGGTGATAAATTCAAAGTAACAATTACAGATGGAACTGTTTATACAGCTGACTTTGTTGTTGTAAATGCGGGAGCACATTCACTTTATTTGGCTCATAAAATGGGTCATGGAAAACATATGGGTTCATTATCTATGGCTGGTTCATTTTATATTACAAATGGAACATATTTAAATGGTAAAGTATATATGGTACAAAATGACAAGCTTCCATTTGCTGCACTTCATGGAGATCCAGATATTCTATGTGATGGGAAAACAAGATTTGGACCAACAGCATTGGCTCTTTTAGTGCTTGAAAGATACAAAGGCGGAAAATCTTTCTTCCAATGTTTAAAAACTCTAAACTTTGATGGAAGCATCATGAAAATTTTCTGGGATTTACTAAAAGATAGCGATATTAGAAATTATGTGTTTAAAAACTTCTTATTTGAAGTTCCTGGAATTAATAAAAAACTTTTTGTTCAAGATGCAAAAAAAATTGTTCCATCTTTAAGTGTAGATGATATTGAATATGCAAAAGGTTTTGGAGGAGTTAGACCTCAAGTTTTAAATAAAACAGAGAAAAAACTAATGTTAGGTGAAGCTTCTATAACTGAAGAAAAAGGTATTATTTATAATATGACTCCATCTCCAGGAGCAACTTCTTGTTTAGGAAATGCAGAAAGAGATATAAAAATAGTTTGTGAATATTTAGGTAAAAAATTCAACGAAGAACAATTCTTAGCTGATTTTACAGATAATAACTAATAAAAAGGGCTTTTGCCCTTTTTGATACAAGGCTTTTTATGGCAACAAACTTCTCAAAGAAAGATATGATAAAACTTCAAAATCTTTTAAGAAAATCAAAAAAAACAATTACAACTGCAGAATCTTGTACAGGTGGACTAGTTGCAAGTATGATTACTAAAATATCTGGTTCTAGTGATATATTTAATGGTAGCATAGTTACTTATTCTAATACTATTAAAAATCAAGAACTGGGTGTTTTAAATGAAAGCTTAGATAAATTTGGAGCAGTAAGTAAACAAGTTGTATCTGAAATGCTAGATGGTGTTTTAAAAAAATTTGAAGCACATTTTGCTATTGCAATTTCAGGAGTTGCTGGACCAAATGGTGGAACAAAAAATAAACCTGTAGGAACTATTGTAATAGGCATTGCTTCAGATAAAAAAATAAAAAAAATAAAAAAATATCATCTAAAAGGTAGTAGAATTTCAATTCAAAAACAATCGGCAAATATAGCTCTTTCAAAAATTTTAAAATTTGTCGCAAAAACTATTGACAATTAATTTAATTTGCACTATAATTCCAGTCCATTTTAAGTAAAAGCTTAAAATTAAAATGACTCGTTAGCTCAGTCGGTAGAGCATCTCACTTTTAATGAGGAGGCCGATGGTTCGAATCCATCACGGGTCACCATTTTATTGTTGCATAATCTTGGCCCCTTCATCTAACGGTTAGGATTCATGGTTTTCATCCATGCCACAGGGGTTCGAATCCCCTAGGGGTCACCAAGTACAATATGCAACAAATGGTCGATTAGCTCAGTTGGTAGAGCGCTACCCTTACAAGGTAGATGTCATAAGTTCGAGTCTTATATCGACCACCATTACTTAAAAGGTGCGGCCATAGTTTAGTTGGTTAGAATGCCTGCCTGTCACGCAGGAGGTCGCGAGTTCGAGTCTCGTTGGCCGCGCCATTTTATTTATTTTTTTGACTCGTTAGCTCAGTCGGTAGAGCATCTCACTTTTAATGAGGAGGCCGATGGTTCGAATCCATCACGGGTCACCATTTCTTTTGTTATATATCTTGGCCCCTTCATCTAACGGTTAGGATTCATGGTTTTCATCCATGCCACAGGGGTTCGAATCCCCTAGGGGTCACCAAGACTAATATATAACAAATCCCCTATTTTCGGTCGATTAGCTCAGTTGGTAGAGCGCTACCCTTACAAGGTAGATGTCATAAGTTCGAGTCTTATATCGACCACCATTACTTAAAAGGTGCGGCCATAGTTTAGTTGGTTAGAATGCCTGCCTGTCACGCAGGAGGTCGCGAGTTCGAGTCTCGTTGGCCGCGCCATTTTATTTATTTTTTAACTATCCCTTAATTCAAATCTAGCTATTATTAATTTTTATATTTTAAGGTTGAAAAAATTGCTAAAAGCTAAAAGTCTATATCATTTAATTGTTTACAGTATATTTTTTATTATTATTTTAATATCTTTTTTTACTTTTATTATTATAAACAATGCACATGAAGAACTTCAAGAAAAGATAACTACACTAAAAGAAGATTATACTAGTAATCAAAAAGCTTTACTTAAAAACCATGTAAACTATGTTATTAAATTTATTGATTACTACTATTTAGAAAATAAAGATAAATTTGATGAAAAAACTATACAAAAAAATCTTATTTTGGCTTTAAATCACTTAAATCTTAGCTCAAATCCAAATGAGTACATCTTTATTTTTGATTTCAACGGAACTTTAATAGATAATTCAAATGACAAGCAAGAAATTGGTAAAAACTTTTTAAATCATCAAGACTTTAAAGGTAAAAATGTTTTAAAAGAGCTAATAGAAGTTTCAAAAATTAGTGATGGAGGATTTGTAAACTATTTTTGGTCCAAACCTAGTTTAACAAAAGAGACAAACAAAATATCTTATGTTCAATCCTATGATAAATGGAACTGGACAATTGGAAAAGGAGTATATTTAGATGAGATTGATAGATTAATTAAACAAAAGGAAGAAGAGTACAGTAGCAAAATATCAAACTATACATTACAAATAACTTCTTTAACTATTTTACTTATTTTATACTCTATATTTATCTATAAAAATGCTACTATATTAATAGTAAATGATGTAAAAGAGATAGGTAAATATTTTAAAGAATCAGAAGAAAAAAATGAGCCAATCAATCAAAATAGAATTATTTTGGGAGAGTTTAAAATTATTGCAAATTATGCAAATGACACTATGACAAGTATAAAATTGAAAAGCTCTATGCTTGAAGAGCTAAACAAAAATCTAGAAATAAAAGTAAATGAAAAAACAAAAGAATTATCAAACTTAGTAGAATCTCAAAAGCAGTTTCTAAAAAATTCCGTACATGAAATAAACACTCCTTTAGCAATTATACGAACAAATATTGATCTGCTTAAAATGAAAATTCCTGAAAATAAATATATCACAAATATTGAATCTGGATCAAAAACTATTCAATATATTTATGATGATTTATCTTATCTTATAAAAAAAGATAGGGTTTTATATGAGAAAGAGTATTTAGAATTTTCAGAAATTCTAAAAAGTAGATTAGATTTTTTTGAAGAGATTGTAAAATCAAACTCTTTATATTTTATAAAAAATATTGAAGATGATGTTTATTTAAAATTTAACTCTGTAGAGCTTCAAAGAGTAATAGACAACAATATATCAAATGCTGTAAAATACTCATTTAGCAAATCAGCAATTCATATAAAATTATATTATCTAAACGACAATGAAATAGAGTTTAGTGTAACAACAAACTCAAAAATAATAGAAGATACAAATAAGATATTTGAAGATTTTTATAGAGAAAATAAAGCTCGAGGTGGCTTTGGATTAGGATTGAAAATTGTAAAAGAGATTTGTGATAAAAATTTAGTTACAATAGAAATTTTATCAGACAAAAAAGAGACAAAATTTACTTACAGGTTTAAAATAAATGAAAATACTACTTCTTGAAGATGAATTGATGCTAAATAGCGCTATTAGCGAATATTTAAAGAATATTGGTCATATGGTTGAAAGTTTTTTTGATGGTGCTGAAGTTTTAAAAAGTATTGAAAATGGGTATGATTTATTAATTCTTGATGTAAATGTACCAAGTATGGATGGATTTTCTATTTTAAATGAGCTAAACAATAGAAAAATTCATATTCCTACAATTTTTATATCCGCACAAATAGATATTGAAGATATTACAAGAGCTTATAATCTAGGGGCTAGAGAATATCTTAAAAAACCTTTTCATCTAGGAGAATTAGGAATAAAAATAAATCAAATTTTAAAAAAAGAGCAAAATAATACAACGCATATTAGATTCTCAGAAAACTACTCTTATTCAAAAGACAAACAAACAGTATATTTCAATGGAGAACCTCAAAATCTTACAAAAAAACAGTTAGAAATTATTCATATTCTAGCTTTAAACATAAATATGATTGTAGATTTTGAAAGATTTAGAGTAGATGTTTGGGATGCTGAAAATATTGACAATCCAACAATAAGAGCTGAAATTTCAAGATTAAAAAAATCACTAAAAGAGGATTTTATAAAAAATATTCGTGGTCTTGGATATAAAATAGATAGATATTACTCAGTATAAAAATTTTAATAGTTTTTTGCTACTTTTTTGCTATTAAATATGATTATAATTCGCCTTGTTTACAAGGAGAATTATGAAAATCGAAGAACCTAATATTAAATTTTTTAGAGAAAAAATAACTCTTATTTTTACTCTTATTTTTTTACTATCAATTTTCTCTTTTGGATTTGGAATAGTTCTTTTTGGCTACTTAAATAATTTCAATATTTTTGGAGCTAAATTATCATATTTTATATCTGGACAATTTACAATTTACTTATCTATTTTATTAATATTTATATATCAAAAACAGGTTTTAAAATTAGAAAAAAAATATGAGAATACCTATTAAATGGAACTTCAATCTTTAATATACCTTTTTGTAGGTGTATCATTTACAATATACTTTGGTTTGGCTCTTTGGACGAAAGCTAGTTCTACAAAAGATTTTTATGTTGCAAATAAATCATTTAATCCAATTTTTAATGGAATTTCTATTGCTGTTGATTTTATTAGTGCTGCAACATTTATATCTTTGTGTGGAGCTTTTTTAAGTTTTGGATATGATAGTTTTGCTTACATTATTGGGATTACTTCTGGTTTTGTTTTTCTTACAATTCTTATAGTTCCTTATCTAAGAAAAATGGAGTGCTTATCTATTCCACTTTTTTTTGAAAAAAAATTTAACTCTAAATTACTCAAAATAACTGCAATACTTATTGTTGTTTTGGTATCATTTATATATATTTCGGCACAACTAAAAGGCGTAGGAATAATATTTTCAAGAATTTTTCAAATTGATTTATCAACTGCTCTTCTAATAGGAATGTGCATAACTCTTTTTTATGCTTTTATTGGTGGTATGAAAAATATAGCTTATACACAAATTGCTCAATATATTATTATACTTTTTTCATTTATGACACCTATTTTTTTCTTAACTATTGAATTTACGAACTCTTATCTTCCACAATTAGCTATTTTTTCAAAATCCTCAATATATGAAGAGAGATACTTAATTGAAGTTTTTGAACAAACTTTAAATGATATTGGTTTTAAATCTTTTTCTGACTTTAATATTTTAAATAGTTTATTAATTGCAATATCTTTGAGTTTAGGGGTTGCTTCTTTACCACATATTCTAATCAAATTTTTCTCAAGTCCTACAGTAAATGATGCAAGAAAATCATCATTTTGGGCATTAGTTTTTATATCTGTTATTTATACTTCTATCTCATCTTTATTTATTCTTTCTACTTTAAATTTAGTAAAAAATACAAATGGTGTAGAATATGATGCTTTTATAAATAATGAAATAGATCAAAATGAGGGGAAATGGTTAAAAACTTGGGAAAAAACGGGTTTAGTAAAATTTGAAGATTTGAATAAAAATAATAAAATAGATTTAAAATATGAAAATAATATAAGTGAATTATCAATCAATCCAGATGCACTAACACTCTTAACTACAGAAATTGCAAACTTACCAAATTGGGTTATATCTTTAGTTTTAGCAGGTGCATTAGCCGCAACTTTATCAACAATAACTGGTTTGATTCTAATAATAAAAACCACAATATCTTATGAATTACTAAAAGAAAATTTTAGTAAAAATAGTATTGTTACTAGAGTTATATTTTCAAAGTTATTGATAGTCTTAATTATAGTTTTAGCAACTTTATTTTATATTCCAAACTATACAATTTTACAAACCGTAGCTATAGCTTTTACGATATGCACAGCCACACTATTTCCAACTTTAATTTTAGGAATCTTTTATAAAAAAGTAAATAAAATTGGAGCAATTTTTGGTATAGCTGTTGGACTAATTTTTACACTATCTTATAGTATTTATTTTTTATATATTGATAGTTCAAATAATTACTTTTTTGGTATTAGTAGTGAAGGAATTGGCTCTATTGGTGCAATTTTGAATATTATCATTACAGTTATAGTTTCAAAAATAACACCAAAAAAAGAAAAAAATATAGAAGAATCAATTGATTTTGTTAAAGTTTTAAAATAAATTTAAAAATTATATTAATTTTACGCAATATAAGGAGTAAAAATGAGTATTCAAGATCAAGAGAGTTTTTTATCAAAAACTCACCCATTTGAGGTTTTAACACCAAGTCAAATGGCCATGTGTATTGAACATATGGATATAGCTTACTATCCAAAAGATACAGTTTTAATAGGTCCAGAAAAAATACCAAAATATTTTTTTATTATTATTAAAGGTTCAGTTTTTGAATATTCTCCTGAAAATGTCGTAGTTATGGATTATCAAAGCGAAGATACTTTTGATTCAAATTCATTAATTTATGGAAAATGTGAAAATAGTTTTAGAGTAAATGAAGAGCTCATATGCTACGAAATAGAAAAAAAGATTTTTTTAGAGCTAATTGATAAAAATCAAAAATTTAAAGATTTTTTCTTAAAAGATTTGGTAAATAAAATACGAACTCTTAAAGATAAAGAGAACACTTCTCAATTATCATCTTTTATGATAGCAAAAGTAAGCGATACTTTAATACACGAAGCTTGTATCGTGAAAAAAGATACAAAATTAATAGATGCTATTGATAAATCAATGAAATATAAAACTTCAACTATTATAATAGAAGGTGAAAATAAAGAATATGGAATTATTACAGATTCACTACTTAAAGTAAAAGTTCTTTTAGAAGGGAGAGATTTATCTATCCCTGTTAGCGATATTGCTATTTTTCCACTTTTGACTATTAAACAAGATGACTATTTATTTGAAGCTTTGACAATTTTAGTAAAAAGAAATATTAAAAGAGTTGGTGTAGTTGATAATGATGGAAACATGGTTGGAATTATTGAACAAATAGATATTTTATCGCATTTTGCAAATCATACATATGTTATTGAATCAAAGATAAAAAATGCGAAAAATATTGAAGATTTAAAAGATGCTAGTAAAGATTTTATAGATATTATTACAAGTCTTCAAACAAAAGGGGTGAAATTACACCATATTTCAAATCTTATTGGACAACTAAATACAAAAGTTTATCAAAAAATATTCTCACTAATTCTTCCTTTAGAGTTACAAAAAGATGCTTGTTTATTTGTAATGGGAAGTGAAGGAAGAAATGAACAAATTATAAAAACAGATCAGGATAATGCTCTAATTGTAAGAGATGGTGTTGATGTTGAACAATACAGACCTTATATGCAAAAAATTACAGATGCTCTTGTATTTTTAGGTTATCCTCCTTGTGAAGGAAATATAATGGTTTCTAATCCTGATTGGTGTAAATCATATCTAAATTTTAAAAATGATATATCAAGATGGGTCGGCACTCAAGATATGAAAAACTTTTTAGATTTAGCTATATTTACAGACTCATTTTCGGTTGCTGGTGATAAACAGATGCTGATTGATTTAAAAGAGTTTTTATACTCAAAAGTACAAAATGATATTTTTATGGCATATTTTGCAAAATCAACAACAGCATTCGAAACTCCAACAACAATATCTAGTTTTATTGGTAAAGAGAATTTTATAAATATTAAAAAAGCTGCAATTTTTCCAATAGTTCATGGAATTAGAAGTTTAGCTTTAAAAGAAAAAATAAAAGAGACAACAACCATAAAAAGAATCCAAATTTTAGAGCAAAGAAAAATTTTGGATAAAGATAGAGCTGCTGAATTATTAGAAGCACTTGAAATAGCAAATACTTTAAGATTGAGACATCAAATGGAGTTATTACAACAAAACAAACCACTTTCAAATGAGATAGAAACAAATAGCTTAGGAAAAATTGAGAGAGATTTACTAAAAGAATCATTTAAAATTGTAAATGATTTCAAAAAAATAATAAGTTATATATTTAAACTAGATAAGATTTATTAAGATGTTTAAAAATATTATAAAACAGTGGCAAAGGAAAAGACTTTTAAATAAAAAATTTGATTTTTTATTTGATGAATATCCACAAGGAGAATATATAAGTTTAGACTGTGAAACTACAGGTTTAAACCCTAAAAAAGATGAGATTTTATCTATTGGTGCAGTTTTAATAAAAGATAATAAAATTTTAATGAGAAAAACATTTAATATATTTGTAAAACCATCAAAAAATATAAATCCTGAATCTATAAAAATTCATCTTCTAAGAGAGATAGATTTACAAAATGCTATTGAACCTGATGTTGCCATATATAAACTTCTTGATTTTATTGGTTCAAGACCAATAGTTGGCTACTATATAGATTTTGATATGGAAATGATTTCAAAATATACAAAAAAATTAATAGGTATAAAACTTCCAAATGAAAGAGTTGAAGTATCATCAATATATTACGATATAAAAAAGACAAAAGACAACTACGGATTTATAGATTTAAAGTTTGATACTATTATGACTTTTCTTGATATTCCAGTTTTGGGAAAACATGATGCTTTAAATGATGCAATAATGACTTCTATGATATTCTTAAAACTAAAAAATCTCGCAAAACAGAAAAAAATTAACTTTTAGAAATGCTATAAAATAGTATTTCTAATCTTTTTAAACCTTTTTTTCAAATCTTTTTTTAAATGCTATGCTTTTGCAACTAAAATATTTTACTATTTCAACTAATCTTATTTTAGGAGAAAAAATGGATAACAAATTAGTAGAAAGGATTAAAGCTAATCCTAAATACCATGAACTTGTTTCAAAAAGAAGTTCATTCGCTATTAAATTAGCTATTTTCATGCTAGTAGTTTACTATGGTTTCATATTAACTATTGCATTTAACAAAGAGTTTTTTGCTACAAAAATAGGTGAAACTATGACAGTTGCATTCCCTATAGGCTTTGCAATTATTGTAATAGCATTTATAACAACTTTAATTTATGTTGTTAGAGCAAATGGTGAGTTTGAGAACTTAACTAATGATATTAAAAATGATGTGAAGGATATATTATAATGTTGAAAATAATTACTTTATTAGGTTTATCATCATTAGCACTATTTGCAGATGATGCTAAAAGTAGTATAAATATGGAAGCTATGTTAATGTTCTTTGCATTTATTATAGGTACTATGGGTATTACAAAATGGGCTGCTAGTAAAACAAAATCTGCTTCAGATTTCTATACAGCAGGTGGAGGAATTACAGGTTTCCAAAATGGTCTAGCAATTGCTGGAGATTATATGTCTGCTGCTTCTTTCATTGGTATTTCGGGTATGATTTATCTAAATGGTTTTGATGGTATTATTTATGCTATCGGATTTTTAGTTGGTTGGCCAATCATTCTTTTCTTAATGGCTGAAAAATTAAGAAACTTAGGTAAGTTTAACTTTACTGATATTGCTGCTTACAGACTTGATGAAAAAAGAATAAGAATTCTTGCTGCTTGTGGTTCTTTAACAGTTGTTACTTTCTACTTAATTGCTCAAATGGTTGGAGCTGGAAAACTAATCGAAGTTTTATTCCATATTCCATATCACTTTGCAGTTGTAATTGTTGGTGCATTAATGATTATATATGTAACATTTGGTGGTATGCTTGCTACTACTTGGGTACAAATTATTAAAGCTGTACTTTTACTAGGTGGAGTTACAATTATGGCTCTTTTAGTTCTAGCTACAACTGGGATTAACTTCTCTTTTGCAAACTTAGCTGAAACTGCTGTTAATTTACATGCTAAAAAAGATGCTATTTTGGCACCAGGTTCATTTGTATCTGATCCAATTGCTTCTATTTCACTAGGACTTGCTTTAATGCTTGGAACTGCTGGATTACCTCATATTCTTATGAGATTCTTTACAGTTGGAAATGCAAAAGAAGCTAGAAAATCTGTTGTTTATGCAACTGGATTTATTGGTTACTTCTATTTATTAATAGCTGTTGTTGGTCTTGGTGGAATTGTTTACCTAATGGATCCAAATGTTAATAGTGCTTATTTAGATGCTGCTGGTAAATTAATCGGTGGAAATAATATGGCTGCTGTTCACTTAGCTCAAGCTACTGGTGGATCTATTTTCTTAGGATTTATATCTGCTGTTGCATTTGCTACAATTCTAGCGGTTGTTGCTGGTCTTGCACTTGCTGCTTCTAATTTAATTGCACATGATTTATATGCAATCGTTATTAGAAAAGGTCAAGCTACTGATGCTGAAGAGATGAAAGTTTCAAAAAGAACAGTTATTGTAATTGGTATAGTTGCAGTTCTTTTAGGATTTGCATTTGAAAATCAAAATATTGCGTTTATGGTTGGACTTGCGTTTGCTGTTGCAGCATCTGCAAACTTCCCAATATTAATTTTATCAATCTATTGGTCAAAATTAACAACAAGAGGTGCATTTATAGGTGGATTTATAGGTTTACTAACAGCTGTTATTCTAGTTGTACTAAGTAAAACTGTATGGGTTGATATATTTGGATTTGGAAGTGCGATATTCCCATGGACACATCCTGCACTATTCTCTGTATCTGCTGCATTTATTGGTATTTGGTTCTTCTCAATTACTGATAGCTCAGAAAGAGCAAGTGAAGACAAATCAGGATTTGAAGCTCAACAAATTAGAGGTGAAACTGGTATTGGTTCTGACGGAGCTGTTTCTCACTAAAACAATTACTAAAGAGAGAAATCTCTTTAGTAATAACTTAATAATGACTTAATAATTATAATTAATTGTAATAATTAATATATTGTTTTTTGTTACAATTCTACATTTATTCTGAAATTTCTATATAATTTCTATCAACAAATCAATCAAAATATAAATTTATTTGTATAATCCATTACTTTATCTATCATTTAGATAAAAAATAAAAAAGTCGCAGGAGAATAAGGTATGGATGAAAAATTGGTTGCAAAAATAGAAGCCAATCCTAAATATCAAGAGCTAGTTTCAAAAAGAAACTCTTTAGCTTTAAAATTAGGAATATTTGTTTTGATAATGTTTTACTCATTTATCACAATAGTTGCATTTAACAAAGATTTGTTTGCAATAAAAGTAGCGGAAGGTTATATAACAACTATTGCATTTCCTATTGCATTAGCAATTTTAGTTATTAGCTTTTTAACAACACTAGTTTATGTTAGAAAAGCAAATGGTGAATTTGATGATCTTACAAATCAGATTAAAAGAGATGTAAGGGAGTTTTTATGATTAGAGTATTAACTTTATTATTTTTTACTTCACTTACACTTTTTGCTGCTGGTGATGCAACATTTGAAGGAAAAAGAGAACTTAATATACCTGCAGTTGCTATGTTTATGGTATTTATACTTGGCACACTAGGAATTACATATTGGGCGGCTAAAAGAACAAAATCTGCTAGTGATTTTTACACTGCGGGTGGAGGAATAACTGGTTTCCAAAATGGTTTAGCAATTGCTGGTGATTATATGAGTGCAGCAGCATTTTTGGGAGTTTCTGGGCTTATTTATATGAATGGATATGATGGAATTATATATGCTGTATCTTTCTTAGTTGGTTGGCCTGTAATTTTGTTTTTTATGGCTGAAAAATTAAGAAACTTAGGTAAATTTACATTTGCTGATATTGCTGCATATAGATTGGCACAAAAAGAGATTAGAACTTTGGCTGCATTTGGTTCTTTATCTGTTGTTATTTTATATCTAATTGCACAGATGGTTGGTGCTGGAAAACTTATTCAAATACTATTTGGTATGGAATATGAATATGCTGTATTTATGGTTGGAGCACTAATGATTATTTATGTAACATTTGGTGGAATGCTTGCAACTACTTGGGTACAAATTATTAAAGCAGTTCTTCTTCTATCTGGTGTTTCATTTATGGCTATTATGGTTTTATGGCACTTTGGTTTTAATTTTGAATCATTAGCTCAAACTGCTGTAAATAATCATGCAAAAGGTGAAGAGATTTTAAAACCAGGTGGTTTTTTAAGTGATCCAGTATCTGCTATCTCTTTAGGTATGGCTTTAATGCTTGGAACTGCAGGTCTTCCTCACGTTTTAATGAGATTCTTTACAGTTGGAAATGCAAAAGAAGCTAGAAAATCTGTTGTTTATGCTACTGGATTTGTTGCATACTTTTGGGTAATTATTTCTATCGTTGGACTTGGAGCAATTGCATTTTTAAATAGTGCAGAAGGTGCTCAATATTTTGTAGATGGAAAACTATTTGGTGGATCTAATATGGCATCAGTTCACCTTTCACACATGCTTGGTGGAAATGCTTTCTTAGGATTTATTTCAGCTGTTGCATTTGCTACTATTTTGGCCGTTGTTTCTGGACTTACTCTTGCAGGTGCTAGTGCAATTTCACATGACATTTATGCAAATGTTATAAATCCAAATGCAAGTGATGAAAAAGTTGTAAAAATTTCAAAAATAACTGTTATAATTGTAGGTATTATTGGAGTTACACTTGGAATTGCATTTGAGTCTCAAAATATTGCATATATGGTTGGACTTGCTTTTGGAATCGCTGCAAGTGCAAATTTCCCAATACTATTTTTATCAATTTATTGGTCAAAATTAACAACAAGAGGTGCATTTATTGGTGGATTTATGGGATTAATTACAGCAGTTTCTCTAGTAATTTTAGGTCCAAATGTTTGGGTACAAATTTTAGGAAATGAAAAAGCTATTTTCCCTTATGCTCACCCTGCACTATTCTCTGTTACAGTTGCGTTTATATCAATTTGGTTTTTCTCTATTATTGATAACTCAAAAAGAGCTACTCAAGAAAGAGCTATGTTTAGAGCTCAAAATGTTAGAGCAAATACTGGAATTGGTTCAGCTGGAGCGGTTTCACACTAAAAATATCAAAAAGAGAATCTCTTCTCTTTTTGATTTTGCACTACTTTAAATATAGGAGAGATGAGTATGCAAGAGCAAAAAAAATTTATTTCAAATATTCACCCATTTAATAATTTAAATACTTTTGAATTGGATGATTTAGTTGAATCTTTAGACATTGTTTATTTCAAAGCAAACTCTATAGTTCAGGCACAAGATAGTAATCCCGAGTTTTTATATTTTGTTTTAAAAGGTTTAATTCAAGAAATAAATGACGATGAAGTTTTAAGTGTATATTCAAAAGGTGAGATATTTGACTCAGTCTCTTTAATAAAAAATTATAGTAAGAATAGTTTTGTGGCTATTGAAGAGAGTATCTGTTATGTACTAAAAAAAGATATATTTATGCAGATTTTAAGCTCAAATCAACAACTAGAAAACTATTTTTTTCAATCCATTTCAGATAAGTTAAACAATAATATCTTAAATGAAAAAAACAAAGATATGGCAAATATTATGGTTGCAAAAGTTAAAGATGCAAAAGTTCATAAAGCTGTAATTGTTGATACAAACAAAACAATATTTGAAGCAGCAAAAATAATAAAACAAGAGAAAATACCAACCCTTTTATTAAAAGATGAAAATGGTGAAATGTATATTGTAACTGATTCAGATTTTAGACAAAAAGTTATTTTAAATAGAATGGATTATGATGATTTGGTTGTAAAAATTGCTTCTAAAGGATTAATTTATATAAACGAAGATGATTTTTTATTTAATGCTCAACTTCAAATGGCAAAACATGGATTAAAAAGAGTTGTAGTAAAAAATGATTATGATGAGATTGTTGGAATACTTGATCAAATATCTCTTTCATCATTTTTTGCAACAAATACTTTTGCTGTTTCAAATCAAATCATTAATGCCGAAACTTTAGATGAGCTAAAAGAGGCTTCACTATCATTTATAAAAATTATTAAATCACTAAATGCAAAAGGTGTAAAAATAGAGTTTATATCAAAATTAATAAATCAATTAAATAAAAAACTACTTGATAAACTATATAAACTTTTAGCTCCAAAAGAGCTTATTGGAAAATCTTGTTTAGTTGTAATGGGAAGTGAAGGAAGAGCTGAACAGATTTTAAGAACCGACCAAGACAATGCACTTATTATTTCAGATGATTGTAAAATTAGTGAAGAAAAACTTAGGGAGTTTACTCATCTTTTTACTGAAACTTTAGTTACTTTTGGATTTCCTAGATGTGAAGGAAATATAATGGTTTCAAATCCATATTGGTGCAGATCTCAAAGTGATTTTAAAGAGCTTATTTATGAATGGGTAAATAATCCAAGTGGTGATAACTTTATGAATATTGCAATATTTTATGATGCTCTTTGTGTATCTGGTGATATTGAGATGATTAAAGAGTTGAAAAATTACCTATTTAAAATCTCTTCAAACTCTCAAAGCTTTTATACAAATTTTGCAAGAATCATAAATAGTTTTGATGTACCTTTAGGATTTTTTGATGGTTTTGTTTTTAATAGTAAAGATGAAAAACATAAAGATGAAATTGATATAAAAAGAGGTGGAATTTTTATAATTGTTCAAGGAATTAGGTCTCTAAGTATTCAAAATAGAGTTCTAAATACAAATACAATAAAAAGGATAAATAGTTTAAAAGAGTTAAAAATTTTAGATGATGAGAGTGCAAAAGAGTTAATTATGGCATTTAATATTTTAAATAGTCTAAAACTAAAAGCTAGTTTAGAAAAACTTGATAAAAAAGAGAAGATTGATAATTTTGTAAATCCAAATAGATTAACCATTATGGAAAAGGATTTACTAAAAGAGTCTTTTAAAATAGTAAATAAGCTAAAGAAAAAGTTAGAAAATCACTTTAAGCTTAACTATGTTTAAAAATATTTCAAATTACTTTAATAAAAAAAGTTTAAAAGACAAAAAATATAGTTTTTTGTTTGATAAAACTATACAAAATGAGTATGTATGTTTTGATTGTGAAACAACTGGATTAAATCCGAAAATCGATGATATTATATCTATTGGTGCTGTTATTATAAAAAACAACACAATAGTTTCAAGCAAAAAATTTGTAAGATATATAAAACCAAAAAACTCATCTTTAGATGAAAAATCAATAAAAATACATCACATAAGAGAGTGTGATTTAAAAAATGCTTGTGAAATTGAAGATGTGATTTTAGAGTTCTTAGAGTTTATTGAAAACAGAACTTTAGTTGGATATTTTTTAAATTTTGATAAAAATATGATAAATAAATATCTAAAACCAATGATTGGAGTAACTTTACCAAATAGAAGTATAGAAGTATCAGAAATTTATCATGATTTTAAAATTGAATTAATTCCTCAAAGTTTTGTGGATTTAAAATTCAATTCTATATTAAAAGATTTAGAAATACCACAATTTGGAAATCACGACTCATTTAATGATGCAATTATGACAGCTATGATATTTTTAAAATTAAAAAATCATCCATCTGTAAAAATTAAATAATTTATGAATTTATCAAAATTTAAATCAGAAAAAGAGATATTAAAACTATCTATATTTAGCACAATTTTTTTAGCAATTCTTGGTTTAATTTTTGGTTTACTAGCAAGTTCTGCAACTATTATTTTTGATAGTATTTATGGAATGATAGATGCTTTAATGACTATTTTAGCACTTGTTGTTGCAAAATTAATTACATCTTCAACATCAAAAGATATTGTCTCAAATAGACTTGAAAAACATTTTACAATGGGCTTTTGGCATCTTGAACCAATTGTTTTAGGGGTAAATGGAATACTATTAATTGGTGCTTCAATTTATGCTTTTATAAATGCAATTGATAGTATTTTGCTTGGAGGAAGAGAAATAATCTTTTCATATGCAATCATTATCACTGCAATATCTATTATAGTTGAGATTGCTTTGGGAGTTTTTATTCAAAAGGCAAATAAAGATATAAACTCTGAATTTTTAAAACTAGACTCTATTAGTTGGTTAATCTCAGCTTCAATGTCTTTTGCATATCTTATTGCATTTAGTTTTGGATATTTTGTAAAAGATGGTGAACTTTCTTGGATAACGCCATTTATTGACCCATTTATTCTAATTTTTGTATCAATTTTAGTAATTCCAATGCCTTTTAAAACTGTTAAACAAGCACTTTCTGATATTTTACTTGTAACACCCTCTTCTTTAAAAAATCATGTTGATATTGTTGCTAAAAATATTGTAAATAAATATGGCTTTGACTCTTTTAGAGCTTATGTTGCAAGAGTTGGAAGAGGAAGACAGATTGAACTTTATTTTATAGTTCCAAAAAGTTGGCCAGCAAAAAAACTTGAAGAGTGGGATATGTTAAGAGATGAGATAGAAAGAGATTTAGGAAAAGAGGATCCAAATCTTTGGCTTACTATTGTATTTACAACGGATTTTGAATGGGCTGAATAAAAACTTATTTAAGTTTTAATTTGATATTATTCAAAAAAATTAATTGTAAATTTTAATATAAAATTAAGTAAAAGGATACAAATGTTAGTTTTCGTTTTAAATGCTGGTTCATCATCTCTTAAATATCAGCTAATCGATATAAAATCAAAAGAGCTAAAAGCTAGTGGTTTAGTTGAAAGAATTGGGATTGATGGGATTTTAAAACATGAAATTGGAGAGAATAAAAAGATTACTTTTGAACTTCCAATTCCTACACACAAAGAAGCAATTGAATTGGTTCTTAGAATTCTTACAAATGATGAAACAAAAGTTATAAACTCTATTGATGAGATAAAAGCCATTGGACATAGAGTTGTTCACGGTGGTGAGCATTTTAAAGGCTCTGTTATTGTTGATGATGAAGTAATTAGAAAAATAGAGGAGTTAATTCCTCTGGCTCCTTTACACAATCCTGCAAATATTATGGGTGTAAAAATTTGTAAAGATTTAATGCCAAAAGTTCCAAATGTTGTAACTTTTGATACAGCATTTCATCAAACAATGCCTATGGAAAACTTCTTATATGCCGTTCCTTATGCTGATTATACAGAACATCACTTAAGAAAATATGGATTTCATGGAACAAGCCACTACTATGTTTCTCAAGAAGCTATTAAGCTTTTAAACAAAAAAGATAGCAAAGTTATCGTTTGTCACCTTGGAAATGGTTCATCTGTTTGTGCGGTTAAAGATGGAAAATCAATTAGCACTTCTATGGGGCTTACTCCTCTTGAAGGCTTAGTAATGGGTACAAGAAGTGGTGATATAGATGCTGGTGTTATTCCTTACTTAATGGAGAAAAAAGGTTTAAATCATATTCAAATTCTTGATTACCTAAATAAAAAATCAGGAATTCTGGGAGTTTCTGGAGTTAGCTCAGATTTAAGAGAGGTAATAAAAGCTTCTAATGATGGAGATAAAAGATCTAAAATAGCAATTACAATGCTATGTGATAGAATTAAAAAATATCTTTGCTCTTATGCAGGACTTATGCACGGTGTTGATGCTATTTGCTTTACTGCTGGAATTGGAGAAAATTCTGATTTAATTAGAGAAAAAGTTTGTGAAGGTCTAGAGTTTATGGGAATTGAAATTGATAAAGATAAAAACTCAAAAAGAGAGAAAGGAAATAGAGAGATAAATACAAAAAACTCTAAAACTAAAATCTTTGTTATTCCTACAAATGAAGAATTAGTGATTGCAACAGATACTTATAATCTACTAAAAAAGTAAAAATTTATAAAAATAAAAAGAGCAGACTTGTAGAATTTACTCAAAAATGCTCTTTTTGTTTTATTTTTTCACTTTTTTAAACACTCTCAAAGCCCTCAAATATCGCTTTTATTTGCTACTTTAATGCTATTTTTTTTCATTATAGTTTTCGTTATATTTGAAAAAAGAAAGGATTGGTTACATTATGGGTTTAATTGATAATATCAAAGAAAAAGCTAAACAAAATTTAAGAACTATAGTTCTTCCTGAATCTGAGGATGAGAGAGTTTTAAAAGCAACTGAAATAGTTTTAAAAGATAAAACTGCAAAAATTATCCTTATTGGAAATGAAGAAACAATAAAAGCTGATGCTTCAAAATATGGTGCAAATATTTCTGGAGCAACTATTGTTGATCCTTCAAAATGTGCAAATCTTGATAAATATGTTGATGAATTAGTTGAACTTAGAAAAAGTAAAAATCTTTCAAAAGATGAAGCTAAAAAACTAATGCTTACAGAACCTAGATTTTTTGGTTGTA
This sequence comes from Aliarcobacter cryaerophilus ATCC 43158, assembly GCF_003660105.1. Lineage (NCBI taxonomy): Bacteria > Pseudomonadati > Campylobacterota > Epsilonproteobacteria > Campylobacterales > Arcobacteraceae > Aliarcobacter > Aliarcobacter cryaerophilus. The sequence continues at coordinate 1,487,619 of NZ_CP032823.1, forward strand.
TGATGGTAAGACTAGGAGATGCAGATGGATTAGTTGCTGGTTCAAACTCTCCAACTTCTGATGTTTTAAGAGCTGCTATTCAAGTAATCAAAACAGCACCTGGTATAAATACAGTTTCATCTGCATTTATTATGGAAACAGCTGATGGTAAATTTGGAGATAATGGTCTAATTTTATTTGCAGATTGTGCTGTTATTCCAGACCCAAATGCTGAACAGTTAGCTGATATTGCTAGTGCAACTGCTGCAACTGCTGCTAGTGTTGTTGGTCTTGAGCCTCGAGTTGCTATGTTATCTTTTTCTACAAAAGGTAGTGCATCACACCCAATGGTAGATAAAGTTACAACTGCTTGCCAAATACTAAAAGATAGAGATGTAAAATTTGCATTTGATGGAGAACTTCAAGCTGATGCTGCAATCGTTGCAAGTGTTGGTATTAAAAAAGCTCCTGATTCAAAAGTCGCTGGACATGCAAATATTTTGGTATTCCCTGATTTACAAGCTGGAAATATTGGATATAAACTTGTACAAAGATTTGCAGGAGCTGAAGCTCATGGACCAATTATTCAAGGTTTAAATAAACCTGTAAATGACCTATCAAGAGGTTGTTCAGTTGAAGATATTTCAAACTTAGTAGCTATCACAGCAACTCAAATTAAATAATAAATTAAATTTCAAAAAAGGATTAGTAAATGTTAGTTTTCGTATTAAATGCAGGAAGTTCATCTTTAAAATATCAATTAATGAACCCAGTTACAAAAAAAATCTTGGCAAGTGGTATTTGCGAAAGAATAGGAATTGATGGTGTTTTAAAACATGAATATAATGATGGGAAAAAATTAGTTTTAAATGAAGCAATGCCTACACATAGAGAGGCTATAAATGCTGTTTTAACAACACTTACAACTGGTGAGGGAAAAGTTATTGAATCTACAAATGATATTGAAGCTATTGGACATAGAACAGTTCATGGAGGAGAAGAGTTTGCAAGTTCTGTTTTAATTACTCCAGATGTTGTTGAAACTATGAAAAGATTATCTCCATTAGCACCTTTACATAATCCTGCAAATATTTTAGGAATTGAAATTTGTCAAGAGTTAATGCCAGGAAAACCAAATGTTGGTGTATTTGATACTGCATTCCATCAAACAATGCCTGATTATGCTTATATGTATGCTCTACCATATGAAATGTACACAAAACATGGAATTAGGAAATATGGTTTCCATGGAACTAGCCACTATTTTGTTTCAAATGAAGCAAGAACAATGTTAGAGAAAAAACACAACACTAGAATTATTGTTTGTCACTTAGGAAATGGTTCATCTGTAAGTGCAGTTTTTGATGGAAAATGTATTGATACATCAATGGGATTAACTCCTATTCAAGGTCTTATGATGGGTACGAGAGTTGGAGATATTGGTGCTGGAGCTATTCAGTATATGATGAAACAAGAGAATAAAGATATTGATGAAGTTCTTGATATTATGAATAAAAAATCTGGAATTTTAGGAATTTCAGGAAAATCATCTGATTTAAGAGAAGTTTTAGATGGTATGGCAAATGGTGATGATAGATGTAGACTTGCTATTGATATGGTTGCATATAAAATTAAATCTTATGTTGGAGCTTATGTTGCAGCATTAAATGGTATTGATGCACTTTGTTTTACAGGTGGAATTGGTGAAAATGCAGCTTTAATTAGAGAGAAAGTTTGTGCAGGTCTAGATTCTATGGGACTAGTAATTGATCCAACTAAAAATAATAAAAGATTAAGTGAAGCAAGAGATATCTCTACAAATGCATCACCTGCTAGAATATTCGTAATTCCAACTCAAGAAGAGTATGTAATTGCAAATGATACTTACAATATAGTTTCTAAAGGTAGATAAGTTAAAAGGCGAAAATATCGCCTTTTAATAAAATTCTAATATGCTTTTAAACTGCTAGAAAAATTAATAAGAACTTTTGAAATAGCTTGACTCATAAGTTTATCCATAAATTTTTCAAACTTATCCTCTTTTTTCCAAATAGGTTTTTCAACCTTTGATAACTCTATTAAACTATGTTTTGCAAAATTAAGTGTTGCAACTTCATCTACAAGTCCAACATCTTTTGCTTGATGTGCTGTAAAAATTTTTGCATCTGCAAAACTTGTATGTTTTTTTATATCTAGTTTTCTAGCATCTGCAACATCACTTATAAACATATTATATGTACTATTTATAACACCTTGAAGCTCTTGCTCTTCATCATTTGTCCATTTTCTTGTAAATGTTCCTGACTCTTTATATTTTCCAGCTTTTATTGTTTGAGAACTAATTCCAAGATTTTCTAAAAGTTTACTAGCTTCAAACCCTTGCATAATAACACCAATTGAACCAACAATACTTCCAGGATTTGCAATAATTTTATCTGCCCAAATAGAAGCATAGTAACTTCCACTTGCAATTGTTCCACTTGCATATGCAACAACTGGCTTTTTCATACTCAACTCTTTTATAGCATAAGCTATCTCAACAGAAGGTGCAACAGCTCCTCCTGGACTATCTATTACAAACAAAACACCTTTTATGCTAGCATCATTTGATGCTCTTTCTATATCTTCTAGCACCTTTGATGGATCAATTATCTGTCCAACTAAATCAATCTTTTGTAGGTTTGCATTATATTTTGCAATAGTTTCATCTTCTGCTCCACTAAAAAATATAAAATATACAATAGTTAAAAAAACTATTGTTTTAAAATATTTTGTAATAAAATCTAAAAACCAAACAACTGGTAAAAATAGTTTTTTTAAAAAATCAAACAAACTCTCCTCCTATTACAATTTTATCTACATATTTTGTATGCAAAATTATCTGCATATATATATCTTCAATTTCTTCAATCTTATCAGGTAAACAAAAACCTATAATATCAGCATCAAAGTCTTTTATTAAACTACCCTTGTTAACTCCTAGAGCTTTTGCTCCATTTACAGTTGCAGCATTTAACAAAGTTTTTGAAAATTTTATTATATTTTTTTCATAGTGTGCATAAAGTGCAACTCTCAACTCATCAAACATACTTAAAGAATTGTTTGAACTTAAGCCATCTGTTCCTATACTAAAAGGAGTATTATTTAAACTTTCAAGATTTAATCTACTATTATTTAAAAATCTATTTGAACTAACACAATGATTTATAGTTGCTTTTAACTCTTTTATCTTATTAAAATCTTCACTACTTGCTTCTACACAATGGGTAAAAGATAGATTTTTTACACCCTTAAAAAGGTTTAAAAATTCTAAAGGTTTTGTTGTTGCTTTTTCTTGATTTAAAAATTTTTTAAAAAAATCCAAAAAACTTCCCTCATCTTTATTTAGCCAATCTTTTTCCTCTTTTGATTCTAAAAAATGAGAAGTAACTGGTAGCTTCTCCTCTTTTGCAATATTCAAAACTTCACGAACTAAAAATGGATGAACAGAGTATGGCGAATGTATCGCAATACCTGCTTTAAATCTTTTACTATTATGTTTTTGAGCATCTTTTAATCTTGCTTTAAAATCAGTAAATAAAGTATCAATCATATCTGCTTTTGAACCAATTACTTCACAAAAAAAGATTGTATTAATTGGAGATTTTAAACAAGCTTCCAAATCAAAAGAGTAAGATGATATAGCACCAATAGTTGTAGTTCCTGTTTTTAAAAGTTTTTTTAACTCTTGATTTATCAAAGATGTTTTAGCTTTTTCAATAAGTTTTTCTCTATGTTTTATAACAGAATTTAACCAAGAGTAAAAACTACCATATTTTAAAGTTGTTTTATTTGCACTAAATTCAAGATGAATATGCGAGTTTATAAGTCCTGGCATTAAAACAGAGTTTTCACCAAGATTTATAATTTCAATATTTGAATATTTTTTTATAATAATATCATAGCTTGCAACTTCAATAATTTTTTCATCAAAAACAATACAGCCATCTTTTAAAATAGTAAAATTTTCATCAAATGTAACAACATAAGAAGCAGTTAATATTTTCATAAAAGCTTATTTATTCTCTTCTTGTGTTTGTGCTTGTATTTGAGCATTTCTTGCCTCATTTAAAGCTTTTAACTCATTTAACATTTGAATTAAAGCAATAAGTCCCATATGATAACCAAACCCACCAAATCCAGTAATTACGCCTGTACTAGACCCTGCTGTAATAGATTTTTGTCTAAACTCTTCTCTTTTATAAATATTTGAAATGTGAACTTCAACAACTGGCATATTAACAGCTGCTAAAGCATCTCTAATTGCAATTGAAGTATGAGAGTATGCAGCTGGATTTATCATAATTCCATCAACTGTTCCTAAACACTCTTGAACTCTATCAACTATTTCTCCCTCAAAATTTGATTGAAAAAACTCAATTTCAACTCCATTTTGATCAGCTGCATTTTGAAGTTGAGCGTGAATTTGATCCAAAGTTACTCCTCCATAAATATGTTGTTCTCTAACTCCCAACATATTTAAGTTTGGTCCTTGAATTACTGCTATTTTCATTATTATATTCCTTTTATAAAATTTAGGTAAGATTATAATCAAATTTTTGTTAAAAAACCCAAAAAAAGGCAATCTTAGTGGATAACTTTATTTTAAAAAATGAAAATTCAATATATTATGAGTGTAGTTTTTCTTGCGACAATGCTATATTTTTAAATTTAGGAAGTGAAAAGTTTTTTATTACAGATGCAAGATATACAATTGAAGCAAAAGAGTATGCTAAAAATTGTGAAATTATTGAAAGTTCAAATTTAATTGATAGTACAAAAGAGATTTTGAAAAAAAATAGTATAAAAAATTTAGTTTTTGATCCAAATGATTTTACATTTTTTGATTATAAAAATTTAATAAAAGATTTAGATATAAATTTTATTGAAAAGCCAAACTTTTCTAAAACAAAAAGATTAATAAAAAGTGATGAGGAAATAAAACTTCTAAAAAAAGCCTCTTTATTAGGAAAAGATGGATTTAAAGAGTTTGCAAAATATATCAAAAATAATGGATTTAAAAGAAGCGAAAAAGAGTTATATTTTAATGCTTACAAGTATATAAGTCAAAGTTCAAAATATGATATATCATTTAATCCAATTGTTGCAATAAATGAGAATGCAGCTAAACCTCACGCACTTGCTACATCTAAAAAATTAAATAAAAATGACTTAATTTTAGTTGATGCTGGAATAAAATATAAAAGATATTGTTCAGATAGAACTTGCACTAGTGTTGCTGATTTTAATAATTTCAGTTTTAAAAGAGAGCAAAAGTTCAAAAACAAAAAACATCAAAAAATATATGATATTGTATTAAAAGCTCAAGAAAAATGTATAAAAGAGGCAAAAAGTGGAATGATGGCCAAAGATGTTGATAAAATTGCTAGAGATTTTATTACTCAAGCTGGATATGGAAAATATTTTGTTCACAGTACTGGTCATGGAGTTGGACTTGATATTCATGAATTTCCAAATATAAATAGTAAAAATGAACTTATGATTGAAGATAATATGGTATTTACAGTAGAACCTGGAATTTATATTCCAAATGAGTTTGGTGTAAGAATTGAAGATACTATTTATATGCAAAATACAAAAGCAGAGATTTTATAAATGCAAAAAATTAATAAAATATATAAAACTTATTAAATAAGTTTAGATTTTTTATAAAAAACGAGAGAGAAATTTGAAAAAAAAATTATCACACAATTTAACACTTTTTTATACATCAAATTTTCCAAAAATTTTCAATATTACTTCAAATAAAAAACATATTGTAACTATAGGAATTGGCGGGAACATTGGAGATACAAAAAAAATATTTGATAAATTAATCTTATGTTTAAAAAAAGATGCAAGATTTACTTTACTTATGAGTTCACCACTTTTAAAAAACCCTCCTTTTGGTTTTTTACAACAAAGTGATTTTTTAAATGGTATAATCACGCTCAAAACAGATCTTTGTGCCGTTGAGTTTTTACAAGCTATGCAAAGATATGAAAAAAAATTCGGAAGAAAGCGATCCTTTCAAGATGCGCCTAGAACCTTGGATATTGATATAATATTTTTTGATAATAAGAAAATAAATACAAAAAGTCTTATTATCCCTCACAAAAATTGGGCAAATAGAGAGTCAGTGATTATTCCTTTAAAATATATAAAAAACAATTTTTTAAAGGTAAAAAATGAGCAAAAATAAAAAAGTAGTTGTAGGAATGTCAGGTGGAGTTGATTCATCTGTTACTGCCTTATTGTTAAAACAACAAGGTTATGATGTTATTGGACTATTCATGCGTAACTGGGAGTATGGAATCAAAGGAAGTCAATGTCCTAATCGTATAGAATTTGAAGATGCAAAAAAAGTTGGTGCATTAATAGGAATTGAAGTAAGAGGAAAAGACTTCGTTAAAGAGTACAAAGATAGAGTTTTTGATGTATTTTTAGAAGGTTTAAAACAAGGTCTAACACCAAATCCAGATATTTTATGCAATAAAGAAATAAAATTCAATGTATTTTTAAATGAAGCAAAAAGTATGGGTGCCGATATTATTGCAACTGGTCATTATGCAAAAATTACAAAATACAAAGATCACTTTGTACTAGATACTCCAAAAGATAATACAAAAGACCAAAGTTATTTTTTACATGCATTATCAAGTGAACAATTATCACAAGCTATGTTTCCACTTGGAGATTTAACAAAAAAAGAGGTTAGAGAAATAGCAAGAGAGCATAATTTACCAGTTAGTGATAAAAAAGATAGTACAGGAATTTGTTTTATTGGTAATCAAAAATTTGATGAATTTATTACACAACATTTAAAGGCTATTCCTGGAGATATTTTAGATGAAAATGGAAAAGTTTTAGGAAAACATAAAGGTCTAGTATGTTACACATTGGGACAAAGAAAAGGTATTGGTCTTGGTGGTATTAAGGACAATGAAAATGAAAACAATACACACAAACCTTGGTATGTAGCTCTTAAAGATGTAGTAAATAATACATTAACAATTGTTCAAGATACAAATCATCCTTTACTAATGAGCAAAAAGGTAGAAGCAAGCCATATGCATTGGGTATTAGAAGAAATACCCAAAATGGGAGATAAATTAATGGCACAAGTTAGATATAGACAACAAAAACAAGCTTGTACGGTTGTTGAAGCTAGTGATGAAAAAGTAGTGGTTGAATTTGAAAATCCTCAAAGAGCTGTAACACTAGGACAAAGTCTTGTTTTATATTCTGGTAATTATTGTCTTGGTGGTGGCTTTATAAGTTACTACAAATAAAAAGGCAAAAGATGATTAAAGAAAAAGTAATGGTTGGTATGAGCGGTGGAATTGATTCTTCAGTTACAGCTTATTTGCTTCAACAACAAGGATATGAAGTTGAAGGAATTTACTTAAAACTTCATAATAGATCTGATGGTTACCACGAATCAAACTTAGGTTATATTGATGGTGTCGCTAAATTTTTAGGCATAAAGTACCATATATTAGATTTATCGCAAAAATTTAGTGAAGAGGTTTATGACTACTTTGTAAACTCTTATTTAGAAGGAACTACTCCAAACCCATGCGTAAAGTGTAATAGAAATATAAAATTTGGTGCTATGCTTGATTTTGCAAAAGAACACCAAGCTTCTTATTTAGCGACTGGTCACTATGCAAAAACTGATGGAAAGTTTTTTTACGAAGCTAGTGATAAATCAAAAGATCAAAGCTATTTTCTATCACAAATAAATAAAGAAGCTCTTCCTTTTATGATGTTTCCTTTAAGTAATTTCAAAAAAGAAGATATTATAAACCTAGGTGCTAATCTTGATGTTGCTTACAAAAAAATAACTGAAAAAAATGAGTCTCAAGAAATTTGTTTTGTTGAAACTGTTTACACAGATGTTATTAAAAAACATGCAAATATAGATGTTGAAGGCGATGTTTTAGATGAGAATGGAAATGTTGTTGGAAAACATAAAGGTTATGCTCACTACACAATTGGAAAAAGAAAAGGCTTCAGTGTAAAAGGTGCACATGATCCTCACTTTGTTACAAAAATAAATCCAAAAGATAACACAATTATTGTTGGTAAAAAACGATCTTTAGAAATTAATAAGGTTATTGGTAACCAGCTAAATATGTATATTGATGATAAAAAATTCTCATGTGTTGTAAAACTAAGATACAGAAGTAATACAACTCCTTGTGATATTGAGATTATTGATGATGAAGTAATTATCAAATTAAAAGAGCCAGCTTTTGGAGTTGCTAGTGGGCAATTGGCTGTATTTTATGATGGAAATAAAGTTATTGGAAGTGCTTTTATAAAAAGTGCAAAATAATTAAAAGTGGAGTTCCACTTTTAATTATTTTATTAGAACTTATATTCAACACTAGCTAAATATTTATCATAGTCCGTGTCGCCATTTGCTTGATCAGCATCTACATTTACATACATAATATTCGTATTTAAACTTTTTGTGAAGTTATATCCAGCACTTAGATTTAACTCTTTTTCTTTTAAACCAGAGTTTCTACTATTATCATATCTTGTAATTCCATACAAAGCCCCAAAATCAAAATCATAAATTGAATAACCTAAAGAACCATAAATTGTTCTAGCATCTAAAGTATATACTTGATTTCCATCTTCAAATGGTGAAATGTTATCTCCATAAGAAGTTATTATATCAGCTCCACCTTTTTTACTTGTTTTTATTAAACCAGCTGCTGAAGTTAAATCTTGGAAATTACCATTTAATTCAAAATGAGCTATATAACCATTTTCTAAAGAATTATTAGCTTTATATTTATGAGTTAAACTACTTTTTGCATATTGTGCAATAGCTCCAAAATATTCTAAATTATAAGAAGTTTTCAAACCATAGAATTTTACTGCATCTGGAATTTGATAATAGTAAGGATTTATTTCAAATCCTTCTAAACTCTCATTTTTAATATCAACTACATAAATACCTTTATTTAAATCATTTGGTTTATGAAAATCTTCACTTGTATCAATTCCTGATTCAGCTTTTCTATTTGAAAATGCTAAAGATACAATAGTATCAGGAATTGCTGTAATTTGAGCAATAGCACCTTGTTGATAATCTGTAAGCCACTCTAATTCACCTTCATATCTACCAGCTTTAATTAATAGCATTTCATTTAAAGAGTATTGTAAAAATGCTTGAGTTATTAAAGCATTGTTTTCAAAAGGTGCTTCATTTTTTCTATCATCTTTATGTTTCTCACCTAGTTTTATATTTCCTTTAACTTGAGTTCCTAAACTAAAACCATAAAAATTAGCAGTGTTATATCCTAAAGTTAAATTACCATTTCCAAATGCAAAATCTCTTTTAATAGATTCATTTTTATTATCTTGAGTTAATCCATATACTCCTACGCTTCCTTCAATTTTACCATTTTTGAAAGCTTCATCAATAGAGTTTGAATCTGTTGATTTTTCTATATTTTCTTTTTTTAAAGGCGCATCCATCTCTTTATCAAAAGCTGAAGCAGCAAACATTGTACTTGATAACATAATAGTTGAAACAACTAAACTTAATTTTTTCATAAATACTCCTTTAATTAATAATCCAAATGATACTTGTTATCATTATTTTTAGATTTTGGAATAGTACATTTTTTTTTATTAATATTTTATTAATTTTTTATTAATAATCAACAAATTTTTATTAAGTAGATTTTTGATACTATTTTAAATAAAAAAATCAAAATTAGAGGAATTTTTATGTCTACTTTTAAACTCTTTAGTGGAAGTGCAAATCCTGAATTTGCAAAAAAAGTCGGTGACTACTTAGGAATGAATGTATCTGATGCTAAATTAAATAAATTTAGTGATGGTGAAATATCTGTTCAAATAACTCAAAGTGTAAGAGGTCAAGATGTTTATATTATTCAACCAACTTGTGCTCCTACAAATGATAATTTAATGGAACTTTTAATAATGATAGATGCACTTAAAAGATCAAGTGCAAAATCAATAAATGCTGTAATTCCTTATTATGGATATGCAAGACAAGATAGAAAAGCAGCTCCTAGAGTACCTATTTCTGCAAAACTAGTTGCTGATTTACTAGAAAAAGCTGGAATACATAGAGTTGTAACTATTGATTTACATGCTGCTCAAATTCAAGGATTTTTTAATATTCCTGCTGATAATTTATTTGGTTCAATTTTATTTGTAAACTATATTAAAAGTAAAAATTTAAAAAATCCAATTATTGCAAGTCCAGATATTGGTGGAGTAGCACGTGCTAGACAATATGCTGATAAACTAGGTTATGACTTAGTAATTGTTGATAAAAAAAGAGAAAAAGCAAATGAGTCTCAAGTTATGAATATAATTGGTGATGTAAAAGGCAAAGACGTTATTTTAGTAGATGATATGGTTGATACAGCAGGAACTTTGGTAAAAGCTGCTGAAGTTTTAAAAGAAAAAGGAGCAACATCTGTAATGGCATGTTGTACTCATGGAGTTTTAAGTGGTCCAGCTTATGATAGAGTTGCAAATGGTGTTTTAGATGAATTAGTTATCTCAGATACAATTCCAACGAAAAAAAATGCAAAAAAAATAACTGTGCTAACAGCTTCAACAATAATAGGTGAAGCCATAAGAAGAATACATAATAACGAATCAGTAAATTCTATTTTCAATAATTAAACAAAAGTTAATAAAAAATTAATAAATTATTGATATAATTCTTACATGATAATTTTAAATTAAGGAAAATAAATGAAAAAAATATTACTATCTTCATTAGCTTGTGCTTCTTTAGTACTTGCTGCAAATAGTGACTACAAATATGAGATTACTCCATTAATAGGAGGAGCTCTAGGTGAAGGTAATCATAGTTTAGAAAGAAATTATGCAAATGCTGGATTAGCTTTAGGTTTTAATCAATCAGAAGATTCATTAATTGATCAATTTGAATTAGGTTTTTTAAGAACAGTTCAAGATGTTGATGGAAAAAATTCTGTAAGAAATCAAGATACTTCAATTACTAGAGTATTTGGTAACTTAGTTAAAGATTATGGTTTAACTACTGATTTATCTTTATATGCATTAGCAGGACTTGGAGTTGAGTTTTTTGATAATGAATTAACTAAACACCAAAAAGATGGTCTATTTGGAAACTATGGAGTTGGTTTAAAATACCAATTAACAGATGCAATGGCTTTAAAATTTGATTTAAGACATTTAATATCTGCACAAAATGGGGACAGTACTTTATTATATAACTTTGGTTTAGCTATTCCTTTTGGTGAAAAAGCTGCAAAAGTTGCTCCTGTAGCAGTAGCTGCTCCTGTAGCTGCAAAAGCTGCTCCTAAAGATAGTGATGCAGATGGAATTATTGATGAATTAGATCAATGTCCAGATACAATTAAAGGTGCAAAAGTTGATACTGTTGGATGTATGACTCTAGTTAATTTAAATGTTAATTTTGATACAGATAAATCTGAAATTAAAGATATTTATGGAACAAGAATTCATGATTTTGCAAAAGCTATGAATACAGATAAAAAATTAAAAGCTGATATAGAAGGTCATACAGACTCTGTTGGTTCAGATAAATATAATCAAAAATTATCAGAAAGAAGAGCAGCGTCAGTTGTTAAAGCTTTAACAGATTTAGGTGTTGATAAATCAAGATTAAAAGCTGTTGGTTATGGAGAATCTAAACCTATAGCTTCTAACGAAACTGCAGAAGGTAAAGCAGAAAACAGAAGAGTTCATGCTGTAATAGTTAAATAATTTGAGTTTTTTACTTAAATTCTAAAAGGGGCTAGAAATTCTAGCCCCTTTTTTTTATTCTAAAAATTATTTAACAAAAAACTTACCGCTTTTTAGATATAATCTTACCACTTTACAAATTATCTTTTAAATTTATAGGAAAAAAATTGCAAAAAAATATTAGAAACTTTAGTATCATAGCTCACATTGACCACGGTAAATCAACACTTGCAGATAGAATTATTCAAGAATGTGGTGGAATAAGTGATCGTGAAATGACTTCTCAAGTTATGGACAATATGGATATAGAAAAAGAAAGAGGAATTACAATAAAGGCTCAAAGTGTAAGATTAAACTACACTTTAAATGGAGAAAAATATATTTTAAATCTTATTGACACTCCAGGTCACGTTGATTTCTCTTATGAAGTTAGCCGTTCTTTAGCATCATCTGAAGGGGCATTGCTTATTGTTGATTCAACTCAAGGTGTTGAAGCACAAACAATAGCAAATGTATATATTGCGATGGATAATGATTTAGAACTTCTTCCTGTTGTTAATAAAATAGATTTACCAAGTGCTGACCCTATGAGAGTTTTAGCTGAAGTTGAAGAGGCTATTGGAGTTGATTGTACAGAGCATAATTTAATAAGTGCAAAAACAGGACTTGGAGTAAAAGAGCTTATTGAAGCTATTATTAAAAGAGTTCCATCTCCAATTGGAGATGATAGTGCACCTACAAAAGCACTTATTTATGACTCATGGTTTGATAACTACTTAGGAGCTTTGGCACTTGTTCGAGTTTATGATGGAAGTATCAAAAAAGGTCAAACTTTAAAAATGATGAATACAAAAGTTGAGCATCAAGTTTTAAGTTTGATGTATCCGCACCCTTTAAAAAGAGAAGATACTTTAGAGATTAAAACAGGTGAGATTGGTATTGTTGTGCTTGGACTTAAAACTTTAGATGGAATTGCTGTTGGTGATACAATGACTGATGCAAAAAATCCTACAAAAGATATAATTGACGGTTTTGAACCTGCTAAACCATTTGTTTTTGCTGGACTTTATCCAATAGAGACTGATAAGTTTGAAGATTTAAGAGAGGCTTTAAATAAATTAAAATTAAATGACTCTTCAATATCTTTTGAACCTGAAAGCTCAGCCGCTCTTGGAAGTGGGTTTAGAACTGGATTTTTAGGAATGCTTCATATGGAAGTAATTAAAGAGAGACTCGAGCGAGAGTTTGATTTAGATTTAATAGCAACTGCTCCAACAGTTATTTATGAAGTTTTAAAAAAAGATGGAGAAAAAATTTTAATTCAAAATCCATCTGAACTTCCTGAACCAAACTATATTGAGTCAATTTTAGAACCTTATGTAAAAGCTACAATTTTAGTTCCTGATGAATTTTTAGGAAATGTTATAAAACTTTTAAATGATAAAAGAGGAATTCAGCTAAAAATGGATTATATAGGGAAAAGAGTTCTTCTTGAGTACGACTTACCTATGAATGAAATTGTTATGGATTTTTATGATAAATTAAAATCAACTACAAAAGGTTATGCCTCTTTTGATTATGAACCAGTTGGCTTTAGACCTGGGATTTTGAAAAAACTTGATGTAAAAGTTGCTGGAGATATTGTTGATGCTTTATCAATTATTGTTCCTGAAGATAAGGCTGTTTCAAGAGGAAGAGAGTTTGTAAAAGCTCTAAAAGAACTAATTCCTAGACAACTTTTTGAAGTTGCAATACAAGCTAGTGTTGGAAGCACAATTATTGCTAGAGAGACTGTAAAATCTATGGGTAAAAATGTAACTGCAAAGTGTTATGGTGGAGATATTACAAGAAAAAGAAAACTTCTTGAAAAACAAAAAGCTGGTAAAAAAAGAATGAAATCTATAGGAAAAGTAAATGTTCCTCAAGAGGCTTTTATGGCAGTTTTAAAAATCTAAAAAGGTTTATCTTGAAGTGTACATGTTGTGATAAGTTATCTTTTTCTATCATTTGTAAAACTTGTCAAAAACAACTTCTTGAGCCGAACTTTTATGAAAAAGAGTTGGATAAAGATTTCTTTGTCTACTCTTTTTATGATTATAAAGATTTAGAAGATTTAATTCAAAGTAAATATCACTTTTATGGAGATAGAGTTTTTAATATTTTAGGAAAACTTAGTTTTGCTAAATTTGCTTCAAATTTTGAATTTACCCACCCTATTTTAGCCTTACCAATAGACGACCATACAAGACATGATTTTTCACAAACTGCGATTTTGGCAAAATATTTAAAAAGTGCTTTTATAAGACCAGTTTTCAATACTCTTAAAGCTACCAATATTGTTAAATATGCTGGAAAAAACTTAGAGTTTAGACAAAAAAATCCAAGAAAATTTATCTATAGTGGCAAAAAAAATTGTGATGTTATTTTAGTTGATGATGTTCTTACAACTGGCTCAACAATTCTAGAAGCTAGAAAGACTTTAAAAAAATATAAAGTAAATGTGTTATTTGCTATTACTTTATGTTCATTTTTAAACTAATATAAAATTCAAAAAAGATATAATCCTAGCTTTATTAAGGATATTTAATGCTAGGAATTATTGACTATAAAATGGGAAACTTAGCAAGTGTTTATAATGCTTGTTCAAAGTTTACAAAAGATGTAAAAATTATCAAAAATGCAAGCGATATAAAAAATCTATCAAGAGTTATTCTTCCAGGAGTTGGAGCATATAAAGATGCTATGGAACACCTAAATAGTGATGGCTTAAAAGATGCTATTTTAGATTTTGCAAATAGCAAAAAACCACTTCTTGGAATTTGCCTTGGAATGCAACTTTTGTTTGAAAGCTCAGAAGAGTTTGGGCATACAAAAGGGTTAGGACTAATTGATGGAAAAGTCGTAAAATTTGATAAAACAAAAATGAGTGAAGATTTGAAAATTCCACATATGGGATGGAATAAAGTAGAAAATATAGACAATCCACTTTTTAAAAATTTACAAAACCCTTATTTATACTTTGTACACTCTTATCATATTATTACAGATGATAAAAATATTATTGGAAAAACAAATTATGGATATGAGTTTGCAAGTGCTGTAAACAAAGATAATATTTTTGGATTTCAACCACATCCAGAAAAGTCTCATAACAACGGACTTAAAATTTTAGAAAACTTTATAAATTTATAACTAGATATTAAAAGGGAAAAGCAATGGATATATTACCGGCGATTGATTTAAAAGATGGAAAAGCTGTAAGACTTAGCAAAGGGCTTATGAATAGTGCAAAAATCTATTCTGATGAGCCTTGGATGGTTGCAAAAAGATTTGAAGAGCTTGGAAGCAAGTGGGTTCATATTGTTGATTTAAATGGAGCATTTGAAGGAAAACCAGCAAACTTAGAGCAGATTAAAAAAATTAGAAAAAACTGTAATTTAAAAATTGAGCTTGGTGGTGGTATTAGAGATGAAAAAACTATTCAAATGTATTTAGAGCTTGGAGTTGATAGACTAATTCTTGGTTCAATTGCTGTAAAAAATCCTCAATTTGTTAAAGATATGGCGAAAAAGTATCCAATAGCTGTTGGAATTGATGCGATGAATGGAATGGTTGCAGTTGAAGGTTGGGCAGAAGTTTCAACTATTAAAGCAACTACTTTGGCACTTGAGTTTGCAAATGCAGGAGTTGAAGCTATTATTTGTACAGATATAAGCAAAGATGGAATGCTTTGTGGTGTAAATGTTGAATTTACTGAAGATATTGCATTAGCAAGTAAAGTTTATACAATTGCAAGTGGTGGTGTAAAAGATATTGAAGATATTAAAAAATGCAAAGAAAATGGAAATATTGGTGGAGTTATTGTTGGTAAGGCTTTTTATGAAGGTACTTTAGATTTAGAAGAAGCTTTTAAAATCTTATAATTTAATAAAATATTACAAAAGGAAAAAAATGAAGTCGAATACAAAAATAACACTTATTATTTTTTCGATGGTTGTACTTTTAACTTCAATTATTGTTGTTTTAGTTGCAATTGGTTCTAGACAAATAGGATATGATGGTGTTAAAAAGAAAGCATATTTAACAGCTGATATAGTTAAAAATTCTCTTACATCTCATATGGTAAATGGAAACATGTCACAAAGAGATGTATTTTTAGACAGTATGAGTCAACTAAAAAATGTACAATCTTTATGGCTTGTTAGGGCAAAAAGTGTTAGTGAACAGTTTGGAAATTCTAACTTAGCAAATGAAAATCCAAAAGATGACATTGATTTAGAAGTTCTAAGAAGTGGAGTTGAAAAAATAGTAATAGAAGAGTCTTTATACACTGCAAATCTTAGAATTACAATTCCATATGTAGCATCATCTTTAGATAAACCAAACTGTCTTAATTGTCACAATGCAAAAGAAGGACAAGTTTTAGGAGCTATATCTTTAAGCTTTGATATAAGTGAAGATAGAGGTTCAAATGTTATGGTTTTACTTTATATTATTGGAACTATATCTATTTTCTTAATAGTTTTCTTAATTTTTATTAGAAAAAGAATAACTCCATATACAAACTCTTTTGATTCACTATCTTATGTATTAAAAAGAGTTCATGAAGGAGATTATTCAATTAGAGCAAATACAGGTGTTCTAAAAGAAGATAAAGAAGTTTCAAATTGGTTAAATGAACTAATAGAAAAACTTGAAACCGTACTAACTGGAATTGAAAGAAACTTAACATCTTTTGTTCATAATCGTGTATCAAATGTAAATCATGATAAATTAATTACTGCAAAAGAGATTATTGAAGATATTAGTGAAATTTATCACTATAAGAAAACTATTGAAAATGATTTAACTATTGATGATATTTATCATAGGTTAATTCTAGTTTTAAAAGATAAATTAGAAATAGATTGTTTTGTAATTTTTGAGACTGATTTGGTAAAAGATGAAAGAAAAACTATCTTTGCAACAGATGGTGCTATAGCTTGTTGTGATTTAAAACAAAATATTAAAGAAGTTTGTAGAGCGGAAAGAATAAATAGTATTGTAGCTTCTGAAAACTTCCCAGAAATTTGTAGAGTTGCAAAATGTAAAGTCGATGAAAACTATATTTGTATTCCATTTTATGTAAATGAACAAAAAAATATTGTAATTCATATTATTTCAAAATCCCAAGATGAACTAAATAATTTAAAATATAAAATTGGAATTATTAAAAAATATCTTGAAGAGACGAAACCAATTTTAGAAAGTAAGATTTTAATGGAAGCGTTAAGACAAAAAAATCTTACAGATTCTCTAACAGGGTTATACAATAGAAAATATCTAGATGAGATTGTAGAAAAACAACTATCACTTGACATGAAAAATGGTGTTGTTTATGCAATTATGTTTTTAGATATTGATTACTTTAAAATGGTAAATGATAGCTATGGTCATGATGTTGGAGATGATATTTTAAGAAAACTTGCTATTACTATGAAAAAATCAATCTCTTCAAATGAGACTTTAATTAGATATGGTGGTGAAGAGTTTTTAATTTTAATGAAAAATGCAACTCAAGAGAGTGCAAAAGAGTTAGCAAACAAAATAAATTCTGATTTCTCAAAAATCATATTTAACTATGGAGGAGATAGCTTTTCAAAAACTGTAAGTATTGGTTACTCTTTCTTCCCGACAGATACAGACCAGTTCTGGAAATGTATTAAATATGCTGATATATCTTTATATGAAGCAAAATCAACAGGGAGAAACAAGGTTGTTAAATTTTCAAAAGACATTTTGAAAAATGGTGATAAAATTGACTACTAAATTTCTTAATTCATAGAAATAATCTAAACTAGAGTATAAAAAATTATTTATACTCTAGTTTCTCTATAACCAATTTTTTATTTTTAAATGGATCTATAACGGCTTCAATCTCTTCGATTTTATACTTTAAAGGAAAAGCTATTTGTGAATTTGTTGCAGTTGTTTCCAAAATATAGTATCTTTTATTATTCACATATAGTGCTTTTTTATTTAAATTTATTTCTTCAAAATTTATTATCACAAAAATATGATTGGGAACTAGTACAAAATATGCTTCATAATCTTTAACTTTCAAAAGTGAAATAAGTAAATTTGATTTATCATCACAATCACCAAAGTTTTGTTCAACTACTTTTTTTGGACTTTTAGCAATACTTTCATTTATCTTATATGGAATTTGTGTAACAAAATCTAACATATTTTGAACTTCACACTTAGGATCTTTTTTACAATTTTTTGTTAAAAAATCTGCTAACTTTTTTGTATATTCATCAATTCTTACTTGATTTACATAAGTTGATTTTCCAATATCTGTAAACTGGTTTTTAACTATAAAAAAAGAGCTATAAATCATATAAAAAAGATTTATTAAAAATATTATAGATATTAAAAAAGATAAATTTCTTAAACTTTTGCTTTTTATAAACACTATAAACCTAAGAAACTTTTTATTCCATCAAATATTAGTTGAGCAGATAATGCAGCTAAAAAAAGTCCTGTAATTTTTGATAAAATCAAAAGCCCATTTTTTCCAATAAATCTTTCTATTAGGCTAGATAGATAAAGCATAGAACCTATTAAAAGAATTGCACAAAGAAGTGCTAAACTTCCAATAATTAATTTTGAAAAACTATTAAATTCAACTCCCATTACCAACAAAACTCCAATAGTTCCAGGTCCAATAGTAATAGGCAAAGCCAAAGGAACAACTGCTAAATCAGATAAATTTTTATCTGTTGGTTTTTGACCATCTTTATTTCCATAAATTAACCCAACAGCTGTTAAAAATAAAAGTGCTCCAGCACCTATTTTAAAAGCATCAAGTGTAATACCAAAAACTTTAAAAATATATTGTCCAAAAAATAACAAAACTAAAGAGATAACAACAACTGATAGTGTAACTTTTATTGCTAACTTTCTTTTTTCAATAATTGTAGCATCATTTGTGATAGTCAAAAAAACTGTAAGTACAAAAAATGGTGTCATAATAAAAAATATTTTAATAAAAGTTGAAATAAAAAAATCCATAATTTTTCCTAAAGTAAGCTAATTTTGGCTTATTCTAGCTTTTCTAGATTAAAATAGAGTTTAAATTTTACTCTTCAATCATAGTGTAGTGAAGTTCTAATCCTTTTGAAGTTGCAACAAAGCCATTTATATTTATTTTACCATCATGTACCATTTTATGATGAAGTTTACAAAGTGGGATTAGATTATATTTATGATTTGCATTTATGTGTCCTATAAATCCATCTTTGTTTGCTTTTTTCTGCTCTTGTATATGATGAACTTCATCACAAGCACGACCGCATATTATACAAGTACTTGTGTACAAATTTGTATTATATTTTGAACTATTTTTTTGTGAAATTCTCTCAACTTTTGTATAATCATCTGCTAATCTTTTTCTAATATCATTTGCAATATTTAAAAACTCTTTATCAATATGAAGAGATTTTGCAAATTCCAAACCATATATAGATGAACCACTCCCAAAAGCTAATTTTCTATCAAAGATTAATTTATCTTCATCATTACAATACATAACAGATAAATGAAGACAAATAATGTTTTTTAATTTCTCAATCTCATCAATCTGTGGTAGTTGATGTAAATGCGTAGCAAAAACAAAAATAGCCTCAAGACGTGCAAGTTTCAAAATAGCACTTGCAACAATACTAAGGCCACTTAAAGTTTCAGTACTATGAGATATTTCATCTCCTAAAATAAGAGATTTTTTACTAGCTCGATTGAAGATATTTTTTAAATCCATCATTTCAACTGCGAAACTTGATAATCCTTTTGCAATATTATCAGCTCCACTAATTCTTGTAAAAATAGAATCAAATATTGAAAATCTCATAGATTTACAAGGAACAAAAAAACCTGCTTGTGCCAAAATTACACTTATTCCAATCGCTTTCATTAAAGATGATTTTCCAGAACTATTTATTCCAAAAAGTAATACTCCATGCATTTTATTACTTTCAAGATTTGTAGGATTTGAGTTTTTTACTATAATATTTTCTTCATACTCTTTACTAACTAAGCTTAGTTCTCCTAGAACAATGTCATTTGTAACATAAACTCCTCTATCCTCATTTGCTTCAATTATTGGGTGTCGTAAATCTATGAGTTCTAAAAAATTCTCATCATCTTTTGTTTTTACAATTTTTGGGCAAGTGTAGTTATATTTTTTACTAGTTTTTATATTTGAAACAGTTAAATCAACTTCAGCTATAAACATTACTAATTCACTTAAAAGTGTTGAAAAATTTTTCTCAAATTCAAGAAGTTTTTCTTTAAATACAAGTTTATTTATCTCAACTATTTTTTTAAGATTATGAACATATTTATCTGAAATATCATCAGTTAAAGAACAAGATATTTTTACACTATTTGTTTGAGTTTTTATAGAAAAATCTTTAAAAAGTAGAAGTTTATCATCAATTATTAGATGTGACTTTAAAAGTTCCTCTTTTATAAGGTTATATCTATTTTTTGTTATTGAGATATAAAATCCCTCTTTATCCAGTCTATTTACAGTAACAAAGCTTTTTTCATCTGATTTAAAAAAAGATAAAATATGATTTTTCAAAATTTCCAATTTATCTAAAAGTAGTTTATTTTGTCTATTTAAATCATCAATTTGAAAATTTACTCCACTTGTTATCATGTTTTCATCTACATCTTTAAGCATAAATCTTCCACTTATACTTAAATCAAAAGTCGAATTAATAGATGTCAAAAAAGAGTTTATCTCATCACTACTACAAGGAGGAGTTATAAATTTATAACTCTCCATAAATTTAACAATCTCTTTTATGCTTACTAAAGAGTCATACAAATAGTTCAACTCAAAAGGGTGTAGTCTTGATAACTTTATTCTTCTTGTAAGCCTTTCTATATCGTAAATACTGGCTAGTTCATTCTCCATAGGAGAGTGAAAATCATATAGCTCTTTAGAGAGATTGTATCTGCGTAAAAGCTCTTTTGAATCTTTTATTGGATTTGTAATTCTCTCTTTTAAAAGTCTTTTCCCCATAGCAGTTGAAGTGTTATTTATTAATCTTATTAGACTTAAATTATGAGTAGTATCTATAATATTTAACTGCTCTAAAGCATTATTTCCAATATATATGTATCTACTCACATCTAATTTTATAGGGTTTGAGAGTTTTTGAATAATTGAGCTATCATGAGCTATTACAAAGTCTATTAAAACTGCCAATGCTTCACTAGAAAGTGGACATCTTTCCATATCTAAATGCTCTATTGGAGTTAAAAGTGACTCAATACTAAAAACATTTTTAAAAAGTTCATTTTGATATGTAATTTTTGGTCTAAAATTTCTTAAATGAAAACTTTTTAAGTTCAACTCTAAATAGTCTATTATCTCTTTTTGATTAATATTTTTATCTATAAGGGTAACTATTATTTCACTAGTTTTGTGCATATTCATATAATTAAAGACTTCGTCAAGTGCAAAAAACTTATCTTCGTGAGTTCCAAAAACTTCGTTGTAATAACACTTTGCTGTTGTTACATCAATAGCACTATATCCTATTAAATAATTTCCTCTTATTTGATCAATTACAATTGAAGTTATAAAATTATCATCTTGTTCTACTACAAAATCAAAGTTTGTACCAGGACTTACAACAACATCCAAATATCTACTCACATTTGGCGGAGTTCCTTTTTGTCTTATTATTGCTATTGTATATTTTTGCTCCGCAATAATTCGTGCTAGATGTTTTTCAAATGAAATTGCTGGAACTCCAGCCATAATTGGATTCTCTTTTGAGTTTTCAAGTATTGATTTATTTTTTCTTGTTAATTGAATATTTAAAAGTTCTGCTATCTCTTTTGCTTTTCCTATTTTCTCTTTTTCATTGTTTACTTCATAAACTTCAAAAAAAGTTCCAATTTCCATAAGAACTAAAGCATTTTCTCCATACTTTTTATCAAATAACTCTTGAATCTTAAAATATGTAATAGTTAGAAGTTCATTTCTATTTTGTAAAAGAGCAGTTACTTCTTCTCGCACTATTTTCGCACTCCTGTCCAATCTCTAATTTTTTCTCTCTCTTCTTTTGAAAGTTCTGCTTCAATGTGAGCCCATGTATAAGCAGGAAGTGGCATTGATGAGTGAGCTGTTCTATAAATTGCTTTTAATTTTTCATCTTTTTGTGTTTTTGTATATTTTTCCCAATTTGAAAAATTTAAAGCATTTACACCTTCATTTGTATGATTTGCAACAACCCAAGAAAAAGGTGCAACATTTGAGTACCAAGGATAGTTAATCTTATTTGAATGACAATCATAACAAGCTCGTACAAATATCTCTTTTATATCTTCAGGTAAAACTATTTCATATGTTTTATCATCATTATATTTAACTTTTTGTGGTCTTATAAACTGCATCAATATAAAAACTACAAAACAAATTATCAAAGCTCTATTCATTTTTAAAATACCATCTCATATAATCTTTTTATTTCAATATTAAAAATATCTAAACTAATATTTCTACCATATCTTTTAAACTCTTTGCCTTCAAAAAAAACCAAAATAGTTGGACTTGAAAAAATATTGAAGAAAGAAGTAATATCTAAATTTTGATTACTATTAATATAATATTGCTTCATTTTAGAAAAATTAACAGAACTATTCATCTGTATTTTTGGTCTTAAAACTTCACAAACACTACAATTTGTAGCTCCAAAATAGAGTAACACACAATTTGATTTTTCTAAAATTTCTAAAATTTTTTCTTTATTATTTATTTCTATCATAAATTTAAAGACATAGGAGTAATCCTATCTCTTTATACCTGATGACCACAATTTTTAGTAAGTCTATTTTTTTGAGATAAATATGAATTTAAAGCACCCAAATATGCATTTGCTGTTGCTTGCATTGTATCAATACTCAAACCATGACCAACAAAAGATGTACTGTTTTCAAAGCAAACTCTAGTTGTTACTTTTGCTAGAGAATCTTTTCCTTCGCTTACAGAAATAACTTTATAATCTTTTAATTCACCAGAATAACCTGTGATTCTATCTATTGTTTTAAAAATAGCATCCATAGTTCCATCACCCAAACCTGCATCTTTTATAATCTCTTCTTTATATTTTATAGATACAGCAGCCATTGGCATACCATTTGAACAATCACTTATTTGTAATCCAACTAACTCATATATTCTATCATGGTTTAAAGCCTCATCAGTGATTAACATTCTAACATCATCATCTGTTATATCTTTTTTCTTATCAGCTAAAGTTTTAAATCTTTCAAATGCGGCATTTAACTCATCATCACTAACACTATCAAAACCTAATTGTGTAATCTTATCTTTAAATGCAGCACGACCTGAGTGTTTTCCTAAAATCAATGTACTATCTTTTATAACTCCAACATCCTCAGGTCTCATAATTTCATAAGTCTCTTGATGTTTTAAAACACCATCTTGGTGAATTCCACTTTCATGTGCAAAAGCATTTTTTCCAACTATTGCTTTATTTTGTTGTGGCTCAACACCTGTAATTGTAGCAACTAATCTTGAAGTTGCATAAATTTCAGGTGTATTTATATTTGTATATAAATCTCCAAATACATCTTTTCGCACTTTTATAGCCATAACAGCCTCTTCTAAAGCAGAGTTTCCAGCACGTTCACCTAAACCATTTATTGTAACTTCAATTTGTCTAGCTCCATTTACTACGGCAGCTAATGTATTTGCAGTTGCAAGTCCTAAATCGTTGTGATTATGAACAGAGATAATTGCTCTATCTCCTGCAAATTCACTTAACTCTTTAACCATGGCACCCAACTCTGTAGGTAATCTATATCCAACAGTATCTGGTAAATTAATTGTTCTAGCACCTGCACTTATAACTGCATCCATAACTTCTTTCATAAAAGGTATTTCACTTCTTCCTGCATCTTCTAAAGAAAACTCAACATCATCTACAAAAGTTCTAGCATATTGAACTGCATGAATTGCTCTTTTTATAACTTCATCTGGAGACATTTTTAATTTATATTTCATATGAATAGGACTTGTAGCTATAAATGTATGAATTCTATGTTTTAAAGCATGAGAAACCGCAAGTCCTGCTTGTTTTATATCATTTTCGATAGCACGGCTTAATGAACAAATGCTAGCATTTTTTATAGTTTTGGCTATTTGACTAACTGCATCAAAATCTCCAGGGCTAGCAGCTGCAAATCCAGCTTCAATAACATCAACTCCTAATTTTTCTAACTGCAAAGCAACTCTTAATTTCTCTTCTGTATTCATAGAACAACCTGGGCTTTGTTCTCCATCTCTTAAAGTAGTATCAAATACAATAATTTTATTTTTATCCATAATATTTACCTTTTAATTTAACATTTGATTATATCTTTTTTTAAATAAAAAAAGAAAAACAGATTTTTTTGGAAACTTAAACTATAAAATTTATAATTTAGAGTGAATATTTAAGAAGGAGCAGAGAGTTTACACTTTTTAGAAAATTGCTTTTTGAAATACTAAATATTTTCATTTTTACTCTCCTTTTTTAATTAGGCTAGAAGTATAATTTAATTTAGTTTATTTGTCAAGGATAATTTTTATTATTTAAAAATTTATTATTCATTTTATTAACCAGGAGTAAATCCTGATTTAATAGTTATTTTTTACTTCTCTATTTTTAAATAAGCAAAGATTTTTAAAATAAATGTAATAAATAATACAAGATAACCAATTCCGAACAAAGGAACAAGCACAATTCCAATTACATAACCTTTTGCAACTAGTTTCATCAAAGGTACGTTGTATTCAATTCCAATAGAGTTGATAGCTTTATACATTTTTATAACACCATAAATAGCAAATCCTAAGTAAATAAAAATTCCAAAAAACATACCACCCATTCCAATACTAGGACCATCTCCACTATGCATACTCATAGCACTACCTAGCATACTAGCACCAAGAATCATAGTCATAATAACAGTACCAACAATAATAGCACCATAACCCCAAATAAAATTTATAAAAATATCTCTTTGTTTTGGTGCATTATCAGATAGTTTTTTAACACCTATAAATTCTAAAACAATACCAACTATTAAAAATAAAATTCCAAGAAAAGGAATAATACTCAAAAAAGTTAATCCAGAACCAATAGCAGCAAAAACTGCACCTTTTCTAGCTTCACTTCCATCTATATTTAAAGAACTTGCAAAATCTGAAACTTGACTTTTTAACAAATAAATTGCTTTTGCACTTTGTCCATCTATTTCAAAATCAACAGTTTGATTTATTTTTGGACTTTCACTTGCTTTCCACTGACTGTTTGAAAAACTATATCTTTGTCCATCATCAGCAGATATTATTCCTGAACTTTCTTGAATATTATAATCTAAAATCTTGCCTTTCATCTTATGCCCCATTATGTAATTTTTTAATGTTTACTAAATAAAAAACCTTAAACAATATAATTAATAGCTTTGATTAATTTAGTATTTTATTAGATAATTTTTTTTAGAAGCAAAATTGCTTCTAAAAATTAATCTTTTGTAGCTTTATTATCATCTTTGTTATTTTCTAAAATTTCATTAGATTTAGAATCTTCTTTAATATCTTCTTTTAAATCACTTTTATCCAAACTATCACTGTGTAAATCTTCTCCCTCAAAAACTGTTCCACCATGCTCTTTTATAATTTCTCTTACTCTCTCACCACTTATTACTTCAATTTCAAGAAGTTCAGAAGTCATCTGTTCTATTGCATCTTTATTATCCTTTAAAGATTCAAGAACTATTTTATATCTTTCATTTAAACTGTTTTTAACATGATCATCTAAATCTTTTGCCATAGCATCAGAGAAATCTTTTTGAGTTTGCCCACCTAAAAATTGATTTGTTCTTCTTTCTAGCACCATAAGTCCAGCGATATCACTCATACCATAAATTGTTGCCATAGATTTTATAATATTTGTAGCTCGCTCAAGGTCATTTCCTGCACCAGTTGAAATTTCTCCTATAAATACCTCTTCAGCAGCCCTTCCACCTAGAAGAACATCAACTTCAGCTATAAGCTCATGTTTTTGCATTAAATATTTATTCTCTTCAGGAGTATTTAAAGTATATCCAAGTGCAGCCAAACCTCTTGGAACAATAGATACTTTATTTACTTTTTTAGCACCTTTTGTAATCTCAGCTATTAAAGCATGCCCACTTTCATGATAAGCAACTATTTTTCTCTCTTTTGGAGATATTCTTCTAGATTTTTTCTCTAAACCTGCAATTTGTCTCTCAACAGCCTCTTTAAAATCAGTTGACTGAACTTCATCTTTGTTTGCACGCCCAGCTAAAAGAGCAGCTTCATTTATAATATTTGCTAAATCAGCACCAGCTAGACCTGCTGTCATCTTTGCAACTTCTTTTAAATCTACATCTTTTGCTATTTTTACATCTTTAATATGTACATTTAAAATCTCAATTCTTCCTTCATAATCAGGTTTATCAACTAAAACTTGTCTATCAAATCTTCCTGGTCTTAAAAGAGCTGGATCTAAAACTTCAGGTCTATTTGTAGCTGCTAATACTATTACGGGAGCTGTTTCAGTAGAAAATCCATCCATTTCAGCTAAAAGCTGATTTAAAGTCTGTTCTCGCTCATCATTTCCACCCATAGGACCACCACTAGCCCTGCTTTTTCCAATAGCATCAATTTCATCTATAAAAATAATAGCAGGTGCAACTTTTTTTGCTTGTTCAAATAAATCTCGAACTCTACTTGCTCCAACTCCTACAAACATCTCAATAAATGCAGAACCTGAAACAGATAAAAACGGAACATCTGCTTCTCCAGCAACCGCTTTTGCTAAAAGAGTTTTCCCAGTTCCTGGAGGTCCTACTAGTAAAACACCTTTTGGAATTTGAGCACCAAGTCTTACATATCTATCTGGTGCTTTTAAGAAATCTACAACTTCACTAACCTCTTCTTTAGCCTCTTTATTTCCAGCCATATCTTCAAATTTTACATTTGGTTTTTCAGAATTTATCATCTTTTTAGATGAACCAATTCCTAAAATTCCACCACTTCCACCACCCATAGATTTTTGCATTCTTTTAACCAAAAACATCCAAATAGCGAAAAATAAGAAAATAGGAAGTACCCAACCAAAAAGGATATCAGACAAAACATTCTCTTCACTTATTCCACCATAAGAAATACCACTTTTTTCTAACTCAGGAACCAATGTCTCATCTGGAACAACTCTTCTTGCAGTATAAGTAACTCTTTGCATTCCATCATTTTTACTAACAGCTCTAATTTGTGTATTTCCAATACCAACATACTCGATTTTACCACTTAAAATAAGTTTTTTTAACTCAGAATATGTAATTGTTTTATTTACATTACTTCCATAAGCTTGAATATTTGAGTTTGTAGCATTTGTTGTTTCACTATCAGGAAAAATTGCTTTAAATGCAAAAATTGTTACAAGCGAAAATGCAACAAAAATCAAAAGTGGATTATTGTTAAAAAAATTATTGTTATTATTTTGATTATTGTTTGGATTGTTATTTTGTTGTTTATTCATCATTATTTATATCCCTCTTATTTTTTAAATACCATTGTTACCCACTCATTTTTGTGAATAATTTTTAGCTCTTTTAAACTAGAAAATTTACTTAAAACTCTCTTTTCATGCTTATCTAAAATACCAGAAACTATTATAATTCCACCATCTTTTGTATAATTTATCAAATCATCTGAAATCATAACAAGAACATCTGCAATAATATTTGCTAGAACTACATCATATTTTTCTTTGGCAAAATTTACAGAACCAATCCAAGATTTATTTATCTTTTGATTATTTAAAGTAAAATTTGATTGTGTACTTTCTATACAAATTTCATCTGTATCACAAACATCAACAACTGCACCTTTTTTTGCTGCTGCAATTGCTAAAATACCACTTCCTGTTCCAACATCTAGTAAGCTATCATCTTTTTTTACAAACTCATCAATTGCTAATAAACAAGAAGAAGTTGTTTCATGATGTCCTGAACCAAAAGCCAATGCGGGGTCTATCAAAATATCAATTTTACCCTCTTTTGCTTCACTCCAAGATGGTCTTACATAAAAACTTCCAACTTCAACGGCTTGTATAGAGTCTTGATATTTTTTTATCCAATCAATACTCTCTTTTTTCTCACATTTAATATAACATTTGGTATCTAATGCTTTTGCAAATTTCTCAAGTGGTTCCTTGAAATCTTCAAGGCTCTCTTCACTTCTAACAATTATTTCGCCATCATTTTCTTCAATTGCATCATCTGTAAGTGATAAAATTAGATTTAAAAACAGCTCATAATTATCTTCTGGCTTTATTAGTAATTCAAAATACTCTTTTGACAAATAAAAATTCCTTTATATATTTTTAAAAACTCAATATTCTATCTAAATAACTTTTTAATCAAATTAAATCTAAAAAAAGCTATCAATTAAATCTCTCATTATATTTTTATCACTAATTTGGTTTACTAAATCTCTAAACTCATTTGCTCCCGTGTAGCCTTTTGAATAAGCGTGTAGCAATTTTCTAAAAATTATAGCTCCATAATCTCCGTGAAATTCAAGCATTTTGTCATAATGTTCTAAAATAATCTCTTTTTTTATAGAATTATCAATATCTTCAAGCTCATGTTTTAATTGATAAAAAACCCAAGGTTTACCAATAGCACCTCGACCTATCATAACACCATTTGCTTTTGTGTATTCTAAAACTTCTTTTGCTTTTTTATAATCTTTTATATCTCCATTTGCAATAACAGGAATTGAAATAGCCTCTTTCATCTGCTTAATTGCATCATAATCTACAGGAGCTTTATATTTTCCAGCTCTTGTTCTTCCATGAACTGATACAAAATCAACTCCACAAGCTTCAACCACTTTTCCAATTTCAACTGGAATTTTCTCATTTACACCAAGTCTAACCTTTGCACTTGTATACTCTTTTTTAGAGTATTTTTTAATAGTACTTAAAATCTCTTCAAGCTTTTTTAAATCACCAAGTAAATTTGAACCGCTTCCATGATTAAAAACTTTAGGAGCTGGACAACCACAGTTTAAATCAATTCCATCAATTCCATCAACATCATTTAAAATCTCAACTGCTGCTTTTACTAAATCAACACTATTTCCAGCAATTTGTACAAAATATGGGTCTTCTGTAGGAGACTTTTCTACCATTTTAAGTGTTCTTGCACTTTTATAAACCAAAGCATTTGAACTTATCATCTCTGAAATTGTAAGATCAGCTCCAAACTTTTTAACAACACTTCTAAAAGGTAAATCTGTATAACCAGCAAGTGGTGCAAGCACTACAAGAGGCTTGCTAAAATCTAATTTTTTTTTCATTCTTATTTATACGACAAGCTTTCCAAACTATAATGTTTCCCAGCATCTTTTAGTTCAATTAGTGCTTTAAAAGGTGCAAAATCATTACCTTGTCTATTTGCTAAATTTTCTCTTAGTTTATCTTTCATTTCAAATTCACTCAAAATATACAAATATGCAGCTGTAGCTTCTTCTTGTTCTTGTGAAATTTTTTCAAAAAGTTCTATTAAAACATCTGGATTTAGACTATTTTTATATTTTTTAGCAAGTTCAATATAATCATCTTTTGAAAGTTTTATATTTTTCACAAGTTCAAAAATCTCACTATTTTCAAATCCAAACTCACTATTTTCAATATTTTTTTCTAAAAGTTTAATTGTAAGCTCTTTATCAAGATTTACATTTTTGTAAATTTTTTTAATTGTTGTCATACTTTTTTCACTTAAAGATTTCAAAAATGCTACTTTTACAATATCGCTATCATATTTTTCTGCTTTTTTTACAATATCAACAGCAAAATCAACTTGTTCATTTATTTTATTGATTAGGTTTTGTTTTCCTAAAGATGATTTTTCATCAACTTTTAGATTTTTGTCAACATAAACACCATTATTCACATTTTGTATAGAAGCAACAGTTTTGTTTAATTCTTCATTTGTAGAGCTAAATATCTCTTTTGGAACTTCAAGATTTAATTGAGTTAAAATATTTGACAACTCTTTTTGTTTTTTTGTTCTAAAACCAATTTTATTCTCTTTGTTTAATAGCTTCAATTTGATTAATTCAACCATATTATCCAAATCACTATCTACTAATCTAAGTTTAAAATAGTTAACAAGCCCGTAGAAAATAATATGAATATAAGTTAAAAGACTTAAAAAAATTATAGGTAAAACAAACCAAACAGATACAGGCAATGTTTCACTAAAACCAAACAAACTAAGAGTGTATTCTCCAAACTCTAAACTATGAACAAAACCGAACAATACGATTATTAACAGTATTGTTGAAATTATATAACTTTTAAGACCCATCTTCTTTTTTCCTTTTTGAAGAGTTAATTGTGTTTTATTATACAAAAAAGTTTATAAATTACTTATGATATGGATGATTATTTATAATACTTAAAGACCTAAATATCTGTTCTGATAGTATCAAAGTAGCAATTTTATGTGCAAATGTAAGCTTACTTAGAGAAATTACACTATCACAAAGAGATAAAAACTCATTTTCAAAACCAAAAGCTCCACCAATAAAAAAGTTTATCTCATTTTTATCTTCTAAAAGCTTAGAAAAAGCAAAACTATCAACACTTTTACCCAAAACATCAAGGGCTATGTTATATCCTTTTAAATATGGCAAATAACTTTTTGTATATATCTTTTTTGATTCATTTTCTCCGATAGTTTGAGCTTTTGCTATATCTTTATTAAAGATATAAAAAATTTCAACTTTTGCATATTTACTGGACATTTTTATAAATTCTTTAATAAGTTTATCAAAATCATCACTACTAGGTTTTACTATTGAGTAAATATTAATTTTCATTTAAAATAGCACTTCCAACACAGTTAAATTTTGTATTTTTTATAACATCATCAACTTTTACTCCGCCAATAGCACAAACAGGATGTTTAGATATTTTTGCTAAATATTGCAGTTTTTCACCCAAAATATTTGAAATATCTTTTGTATTTGTTGATTTATAAGCTCCTAAACCTATCATATCAAGCTCAAAACTATTTGCTTCAAGAATTTCTAATTCATTGTGAGTTGAAAGTCCTAAAAGTTTATTTTTTAGCTTTTTTCGTAAAAGTTTTATTGCTAAATTTTTATCTTTATGTATTTTTAAAACATCTTCTTGACCTAAATGGAAACCATCTGCATAATCAATCAACTCTAGTTTATCATTTATAATAATTGGAATATTTAGATTTTGTCTAAGAAAAATAAGATTTTGTTTTTGTATTTCTAAATCTGAAACTTTATCTCTATATTGTAGAAGTTTTACATCATATTTTTTTAAAATTTCTAAAAAATTCTCAAGAGTTATATTTTTTTTTAAAAGAGTTTCGTAATCACACAAAACATAAAGATAGTTAAAAGCTTCAAGATTAAATCCCAAAGCTTTTTCTAAATTCGAAGGCATTAGCTAATTTTTTCTTGTCCAAAAATAGTTAATAAATCTGTAAGAGTTTTTTTCATCTCTCTTCTATTTACAACCATATCAATAGAACCTTTTTCTAGTAAAAATTCAGCTCTTTGGAAACCCTCAGGAAGATCAGTTCCAATAGTTTGCTTAATTACTCTTTGTCCAGCAAAACCTATTAAAGCACCTGGCTCTGCCATAATAATATCTCCTAAAAATGCAAAAGAAGCAGAAACTCCACCCATAGTAGGATCTGTTAATATAGATATATATGGAAGTTTATAGCTATCAAGTTTTTTCAAAGCTGCAGATGTTTTTGCCATTTGCATCAAAGAAAAAGTTGATTCTTGCATTCTTGCGCCTCCTGATGCTGAAACTATAATAACTGCTTGTTTTTTCTCGATTGCTCGATTAACTGCTCGTACTATTTTTTCTCCCTCAACACTACCTAAACTTCCACCCATAAATGCAAAGTCAAAAACTATAAGTTGAACACCAATTGAGTTAATTGTGCACTCACCACTAATTACACTTGATACTCTTCCAGTTTTTTCAAATCCATCTTCAACTCTTTTTTTATAAGAGAGTTTATCTACAAACTTCAAAGGGTCATTTGGTTTTAAATTTGTATCAAACTCTACAAAGCTATTTTCATCTGCAAGGATTTCTACTCTTCTTTTTGCCCCTATTCTCATATGGAATTCACATTTTGGACAAACATTATCTTGATTTTCAACCTCTTTGAAAAACATCAAAGAGCTACAACTAGGACATTTTATCCAGTGGCTTGGAGCATCTTTTTTTGTAGCTTGCTCTTTATTTTTGTTATCAAATGAAATTTTGCTAAATAGATTTTTTAAATCCACTACCTTTTCTCCTTTTTTTCTAAAGCAATATTATAGTTAAATCTAACTAAATATTTTTAAATTTATCCAATTCATCTAGTTTTTCCCATGGATAATCAGGTTGTCCAACTTGACCACGAGCAGCTACATCCGCATAAAGGAAAGTTGTAGCACTTGGTTTATCTAAGTTAAATTTTTGCGTAATCCATCTTGGAGTTAAAGGGAAATTTTCCATTACAAATGCAGATAAAACATCATCATTATGTTTTGTGTATGTTCCCATAGTATCAACAGAAACTGAAGTTGGACGTGCAACTCCAATAGCATAAGATATTTGTACAATTGCTTTTTTTGAAAGTCCTGAAGCAACTATATGTTTTGCAATCCATCTTGCTGCATAAAGTCCACTTCTATCAACTTTTGTGTAATCTTTTGAAGATTGAGCACCACCACCAATTGGTGCATATCCACCAAAACTATCAACAATTAATTTTCTTCCCGTTAATCCACTATCATGTAAAGATGAGTGATTTACATATCTTCCTGTTGGATTAATATGAATAATTGTGCTATTTTTATCATAAAGTTTACTTGGAAGTCCAGAATTATCAATTAATTCTTGAATTATAGTTCTTACTTCTTCTATTTTCATTCCTTCAACACAAGGTGCTGAAACTACAATTGTATGTATTTTTTGAGGAAGTCCATTTTCAAAATTCTCTTTTGTTACATAATCAACTGTAACTTGAGTTTTAATATCAACACCAAACTTATCATTATTTTTTAAAGCATAATTATATACTGTATCACAAAGTCTTCTAGCATAAACTATCGCTGCAGGCATAAATTCAGCTGCTTCATTTGAAGCAAATCCAAACATAATTCCTTGATCACCAGCTCCAATTTCTCCTGTTGTTTGATCAACTCCTTGAGAAATATCTGGACTTTGTTGGTTTAATAAAACTTGAACTTTTACATCATCAGGATGTAAAGCTTGCTCTTTTGTAAAAGCACTTTTACCATCGTATCCAATTTTTGCTAATGCATCTTTTACTATTTTTTCATAATCATTTTGTGATAATTTAGCATTAGATTTTACTTCACCACCAATAACAACATGTTTACCAGCAACAAATACTTCACTTGCAACTCTACTATTACTATCTTCAATAATAAGTCTATCAACTATACTATCAGCAATAATATCAGCACATTTATCAGGGTGACCAGGGCTTACAACTTCACTTGTAAACAGATATTGAGATTTTTTTTTCATTTTGTTTTCCATCCTTTGTTTTCCACAAGCTTTGCTTGCATTGTTTTCCATCTTTTGTTTTCCATTTAGTCTTTTTATAAGAATTAAAATAAAAATTTAAAGAATTCAATTTGCTTTAAAAGCAAAAAGTTTTGTATTTTAGCTAAAGATTTCTTTTATTTACTTTTTTTGTTTTAGTTGTTTTCTAAAATTTTTAAGCATAGTTCTCTCATCTTTTAGCTTTAAATTCTCCTCTTCATCTTTTTCATCTCTTATTTTTTTATCAAGTTTTAAAATCTTATCTTCTATTTTATCTCTTAATTTTTCAATCTTTCTTTTTTTAATATCTTCATTGTTTTGTATTAAAAATAGATAATTTTTTACTTTTTCAAGAATTTTTTTTAGCTTCATAATCTTCTCCTAACTCTTTTATACTTAAATCCTGAATCCATAAAACTTTTGATACATTTATTAGTTTACTAATTATTAAATTTGCATGGTAACTATCATTTAATAGACTTGTTGCCATTTTTTTATCAATTCTTTTCTCTCGTATTAATATATCTATTCTTCTAGTTGCAATTACATCTAATCCTTTTAAATACTCTTTTAATAGCTCAGATTTTGATAAAACATCTATCTCGTCTTTACTATTTTTTATCTCATTTATAGTGTTTGTAGTTTTTGCAATAGCTTCTCTTATAAAGTTGTACTCATCTTTTATATAACCATTATTGCTCGATATATATTTTTTTATATTTTTTTGAAGCTCTTTTGTATTTTTTACAGATTCAGCTATATTTCTACAAGCATTTCTTAAATCATTTAAATATGCCCTTTTCTCATCATCAAGTTCACTTATAAAATATGTTGAATAATCAATAATATCGCTATATAAAGATTTAATTCTACTTTCATAAAACTCATCTATATTTAAATCTATAATATCCGATGACTCTTTTACAATTTTAGAAATATTACTCTTTCCAATATATCTGTGCCTATGAAGCATAATTGCATGACTCAAAACTTCAGTTGCATTATCATATAAGTGGATAGTCTCTTTTCTTGTTGCTTTTAAAGCTGCAAATGGAACTGCAATAACTTCCATATCTATAAATTTTGGTTTAGAAATATAACTATCTTTATCTTCAACAAATAGTTTTTTCAGAAAAATTACCAGTTTTGGAATAAAAAATGAGAAAATTATAAGTCCAACAAGATTAAACAGTGTATGAAAAACAGCCAATTTCATAGCCCAATCATCACTTTTAATTCCCAAATATTTTGATATATAATCAACAAAATCAATCATAAGATATAAAGAGGCTAATGTGATAACAGCTGTTATTCCTTTAAAAATAAATAATCCAACTGCCATTCTTTTGCTATTTGCATTTGAAACTATAGCTCCTAAAGCTGCAGTTGTTGCTGTTCCTATATTTGCTCCAACTGCTATTGCCATAGCATTTATATATACAATTTGACCTGTTACCAAAGCTGTTACAGTTAAAGCCATTGTTGCACTACTTGATTGAATAATCACTGTTGCAAGAGCTCCAATAAGAGTATAAACTATAATTCCAGCATATCCATCAATTGCAAATTGAGCTAAATCTATTCCTTGCTTTAAATCTTCAAATCCATCTTTCATATATCCAATACCTAAAAAGACAAATCCAAGACCTAAAAGAATATTCCCAACTCCTTGAAAATTTCTATTTTTATAAAATCTAAAAATTACACCAAAAATTATCATAGGAAGAGCAAAAGCTGCTATATCAATCTTAACACCAAGAGTTGAGACAATCCAAGTTGTAGCAGTTGTTCCAACTGCTGATCCAAATACAACTCCAAGTGCACCTGCAAGTGAGATTATTTTTGCGGATAAAAATGAGATTACAATAATTGCAATTAAAGATGAACTTTGTAAAATTGCGGTTGCAGTTATTCCCAAAAATATAGATTTTGAATTTGTATTTTTACTATTAGCGATTAATTTTTCTAAAATCCCACCACTAAAAAATTTAAATCCATCCTCCATAAATTGCATTCCAATTATAAAAACAGCAACTCCTGCAACTATATATTTAGAATCCTCATTTACATAAAGCAAATAGGCTAAGGAGATTAAAAGTATGTAGGATAGATATTTTTTCATCACTCAACTGTTACTGATTTTGCTAAGTTTCTTGGCATATCTACATCATTTTTAAGTCTTATTGATATCTCCATAGATAAAATTTGAAGAGCTACTAGCATTTCAAAAAATTCAAGCATATAGTGATCACACTTATTTATTTTTATAAAATCATCTGCTAGTTCAAAATCAGCAGAAGATATTGCACAAATTGTACTATCACGTGCGCTTAACTCTTCTACATTTGATTTAATTTTATCATACAACATATTTTTTGGCATAAGTGCAATAGTAAAAAGTTCTGGGTCTGCAAGAGCAATTGGTCCATGTTTCATCTCACCAGCTGGATAACCTTCTGCATGTAAATATGAAATCTCTTTAAGTTTTAAAGCACCTTCAAGAGCAAGTGGATAGAATACATCTCTTCCAATAAAGAAAAATCCATGACCATGTAAATATCTTTTTGATAATCTTTTTGCTTTTTCATGAATATTTTCATGGACTTTTAAAGCTTTTGGAACCTCTCTTAAGGTATTAACCTCATTTTCAAGCTTATCTTTAGAAATAGTTTTTCTAATTTGTGCAAAATATAGACTTAACATCCACAAAACAGCAGTTTGAGTAGAAAATGCTTTTGTAGAAGCAACTCCTTTTTCAATTCCAGCACGTGTTAGAATTGTAAAATCTGCAACCCTTGTCATAGAAGAGTTATCAACATTACAAATTACCAAAGTTCTAAGACCTGCATTCTTTGCCATTTTTAAAGCTTCCAAAGTATCAGCTGTTTCTCCACTTTGAGAGATAACAACAAACAGTGTATCTTTTGTCAATAGTGGCTCTTTATATCTAAACTCACTTGCAACTTCAATACTACATTTTATTTTTGATAATCTTTCAAATAAATATGAAGATGCCAGCCCTGCATGATATGAAGTTCCACATGCACAAATTTTAATCTCATTTATTCCATCTAATATTTTTGAATCAATCTCATCAAAATTTATCTCACTATCTTTTACACGACCTAACATACAATCACTTACAACAACACTTTGTTCATAAATCTCTTTTTCCATAAAGTATCTAAAACCATCTTTTTGAGCAAATTGTTTTGATGTTGGAAGTTTTGACCAAACAATATTTTTACTAAAAAACTCAATACCATCTCTAGAAGCTACTCCACCAATTTTATCATCCAGATATACAACATCGTTTGCAAGTCCAATTAGTGCTGAATCAGAAGATGCAAAAAGAACTTCATCTTTTTCTATACCATGCCCTACAATCATAGGACTTCCAAGTTTATAGAAAAATATTTTTTCTGGTTCTTTTTTTGTAATTAATAAAATAGCATAAGCACCTTCAAGTCTTTTTATAGTCTCTTGAAATGCTTTTTTTGCATCATTTAATTTGTTATTATAGTGTTCAAAAAGATGAACAATAACTTCTGTATCTGTTTGAGAAACAAAATTATGACCCAAAGATGTTAATTCATCTTTTAGCTCTTTATAATTTTCAATTATTCCATTATGAACAACATAAGAGTATTCACCTAAGTGTGGATGAGCATTAACTTCTGTTGGTTTTCCATGAGTTGCCCATCTTGTGTGTCCAATTCCTAGATTATATCTATCTTTATTACTTTGGTTAACTTTTTCTTCAAGATTTACAAGCTTCCCAACTGCCTTAAATACATCAATTTCATTTCCATTTAAAACAGCAATTCCTGCACTATCATAACCTCTATATTCAAGTTCTTTTAAACCATCCAATAAAATCTTTGTTGTATCGTATTTTCCTATGTAACCAACTATTCCACACATAAAAAGTCCTTAAATATCATTTTAAAAAATATAAGATTTTATCAAAAACTAACTAAATATCTAGTTTGCTTAATAATTTATCATGAATTTTACTATTTGAAGCAACTATGTATTTATCTTTAAACATATCAAAAGTTGTACCTCTAATATTTGTAATTCTTCCACCAGCTTCGCTTAAAATTATAATTCCGGCACTAACATCCCAAGGTTTTAAATTCATCTCATAATAGCCTTCAAATACCCCTCTTGCAACCATACATAAATCAATAGATGCACTTCCAAGTCTTCTTAAATCTTGACACTCAGGCAAAATATTCTCAATCTTTTTTATAACATCTTTTAAATCTTTTGTATTTTCCGCACTACTATATGGAAAACCTGTAGCTAGAAGTGATTTTTGTAAATCATTTTGTAAACTTACTTTAATTTTTTTACCATTTAAAAATGTACCTTTTTTATGTTTTGCAAAATATAACTCATCTAAAATAGGATTATATACTACACCAATATATGGCTTTTTATCTTTATAAACTCCAACTGAAATAGCAGTATGAGGTACACCATTTACAAAATTTGTTGTGCCATCTATTGGATCAATTATTATTGAATTTCCAAACTCTACAAGAGTATTATCTGACTCTTCTGCTATAAGGTTAAACTCTTTGAAATATTTAGAAAACTCTTTTTTTAGATAATTTTCAACTGCCAAATCATATTTTGTAACTAAATCTTTTTTTGCTTTAAAATTTATCTCTTTATTTGAGTAGTAACCTTTTTTTAAAATTTTTCCAGCTTTTTTTATAATTTGAATAAGTTTCTTTTGCATAATTTTCCTTAAATTTTTTCATATTTTATCTAATTCTTTTAAAATGTATGTAAAATTGCATCTATGAAAAACTTTGTAAAACTTGAAAACAAAAATATTAAATTTGGAGATTGTAAGAATTGCTCTGCTCATTGTTGTAGTGGAACTTTTGGTTCTATTTTTTCACAAATTCTAAAAGAGGAGTTTGAAGATGTTTATCAAAACTTTCCTATTTTATTTATTTTTGGCTCTTTAGGTTTTGTAAAACCTGTAATTTTACTATCAAATGGTTTTGATTTTTGTCCACACCTAAAAGATTTTAAATGTACAATTTATGAAAATAGACCAAAAGTATGTAAAACTTACCCTCTAAGCCCAAATATTAATAATTTTATCTATATTGATAAGGCATGCCCTGAATTAAACAAAGCAGATAATATCTTAAACTTTGAAGATGAGATATTTAAAAATTATCAAGAAAAATATATAAATACTCACTTTGAGTTTGAAAAACTAAAAAAAGAAGATTTTGAACAAATTTTATCTATAAAAGGAGTTGATTTTTATAAATTTATTGGAGATGAAAAATCTAAATATTTAGATTTTCATAAACTCTCAATTAAGCTATTGGAAAACTTAAAAATATAGAAAAGAGAACTATTTATCTTTAAATCTCTTTTTATTTACATCTTCAATAATAAGTTTTGAAATACTATTGGTAGATATTGCAATATCTTTTGTTTGTGACGTAACATTCGCATTTTGCTGTGTTTTTTGATCCAAAATAGCAACTGCATTGTTTATCTGCTCTATTCCTAAAAGTTGTTCTTTACTTGAATTTTCAAACTCTTTTATAAGCTCTATTGTCTGCAAAATATCACTATTTAATTCACTATAACCATTTATCATACTATTTGCAATATGTTTTCCTTCATCTGCTTTTTGTGTTGCAATCTCAACTATATTTTTTATCTCTTTTGCTGCTTGGGCACTTCTATTTGCAAGATTTCGAACCTCACCAGCAACAACTGCAAAACCTTTACCAGCTTCTCCCGCAGTTGCAGCTTCTACTGCAGCATTTAGACTTAGAATATTTGTTTGAAATGCTATTTGGTCTATTACGCTTATTGCCTCATTTATAGACAAAATTTTTGTATTTATCTCTTCCATAGATAAAACAGTTTGATTTGCTAGTTTTTCTCCATTTTTTGCTCTAGAAGTTACGCTTGAAGATATATTTGTCATTTTCTCTACATTTTGAGTACTATTTCTTAAATTTGAAGTCATCTCTTCTAAAGACGCAGCTGTTTCTTCAAGATTTGCAGCTGTACTAGTAGAACTTTCATTTAGTTTTTCAACATTACTTAGAAGTATATTTGAACTCTCCGATAAAGTTTCTCCATTATTTTTATTTTCAATCAACATTTTTGTTATTGAATCTCCCAAAATATTAACACCATTTGCAAGTTGTAATATATGATTTGAAATTTTTGTTGTATCAACTCTATTTACATAATCATATTTACTATATTCATCTATTACTTTTAAAACATTCACAATATTTTTTTCTAATTCCTGCGCCATTTGATTCATAACAGATTTTAATTTTGATAAATTAATATCATCAACTTCTATATTTAATCTTTGAGATAAATCTCCTTTTTGGAATTTTTCTAAAATATCTATTGTAGTTTCAATAAACAGATTATTATCGTCTATCTCTTTTCTAGCAATCTCAATATTTTGATCAAGTATTTTTGACATATGACCTATTTCATCTTTTGAATAATTTTTGATTCTATCAACTTTATTACTTTCATTATTTAAATATTTAAAAAATGACTCTAAAGTTGTTTGAAATATATTTAGTGGTTTTAAAATAATTTTATTTATAGATGGAACAATTATAGAAATTAAAACAATATTCAACAAAACTGTAACAAAAATAGCTATCCAAAAAAGTGTATTTATATCTGAATTCATCTCTTCTTGTAATTCATTTATATCTTTTTGAATATCATCTGCATATATTCCAGTTACTAAAACCCAGTTAAATTCTGGAATAAAAATAGATGAAGCCATTTTTAATACAACATCTTTTGTTGCTGGATTTTCATAATGGTAAGTTATATATTTTTGCTCTTTTGAAAATTTAATTAAATCTTCTCTAAAAGCATAACCTTTTGCATCTGGAGATTTTATATTTGTTTTTGTATTATTTAATTTTGGATTTGCTGGATGAAAAGCAAAATAATAGTCAGCACCTCTTTGCTCATAAGCAAAAAAATATCCACTCTTATCATCTAAATATCTAACACCTGTTAAAAGTTCTATAACTTTTTGTTTTGCTAAATCTATATTTTGTTCTTTATCAATAATTGTTTTAATAAGTGTTTGAGCAACTTCAAATTGATGCTGTATTAATGACTCTTTCTCTTTTGTAATAGTAGTTTCAAACTTTTTTAATGTATTATTTAAAGTATTTTGTGTCTTTTCAAAGTTAATTCCTGAAAGAACAAAAATTCCTATAGTAAAAGGAACTATTGTTATTAGAAGTAATTTTATTTTTAGTGAATTTATATTCATTATTATCCCCTTTTTTATAACGAGTTTACATTCTATAAAATAAACTTTAAAGATAGATTAATTAATCTAATATTTGTTATAAGAAATCTCTATTTCTCTATATTTACACATTTTTGCATACTAAAAATAAATATTAACTATATTTTTTGTAAATTACTTATTTAAATTAAGTGTTTATTAATATTTAATCTATTATAATTCCACTCCAATTTAAGAAATGTTTTGTTATTAAAATACAATTTAAATATTAAGTTTCTTTTAATTATTTTAAAGTATAATTTCAATCCTTTTTTAAGAAGAGGTTATGCGGGAGTAGCTCAGTTGGCTAGAGCTTCTGCCTTCCAAGCAGACTGTCGCGAGTTCGAGTCTCGTCTCCCGCTCCACTTTTATAAGTGTGTTCTTTGTTTTTTTATCGCGGAATAGAGCAGCTAGGTAGCTCGTCGGGCTCATAACCCGAAGGTCACAGGTTCAAATCCTGTTTCCGCAACCAATTATTTAATTTATAGGTCAAAGTAGCTCAGCTGGCTAGAGCGCTGGTCTCATAAGCCGGAGGTCGAGAGTTCAAGTCTCTCTTTTGACACCATAATATAATTAAAAGTGCTGGTGTAGCTCAGTTGGCTAGAGCAGCTGATTTGTAATCAGCAGGTCGGGGGTTCGACTCCCTTCACCAGCTCCACTTTTATTTTGTTTACAGTCCTTCTGGGGTATCGCCAAGCGGTAAGGCAACGGTTTTTGGTACCGTCACTCGAAGGTTCGAATCCTTCTACCCCATCCACTAAAATAATTTTCTTATATTAATTTTATAAAGAATTTAATTTATAAATGTTTTTTCTTTATTATCGCGGAATAGAGCAGCTAGGTAGCTCGTCGGGCTCATAACCCGAAGGTCACAGGTTCAAATCCTGTTTCCGCAACCAATTTTTAGTATCTCATTTTATAAAAATTAATATAATCACTAATGAAAATCAATCTATTTACAGACTCAATTATAATCATTTAACAAATATAAGTTTTTGTACTTTTTTAATAAATTTTAAAATATAAGTTATCACATTTCAATATATTATAGTAAAATTTTTAAAATACAAAAAAAGGATTATTATGTTAAATAAAAGAGTTATTATTTCATTTTTAACAATTTGTTTATTAAGTTCATCTATTTATGCAAAGCAAGTTGATGATGAAAAAGGAAGTAAAAAAAGAGAACATAAAGCTAATAATTATCAAAAAGATAAAGACTATAATGATAAAAAAATGAAAAATGAAAAACAAAAAGATATTCCTCCTGGTTTACAAAAAAAATTAAACAATGGAGGAACTCTTCCTCCTGGTTGGGAGAAAAAAATAGAAAAAGGACAATTTGCAAATAGCAATATTTTGAGCAATGGAAGAATTGTTACAAGTAAATATCCAAGAATAAAAAATACTGAAGTTTATGAAGTTGAAAATAAAGTTTTTAGGATTTATAAAGATACAAAAGAGATTTTAGATATATTAAAATAGTAAAAGTTGGTATAAAAATACCAACTTTAGTTTGATTTGAAAATTAATAATATAGTTATATAAATATATTAAATTTACTATTTTGTTAAATCTTTTATAAATTGAACAGCCATTCTAACACCTGTTCCACTAGCACCATAAGGGTTATATCCCCAAGCTTTTTCTACAAAAGCAGGTCCAGCTATATCAAAATGTATCCATTTATTTTTATTTTCATCATAAATAAAGTTATCCAAAAACATTCCAGCCGTTATTGCACCACCATATCTAGTATTTGATATATTACAAACATCCGCTATCTCAGATTTAATACATTTTTTTAGATATCTATTAAAATCAAGTTTTGTAACATACTCTCCAGAATTTTGTGCTGAAATTAAAGCTTGATGTTTAAGCTCTTCACTATTTCCCATAATTCCTGTTGTATATTCTCCAAGCCCAACAACACAAGCACCTGTAAGTGTTGCAAAATCTAAAATATAATCTATATTTTTAATCTCATCTTGAGCATAACATAAACAATCAGCAAGAACTAGTCTTCCTTCAGCATCTGTGTTTCGCACCTCAATTGTTTTCCCATTTTTAGCTCTTAAAATATCATCTGGTTTATAAGCATTTCCACCAATCATATTTTCAACTGCACCAATAATAGCATGCACTTCAATAGGTAATTTTAATTTTGCAATAACTTTTATAGTATTTAAGACAGCAACTGCTCCTGATTTATCAGCTTTCATAGTAACCATAAAATCAGCTGGTTTTAAAGATAACCCACCACTATCATAAGTCAAACCTTTTCCTACAAGTACAACTTTTTTTATTGATTTTTTAGGTTTATATTTAATATGTATCAGTTGTGATTCATGAATTGAAGCACGTCCAACACTATGCATTGACATCATTTTTTGTTTTTCTAAATCTTTTTCACCTAAAACTTCACAATCAAGTTCAAACTCTTTTGCAATACTTTGTGCCTCTTTTACAAAACTTTTTGGTGTAAAATCAGCAGGTGCAGTGTTTACCATATCTCTTGCACTATTTACTGCTTCACAAATAATTTGCGACTCTTTTAAAATAGAAATTAATTCAGAATCCTTATCTTCAACTACAAAAGTTAACTCTTGTTTTTTGCTCTCTTTTTCACTCTTATAATTATCAAATGAATATGAACCTAAAATTGCACCTTCTACTAGAGCTTTAAAATTATCTTTTAAAATATTATTTAATAAGAAATTTACGCTTTTATACTTTGTTGAGTTAAATCTCTTAATTGCAGTTGCCATAGCAATTGCTAAACTATCGTATGAAAACTCTTCAAAAGCAACATAGATTTTTTTACTTTGTGCTAATAAAATAGCTGTTTCATCTTTTACTTTAAATTCAAGATTTTCTAAAATCTCTTTATCTTGTTCAGACTCTATTTCATTTATATTATTTATTAAAATAATCTCTAAATCAAACTCTTTATTTTTTGATATTTCTACAATATTAATTTTCATCCATTACCCTTTTTTCAATTTTTTTTGTTGCCTTATTAAAATAATATATAATTCCTCCACCAAAAATTGCTGCTATTGGAATTGCTAAATACCAGTGCTCTTTTGCCCAGTGAAGTACAACCATAATCTCATTTCCAAAATACCAAACAGGAATAATTGTAATAGAAGCCCAGCACCATGCACTTATCAAATTTATAAATGCAAATTTTTTAGCATCATATCTTGTAAGACCGATAGAAATTGGTATAATTGTTCTCATTCCATACATGTATCTTTGAGTAAAAATTATTGGCCAACCATGTTTCTTTAAAAGTAAATGAGCAAATGCAAACTTTCTTCTTTGACCTCTTAATCTTTTTAAAACACCTTCTTTGTTAAATCTACCAATATAAAAATATACTTGATCACCAGCAAATCCACCAAGACCTGCAACAAAAATAGCTAAA
Source organism: Aliarcobacter cryaerophilus ATCC 43158 (assembly GCF_003660105.1). Taxonomy (NCBI): domain Bacteria; kingdom Pseudomonadati; phylum Campylobacterota; class Epsilonproteobacteria; order Campylobacterales; family Arcobacteraceae; genus Aliarcobacter; species Aliarcobacter cryaerophilus. Next base: position 1,531,885 of record NZ_CP032823.1, read on the forward strand.
AATAGGTTCATAGAGCCATCATGAGTCATAAGTCCAGCCATAATTAGCCCCATTTCACCCTCTAACATACTCCATACAAAAAGTATCACATATCCATATTGTTTGAGTAAATATATAAATTTCTCTTCAAATCCATCAACAGGAGCATTGTATAAATTATAAAAAAGAAAAGACAAAAATGTTATCAATCCTACTGCAAAAATCTTTCCTGTATATGGCTGAATTTTCCTAAAAAGTTCTCTCATTTTTATCCTTAGTCAAAATTTAATAAGCTTTTTGCCTGTACCATGTCTTTATCTCCTCGACCAGATAGACAAATTATTACTAATTTATTTTTTAATTTCTCTTTTGCTTTTTTCAAATATGCAATTGCATGAGCTGATTCAAATGCTGGAATAATTCCCTCTTTTTGACTTAGCCAAACAAAAGCATCAAGAGCTTCTTTATCAGTTATATTGTCATAAGTTACTGTTTTATTATCTTTGTGAAAACTATGTTCTGGTCCAACTCCAGGATAATCAAGACCTGCACTAATACTATGAGCTTCTAAAACTTGTCCATCTTCATCTTGGAGCAAATATGAACACTGTCCATGTAAAATTCCAGGAGTTCCTAATGCTAAACAAGAACCATGTTTAGGTGTATCAAGTCCTAAACCACCAGCTTCTATTCCAACACAAGTAACATTAACATCTTCTAAAAAGTGAGAAAACATACCAATAGAGTTTGATCCACCACCAATACATGCAACTACATAATCAGGTAGCCTATTCTCTTTTTCTAAAATTTGTTTTCTTGACTCATAACCAATAATTGCTTGAAAATCTCTCACCATCATAGGATAAGGATGAGGACCTGCAACTGTTCCTATTATATAAAAAGTATCACGTGCATTTGTTACCCAATATCTAATTGCTTCATTCATTGCATCTTTTAAAGTTTTACTTCCACTTTCAACTGCAACAACCTTAGCACCTAAAAGTTTCATTCTAAATACATTTAACTCTTGTCTTTCAACATCTTTTGCACCCATAAAAACAGTACATTCTAAACCCATAAGTGCTGCAATTGTAGCAGTTGCAACACCGTGTTGCCCTGCTCCTGTTTCAGCTATAACCTTTTTTTTACCCATTTTTTTAGCCAACAAGCCTTGGGCTATTACATTATTAACTTTATGCGCACCAGTATGATTTAAATCTTCTCTTTTTAAATAGATTTTTGCACCAATTTCATCGCTTATGTTTTTTGCAAAATATAGTGGATTTTCACGTCCAACATAATCTTTTAAATAGTAGTTAACTTCAGCCCAAAACTCTTTATCAAATCTATATTTTGTATAAGTAGATTCAAGCTCTTCTAAAATTGGCATCAATGTTTCAGGAACATACTGTCCACCAAAAATTCCAAATTCACCATTTGAATTAGGATCAAATTTACTTTTTTTAGGAATATAGTTACTCATATTTCTAACACCGCATACACAGAAGTTTTCTCTTGCATTTTTGCTTTTCCAGGTAAAATAGAGAAATTTAAAATAAAACAAGCCTCTACTAAAGTAGCATCTAATTTCTCTATTAAATTAGCTGCTGCTACTGCTGTTCCACCACTTACAACCAAATCATCTATTAAAAGAACTTTTGATTTCTTAATATCTCTAAAAGCATCAAAATGAACTTCAACCTCATCAAATCCATACTCAAGTTCATACTTTTCACATAAAGTTGTACTTGGAAGTTTTCCTTTTTTTCGTATTGGTACAAAACCAATTTTTAGTCTTGAAGCAAGAGCTGCTCCAAATAAAAATCCTCTTGCTTCAATTCCTGCTATAAAATCTAAATTATATTTTTTATATCTATCTTCAAGATGGTTCATAAGTAGTTCAAATGCATCTTTATTGTTTAAAAGTGTTGTAATATCTTTAAAGCTAATACCAAGTTTTGGAAAATCCTCAACTGTTCTTATAGAGTCTAATAAAACCTTTTTTTCGCCATCTGTTAAAATATCTTTATTCAAAGTTTTCCCTTTTATATTGAAAATCGAATTATTTTAGCTAAAATAAAATTATGTTACAGTTTAAAATCAAACTATTTAAGAATTTTATAAAAATTTTATTAACACTTTTTCTTTTTGTAAATTTTGCTTTTGCATTAAATTTACAAAAACCTTCAAATTATAAAGATTCTATTGATATTTCAAATTGGTATATGAGTGAAAAACTAGATGGTATTAGAGCATATTGGGATGGAAAAGAGTTATTTACAAAAAACAGAAATAAAATATTTGCTCCCTCTTGGTTTACAAAAGATTTTCCACCATTTGCTCTTGATGGTGAGTTATGGACAAAAAGAGGTGATTTTGAAAATATTCAAAGCATAGTTTTAAGCCAACAAGAGTCACAAAATTGGGAAAAGATAACTTACAATATTTTTGAAATTCCAAATGCAAATGGAAATTTTAAAAATAGATTAGATTTTTTACAAAGCTATTTAGATACAAATCCAAGTATATATATAAAAATTATTCCTCAAATAGTTAGTAAAGATAAAAATCATTTAGATAGCTTTTTGCAAGAACTCTTAAAAAATGGCGCAGAAGGTGTGATTATAAAAAATCCAAATTTAGCTTATGAAACTGGAAGAACTACAAACTCTTTAAAAGTAAAAGAGTTTTTTGATGATGAAGGAAAAGTTATTTCACATAATTTTAATAAAGATGGTTCATTTAAAAGTTTAAAAATAGAATTAAAAAACAAAACTACTTTTAACTTAGGTGGTGGATTTACACAAAAAGATAGATTAAATCCACCAAAGATTGGAGAGTTTGTAACTTTTAAATACTATGGTTTTACAAAAAATGGTAAACCAAAATTTGCTTCATTTTTAAGAGTTAGAGAAATTGAATAGCATTTAATCATCAGTTGCTTCGTGAATTGATTTTTTTACATCTTTTACAACTTCAGTTGTTGTCTCTTTTGTAGCTTTCCAAGCTGTTTTGCTATCTTGTTTTACTCCACTCCAAGTTGCACAAGCTTGAAAAAATATTATAAATATTAATAATAATATACTTTTAAGCATCTCTTATCCTTTTATATAAATAAACTTTCAAATAAATTTATAGCAAAATTTTGTATCAAATAAGATTAAATTTATTTTGGTACAATTTCCCAAAAATTAGCCAATTTAAGGATTTTTATGAATAAAAGTTTAGAAACTATGCTTTGCCATTTAAAAGATTTTGCACCTTTTAAAGAGCCTACAAACTCTTCACACTTTCCAATATATAACACAGCAACTTTTGATTTAAAAAACCAAAATGGCGATAAAACATATGACTATACAAGAAGTGATAATCCAACAAGAGCTACTTTAGAAAACTTTTTTACTTTTGCAGAAAATGGCTATGGAGCTGTTTGTACTCATACAGGAATAGGAGCTGTATCTTTATTATTTGAAACTCTTTTAAAAGCAAACTCATCTATTTTGGTTGAAGCTGATTGTTATGGCGGAACTTTTAGGCTTTTAAAAGTTTTTAAAGAAAAATATAATATTAATGTAAACTTTACAGATTTTACAGACTTAAATATGCTTGAACATATTTTAAAAACAAATAATATAGATTTAGTTCTTTGTGAAAGTCCTACAAATCCAGGCTTAAAAATAATAGATTTAAAAGAGATATCAAAACTTTGTAAAGCACATAACTCTCTTTTTGCGGTTGATAACTCACTTGCAACTTTTATTAGCCAAAAACCTCTTGATTTAGGAGCTGATTTTTCACTGTTTTCTACAACTAAATTTATTAGTGGTCATGGAAGTGTAATTGCAGGTGCAATTGTTGCAAAAGATAAAGAGTGGGCAGATAAACTTCACTATTACTCAAATGCTTTAGGAAGAAACCAAAATCCTCTTGATGTACATCTAATATCACTTGGAATTAGTAGCTTAAAAGTTAGAATGAAAGCTAGTGAGAAATTAGCAAAAAAATTTGCTAAATGGCTTGAAGAACAAGATTTTATAGAAAAAGTAACATTTCCTGCTTTAAAATCACATCCCCAAAGAGCTTTGGCAAAAAAACAGATGAAGATAATCCCTAGTGTTTTTTGTGCTGATTTTAAAAGCATTGAACTAGCAGAAAAATTTATAGAAAATGCAAAAATATTTGGAGAAAAATGCTCTTTTGGAAGTGCTGATAGTAGAGTTGAAATACCTTCTAAAATATCTCATGCTTCTTTTTCAAAAGATGAGTTAAAAGCAATTGGAATATCTGATAGTACAGTTAGATTCTCTATTGGATTTGAGAATTTAAAAGATTTAAAAGAGGATTTGTTAGAAGCTATAAAATGATAATAAACTCTATTTTTAAGCCAATTTATTGTGGAAAAACTTTACCAGAAAATAATATTCATGCTGTTTCCACAAGTATGCCAACACTTCAAGATGTAATAGATTATGAAGAACAAACACCAGAAATTTTAGAAAAAATTACAGTTGCATATCCTAGATTTATAGTTCATCCATATCTTAAAAAACTAGCAATTTATTTAAAAACAAAATATAAAGTTAGTGATAAATATGAACTTATTCTTCTTAGTAGTAAAAAGGCAGTAAACGTTGTAAGTTCGAGATTTTATATAAATAATCCCATAGATATTGATGAAGATTTTGGTGTAATTATGGTTTTAAAAGGAAGACAGTACAAAAAAGTTTTAAAATTTATTCAACATGTTGGTTACAATTTATCTTCAAGATTAGCTGAAAATTATTTGTATAATATAGGAATAATTTCAAGTATTCATCAAGAAGAGCTTGCAGATGAAACAAAAGCAAAAGATATTCTAATTTCAACTTTATCAAACGCCTATAATCAACCCCTTAAAAATATATGCTTAAGCCCTTCAGGAATGAATGCAATGTATTGTGTTTTAAAAGGAATTAAAAATATTCAAGCAAAAAATGGAAGAACTATTTTAGTTCAACTAGGATGGTTATATCTTGATACCATGAACATTATAAATCACTATTTTGAAGAGAGTAAAATTTTTCATGATATTACAAATCTTGATAGTTTTGAAGAGTTTTTAAAAGAAAATGGATTAAAAGTTTCAGCAATAGTTACAGAAATTCCTACAAATCCACTTATACAAACAGTTGATTTAGAAAAACTTAAAAATTTATGCAAAAAGTATAATATTCCTTTGGTTATAGACTCTACTTTTGCAACTCCATATAATCTAAATTTAGACTCATATGCTGATATTTATGTGGAGTCTTTAACAAAATTTGCTTGTGGAAATGCAGATGTTTTAATGGGTGCTATTATTTTAAATGAAAATTCAAAAATATCCCATATTTCTCAAGAATTTTTTAAACATTGTGATGAGCCATATATAAAAGATATTCAAAGATTGGCTTTAGAGATAAAAGATTATAAATCAAGAGTTAAAAAAATATCTTCAAATACAAAAAAGTTAGTTGAATATTTTCAAAAATCATCATATATTGACAAGATTTTTTACTGTTTAAGTCCAAATTATAAAAAGAATTATGAAAAACTTATGATTGATGAAAATAGTCTATGTGGAATAATATCACTTACATTTAAAAAAGATTTTCAAAAAGTTTATGATAGTTTAAACTTTCCAAAAGGTCCAAGCCTTGGAACTGAGTTTACACTTTTAATGCCATACACTTATTTGGCACATTATGATTTAATAGGAAGTAAAGAAGGTAAAGAGTTTTTAGAAAAGATAAATCTTCCTATAAATCTTCTTAGAATCTCTGTTGGAGTTGAAAATATAGAAGAGATAAAAAAAGAGTTTGATAAATTAAATACTATTTAAGGTTTAGAAAAGAGATGATAAAACAAGCAGATAAAAACAATATTAATAATATTTCAAGACTAATTTATGATGCAATTCACGACATTGCAAATACATTAACAGGTGAAAACGAAGAGAAAAAAATCCTTGAGACTTTAGATTTATATGTAAAAATGGATATAAATAGATTGAGTTACAAAAATATTTGGGTTTATGAGCTAGATAATAACAATATTGCGTTAATAATTGCCTATAATTCAAATGATATAAAAAAGCTAGATTCTCCAATACTTGAACACTTAAAAACAAAAAATATTTTTTTAGACTCTTTTGAAAAAGAGTGCTTTAAAGATGAGTTTTATATAGATACAGTTAGTGTTCTAAAAGATTTTCAAGGTAATGGAATAGCAAAAGAGTTATTTATATTTATTGAAGATAAAGCAAAAGAGCTAGGATTTAAAAAAATTTCACTTTTGGTTGATTTTGAAAATTTAAAAGCATTGGCTTTATATGAAAAATTAGGCTTTGAAAAAAATGAGATACTTAAAGTTTCAGGAAGCAATTTCTATCATATGATAAAAAAATTAGATTTTTAAAAGGAAAAATTATGTCAAAAAAAATATATTGTATAGCTTCATTTGAAGCAAAAGAAGGTTTAAACGAAGAGTTATTTAAAGTATTACAATCTTTAGAACCACAAACTATAAGAGAAGATGGTTGTATTCAATATATTGTCACAAAACATATAAGTCATCCAAATGCAACTGGGAAAAGTTTTCCAATAGTATTTAATGAAATTTGGGAATCAAAAGAGGCTTTTGAGCTTCACTGCAATAAACCTTATATAAAAGAGTTTTTTCATAAACATTGTGTTTTGGAAGATGGATTTGTAAAGGATTTTAATGTTTGTGTTTATAGTGATGAGTAAGCATATGAAAAGTAAAAAATAGAGCTGTTATAAGCTCTATTTTGAAAAATCATTTATAACTTTTTGATATCTCTTTTGCAACAAAAAGTAAATTATTTTTCCAGTCATCACTAAGTGGATCAATAGAAACTACATTTGCACCAATATTTTGTGAAATTGTTTTTGCACTTTTTTGTGAAAATTGAGGTGATACAAATACTATTTTTATATTATGTTTTTTTGCTTCTTCTACTAATTCAAGTAACTCATTTGGTTTTGGCTCTTTTCCTTCAATCTCAATAGAGATTTGTTCAACATCATACCTTGCAGCAAAATATCCCCAAGATGGGTGAAAAACCATAAAAGCAGAATCTTTATGTGGTTCTAAAATATTTTTTATTTCTTTATTTAAACTATCAAGCTCATTTAAAAAATCTTCATAATTAGCTTTATAAAAATCACTATTTGGTTCATCTATTTTAACCATTGCTTCATAAATATTTTTTGCTTGAGTTTTTACACTTATTGGGTCTAACCAAATGTGAGGATCAAGTCCATCTTCTCCATGAGAGTGTTTATCATGCGAATGATTATCGTGCTTATGTTCATCCTCATGGTGAGTGTGCTCAAGCATTGCAATTTTTTCTACTCCAACAGTTGTATCAATAAAAATTGTATTTTTTGCATTTTGCTTGAATCTCTTAATCCAAGCTTTTTCACTAGAATCACCTATCATAAAATATGCCTTTGAATTACCCAAAGATTTCATTTGAGATGCTTTTGGTTCAAAATTATGAGGAGAACTCCCTGGTTTTACCATAACATTAATATCAAATTTATCTTTTACTATTTTTTCTACAAAATATTTTTGTGGTAAAATTGTAACTGTTAACTCTTGCTTTGAAGCAAATAAAATTGTTGTAAATAACATAAAAACTACTAAATAATTTCTCATTTTTATCCTTTTTGTTTAGTGTATTATGCAACTAGGTTGCAAATTTTTTTGACATTCTAAACTTTTTATTCTTTAATGCAACTTAGTAGCACTTAATTAAATTTTAGTTAGAATAAATTTATGATAAAAGAAAATTTTTCAAATATAAAACTTACAAGTGCCAGAAAATCTATCTTGGATATACTTATAAACTCAAGTAAACCATTAAGTTATGAAGATATAAAAGATAAAATATCTATGGATAAGGCAACTTTTTACCGAAATATCACAATTTTTGAAGAAGAAAACCTTATAAACTCTTTTGAATCAAATGATAAAAAAAGATATTTTGAAATAAAAGATATTGAGCATTCACACTTTATTTGCAACAACTGTTCAAATATTGAGTGTATTTTTGAAAAACCAAATTTTCTTTTACAAGATTATAAAATTGAAAATATTATCCTAAAAGGAAAATGTAAGGAGTGCAATAAAAATGGGTAAATTACTTTCTGCTAGCTACTTAAGAAAGATTGTAAATATAAAGAATCAATACAAATTTATAAGAAGCTTTATTTCAACTGCAACATTAAGTGGAGTTCAGCTTTTTTTGGTGACAGTTTTAGCTGTTTATGTAGCAAACTCTATGTTTGCTCCACAATATTTCGAACTTTTAAAAACACATTTTAGTTTCTCTTTTGGGTCACATACTTTTTCTATGAGCCTTCAGCATTGGATAAATGATGTTTTAATGGCACTATTTTTCTTAGTTGTTGGTCTTGAAATAAAAAGAGATATGCTAGTAGGTGAGCTTTCAAGCCTTAAAAAAGCATCTTTTCCTATAATTGCAGCACTTGGAGGAATGATTATTCCAGCAATATTGTATCTAAGTGTAAATCAATCTCATCCAACAGGATTTGGAATTCCTATGGCTACAGATATTGCCTTTGCTTTAGGAATTTTAATGCTTTTAGGGAAAAGAGTTAGTCTATCTTTAAAAGTATTTTTAGTAACTTTAGCTGTTGTAGATGATTTAGGTGCAATAGTTGTAGTTGCAATATTTTATACAAGTGAACTTCATTATGATTTTTTACTTTATTCAGTTTTAACATATTTTATTCTTATGATTTTTAACTATTTTAATCTAGTTCGTGTTATGCCTTACTTATTTGTTGGTATTTTTCTATGGATTTTTATACATAGTTCTGGTATTCACTCAACAATAGCTGGAATTCTTCTAGCTTTTGTAATTCCTTTAAAAGCAAAAAATACAACAGTTGAAGAGATAGAAGAACATAACTCACAAAGTCCACTTTTAAGAGTTGAAAATGCACTTCATAACTTCAGTGCATTTATTATAATGCCAGTTTTTGCATTTGCAAATGCAGGTGTTGAGCTAGATTTTGCAAGTGTTGTAGAGAATAAAACAATTGTTCTTGGAGTATTTTTAGGTTTACTTATTGGTAAACCTATTGGTATTTTAGCTTCAACTTATCTTGCATCAAAATTTAAAATTAGTGAAAAACCATCAAATGTAACTTGGAGTGAAATTTTAGCAGTTGGATTCTTAGCAGGAATTGGATTTACAATGTCAATTTTTATTTCAGTTCTAGCTTTTGATGATCCACATATTGTAAGTGCTGTAAAAATTGGTATTTTTGCTAGTTCAATTAGTGCTGCAATTATTGGAGTATTTCTACTTATAATTCTAGGGAAAAAAGAGACACAAAAAGAGTTTCTAGAAGGTCTAAATGATAAATAGTGAATCTATAGTAAAACTTTCTAGTTATTTTACTATTATTGCTCATAGTCCTGGAAGATTAAGGGTTAGAGTAGATCCAAAAATAGTTAATGAAGGAGAGAATATATCTTTAGATGATATTACAAATCTCCCAAAAAAGATATCTGGCATAGAAGAGATTAAAATAAATAAAATTATAGCCTCAGTTACAATTATATATAACCCTACTATTTTTAAGCCAAAACTATGGGAAGATTTGATAAAAAATGAGAATATAGATGAAATAACACAAATTATAAATAATCTTGCAAAGGAGGCTATTTAATGGCCCTTGACTACAATATTTTAATTCAAAAAAGAGTTGATTTAAATTCAAATATCAATATTGATGAGCAGATTTTACAAATTGCTATTTATGATGAGTTTAAAGCTTATGAAACTTATAGCAAAATAATTGAAACTTTTGGAAATATAAACCCATTTATAAATATAAAAGAGTCTGAAGCAGTACACTATAGTATTCTTATAAAATTGGCAGAAAAATATAGTGTAGAAGTTCCAATGAATGACTGGAAAGATAAAATAGAAATACCAAATAATCTAATAGAGTGTTATGAATTAGGAGTTGCAGCAGAGATTGAAAATATTGCTATGTATAATAATCTTTTAACAAACTCAACAAAAAGTGATATTACAGATGCACTTTTTAGACTTCAAGCTACTTCTTTTAACAATCATTTACCAACTTTTAGATCTTGTGTAATAAATCACTACAATGCCTTTAACTCTTCTTCAAATAGTGAAGATATTATGAAAAAAATGCAAGAGTATCAAGAGATTGTAGATAATCTTATGAGTGGAAATATAGATGAAAGTACAATTTCAAATCTTAGTTCAAAACTATTTTCAAATATAAGTTTTCAATTTTTAGGTGGAGCTGTTAGCGGAGCTGCAATTATAGCACTTTTAAATCAGTTTTTAGAAAATCAAAATTCAAACAAGGAGTAAAAAATGGCATTACCATTTATAGCTGGTTTAGCTCTTGGAGCTTTGGGAGTTGTTGCTTATAAAAATAGAGAAATTATTAAAAAAAAGGGTGAGATTTTTTTTAATGATGCAAAAGAGAAAGGTGAGATTTTAAAAAAAGATATTGAAACAAAAATTTCACAAACAAAAAAGAAGTTTGAAAAAGAAGATACAAAAAAAATAGTTGAAAAATCAAAAAGTACAAAAAAAGCATATTCAAGAAAACCGAAAACTACTCAAAATAAAGAGGCAAATTGATGAAAAATATAAATACAGGAACACCTAGAAATATTTTAGGTCATGTAATAAGTGGTGCGATAGCGAGTGCTGTTATTAGTGGTGCAATAAATTATAAAAAGTATCAAAATGGTCAAATAAAAAAGTGTGAAGCAATAAAAGATACAACAAAAAAAGCAACTCAAGGTGCTATTGTAACAGGAAGTGCCATTGCAACAACAAACTATATTGGTGAAGGAAATTATCTTAGAGCTTTAACATCAGCATCTATTGGAATGGCTGGAGTTTATGCATTAGAAATAATTGAAGAAAAACTAGAGCAAAAATACTTAATAAACCAAAATCTAGAATTAGAGGAAAACTCAAATGACTAATAAGAATCAAAATTTTAATCAATACAATACAGATATAACTAGCACAAGAAATAACAATCAAAATGGACTAAATATAAACCAAAATCCATATATAAATAGTGGTGTAAATCAGAATTTTATAGGACAAAATACAAATGCTCAAGAACAAAATCAATCAAACTCTTTTTTAAATGGTGATTTTATAAAAGGTGCATTAATTGGAGCAGTAGCAACTTACATTTTAACAAATAAAAATGCTCAAGAGAGTATTTTTGAAGCAATAAATAAGGCAAAAAATCTAGCAGCTGCTGGATTTGAAGAGTTAAAAGAGAGAATTGAAGATGCAAAAGCAGCTTCAAAAGTAAATGAGCAAGAGTTCTAAAAATAATGGATAAAAAATTTATAAAAGTTCATCAAACAGGACTTAGAGCTAGATATAAGCTTGAAATACTAAAAGATAATTTTATAGATGAAGAGATTTTAAAAGGATATTTTAGTAAGTTTAATGAGATAAAAAGTATAAGAGTAAACAAAAAAGCATATTCAATAATTTTTGAACTAAAAAAAGATATCTTTGAAAAAATAGAAGAGAGTTTAAAAAATATTACTTTGGAAAACCTTTTAAAATCTGCATCAAAAAATGAAGCTAGTGTTTGTGTATCTTGTGTAACAAACAAAGAACCATCTATAAAAGGAACTCTACTTGCAACTACTGCTTTAATTGCCGAAAGATTGGTTACAAATAATAGTTTAAAAGCTTCTATTACAACCGTTGCTTCAATTCCTCTTCTAATTGATGGTACAAAAGAGCTATTTAATGATGGTTTAACTTCTCATGTACTTGAAGCAGCAGCCGTAGCTATTTCTATTTATAGAAAAGATTATCTTGCTGCAAACTCAACAAATGCTATGCTAGAACTTGGTGAATACATAGAAGAAACAACAGTTCATAAAAGTGATGATTTACTAAAAGAACTAGCTCGACCTAATATTGAAGAAGCTTGGGTTGAAAGAAAAATAGATGGAAAAGTTATAGATATTTTAGTAAAAACATCTGAACTAACTATTGGTGATATTGTAGTTGTTGGAGCGGGAAGTACTATTGCAATTGATGGACATATAATAGATGGAGCAGGTACAATTAATCAAGTATCAATGACTGGAGAAGCTGAACCAATAGCAAAATATAGAGGTGACAGAGTAATATCTGGAACTATTGTTGAAGAAGGAAGATTTAGAATTTGGGCTGAGCAAGTTGGTGCAAATACTGCAACTCAAAGAATAAAACACTATATAGAAAACTCTTTAAACGAAAAGTCATCTGCTCAACTAAAAGCAAATCGCCTTGCAGACAAGCTAGTTCCTGTTACTTTGGGTCTTGCTACAGCTGCTTATATTTTTACAAAAGATTTTCAAAGAGTTGCATCTGTACTTCAAGCTGATTATTCTTGTGCTTTAAAACTTGCAACCCCTGTTGCTTTTAAATCTACAATTTCAAAAGCTGGTCATAGTGGAATTATGATAAAAGGTGCAAAATCTATTGAAGCACTAAGTAGTGCTGATACTTTTGTTTTTGACAAAACAGGAACTCTTACAAGTGGTGAACTAGAGGTTATAAGTGTTGATTCCTATGATAAAAATTGGAGTGAAGAGAAGCTTTTAAATCTTACAGCTTCAACAGAAGAACACTATTTTCATCCTGTAGCTGAAGCTGTTGTAAAAGCAGCAAAAGAGAGAGGTTTTGTACATATGCATCATGAAGAGGTGCAATTTATTGTAGCTCACGGTGTAAAAACAGAAATAAAAGGTAAAAATGTAGTTATAGGAAGCAGGCACTTTTTAGAAGATGATGAAAAAATAGATTTTTCTTCATACAAAAAAGAGATTGAAAACTCTTTAAAAAAAAGTGATACTTTGCTATATGTTGGATACGATGGTAAACTTTTAGGAACGATTGGACTTAGTGATGAGTTACGAGAAAATACAAAAGAGAGTATAAAAAGATTAAAATCTCTTGGTGTAAAAAATATTGTAATGTTAACAGGAGATACAAAAACAAAAGCTCTAAAAATTGCTGATGAGTTGGGTATAAATGAAGTAAAAGCAGAACTTTTACCTCAAGATAAAGCAAATATTGTAAAAGAGTTAATGAATGAGGGTAAAAAAGTTGCTTTTATTGGAGATGGTATAAATGATGCTCCAGCACTTATCTCTTCTCATGTTGGAATTTCAATGAGTCGTGGAGCTGATATAGCAAAAGCAACTGCTGATATTAGCTTATTAAAAGATGATATTGTTGCTGTTGTTGAAGCAAAAGAGTTTGCAAATAAAACTATGAATTTGATAAATACAAACTTCAATGCAACTGTTGGAATAAATAGTGCAATTCTTTTAGGTGCAACTTTTGGTCTATTTTCTCCAATTGTAACAGCTATATTACATAACGGAACAACAATTGGATTGCTATTAAATTCGATAAAAGGAGTAAAATTAGCAAAAAGATAGATTTTAATAATAGTTATCAGTTTTGTTTAAGAAATTAAATAATACAATTCTTTTAATTTATTAAAGGATATATTTTATGCCAATTTTATTACCATTAGCGACTTTAATCACAGGTATTTTGACAGTTAAAACTGTAAATAAAACTATAAAAACTTATGGAAGAAGAAAAAAAAGAGATGAAAGAGCTAAAATTTGATTTAGAACTTCAAAAAGAAGTTGCAAAAATTGGAATGAGCGCAACTTTGGGCGCAACTGTTGTAACTTCAATGTTTATGAAAAATAAAATTGCCAAAAATACTCATATTATTGCAGGTGTTGCTTTTTGTGGCTTTGCACTATGGCATCATATGCTTTACCAAACAAAAAAATCAAAAAAAGAAAATGAAAAAAGTATTATTGTTGCAACAAACTCTTCAATAAAATAGACTAAGTTTTTGTTAATTATATTTTAGATAGAATCCAAAAATTGTTGAAGGATAAAATAGATGAATAAAAGAGTTCTTGTAAAGTTCTCAGGAGAAGCATTGGCTGGAACTGAAGGATATGGAATTGATACAAAAATATTAGATTATATTGCTGAAGAGATAAAAACTTTAGTTGAATACGGTATTGAAGTTGCTATTGTTATTGGTGGTGGAAATATTATTCGTGGTGTTACTGCTGCTGCTGATGGTGTTATTAAAAGAACAAGTGCAGATTATATGGGAATGCTAGGAACTGTAATAAATGGTGTTGCTATGCAAGAAGCTTTGGAATACAAAGGTTTAAGTGCAAGATTGCAAACCGCTATAAAAATGGAAGAGATAGCCGAGCCTTTTATTGTAAGAAAAGCTATGAGACATTTTGAAAAAGGAAGAGTTGTAATATTTGGTGCAGGAACAGGAAATCCATATTTTACTACTGATACAGGGGCAACACTAAGAGCGACTGAAATTGGTGCTGATCTACTTATAAAAGCAACAAAAGTGAATGGAGTTTATGATAAAGACCCAATGAAATTTGCAGATGCAGTAAAACTAGAAAACCTAACTTATGATAGAGCTTTAGAAGATCATATAAAAGTTATGGATGATACTGCTATTGCTTTAGCAAAAGATAATAAACTTCCAATTGCAGTTACAAATATGAATGAAAAAGGTAATTTGCTAAGAATTGTACAAGGCGATTATAGTAAATGTTCGATAGTTAAATAGTTCAAAATAGATTTTAAAAAGGATATTAAAAAATGGAAAGATTAGAAGAGAGAATTTCAAGAGCTTTAAAACAAGTTGACAATGATAGATATATTTTAGCAATTGCAGTTGGACAAAGAGCAGATGAATTAAGTAAAGGTGCAAAACCACTTTTAAGCCAAAATACTCAAAAAATGAAATATACAGATATTGCAATTGATGAAATAGCAAGTGGATTGCTAAAAATCAACGGTTTTACTGATAAAAAATAGATTTCTACTTAGTAGATTTTATGAATTTATTCTTCAAAGAGCTACAACTAGTAAATACAATTGAAGGGGCAATAAAAGAGCTTAAAAAGCAGATTGATATTAGCCCGAAGCTATATGAGATTATTGATTTTATTATCGAAGCTCATGAAGGTCAATTTAGAAAAAGTGGTGAACCTTATTCGGTTCATCCAATTTTAGTAGCAACAATAACTAGTACTTTTTCAAAAGATGAAGATGTTATTGCAACTGCACTTCTTCATGATGTTGTAGAAGATACACCTTTTACATTAGAATTTGTTGAAGAAAAATGGGGTAAGAATGTCTCTAATATGGTTAAAGGTCTTACAAAAGTAGCAGATATTAGAGAAGAAAATTTTATTACCTCAAAAGATTCAAGTGATACAAAAATAGTTCAAGCAGCACTTACATTTAGAAAAATGCTAATAGCATCAATTGATGATCCACGAGTTTTAATAGTAAAACTTTGTGATAGACTTCATAATATGCTTACTCTTGCTGTTTTACCACAACATAAACAAAGAAGAATAGCTGAAGAAACTCTAGTTGTTTATGTTCCTATTGCAAATAGACTTGGTATTTCAACACTTAAAAATGAGTTAGAAGATTTAGCATTTTTCTATATTTACCCAGATGAGTACAAAAAAATTGATGATTTTTTAAAAGAAAATGAACAAGCTATGCAGCTTAGTTTCAATACTTTCATTGCTGTTACAAAAAATTTATTAGAAAAAAATGGTTTTGAAGAAAATGATATAAAAATCTACTCAAGAATTAAACACCACTACTCAATATATTTAAAAATGCAAAGAAAAGGTATTACTATCGAAGAAGTTCTTGATCTTTTTGCAATTAGAATATTAGTTCCAAGTGATATAGATTGCTATAAAGCCTTAGGGCATATTCATTTAGAATTTAAACCTTTAGTTTCAAGATTTAAAGATTATATAGCAACTCCAAAAGAGAATGGATACAAAACTATTCATACGACAGTTTTTTATAATTCAAAAATATACGAGATTCAGATTCGTTCTTTTGATATGAATAGTGTTGCAGAGTATGGAATAGCAGCACATTGGGCATATAAAAATGGAGAAAAAAATAGTTCTTCAAATTCAAATCTAAATTGGTTAAAATCTTTAGAGTTTTCTAATGATAATATAGAAGAGTTTTATAATGAAACAAAAGAAAATTTATTTAATGATGAGATAATAGTTTACTCTCCAAAAGGTGAAGTTTTTATTCTTCCTATTGGTTCAACTGCTTATGATTATGCATTTGCTGTTCATACAAATGTCGGAAAAAAAGCAATTTCTTGTTATATAAACAAAATAAAGAAACCTCTTTTAACTGTTTTAAAAAGTACTGATATTATACAAATAGAACTAGGAAATGAAGCAATTATAAGATGTTCTTGGATAGATATGGTAAAAACTTCAAGAGCAAAAAAACAGTTAAAATTTTTATGTATGCAAAGACAAAGAGAGATAGATGACCTTGCTGGAAAAAATATTATAAATACTATATTTTCAAGGTATTATGTTGATATTTTAGAACATTATCCAGTAAAAGCTCTATACAAAGTACCAACAAATTTAGCCTTTCTAAAAAATGCAAAACAAATTGTGGAAAAAAAAGTATTAAAAGAGAAAGGAATTATGGGAAGATTTAAAATCTTCACAAGTAAAATAAAAGAGTTTAAGTTTGACAATATGCTTATTTATTCGAACTTTAATATAAATTCTGTATCATTTGACCACTGTTGTCATCCAAAATTTGGAGATGATATTATTGCATTTAGAAACTCTCACAATGCAATAATTCACCATAAAATGTGCGATAAGGCTTATATAAAAATCAAAGAAAATGAACAGATGTTATACTGCGAATGGGCAAAAAACTCTGTTTTTCAATACAAAATGCTAATAAGTATTCCAAATACAAAAGGGGAATTAGCAAAAGTTTTAGCATATCTTTCTAAAAGTGATTTTTATATACTAGCTTGTACTTTTGGTAGACAAAAACACTCTTATATTCAATATTGTGATATAGAGTTTGAAATAAATAATTCAAATGTAGATGAAGTTAGACAAATTGTTGAGAAAAATATAAAAGTTATAGATTTTATGTCAAAAAAAGACGCATATAATAAATAAAGGTTTAATAAAATATGGAAAATAAAATAGAAGAAGCAATAAACGAAATTCAAAGAGGAGTAGCTGAAATTATTGATATTGAGGCTATTACAAAATTAATAAAAAAATATTTTGAAACAGGTGAAAATTTCTACGTAAAAGCAGGATTTGATCCAACAGCTCCTGATATTCATCTAGGACATACAGTTTTAATACAAAAATTAGCAACTTTTCAAAAATTTGGAGGAATTGTTCAATTTTTAATTGGAGATTTCACTGCAACTATTGGAGATCCAACTGGAAAAAGTGAAACTAGAAAAATTTTAAGTAGAGATGATGTACTTATAAATGCTGAAACTTATAAAGAGCAAGTTTTTAAAATCTTAGATCCAGATAAAACAGAAGTTGTTTTTAATAGTACTTGGTTAAATGAATTAGGAACAGCAGGACTTATAAATCTAGCTTCAAATTTAACAGTTGCACGAATGCTAGAACGTGATGATTTTTCAAAAAGATATAGTTCAAACACTCCAATTGCTGTAAATGAGTTTTTATATCCCCTACTTCAAGGTTATGACTCAATTGCTTTAAATAGTGATGTAGAACTTGGGGGAACTGATCAAAAGTTTAATCTACTTATGGGAAGAACTCTACAAAAAGCTTATAACTGTAAAAAACAACAAGCAGTTTTAATGATGCCAATACTTGAAGGACTTGATGGTATTCAAAAGATGTCGAAATCGCTAGGAAATTATATTGGTGTTACAGATCTTCCTTTTGATATGTTTGGAAAAGTTCTGTCAATTTCAGATGAACTTATGTGGAGATACTTTGAACTTCTTTCAAGTAAAAGCTTAAAAGAGATTGAAGAGATTAAAAATAGTGTAGAAAATGGAAATTTACACCCTAAAAAAGTAAAAGAGGATTTAGCAGCTGAAATAGTTGATAGATTTCATGGTGTTGGTGCTGGAGCTGAAGCAAAATTAGAATTTGAAAAAGTTTTTGCAAAAAAAGATATACCAACGGATATACCTGAGTTTGTTTTTGAAGGTGAGATTTGGATTTGTCAAGCTTTAGTTGATTCAAAATTAGTTGATTCAACTTCACAAGCAAGAAGAGATATAAATTCAAATGCAGTATCAGTGAATCAAGAGAAAATAAGCGATGATAAGTTAAACTTAACTTTTGGCGAATATATATTACAAAAAGGTAAAAAAAATTTCGCTAAGATAGTAATAAAATAAAAAGGGCTTTTGTGAAAATAGGAAAATATGAGATAAAACATCCAATAATTCAAGGTGGTATGGGTGTAGGAATTAGCTGGGATCAATTAGCAGGACATGTTAGTCTTGAAGGTGGTTTAGGAGTAATTTCAGCAGTTGGTACAGGATACTATAAAAAACTTAGCCCAAAAGTAAATATTATTATGAAAAAAGATAAACCAAAAGAGGTTTTAAATTTTTATAGCAAAGATGCATTAAAAGAGATATTCGACAATGCAAGAAAGATTTGTGGCAATTTACCACTTGCTTGTAATATTTTATATGCTATTAATGACTATGGAAGAGTAGTACGTGATGCATGTGAAGCAGGTGCAAATATTATAATAACAGGTGCTGGAATTCCAACAAATATGCCAGAATTTACAAAAAACTTTCCAGATGTTGCACTTGTGCCAATTGTATCAAGTGCAAGAGCTTTAAAGCTTATTTGTAAAAAATGGCAAAGATACAATAAAATACCAGATGCTGTAATTGTTGAAGGACCTTTAAGTGGAGGACATCAAGGTTTTAAATATGAAGATTGTTACAAAGAAGAGTTTCAACTAGAAAATATTATTCCTCCAGTAATTGAAGAAGCTAAAAACTGGGGAAATATTCCTGTTATTGCAGCAGGTGGAGTTTGGGATAAAAAAGATATTGATAAATTTTTATCTTTAGGTTGTGCTGGAGTTCAAATGGCTACTAGATTTATAGGAACAAATGAGTGTGATGCAGATGCTAAATTTAAAGATGTTTTACTAAATGCAAAAGAAGAAGATATTATTTTAATGAGTTCTCCTGTGGGGCTTCCTGCTCGTGGAGTTAAAACAAATCTTCAATTCTCAATAGAAAACCATACTGCACCAAAAGTTCAATGTATATCAAACTGTGTAGCACCATGTAATCGTGGGACTGAAGCAAAAATTGTTGGTTATTGTATTGCTGATAGACTAGGTGCTGCATACAAAGGTGATGTAGATACTGGTCTATTTTTCTCTGGTTCAAATGGATATAAAATTGATAAGATAATCTCTGTTAAAGAGTTAATGGAAAAATTAACTAAAGGAGAGTAGTTATTTTAACTAAATTCTTTATATGCCTTACACTTATTATCAATATATCTTTTGCCTCTAGCTTGGAAGAGCAGTACAAAGAGGCAAGGATAGAGTTTTTAAAATCTTCACTAAGAAAAGATGAAAATCAAAAAATTGATGATTTAAAAAAAATTATTGAACTAGGAAAAAAGTTAAACAAAGATATAAGACCAGATGAAAAAAAATTAGCTGTTTTAGATAAAACTATCAAAAGCAAAAATAGTAAAAATATACAAACATCAGAAACTTCTTCAAATACTCAAAATGATAAACAAACAAAAAATAAACAATCAAATCTTTTATATTCTATAAAAAATGTTACAACCTCAAATAACTCAATAATAATCGATTTTAATGTTGATATAAAAAAAGATGATATTAAGTTTTTTGAGCTAAAACCTTCTCCTTTATATAGAGATGTTTTTGATATAAAAGGTTATTTTAAAGATGCTCTTGCTACAAAGCTATCAATTCAAGGCGAAGAACAAATTACAATAGGACAGTTTCAACCAGATGTTTTAAGAATTGTAATTTCAGGAAATAATAATCCAGATACATCTTATAAAATAACAAAAAGACAACTAATAATAGATATAAATAGCAAGCAATCAACAAAAAAAGATGAACAAATAAAAGAAATTTCAAAACCAGAAGTTCAACTGAGTTCAAATAGTGAAGATATGGTTGATTTAAAAAATTCTATTCGTTCTATTTCATCTAGTGGAGATAGTATTAATATAAAATTTAATAAAAAAATATCAAAAAAAGATTTAAAGTATTCTACTATTAAGCAAAATGGAAATTTTGAATATATTTTTGATATTACTGGAAAATACAAATATGTGGAGCCTACAAAACTAAGCTTAACTAGTATAGATAAAGTTATTACTACAGAAAATGAAAATAGTGTAAGAATTAGATTAATAAATAAAAACAATCCTAAAATTAAATATATATTAAAATCAAATGAGATAACTATCGAAGTTTTGGAGTCTCAAACTGAAAAAGTAGAAATTGCTCAAAATAATAATGAATCTAATAGTAAAACTAATCTTCCAACAAAAAGCTCAAAACAAGTTCAAAATACAACTCCAAAAATTGCTATAAATAAAACAATAGTTATAGATGCAGGACATGGTGGAGATGATGTTGGTGCTGTTGGACCAAATAAACAGTATGAAAAAGTTATAAATTTAGAAGTAACAAGATATCTTGAAAATATTCTAAAACAAAGAGGATACAAAGTGTATCTAACTAGATCAACTGATAGATTTATTAAAGTTATGGATAGAACTATTTTAGCAAATGAAAAAAATGCTGATCTTTTTATCTCAATACATACAAACTCTATGCCAAAAGAGAAAGCTAGTAGTACAAGTGGTATTGAGACATTTTTCCTAAGCCCCGCAAGAAGTGAAAGAGCAAAAAAAGTTGCTGCTTTGGAAAATAAAGATGATATTAGAGAGATGAGTGAAAGTTCAAAAAATGTATTTCTAGAGAGCTTAAATCGTCCAAGAATTACAGCTTCTCATAAATTTGCAATAGATGTTCAATCAGGACTTTTACAAGCTGCTAGAACAAAATATAAAGATGTAAGGGATACTGGAGTTAAAGAGGGTCCATTTTGGGTTTTAGTTGGTGCTCAAATGCCATCTATTCTTATTGAATTAGGATTTATATCTCATCCTATTGAAAGCAAAAGATTATATGAAAAAGATTATCAGCAAATACTTGCAAATGGTATTGCTAATGGAATAGATTCTTACTTTCTAAAAAATCCTTAATTTGTGATACCATTTTTTTTTGCATTGACTTTATCTTTGGAAGTTTTTTTAATGAAAAGAATTTTACTTTTGAATTTTCCCAAGAGAGATATTCACTTTTTAAAGTATTACCATTAAAATATCTATCCATATTTTCAATATTTGAAGAATTTACAAGCCAAACTCCAATATCTTTTTCTTGATTTATCTGTTCAAAATACTCTTCAAAAAGTTCAATATCAATAGAAATTGAACTCTCTTCAAAAAACTCTCTTTTTGCACACATAAAAGCAGTCTCATTTTTTACTTTTGTACCTTTTAAACATCCCCATTTATCGTCACTTGCAACATCTAAACACAAAAGAATTTTAACACCTTTTTTTGTTACAATATATGGAACTATTCCATAAGTTTTTGTATGACTCATTATTTTAAATCCTATATAGTTTTTATTCTAGATTGATAAACATACATGGCTATTGCAAACCAAATAATCAAAGGTAGCAATAAAGATAACTCAGGGTTTAAAACCCCAGAACTAGTAATTTTAAATAAAAAGAAAAAAACTCCCCAAACAATTAAAGTACCAAAAATACCAAAAGATACAAAAATTCCTAATCTAAAAAATCTACTATTTAGAGAACTATATGCAAATACCAAAAAAAGTAGTGGTATTATAAAAAATGGAACAAATAGCTGATTATATATATTTCCTCTTATTTTTGAAGTGTTTACACCTTGTTTTTCCAACAAAAACATAGCATTTATTGCATCTAGCAATGAAGAGTCATTTCTTGCTTCATATACATTGTCCAATATTTTTGGCTGAAAACCATCTAATGTATTTAAAAATTTCTCATATTTTATTGTGAGTTTAGAGTTCATATCAAGCTCTTTTGGTTTTGTAGTAATTTTTGCATCTACAATATACCATTTATTGTTTTGAAAATATGCTTTTTGTGCAACAATAGTTTCAACAACATCTTTTCCATCTACTTTAAAAATATGTATATTTTCTGCTCTTTTTTCAAGTGGAAAAAGCTTTTGAAAATATACAAAATTATCGTTATATTTCAAAAATATATCACTTTTTGTACTTGAGAAGTACTCATTGTCTAAAATCTTCTTTTTTTGTTCATAAGAGTATGCCAAAGGTGTCATTTGCAAAAGTATTAAAACTACTAAAAATATTAAACCTAAAGATAATATAGGAAAAAATATATTTGTTCTTCCAGCTCCTAAAGAGTAAAATGCAACATATTCATTATTTTTGATAAATGTTATTAAAGTTGAAATCCAAGCAAAAACTATTGATAAAGGAAGAGTTAAAGTAAGTGTAAAAAATGCATTATAAAATATATATAGTAACTGTAAGTTTGCTGATTGTGGTATAGATTTAAAATTTTGTAAAAAGTCAATTCCTACAAAAAATATCTCTAAAGATAGTAAAATTATAATAAAGTTTTTAAGATATTTTTCAATTATATATTTTGTTAAAATACTCATTTAGTCTGCTTTAATGTAAATTTAGCCTTAACTTCGTCAATACCTAGTTGTTTCAAAGATTCAACACAAGAAGCAACATGTGGAATAATTTTATTATTTAGCTCTTCAAACTCTGTTTTACTAAAATCGCTTAAAACATAGTTTGCAACATCCTCTTTATCTTTTGGTTTTCCAATACCAACTCTAACTCTTATATACTCTTTTGTAATATGGCTATCAAGAGATTTCAAACCATTATGTCCTCCATGACCTCCACCTATTTTAAACTTAACAGTTCCAAAAGGCAAATCTATATCATCATGAATAATAATAATATTTTCTAAATCAACTTTGTAATAATCCATAATATTTTTTACAGCAATTCCTGAATTATTCATATATGTAGTTGGTTTAGAAAATAGATTATATCCTGATTTTAAAAGAGTTGATTGAAAGTTTGAGTTATTTATAGAAGTTGTATTTAGATTTTTAGTCATAAAATCTACGACTAAAAATCCAATGTTGTGTCTTGTATTTTGGTATTTTTCACCAATATTTCCAAGACCAACAATCAAATACATATGCTTTAATTATTTAGCTTTTATTATACCAACGATTGGAACTCGTGGGTCTAAATAACAATCAACACCTTCTGGAAGTGTAATATCTCTTAAAAGAATATTATCCCCTGTATCCAAATTTGTAACATCTAAAGTGATATTGTTTGGTAAATTTTCAATTGTACATTTAACTGGAATTCTTCTAGTATGTAACATTAAAAGACCTTTATTTTTAAGACCTTTTGCACTTCCTGTTGCTACAACTGGGATAAAATATGAAGCTCTAACACCTTTTTGAGCAACCATTAAATCAACATGCAATAAATCAGAAGTAATTGGACATTTTTGATATTCTCTTACAACTACGTTTAAAACTTTTCCATCTACTTTTACATCAAAAGCTAGTGTAGTTTTATTTTTTAAAAACTTAATATACTCATTTCTTTTGAATGCTGCAGAGATATTCTCAAGCCCTTTTCCGTAGATATTTGCAATTAAATATCCTTCTTTTCTTAAAGCTTTTACAGCTGGTTTAGTTATACTATCTCTTACGATACCATCTAACATTTTTGTCCTTTGTTTTAATTTTAAATTGGACGCGGATTATATTTTAAATTTACTAAATATTAGGTTAAATTATAAGTTACATTTGCAACTCATAAATCATCTCATATACTAAAAAATATTTTAATTCAATTTTAGATACAATTTAATCTAAAAAATTTTAAATAACTTAATTATAAGGCAAAAAAATGGTACTACTAGATGGAAAAATGCTATCAGCAAAGATAAAAGAAGAAGTAAAAGTTGAAGTTACTCAAATTGTAAAAGATAAAAATATAACTCCAGGACTTGCCGTTATTCTTGTAGGAAACGATGCAGCAAGTGCAACTTATGTAGCAAGTAAAGCAAAAGCATGTAAAGATGCTGGAATTTACTCAGTTGTTCATGAAATGCCAGAAAGTATAACTCAAGAAGAGTTACTTGATACTATAAATATGATGAACAATAATCCAAAACTAGATGGTATTTTAGTACAACTTCCACTTCCAAAACATATAGATACAACTATTGTTTTAGAAAGTATAAATCCTTTAAAAGATGTGGATGGTTTCCACCCATACAATGTAGGAAGAATGGTTTCAAATCTTGATTCATTTTTAAGTGCAACTCCATTTGGTGTTATGAGAATGTTCGAAGAGCATAATATTAGTTTAAGTGGAAAAAATGTTGTAGTTATTGGAAGCAGTGATATTGTTGGAAAACCTATGGCATCACTTTTAATAAACAAAAAAGCAACTGTAACTGTTTGTAATAGCAGAACTGTAGATTTAAAATCTCATACTTTAAGAGCTGATATTATAATTATTGCTGTTGGAGTTCCATTTCTATTAAAAGCTGATATGGTAAAAGATGGTGCTGTTGTTATTGATGTTGGAATAAATAGACTTGAAAATGGAAAACTAGTTGGTGATGCTGATTTTGAAGGCTTAAAAGATAAGTGTTCACACTTAACTCCAGTTCCAGGTGGAGTTGGACCTATGACAATTGCAATGTTGCTTAAAAACACAATTAAAGCTGCAAAATTAAGAGAAAAAAGAGAAACAAAATAGATGTTAAAAAAAATTTATAACTGGTCATCTTCTTGGACTGGTACAATAGTAATTGTACTTACAATTATCTTTTTTGTGGCTCAAGCTTTTGTAATTCCAAGTGGGAGTATGAAAAATACTCTTTTAATAGGTGATATGCTTTTTGTTAAAAAATTTGCATATGGAGTTCCAACTCCTACAATTCCTTGGATTGAAGTAAAAGTTTTACCAGATTTTAAAGGAAATGGTCATTTAATAGAAGGTGAACGACCAAAAAGAGGAGATATTGTAGTATTTAGATATCCTCATGATCCTGACATTCACTATGTAAAAAGAGCAGTTGCTACAAGTGGTGATACTATATTTTTAAAAAATAAAATTTTATATCTCCATCCTAAAGAGGGAAATGATTTTGTAAAAACTGAATTTAAAGATTATGAAACTATTGATTTAAATGGAAAACTTTTTGTTGTAAGTCCTTACGAAAAAGAGCATAAAGGAATTCATAATGATCCAAATGTTACAAAAAATCTAGTTGCTCCAAAAGAGTTATTTGACATGCAAGAAATTGTTATACCAGAAGATGAAACATTTATGATGGGAGATAATCGTGACCACTCAAATGACTCAAGATTTTGGGGAAGTGTTCATTACAAATATATTGTTGGAAAACCTTGGTTTATATATTTTTCTTGGGATGATGATTATAAAATTAGATGGGATAGAGTTTTTAGAACTGTTGAGAGTTTAGAAAGTGATATTGATACAACAGTCGAAATTAAGCATGAGGAAGGAATTTATTAATGAAATATTTTATCGGGGCTGACCATGCTGGAATTGAGATAAAAGCATTTGTAAAAGATTTATTTGAGCAAAGAGGACATGAAGTTGAAGATTTAGGTCCATATAATAAAGATAGAGTTGATTATCCTGATTTTGCAGCAAAAGTTTGTAAAAAAGTTTTAGAAAATAGTGGTTCAATGGGTATTTTAATCTGTGGAAGCGGGATTGGAATGAGTATGGCTGCAAATAAATTCGATGGAATAAGAGCAGCACTTTGTCACAATGAATACAGTGCAAGAATGGCTAGAAAACACAATGATGCAAATGTTATTTGTCTAGGTGAAAGAGTTAGTGGTGAAGGTATGATTGAAGCTATTATAAAAGCCTGGGATAAAGCAGAATTTGAAGAGGGAAGACACACACAAAGAGTTGAAAAAATAAACTCTTTAAGTAAAATTGGAAGCTGTAGAGCATAATTTAATTTTATACACAAGGAAATACTATGGCTGATTGGCAAGTTTATTTGATGATGTCTGCAATTGTTGCAGCTATGTTGCTTGGAAAAAAACTTATGTTTTTTGATAGTAATAAAAAAAACAATGATGAAAAAATCAACAAGGACAAAAATTGATAAATCCAAAGATTATAGAATATATATTTTCAAGTGCATCTATTCAAAGATGGAATGACTATCCAAGAATGGTTGATTTAGTAGAACTTGATAAACAAGCACATAAATTTATAATTGCATATTTTATAGCAAAACTTGAAGATGATATAAATTTTACACATCTAATAGAAGCTGGGATTTTTGAATTTTTAAGAAGAGTTGTTGTTACAGAT
This sequence comes from Aliarcobacter cryaerophilus ATCC 43158, assembly GCF_003660105.1. Lineage (NCBI taxonomy): Bacteria > Pseudomonadati > Campylobacterota > Epsilonproteobacteria > Campylobacterales > Arcobacteraceae > Aliarcobacter > Aliarcobacter cryaerophilus. The sequence goes on from NZ_CP032823.1 coordinate 1,558,385, forward strand.
ATTAGACCTGATGTTTTTAGAAAAGCTCTACAGAAAAAATCAACAGAGATTAACTCTTGGGTTGTAGGTAAACTAAAAAGCTCTATTGAAAATATAGATAATGGAAACTTTTTACAAAAATTTGAAGAATTTTTAAGTGATCCAAATATGTATAAAAAAGAGAGATTTATATTAAAAGCTGCTTCATATTTATCTACAAAATGGGAATTTTCAATAGTTTATCAAACAAGTCAATTTTTAAGTGATATTGAAGATGTAAAAAAAGATGTTGATGCTGAAATTGAAGATTACTATGAACTAATTGGTGTTAGAAAAATTGCTCTAAATAAAAAGTTAGCAAAAATAGTAGATTTAAGCGGAAGATTAAGATTTCAAAAAAGATGGGCTCAAACTCCAAGAATTCCTGAAACTTCAGTTTTAGGACATATGCTAACAGTTGCCCTATTTTCATATTTTTACTCTTTAGAAGTAAAAGCTTGTGATAAAAGATTACAAAATAACTTTTTTACAGCACTATTTCATGATTTACCAGAAGCTCTAACAAGAGATATTATAAGCCCTGTAAAATATAGTGTAGATGAACTTTCAGAGATAATTGCTGAATATGAAGTTGCAAAAATAGAAGATGATATTTTACCAAATATCCCTCTAAATATTCAAGAAGAGTTTTCTTATATTCTAGGAATTTCAAAAGGGATAAAAGAGGAATTTGCAAATAAAGTAAAAATAGATGGAAATATAACAGAAGTTGAAGATATAGGCAAATATAATCTTGATAAATATGAAGCAATAGATGGTTTAGCTCTTAAGCAGTGTGATAAATTATCTGCTTTTGTCGAAGCATCTTTATCTATTTCTCATGGAATAAAAAGCAAAGAGCTAATCAGTGGTAAAAAAGAGATTTTAAAAGGTTTAAAAGAGATAAATGGGGTTGATTTTAAACAAATAGCTCTTGATATTGACAATGAGTTTGGAAGTAACGGACAGATTCAAACAACTTTAGATTTTGAATAATCTTTTATTTTATAGAGTATTTGTATAAGTGTTATTAACTGCTGAGCAAGAAAAGATTGTAAATAGTTCTTTAGGCTCATTTAAAATAAATGCTGTTGCTGGAAGTGGTAAAACAACAACTCTTCTTGAGTATGCAAAAAAAAATTCCAATTTAAGAATTTTGTATTTAGCTTATAATAAATCTTTACAAATTGCTCTAAATGAAAAATTAAATGATTATCATTTACCAAATCTTCATATAAGCACAATTCACTCTTTAGCATACAATAAAACTGAGGCTTACAAATATAAGCTAACACCTGAATTAAAAACAAATATTCTAGAAAAACTAATAGTAAATCATGAATTTCAAGATAACAAAAAGAGCTACTACCCTAGTTTAGAATATACAACAATTCTAAAAAATCTTGTAAATTTTTACTGTAATTCAAATCTAATAGAACTTGATTTAAAACTTCTTGAAGAGTTTAAAAAGCAAAATGATTTTGGAGTAAAAATATTAGATATTTTAAATAAAAAAGAAAAAAAACTCTTAGAGCATTTAAAATTAACTCTTAGCTCTATGAAATTAGGAAAAATAGAAGCTATTCATGACTTTTATCTAAAAATGTTCTATTTAAACAAAAAAATATCTTCAAATTTAAATTATGACTTAATTTTAATTGATGAGGCACAAGATATAAGCGATGTGATGATAGGAATAATTGAAAATCAAAAATGCAGAAAAATATATGTTGGAGATAGTTTCCAACAAATTTATAGTTTTAGATATGCTTCAAATGCACTTAATAAAATAGATTTACCATCTTTTGAATTAACTTTCAGCTTTAGATTTTCAAATAGTTATGCAAAGTTTTTACAATCTTATTTAAACTCTCTTTACACTTTAAATGGTTCAAAAAATATTTTTTTAAATGGAGTTGATGAGAATAAGTTATCTACAAAAATAGGAAAAGAGTTTTTTGATTTTAACAAACAATTTACAATAATATCTAGAACAACTTTTGGATTAATTCAAGAATTAATAAAACATATTCACAACAAAAAAAGGCTGTTTTTTGAAGGTGGTTACAACTCTTACTCTTTTATGAATCAAACTGTTTACTCTATTTTTTATTTAAAAAATAGAAAAAATGAGAAAATAACTGTTGATGAAATAAAAAATTTTGATACAATTTTTGAGCTTGAGACATTTGCAAAAGAGACTAAAAATCAAGATTATCTAAATATTATTAGATTTGTAAATAGCTATGGTGATAATATTTTTGAGATAAATAAAAAAATAAAAGAGCATTTAGTTTCAAATAAAGATGAAGCAGATATTATCTTCACAACAACGCATAAAGCAAAGGGAATGGAGTACAATCAAGTAATTATGACTGATGATTTTATCACAAAAAAAGATATATTAAATAGAAAAAAAAATCTTAGTTTTTCTTCAATTTGTGAAGAGTTAAATATATATTATGTGGCTGCTTCAAGAGCTAAATTTACCATAAGTTTAGCTGATTTAAAACTTGATTACAAAGAAGAAAAAGATTAAAAATAGTATTTTTTTAAATTAAAGAAAATGAAATATGATATAATTTCCAACTTAAAATCTAAAGCAAAAAAATAGAAGGAGCAATATGCAGTACTTTGGGGAGATACAAACAAAATATGAAGAGGTATTTTTAACACAAAGTTATATGTATTTCAAAAAAGATGAAGATGAAAATATTAGTGCAAAAGATTTAAAAAATCTAATAAAAACAAAAGATGATAGAAAAAAAAATATTATAGGAACTGTATTTATCTATAATCCAGTCGTTACTCCTATTGGATTTGATTCAAATAAATTTTTACTAGAACAAGATTTCAAAGTTTTTGATGAACTAATAGAAATAAAATGTGAAGGATATATAACTGTTTTCAAGCAGGCAATGAAAGATAGTTGCAAAGGAAAAATAGTAGAAATAAAAAACCTATTTAATCTAATCGAAGGACATGTTGACTCAAGTACTCTTTTATCAAAATTTAATGAAGATTTAGAAAAATATAACTCAAATCAGAATACAGAATTTGATAGAGATATTATGTATTTAGATGCTCAAAACTATCTTCCTTTTGGAAAATTCGTATATTTTTGTTGGGGTGATAAAATAAATGCAAAAGAGTTTTCAAATATATCAGATTATGCAAGAACAATCTATGATAATTGTGTAAAAAGTGGAAAAAAAATAGCATTTGCTTACAAAAAAGAGAAAACTGTTGATGAATCAATAAAATATCTTCAATTCTCAAATCCTATGCAAAATCACAAAAATAAAAATTCAATCTCTTTTGCTATTAAAAGGTCTTTTGATACTTTTCCACCACTTCCTGCTTTTTATGAATAATCTTCATAAAAAGCTAATTTTTTAGCTAATTTTAATAATTAAGATTATACAATACCGTCCACTTAAATTAATGGGGTATCGCCAAGCGGTAAGGCAACGGTTTTTGGTACCGTCACTCGAAGGTTCGAATCCTTCTACCCCATCCAAAAAATTTAAGTACTTTTATTATGGTGAGGTTGGAGAGTGGTCAAATCCTGCGGACTGTAAATCCGCCGCCTACGGCTTCGAAGGTTCAAATCCTTCTCTCACCACCACTTTTAAAATTTATGTGTGGCTCGATAGCTCAGTCGGTAGAGCAAAGGATTGAAAATCCTTGTGTCGACAGTTCGATTCTGTCTCGAGCCACCACTTTAAAAAAATATCACAAAATCATATTTAAAATAATCATTTGCTATAATATTTCTTTAAAATATTATTAAGGATTTTTATGTCAAAAATTGGAATAATTGTTGCTAGTTCAAACAACAACCAAAAACTAGCTATTGAACTTCAAAAAATAGCGATTGAACTAAACTATGATAGTGAAATTATAAATTTAGTTGATTACAATCTACCTCTTTATAGCACAATTGAAGAGGAAAAAAATGGAATTCCAGAATCTGTTTTAGATTTAGCTACACGAATAATTGATTTAAAAGCATTTGTTATTGTAGCTCCTGAATATAATGGTGTTATGCCACCTGTTTTAAACAATGCAATGGCTTGGACATCAAGAGCTACAAAAAACTGGAGAGATGCTTTTGATGATAAAATAGTAGCTCTAGCAACACACAGTGGAGGTGGTGGTCAAAAAGGTCTTCAAGCTATGAGAATTATGTTTCAACACTTAGGTGCAAATATTTTAGCAAGAGAGATTTTAACTACTTATGATAAACCTCTAAATAAAAATAGTGCAATAGCAATCTTACAAAATCTTACAAAATTATCAAGAGCATAAGGGTATTTTATCCTTGTGCTAATCTCTATTTAATGTTCAATTTTATCACTAGGTTCATGTATATAATAACCTTGAACATAATCAACGCCCAAATATTTTACTTTTTCTAAAATTTCTTTACTAGATACAAACTCTGCGATAGTTTTAAACCCTTGATCTTTAGCAAAATTTATAATCATAGTAATTATATTTTCATTTCCTTTACTCACCAAAACATCTTTTATCAAAGAGCCATCAATTTTAATGTAATCAGCATCTAGTTTAATCAAATACTCAAAATTTGAATATCCACTTCCAAAATCATCTATTGCAATTTTACAACCTAACTTTCTAATAGTACAAAAGAAGCCATTAATTAGATTAAAATCATCAATCTCTTCACTCTCAACAATTTCAAAAACAACTCTATTTCCAATATTAAACTTTTTTATTTTTTCTATAACATAGTTAGAAATCTCTTCATTTGAAATATCTTCAAATGTAAAGTTTATAGAAAACTCAAAATCCTTATCTTTGAAATATTCAAAACTACAATCTATCATTCTCTTTGTTAGCTGTAAGTATTGTCCAGATTTTTTTGCTATATCCAAAAAGAAAAATGGAGACATAATTTTCCCAGAATCATTTAATCTCATTAAGCATTCATATTTTTCTATTTTATTTGTTTGTAAATTATATATCGCTTGATAATATGGAATAATATCCTCATTTTCTAAAGCTTTTTTAATCTTTAATGTCCAAAATATATTCTTTTCATAATCTTTTTCTATCTCTAAATTTCTATCGTAAATAACCTGATTTGGATTTGATTTTGTATATTTTCTAATAACATTTGCAGTTTCAAGAAGTGAACTTTTTGGTTCAAAAGAGAAGCTATAATTAAGAGAAACAAATATTTCTCTTCCTTTTGCTCGAACTGCTTTTGAAGATATTATTTTTGAAATCTCTTCAATACTTTTCATAAAATCAATCTTCTGCTGATTTGAAGCTAATATTGCAAAAACATCAGATGTTAGTCTATAAACACTATAATTTGATTTTTTAATAACTAATTCTTCTATTCTTTTAGCAACCAATTTTAAAATATAATCTCCTATTTTGTAGCCAAAAAAATCATTTACCTCACTAAAATTTTTTATATCTAGTATTGATATACTAAGATTATCTTGTTTTCTTATATCTTCGATAAGCTTATATCTGCTTCCTATTTCAGTCAAATAATCTTCTCTTAAAATTCTGTTTAATTTTTCTGTTTTTAGAACTAAATCTGTAATTTCATGTCTTATTGCAACATACTCAAAAATATCTCCACTTTCATCAAATATTGGAGATATTGTAGTGTTTATATAGTAATATGTACCATCTTTCTTTTTATTTTTTAAATTTCCTCTCCATATATTTCCACTTTTTATAGTACTCCATAAATTTCTAAAAACTTCTGGATCTTCTTCACCTCTTAAAATATTGTGAGGTTTTCCTAAAATTTCTTCTCTTTTATATTGTGAAACCTCACAAAATGTATCATTTACATAAGTAATATTTCCTTTTAAGTCGCTATTTGAAATAATATTTGATGATTTTGTAGCTTTATTATATTGTCTTAAAATATTTGATTTTCTTTGAAGTTCTTTTTGTTCTGCTTTTAATTTTCTTAACCTAAAATATTTTATTATTATATAAACAAGTAAAAAAATGATTGTAAGAAAAAGTGAGTATTCTAAAACTGTAAATCTCAATATATTTCCTCTTTTAAGCTAATCAAAAATTGAAATTAAATTATACTATAATATTTTTAAAATAATTATTATTTTATATTTGTTAATAAAAAAGCAAAGATAAAGAGGTTTTAAATAAATAAGATATAAAATACTGCACTATTTTGAATTTACTATTTATAAAAAGGATTAATTTTGGATTTAACAAGCATAAGAGGAAAATATACTACAAAAAATTTTGATATAAAAGATTTAAATAAAAATCCTTTTAAACAATTTGAGAGTTGGTTTAATGATGCTATAAATGAAAATCTCTTAGAACCAAATGCTTTTTCACTATCAACTGTTGGTTCGGATATGATGCCTAGTATTAGAACAGTTTTATTAAAATATTTCGATAATGAAGGTTTTGTATTTTTCACAAATTATGAGAGTAAAAAAGCAAAACATATAGAACAAAATCCAAAAGCTGCTGCACTTTTCACATGGTTAGCGTTGGAAAGACAGATAAAAATAGAGGCAAATATTGAGAAAATATCAAAAGCTGATTCTCTAAAATATTTTTTAAGTCGTCCAAAAGGTAGCCAACTTGGAGCTTGGGTTTCAAGACAAAGTGAAACTATTAGTTCAAGGGCTTTATTGGAGCAAAAATTTGATGAAATGAAAAGAAAATTCTTAAATAAAGAGATACCATTTCCATCTTTTTGGGGTGGTTATATTTTAAAACCTACAAGAATTGAATTTTGGCAAGGTGGAGAAGATAGACTTCATGACAGATTTTTGTATGAACTGCAAGAAAATGGTGAATGGACAATATCAAGATTGGCTCCATAAATATGCCAAAAAATAAAATTTCACCTCAAAAAAAAGCAACAATAATATCTTCAAGTGTTGCAGCAATTTTAATTTTAATAAAACTTGCTTTAGGAATTCTTAGTGGCTCAGTTGCTGTTTTAGCTTCTGCTGTTGATTCCGTGTTAGATATGTTTGTATCAATTTTCAATTATTTTGCAATTTTAAACTCAGAAAAACCAGCAGATAAAAAGTTTAACTACGGAAGAGGAAAAATAGAAGCTTTAGCTCTATTTATTGAAGGTATTGTAATTACAATTTCTGGTTTATATTTACTTTATGAAGCTATAAAAAAAGCTGTATATAAAGAGAGTTCTTCATATCTTGATATTTCTATTTATGTTATGATAATTTCATTGATAATAACAATATGTTTAGTTATTTATCTAAATAATGTAGCAAGAAAAACAAACTCGATGGTAATAAAAGCAGATGCATTGCATTATAAAACAGATGTTTTAAGTAATCTTGCAGTTTTATGCTCGTTAATTTTGGTTCATTTTACAAATCTTGAAATATTTGATGTAATTATAGGAGTTTTAATAGCTTTTTATATTATCTATTCAGCATTTTCTCTTATTAAAAAAGGTATTTTAGTTTTACTTGATGCTTCAGTTGATGATGATTTAGTTTTGAAAATAGAGGATATTCTAAAAAATAATCCAAATTTGAGTAATTTCCATTTATTAAAAACAAGAGAAGCTGCAAATAGAACATTTGTAGAAGCTCATATAGTTTTTAAGACTCAACAAATTACTCTTATGGAAGCACATAAAATATGTGACAATATAGAAGAGAGTATAAAAATTATTGATAAAAATAGAAATTGGATTGTAAATATTCATCTAGATCCATACGATGATTATTTAAAAGATGAAAGAATTTAGAAATAAATTTTAATATTTCTAAATTCTTATTTTAAATTAAAGCAAAAAAAATAACTTGTTTAATAGATACAATAGAAGTTTAAAAAAACTCTATTGTATTTTTTCCTTGTTTTTTTGCACTATACATTGCTGTATCAGCTTGTTTTATTATATCTTGAACACTAACACTTGAATCACTAAACAAAGTTATTCCAATACTTGGAGTTGAAACATTCACATGACCTTGTAGATGAGTTATACTATTTAATGCCTCTTTTATCTTCTCAGCTAAAAAATTTATATTTCTTCTAGCATCTGCTATATTATTTCCTAAATTATCTAGTAAAACTATAAACTCATCTCCACCAATTCTAGAAACTGTATCTTCATCTCTTACACACTCTTTTAATTTTTTAGCAACTGTAATTAAAAGAACATCACCAATATCATGTCCTAAAGTATCATTTACCTCTTTAAAATTATCTAAATCTATAAAAATCAGACCACCGAAAATATTGTGTCTTACTGTTTTTGTAATTGCTCTTTCTATTCTATCTGTTAAAAGAAGTCTATTTGGAAGTCCTGTTAAATTATCATGAGTTGCCTGATACTCTAAAATTTTCTCTTTATCTTTTTGTTCACTAATATCCATATAATGAGCAAGATAATTTGTAATATCGTCATTCTCATCTCTTATTACAGATATTGTTGCTCTTAAAGCAATAATTTCTCCATCAGCTTTTCTATTATATAAATCACCTGTCCAAGTACCATTTATTTTTAAATCATTCCACAATCTATCTATTAAAACTTTATCTTGATGAGCTGTTTTAAAGATTCTTGGATTTTCTCCCAATAATTCTTCTTTCGAGTAAGACATAATTTTACAAAATGCTTGGTTTACTTTTATTATTTTATTTTTATCATCAGTGATTAACATAGGTGAAGATGAATCAAAAGCATAAGATGAAAGTTTTAATTCATTATCTTGCTTCATTCTTCTCTCTTCATAATCTATTTTTTCTAAACAGTTTGTAATATCAAGAACAAGCTTATCAAAAAGTATCTCAGCTTCACTATCAAAAAAGTCTAATTCATTTGAATATAAAATCAATACAGCAACAACTTTATTAAACTTTTTTATTGGAAAAGTTGCCATTGAGTTTATATTAAACTCATTTGCCTTACTATAAAAAACTGATACATTTTCAGCTTTAAAATCATTTATTACAATATTAGACTCTCTTTTTATTGTTTTTGATATTATATTTTCTTGTGAAAAATCTATAAATTTATCTGCGTGTTTTATTACAATATCTTTATACTCACTATTTTTAGCAATAATTTGTTTATTTTCTAAATCATAAATAAAATTAAAAGTGAGATTTTTACTATCTCCTAAAAGTTCACTAATATCAAAATATAAATCATCTTTTTTTAATGTTTTTGATAAAAACTTATTTGTATGATTTAAAAGTTCATATATATTTTTATGTTTTTGTATTTTTAAAAATGAGTCTTGTTCTTCAAAAATTATTCTTCTTAAAATAAAAAATAGTGGAACTAAAGTAAAAATACAAAAGAAAAAGAAAAGATAACTTAAATTTTTTTCAAATTTAACTTTTTCTTCAAACTCTTTTAACTCTGTTGATAAAGAGTAAAGTGTAAAATTAAAACTATTTGATAGTTTTTCAATACTATTTTTTCCAACAATAATATCTTCTAATTTTAAAAGTTCTTGTTGAAAATTTGTGCTTTGCATTTTAAATCTCAATAGAAAAAGAGTATCTACCAAAGACTTATGTACAGCATTATAATGTTTTTTTATACTATCTTCATCTGTTTCATCTTTTAAAACTTTTCTTCTAAACTCTTCGAGGTTAAAAAAAGACAATTTTAAGTGTGATAAATAATCTTTCCATTTAGATTTCCATGGTAAAGCATCAATTAAACTATTAAATTTATCTATTTTTTGATTTGTGCTATTTTGTTGTTCAAGTAAAGAATCTAATTTTTGAGAGTCTCTAATAAAATCAAGAGATAAAATCTTCTCTTTTTCCAAAGATAAAATAAGATTTTGACTCTCTTTTAAATAATCAATTCTAATTTCATTTTGTTTAAAATCATTTAAAATATCTACCTTTTCCATTACTGTAATAAAGCTAAAATACAAAATTCCAAGGACTGGCATAGTAAAAATTAGAACTATTTTTGAAAATAAACTATTTTTAAACACCAACCTCTCCTTTTAAATGTATTATATTTTTAGATATTATCATATTTTTTTATTATTTTTCATAAGCTCTATACAATTTACCCTTTATTTTTGTATTTTGTAACTTTTCTAAAACAAAAGGTAGTTTTTCTTTTTTTATAGCTACATATGAGCAAAAATCAAATAAATCAATTGTTCCAATATCTTCTTTATTTAAACCAATTCCAGCTGTTAGAGCTCCTAAAATATCACCTTTTCTCAATTTTTGTTTTTTCCCACCATTTATAAAAATTGATCTAAAAATAGAATCTATCTCAAAACTATTATCAAAAACAATATCTTTTTCATCTTCAAATACAATATCAGGAAAATGCTCTTTTATCTCTAATGCACTTTTGGCTTCATTTGGTAAAACAAAAGTAGTAGCAACTCCACCTTTTCCAGCTCTTGCTGTTCTTCCAATACGATGAGTGTGTATTTTGTAGTTCAAAGCTAAATCATAGTTAATTACCAAATCTATATCATTTATATCAATTCCTCTGCTTGCAACATCACTTGCTATTAAAATTGGATAACTTTTATTTGAAAATATAGTAAGAGTTTCATCTCTTTCTTTTTGGTCTAAATCACTATGAAGCGTAATTGCATCGATATTTCTTTCAAAAAGTGAATCTGCTAACTCTTCACAAGTTACTCTTTGATTACAAAAAATTATTGTACTGTTTGCTTGATATTTTTTTATCAATTTTTCTATTAAATTATCTTTTGAATCTCTTGAATTTACTTCATAAAAAGCTTGTTTTATAATATTTTGCTCTTCATTTTCTATTTCAATATTTACTGGATTGTTTAAAAACTCTAATGCTAAATTTTTAATCTCATTTGGAAATGTTGCAGAAAAAAGAAGAGTTTGTCTTTGTTTTGGCAAAAATGAACATACAGTTGAAATATCATCAAAAAATCCCATATCTAGCATTTTATCAGCTTCATCTAAAACAAAAGTATTTACATTTTCTAATTTTAAATTTCCTTCATTTATATGTTTTAATACTCTTCCAGCAGTTCCTACAATAATATGAGCTTCGTGTTCTAGTGAAACAACTTGTGGTCTATAAGGAACTCCTCCACACAATGTTAATACTTTTATATTTTGTGTAGATCTTAAAACTTCTCTTAAAGTTATTGCAATTTGAGTTGCTAACTCTCTTGTTGGAGCTAAAATCAAAGATTGAACTCTATATTTTTTCTTATCTAGATTATTTATAATTGGTAAACAAAAAGATAGAGTTTTTCCACTTCCTGTTTTTGCACGAGCTATAATATCTTTTTTTTCTAAACTATATTTTAAACTATTTTCTTGAATCGCAGTTAGTGTTTTATAACCCAAACTTTCAAGATTTTCTATTAAATTTTGTTCTAAATTTAAATCTCTAAATACCATTTTTATCACTCTTTCTTTTCTTTTTTGGTCTAAAACTAATAATCAAAATTGTAAGCACAATAATAACTGTAACAAAACCAATATATTTAAAATTATCTGCATACTCAAGCAAAAATGAACCTGCAATATAACTAGCATATCCTATAACACAAGCCCATAAAATAGATGCAATTGAGTTAATAATCGTAAATTTAAATGAACTATAATCAGATAAACCCATAACAAGTGGAACTAAAGTTTTAATTCCATAAATATATTTTTGAATAATTATTACAAAAAAGCCATATTTTCTAAATAAAAGTTGTACAAGTGCCACTTTTCTTTTATGATTATTCATCATATTTTGTGCATAATTTTTATTGTTTTTTGCCATAAAAAACAGAAACTGGCTACCAACAATATTTGCAACTGCAGCAACAATAATTGTAATATAAATATTTAAAGTACCATCAAATGAGAAAGCCCCAGCAATTGCAAGAGCTAAAAAACCACCACCAAATGAATATAAAAAAAGAGCTATATAGCCCCAATCTTGAATAAACTGTTCCATAACTTTCCTATACTTTATTAAAGTTATTATTTTATCTAAATCTTGTTTGATTATAGCTATTATCTAAATTTAGTATAAGTTTCATATAATAAAAAAATTTATTTAGGAGATTTTATGAAAAAAACAGTTTTGCTATCATCAATCTTATTGACATCTATTTTTGCTTTTGATTTAAAAAATATTGCTACAGAAGTTGGAAAAAATATACCTTCAACTACTAATCAATCTCAAAGTAAATCAAATCTAGACAATAGTACGATTTCTAGTGGTTTAAAAGAGGCTTTAAAAAGTGGTGTAACATTTGCTACAACACAACTAGGAAAAAAAGATGGTTATTTAAACAACAAAAATGTAAGAATTCCTCTTCCTGATAATCTAGCAAATGCAGAAACACTTATAAGAAAAGCTGGTGGAGATAAAATGGCTGATGATTTAATTAAATCTATGAATAGTGCAGCTTCACAGGCCGCTCCAAAAACTGCTGATATTTTTATGGATGCTATTTCAAAAATGAGTTTAAGTGATTCTCAAAAGATTTTAAATGGTGGAGAAAATGGAGCAACAGATTATTTCAAAAAAAATACAACAGACTCTTTGAAAAAAATGATTAAACCAATTATTCAATCTAGCATGAAAGATAACAATGTTGGACAATATTACGATATGGCAAATAATTTTTATCAATCAAGCGCAAAACCTCTTTTAAATAATAGTGCAGTTTCAGGTTTAGCAAAAAATTTAGGAGTAAATACAGATAGCTCTAGTGAGAGTTTAGATGATTTTGTTACACAAAAAGCCATAGATGGTCTTTTTACTATGATAGGTGAAAAAGAAGCTGGTATTAGAGCAAATCCTATTGAACAAACTAGTTCAATTTTAAAACAAGTATTTGGAAAATAAAATATTTTTAAACTAGTAAAAGTTTAGTCTCAACTTAACTTGAAGCTAGTTTAAAATAGCTATTTAAAGCATTATTTTTCACTAAACTAATATTTAGGTCAAAGTCATTATTTTGATTTTTTTCAAAATTACAATTATATGATTTTTCAAAATTTCTTAAAAGATTTTCATATAACTCACCTTTTGAATCAACTATAAAAATCTCTTTATTCATTTCATAGATATAGATTAAATATAGATTAAACTCATTATTTACTCTATAAATATTAAACTCATAATGAGTATGTTGTTTTTTCTCTAAATTCTCAAAACTATTCACTTTTAATTCATCTTTTAGAAGATTTAAAAAATATGAAAATGCTTGTGAATTCCACATCACATCATTTAAAGTATGAATATATTCTAAAAAAATATTGTTTGCTTTTAGCGTGTAGGCTTCGTAAACATAGGGGTCATGCCTTACTTTTATATCAATATTATAAAGTGTATGTTTATAAAAACTATCAGTTGAAATTTTAAATTTTAAATCATTTTCTTCAAGACTAAAATATGGAATTGATAGATTTGTAACTTTCTTAAAAACAAATTTGAAAACATCAAATATAGTACGAAACATATTTTTAGCTCCTGATTATTTTTTCTAACTTTAGCTAAAAACAGAGTATTGTGCAAGTATTGTTTTTTTAATATTTTTATAAAAAATCCAGAAAAACTCTGGATTTTCTATTTACATAGCAAGAGATGTTATTTTTGTAAGTCTTTTTGCAAATGCAACTTTATCACTTACATCTACACCTTCGCTAATTTTTGCAAGGTCAAGTAAAATCCAAGATACATCTTCTATTAATTCATCATTTGTTGAAGCTTGAAGTTTTTTTACTATTTCATGATTTGGATTAATCTCTAAAATAGGTTTGATTTCTGGAGCTTCTTGTCCCATTGCTCTAAACATATGAACCATAGCAGCCATTTGTGCATCTTGAGCATCTTTTGTAATACAAGAAGCAAAACTATCAAGTCTAGAAGTAATTTTTACATCTTTTACTTCATTTGCTAACTTCTCTTTTATTTTTGAAACTATATCTTTGAACTCTTCTTCAATCTTTTGTTTCTCTTCTTCATTTACCTCAACTTTTGGAGCTTGTGCTGTTGTAATATCTGTAAATTGCCACTCTTTAAATGCACCAATTGTTGGAGTTATAATATCATCTATCTCTTTATCATCTAAGATTAAAACTTCAATATTATTTTTCTTATAGCTTTCAAGTAGTGGAGAGTTTCTTAAAACTTTTTCATTGTCTCCAACAATATAGTATATAGCTTTTTGATCAATACTTGCTCTTTGTTTATAATCTTCCAAAGAAGTTAATTTTTTCTCATCAGCAGTAGATTTGTATCTTAAAAGTTCTAAAATTGACTCTTTATTTGTGTGATCTTGATAAACACCCTCTTTTAAAGCACGATTATATTGCTCAATAAATTTAGAATATTTCTCTTCATCTTTTGATAATTTTTTAATCTCACTTAAAATCTTTTTAACACTACTTTGTTTTATATTTGCTAAAATTCTATTCTCTTGTAAAATCTCTCTGCTTACATTTAATGGTAAATCTTCACTATCAATAATTCCTCTTACAAATCTTAAATATGTAGGTAAAAGTTCTCTATCATCATCAGTTATAAATACTCTTTTTACATATAGCTTAATCCCACTTTGGTAATCTGCTCTATACATATCCATTGGAGCAATTTGAGGAATATAAAATAGTGTTGTATATTCGTTTACACCTTCTGTTTTTGTATGAATTGTAAGCATTGGATCTGAACTATCTTGAGAAATTGATTTATAAAAACTATTATAATCTTCTTCTTTTAATTTAGCTTTTGGTTGAGTCCAAAGTGCTGTTGCCTCATTTATTTGCTCATGTTTTCTTTCAGTTTTTTTAGGTGCTTCTTTTCCTGCTTTTTTATCATCTTCACTTAAAGTTTGCGTAACTTCTTCATCATAGTTTAAGAAAATTGGATAAGCAATATGATTTGAATATTTTTCAACTATATTTTTAATTCTATATTTACTTGCAAACTCACTTACCTCATCATCTTTTAGTTTAATATAAATAACAGTTCCAGCACTCTCTTTTGTGCAAGGAGCTAAATCAAACTCTCCAGTTCCAGTTGAACTCCATTTATAAGCAGTCTCTTCACCAGCTTTTTTTGAAATTACATCTACTTGATCTGCAACCATAAATACAGAATAAAATCCAACCCCAAATTGACCAATAAGATTTGAATCTTTTTTTGCATCACCAGTTAATGCTTCAACAAAAGATTTTGTACCTGATTTTGCAATAGTACCAATAGAGCTTATCATATCTTGCTCATTCATACCAATACCATTATCAACAATAGTTAAAGATTTATCTTTCTCATCAAAAGATATATTAATCTCACCTTTCCAAGAAGCAAAACTCTCTTTTAACTTTTCATCTGTTAATCTTAGATAGTTTAGCTTATCAATAGCATCGCTTGAATTTGATACAAGCTCTCTTATAAAAATCTCTTTATTTGAGTATAAAGAGTGTGTCATTAAATGAAGTAGTTGCCCTACTTCTGTTTGAAATTGATGTTTTGCCATAAAAAAATCTCCTTTTTTTATATTTATTATAAATTTTTTACTTTTCAAAAAGGAATTTTATCAAACCTTTATTAAACTTGGCTAAAGTTTTTTATTTTTTTAGCACTAATATATATTGAGTGCTAAATAATGAAATAAAATTATCTTTATGTTAGAATACAAACTTTTAAAAATAAGGAATAATTTATGACAAAACAAAATTTTATAGATGATTTACAAAAAATATATAACTATTTAGATGAAGAAAAAGCAAAAACAAATGAGTTATTAAAATTTTTAGAAAACAAAGAGTTTGATAAACTAATAATCATTGATGATTTTGCAAATAGTTTAAATTTGAAAATGAGTGAAGATTTAAGATTTGCACTTGTTACACGACTTGTAAATTTAAGAGATGATAGTTTGGTTCAAGTTTTAAAAAAACTTGAAAAGAGTGAAAAAGAGATAGTAACTTTACAAGAAAAAGCATACCAATTTGTAAAACAGTATTGGCATAAAAAACATAAAAATCTAATAGATTTTATAATACAAAATAATCTTCTAACTCCTTTTTATAGAGAAATTTTTATTGGAGTTTACAATGTTGGTCTTGCTATGTCATCTTGGCAAAGCTCTTGGACGGAACATATAATAAATGAAATAAACAAAGAATTAATTGCTAAATTTGATGGCAATGAAGAAAAAATCATGAAATATCTTGAAGATGAAAAAATTCTAGACTTAGGACATGGTGGTATAGTTGCTGATAGATGTTATTCCGCTTTAATAAAAGAAGGTGATAGTTATACTTCAAAAGCCTACATAAAGGCTTTCAAAAAAGAGGTTACACAAGTTGTAGATGCTCTTGAAGAGTTTGTAGATAAATTAATCGAGCTTGAAGATGAGATTTATAATCAAAAATGGGATTATGTAAGATATATTCAAAGTTTAATTGTGGCATTTAGTGAAGATAAAACAGATGAACTTGTAAACAAATGGGCAAATGTAGATAGAGATTGGATGAAGATTAAAACTCCTATTCAAATAGGTCATCCACTTGAATACTATGAAGACCACTTTAGAAAAGCTGTTGCACTGGAATGGGACATAAGATTAACAAATCCAAAATTTGTTCAAAATGACCATAGAGTAAATAAAATAAAATCAGCATTTACAAAAATTTTTAGCAGTTTTGACCAAAAGAATAGTTACAAAAAAATATATGATTTTAGCTTCAAATCACTTGATAAAGTACAACTTTATGTAGGTCGTCCCGCTTTGTTTTTTGGTGCGGAGTTAAATGGTCTATTTTCAGCTCAAGTTGTACCAAATGATGAAATTGTAAGTCTTGAAGAGGGTAAAAAAATCTTTGCATTTTCTGATGAGATTTTACAAACAAGTAGAGCTAAACCATTTTTAAAACTTAGCCGTGAAATTTTTGGACAAGAGTTATTAACAAAAGATAGAAACTTTCTTTTTAAACAAACAGCTTCGTGGCATAGTGTTTATGATATTACAACTATTGGACATGAATATGGACATATTTTATGGTGCGATGAAGAGACAGAGAGTTTTATGAATAAAACAGGAAATTTTAAAAATATAGAGGAGTTTAAAGCTACAACAGGTGGATTAATATCATATTTACTTGATGAAGAAAATGATGAAAAACATCTAAAAGAAGCTATTTTAATAGATTTAGTAAAAAGAAGTGTTGGACTTATATCTTGGATGGAAGTTGATGAAGTTCAACCATACTATTGTGAAGGGTTAATTCATCTTTGTGCTCTTTTTGAAAGTGGCATTTTAGATTGGAATGAAGAAAAAAAAGAGCTAAAAATTGATTTAGAAGATGAAAAATTTGAAAAACTAAATGTTTGGTATATAAAAAATTATACAACTTTGGCAAAACACTATTTAGAAAAACTAGATGCTACAAAGTTCTTGAATATTTATGCTACTAAAAAAGATAAATATTTTATGCCAAATGATGAAAATATAAAATCTTTTGTAAAGTATTATTTCAAAAGATATCAAGAGATTGGTCAAGAGTTAGATGATGTTGATAAAAAAGAGAATTATATAAAATAACTATTTTTCTATCATAGCCATCATAATTACTAGATGGCATGATGATAGTTTAAATTTATTCTATGTTTTTAAAAAATATATTAAATAAAGTATTATCTAAACTCTATCTTGCCTTGACTTGCTAATAAAGCTCCACAAAGATTATATAAAACTCTAGCTCCAACATTTGCGTCCCAGCCATTTTTACTATCTCCAACTTCAACTAAATCAAAACCTATAATCTTTCTTCCACTTTTTACTAACATAAAAATTAAATGTTCTAACTCTCCATATCTTAATCCTCCAGGAACGGGAGTTCCTGTATTTGGACAATTTAGTGGTTCAAGACCATCTATGTCAATAGAGATATAGACATTTTTTGGAAGCTGTTCTATATATGGAGTAAAAACTTCTTCAATAGATTTTCCACTTGCAATTTGACTTTGCATAGCTGTATCGTAAAGACAAGCTCCTTTATCTGCTAGCTTAATCATTCTTTGTGCTTCTTCTTTACTATAATCTCTAATCCCAATTTGAATAAGTTTTGATACATTTTTACACTCATTTAAAACATTATAAAAAATAGATGCATGAGAATAAGTAAATCCTTCATAAGCCTCTCTTAAATCGTGATGAGCATCTACATGAAGTATTCCAAAACTATCTTTAGAAGTATCATCTAAAGCTTTTATAAGTCCTAGTGGACAAGAGTGATCACCGCCAACAACTGCCACTAATTTATCTTTTTTTATTCTTTTTAAAGCTGCTTCATACACATGTGAATTTATTGCTTTTGAAACCTCGTTTACATATTTTAAATCTTTTTTGCAACTTTCACCACACTCTATTGCTTCCATTACTTTTAAAGCTTTTTTTCTAGTTTTATTACTAAGTTTTAGTAAATATTTATCTACTTCAAGCATAGCAATTCCAGCTTTATATGGTTTTATATAGTGATAGTTTTCAACATCTAGTTGATGACTTGCCAATCTTATATTATCAGGTGCTTTTGAAGTTCCTTCTCCAAATGAAACAGTAGCTTCCCAAGGAACTGGGATTAAAATCAAGCTAGCCTCTTTTGGGTCTAAATTTCCACCAATAAATCCATCATCTTCTTTTGGTGGAAGACCAAGTTCTAAAACTTTTATATCTTCTTTTAAGCTTCTGTATTTCATAATTTTTCCTAATAATTAATATTTCATATTATGATTATATGATAAAATGAATTAATATTGAACAAAGGGTATATATTATGTATGCAGTTATTTTTGAAGTTGAAATTAATCAAGAAAGAAAAGATGAATATTTAAAAATTGCTTCCATATTAAAAGAGCAGTTAGTAAATCAAAAAGGTTTTATAAGTGTTGAAAGATTTCAATCTTTAGTAGATGAAAAAAAACTTCTATCTTTATCATATTGGGAAAATGAAGAGGATATTTTAGCTTGGAAAAAAAATATCGACCATATGTCTGCTCAGAAAAAAGGAAGAGAGTCTATTTTTAAAGATTATAAAATAAATATTGCTTTAGTTCAAAAATCTTACACTTTAGAAACTAGTGATTTTGATAAATAAGTATAATTAATGGCTACTTTATTAAAAAACTTATACTCAAAAGTGTTTATAGAAAAACTATCAAATAATTTACAAACAAACTACAAAGATTTTAAAAAAGATGAATTTAAAAAAGCTATTTTTACAAATAGTTGGGAAAATTTTGAGCTAAAACAAAGAATGCGACATATCGCAAAAACTTTGTATCAGTTTTTGCCATTTTCGTATAAAGAGCAAATTGATATTTTAAAAAGAGTAAAACAAGATTTCAAAGGTTTGAAAGCAATGATTTTTCAAGATTTTGTTGAAGTTTATGGGCTTGATGATTTTGAAGTTTCTATGGAAGCTTTGGAAGTTTTTACAATAGATTCAAGTAGTGAGTTTGCAATACGACAATTTATTTTAAAGTATGAAGATGAAACTATAAAAAGGATGAAACTTTGGGCAAAATCTCAAAATGAACATATAAGGCGACTTGCAAGTGAAGGAAGCAGACCAAGACTTCCTTGGGCAATTGCTTTGCCAAAATATAAAGAAAATCCAGAAAAAGTTTTTAAAATAATCGAGCTTTTAAAAAATGACTCTTCAAAATATGTTCAAAAAAGTGTAGCAAATAGTCTAAATGATATATCCAAAGATAATCCAAATTTAGTTATAAATTTTCTAAAAAACAATTTAAAAATTTCTAAAGAGCTTGATTGGATTTGTAAACATGGAAGTAGAACTTTACTTAAAGCTGGAAATGAAGAAACTTTAGAATTGTTTGGTTTAAAAAAAGCAAATCATATTGCTATTTTAGATTTTAACTTTAATAAAAATGTAAATTTAGAAGATTATTTAAATTTCTCTTTTGAGTTAAATTCAGAAAAAAATATTGGTAAGATTAGAGTTGAATATGCAATTTATTATCTAAAATCAAATCAAAATTATTTTAAAAAAGTTTTTATGATAAGTCAAAATGAGATAAAATCAAACTCTAAAATATTTGTAAAAAAACAGATAATCAAAGATATGACAACAAGAAAAAATTATAAAGGAAAACATTTTATATCTTTAGTCATAAATGGAGAAGAGTTTATAAAAAAAGAGTTTTATTTAATATGACACCTGCAATAAATCTTTTAAAAAAACATAAATGCGATTTTAAAATTCATAAATATGAACATGATCCAGCTTGTACAAATTTTGGAGATGAGGCAGTTTTAAAATTGGGTTTGGATGCAAAGGAAGTTTATAAAACATTGCTTGTTGAATTAACTCCAAAAGAGTTGGTTGTTTGTGTAATTCCTGTTTCAAATCAACTTAGCTTAAAAGAAGTTGCTGATATTTTTCTAGCAAAAAAAGCACAAATGGCACAGAAAGACGAAGCACAAAAAGTAACTGGATATTTACTTGGTGGTATTTCACCTCTTGGACAAAAAAAACTTTTAAGAACGGTTTTGCATGAGAGTGTAAACGATTTTAAAACTATCTTTATAAGCGGTGGAAAAAGAGGATTAGATATTGAAGTTTTTCCAAAAGATTTAAAAGATATATTAAAAGCAAAAATTGGTAGAATAGTTTCACAATAACCAAAAGGAGCTATTTATGAGTAAAAATAAAGGTGAACCAAGTTTAGAAAAAATTGATGATTATAATGGAAATGAATCTAAGCAGAAGAGAAATACTGTAAGATTAATTGTTCTTTTACTTCTTGTTTTAGGTGCAATTTTCGCATATTTAGAACAACCAGCAAAAAACAGTGCGATTGAAATTCAAGAGAAAACTTCAATTCCAGCTAGATAAAAGCTTTTAGCTTTTATCAGAGTTTTATATTTATTACTATCTTGAATATTTAAATATTTTACCTTTATAAGGCTCTTGCAAGAAATCTGTATTTTGAGGTTCAATAAAACTACATACAAAACCAAAAGTTTCCATCTGTTTTGTAAATTTTGCTTGATAACCTCTATTTGGATTTACTAAAATAACCTTTGCTTTATCGTTTGAATGAGCATTTATAAAATTTGAAAGAAGAACTGCATGGTCTCTTTCATATAATAAGTCACTTCCAATAATTAAATCAAATTTACCAAGATCCTCTTGATATTCATTGCTCCAGCAAGTTCTCACAAATGGTATTTCATCATCTTTATTTAATTCTGTGTTAATATCCAAAAACTTTTCGGCTTCAGGATGATAATCAGTTGCTGTAATATCAGCATTTAATCTATTTAAAATAAGACTGGATAGACCTATTCCACATCCAACTTCTAAAATTCTTTTATTTTTAAAATCATAATCAAATATAAAATTTGCTAAAACTTCACTAGATGGCCAAACAACTCCAAATAAAGACCAAGTTGCACTTGATATACCTATATTTTCTGCTTTGTTATCTTGATCAGAAAATTGTTGTTTGTCTTTTAGAGTTCTTAAATGTATATCATTGTCACCAATCTCAATTGTTTGATATTTATACCTCAGAGGTTTCATAATAGTGAGCTAATTACTAATAGCTTTTTAAAAAACTTTTTTATCATATTAATTCCTCTTTTATTTGTATTATCAATTCATACTATCGCAATAGTAGAATAAAAGCAAATTTAAATTTTAAACAATTTATCAATATAATCTTTTAAAACTATTAGAAGAACTCCAAACAAAATAAAAACAATTCCTATAAATAACCAAAAAGTTATTTTTTCATTAAAAACATAGACTCCAATTAGTACTGCAGTTAAAGGTTCTAGTGCTCCTAAAATAGATGCACTTGTTGATCCTACTATTTGAATTGCTTTTATTAGAAATAGCAAAGAGATAATTGTGGGAACAAGAGCTAAAAATATTGTATAAAACCACATATTGAAGTTTATCAAAGGCATTATATTTAAACTACTATCAAAAAATGAGTGTATTAAAATAGTTATTGTACAAAATAGCATAGAGTAAAATGTAACTTTTAGTGCAGATAATTTTAGATATTGGTTTATAATAACTATATAAACAGCATAGCACAATGATGAAACTATTACTAAAAATATCCCAAAATTACTAACATTTGCTCCATCACTTTCATATAGTAAAACAACTCCTAAAAATGCAAAAATTATAGATAAAATAGTTATTATTGAATTTTTCTCTTTAAAAAATATTGCCATTATAATTGCTACAAATATAGGATAAACAAATAAAACAGTTGATGCAAGTCCTGCATCCATATATAAGAATGAGTTAAATAAGCTAATTGCAGAGATTCCAAATAACAAGCCCAAAAAAGCTAAAAATATAATTTCTTTAAATCTTAAATAAAAAGAATCTTTTTTTATAAGCATAAAAATAGCTAATAAAATAGAGGCAAAAGTAAATCTATAAAAAATTACAGAGTTTACATTTAATCCATCTTCATATAAAAAAAGTACCCCTAATGGGTTCATTCCATAGCAAATAGCAGAGATAATAGCTAATATAACTCCTTTTGTTTGTAAACTCAAAAATATCCTTTAATTAATTTTCAGGTGAGTTTATCATCCACATAGAGAAGATATCTAAATAGTTCCAAAAAGATTGTTTTAAATCTTCATCAATATCTAAATCTTTTAAAATTTCAATATAACACTCAAGCCAAACTCTTCTAGCCTTTGGAGTTATCTTAAAAGGTTCATGTCTTTTTACCATCATAGGATTTCCTCTATGTTGATTAAAATAGTCAGGACCTCCACAAATTTGTATAAAAAAATCTGCTGAATTTACTTTTGCTTGTTCAAATTCCTCATCATCTTGTGGAAATAGATCTTTTATTGAACTTTTTCTTAGTAAATCATAATGTTTTGATACTACTTCTCTAAGACCATCCTCTTTAATAGTTTCTAAAAATTTTAATGATGGTTTTTCAACAGCTGGTCTTGTTCCAAAAATTGCTTCTGATATTTTAAATTCCATTTTATAACCTTTTTTAATTAAATTGTTTTCAAAAGTTTGCAATATTACAATAAATAGCATATTAAACTCTTTATTAAATATTTAGTGTGATAAAATACAAAATTATATTTTAAAGGTTTTTATGCAAGATTTAACAAATATAGTTGAGTGTTATAGCTGTGGATTATTTGTACAAAAGAATGATTCATCAAAATTTACTCAACGATGTCCTAGATGTGATAGTAGATTAAAAGATGAAAACAATCACTCGATTGATTCGCTATTTTTTGCAATATCTAGCTTGATGTTATTTTTAATTTTATGTTTATATCCTATTTTAAGTTTAAACTTAAATGCCCAAAGCTTAGATGCAAATATTTTAAAAACTGTATATGTCTTGTTTGAACAAGATTTTTATATAGTATCTTTCTTAGTTCTATTTACAATTATTTTAGCTCCTGTTTTAAACTCAATTATAATAATTTTAGTATTTTTTCAAGTAAAGTTTAAAAAAGAGATTTTTAAAAAATCACTTCTATATGATTCTTACTATTTTTTTAAAAATTGGGGTTTTATGGAAGTTTTTATTGTAAGCCTAATTGTTACATATATAAAACTTATTGGAATGGTTAGTAATACAAAGTTTGATATAGGTTTTTATATTTTACTTAGCTATATTTTTTGTTTTATTATGTCTCATTTAAGATTTGATGCAACTGTTATTTTGGATAATTAAATGGTTTTAGTATCTTGCAAAAACTGTAAAAAAGTATATAAAAAAGAGAATTATGACTCTTTTTTATGTAATAGATGTAACCATATAGTAAAAAAAAGAGTTGAAAACTCTTTACAAATATCACTAGCTTTGACAATTTGTGCAATGCTTTTGTATATTCCAGCAATGGTTTATCCAATGATGGTAGTAACACAATTTGGTGTAAATTTAGAAAGTACAATTATTGAAGGGATTATTAGCTTTTTAGAAAGTGGAAGTTACTTCATAGCATTTGTAATATTTATAGCAAGTGTTGCTATTCCTATAGTAAAACTATTTGCCCTATTTTTTATATTTTTATCTTTAAAAATAAATGTAAAGATGACAAATAAAACAAAGATTTTGATATATAAATACATTGAAGCAATTGGAAAATGGTCAATGATAGATATTTATGTAGTCGCTTTAATGGCTTCAATAGTACAACTAGATGAGCTATTTAATATAAAAGGTGGAGTTGCTGCAACATCTTTTTCTTTAATGGTAATAATTACAATATTTGCAGCACATAGATTTGATACAAGGATAATTTGGGATGAAAAAAGAGATTAGTGAAAATATAAATGAGCCAGTTGTGTATTTAGCAAAAGAACAAAAAAGTAATAAAATATCTCCTGTTTGGATACTTCCAATTATAATTTTGGGAATTCTTGCATTTATTGCTTATGATACATACTCTAAAAAAGGAACAAATATTGTTGTATATTTCAAAAGTGCTGAGGGTTTAAAAGAGAATATTACAACTTTGGAGTATAAAGGTTTGGCATTAGGGAAAGTTACAAAAATATCTATTCATGATGATTTAAAAAATGTTGCTGTTAATATTTTAGTAAATAGTGATGTCACAAAATATGTAGCAAATGAAGGTTCAAAATTTTGGATAAAAAAACCAACTGTATCTTTGACAAAAATTTCAGGACTTAGCACATTAATAAGTGGATACAAAATAGAGTTATCTCCAAATTTTAAAATAGAAAATGCAAAACCACAATGGTATTTTACTGGTCTTGATTCTGCTCCTGATGATGAATTTGAAGAGAATGGTTATTATATATCTTTATTAATGAATGATAAAGATAATGTAGACGTAGGAACTCCTATTTTTTATAACAAATACCAAATAGGTGAAATTGTATCAAAAGAGTTTAAAGATGAACAACTTTATGCAAGTGCATATATTTATGATAAATATAACTACTTAGTAAATAAAAGTTCAAAATTTATAATGAATGAGGCTTTAAAAGTAAATTATGGTGCTAGTGGTTTAAATATTGAAGTTAGCTCACTATATTCAGCCTTAGTTGGTGGAATTACAGTTGTAACAAGTATAAAAGATGATTCAAAAATTGACAAAAATGAGATTTATACTCTTTTTTCTTCAAAAGATGATTTAAGAAAAAAGGTTAATTTCTATATTGATTTTAATGAAGGAAAAATTGATGAAAATACTTCAATATTATACAAAGGTATTCAAATAGGAAAAGTATCAAATGTAAAAATACAAGATGATATATTAGCTACAAAGGCTTATGTTTACGAAGAATACAAATATCTTCTTACAAAAAATAGTCGTTTTATTATTGAAGAACCGACTATATCATTTGATGGTATAAAAAATTTAGGAAATATAATAAAGGGAAATTATCTATCTTTGGATTATAAAGAAGGAGAATTTTCTGATAAATTTTTAGGTGTTTCCAAAAAAGATTTAAAAAAAAGTTTAAATGCTATCAAAGTTGATTTAATTTCAGATAATTTAAACTCTATAAATGAAAGAACAAAAATATATTATAAAAATATAGAAATAGGAAGAGTTGAATCTTACAAATTAAGTAATGATTACAAGAATGTAAAAATCTCAATATTAATAGATGATAAATATAAAGATTTGATAAATAATAGTAGCAAATTTTATGATATGAGTTCAAAAATTTTAGAGATAAAAAATTTTGATATGAATATAAATTATAGTGGAGTAGAAAAGACTTTAAATGGTGGAATAGCTCTTGTAGCAAATGAAGTAAATACAAAACTTACTAAAAAAGAGTTTGAACTATTTGGCAGTTATAAAGATATTCAAAGAGAAAAAAGAGATAAAACTAATGGTTTTATAGTTTATTCCCAGTTTGATAATAGTTTTGTTTTAAAAGAAGATATGGCAATAGTATATAAAAATCAAGAGATAGGTTTTGTAAAAAATATTAATTTTAATGATAAAAATTCAAAAGTTGAACTTTTTATTTATGAAGATTTTAAAAAATTCATAACAAATAAAAGTAGATTTTATAAAAAACCAAAGCTTGAATTAAATGCTAGTTTAAGTGGGATTATTTTTGAATTAGATAACTTTTCATCACTTATAGATGGTTCAATAGAACTTGATAATAGTTCAAACACTCCACTTGGAAATAGAGTTTTATATTCAAGTTTTGATGAGATGCAACTAGCAACTAATATGGTAACTATTATTTTTGATGATGTTGAAGGGCTTCAAGAAAATTTCTCAAAAATTATTTATAAAGGTGCAAATATTGGAAAAGTTAAAAAAATATCTCTTAATAAAAATCAAAAAGTTGAAGTACAAGCAATAATTGAAAAAGATTTTAAAGAGTTTGCAAAAGAGGGAACAATTTTTTATCTAAAAAAACCTAGAATCTCTTTTCAAGAGATTGCAAATGCAGGTTCAACTATTATGGCTGTAAATATTGGCGTAATAAAAAGTAATAATCTTAAAAATGGTTTACCACAAACTGGCTTTAATGGTTTTGATAAGGAACCATCTGTTAATTCTCATTTTGGCACGATAATAAAAGTAGAAGATAAAACAGCATCTAGCGTAAATGTTGATTCTCCTGTTTATTATAAAAATGTACAAATAGGAAAAGTTTTAAAAGTTGATTTAAGTAATGATGCTTCAAGAGTTGTAATTGATTGTTTAATCTATGATAAATATATAAAGTTTGTAAGAAAGAATTCGCAATTTTATGACATTAGTGGTTTCGAAATGGAATTTTCTCTTTTTACAGGTTCAAAAGTTGAGTCTAATACATTTACAAGTATTATAAAAGGTGGTTTAGTAGTTGTCACTCCTTATGAATACAATGAAGTTGCAAATTCAAATGATATTTTTACTTTACATAAAACATTAAGAGAGGATTGGAAAACTATAAGTCCTAGTATTAAATAAAATTTTAAAGATGATTTAAGTTATAAAAAAATAGAATACTTAACCAAAGGAAAATCTTTTTCCTTTAATTTAAGGAGGCTATACATGAAAAAAACTATGACAACGACAGGTGGAAATCCAATTGCTGATAATCAAAACTCGCTAACAGCAGGTGAGAGAGGACCAGTATTATTACAAGATTATCAATTAATTCAAAAATTAGCACACCAAAATAGAGAGAGAATTCCTGAAAGAGTAGTTCATGCAAAAGGAAGTGGAGCTTTTGGAGAGTTAGAAATTACTGAAGATATTTCAAAATATACAAAAGCAAAAGTTTTACAAAAAGGTGAAAAAACAAAATTACTTTTAAGGTTTTCAACAGTTGCAGGTGAAAGAGGTGCTGCTGATGCTGAAAGAGATGTAAGAGGTTTTGCTCTTAAATTTTATACAAAAGAGGGAAATTGGGATTTAGTTGGAAATAATACACCAGTATTTTTTGTAAGAGATGCTTATAAATTTCCTGATTTTATACATACTCAAAAAAGAGATCCTCAAACAAACTTAAGAAGTAACACTGCAATGTGGGATTTTTGGAGTTTAAGTCCAGAGAGTATTCATCAAGTTACAATTTTAATGTCAGATAGAGGATTACCAAAATCATTTAGAAATGTAAATGGATATGGTTCTCATACGTATAGTTTAATTAACTCTAAAAATGAGAGATTTTGGGTTAAGTTCCACTTTAAAACTCTTCAAGGAATAGAGACTATTACAAATAAAGAAGCAGCTACTATAGTTGGAAATGATAGAGAATCAAATCAAAGAGATTTATTTGAAAATATCGAAAAAGGAAATTTCCCAAAATGGAGTTTTGAGATTCAAATTATGAGTGATGAACAAGCAAAAAAATGTTCATTTAATCCATTTGATTTAACTAAAGTTTGGCCTCATGGTGATTATCCAATGATAAAAGTTGGAACAATGACTTTAAATGAAAACCATAAAAACTATTTTGCACAAGTTGAACAAGCTTCATTTAGTCCATCAAATATAGTTCCTGGAATCTCTTATTCTCCTGATAAAATGTTGCAAGCAAGAATATTCTCATATCCAGATGCTCAAAGATATAGAGTTGGAACTCACTATGAAGATTTGCCTGTAAATAGACCAATTGTAGAGGTAAATACATACAATCTTGATGGAAGTATGAACTATAAAGTAAAAGAGCCTACAAAAGCATTTTATGAACCAAATAGTTTTGATGGACCTATTGAAGATAAAAATTATTTAGAGCCAGATTTAGATCTACAAGGATCAGCTTCTAGATATGATCATAGAGTTGGGAATGATGATTTTTCACAAGTAAGAGCTTTGTTTAATTTAATGAGCCAAAACCAAAAAGAGCAACTCTTTTCAAATATAAAAGATGCAATGGCGACAGTTCCTAGAAATATTATAGATAGACAAATTGCACTTTTTGAAAAAGTACACCCAGATTATGCTAGTGGTGTTAAAAAAGCTTTAGGAATATAAGGCATTTATATGGATGTTTCTCAAGAAGAGTTAAAACGATATGAAGAGCTTCAAGTTTTTGCTCTTGATTTTGCAAGGCAAAATAAAACACAAGATTTAAAAGCAATGCTTGAAGCTGGAATGAGTGTCAATTTAGAAGACCATAAAGGAAATACTCTTTTGATGTTAGCTTCATATAATGGAAATTTTGAAACTACTAAAATGCTTCTAGAGTTTGGGGCGGAAGTAGATAAAAAAAATGATAAAGGACAAACACCACTAGCTGGTGTTTGTTTCAAAGGTTACTTTGATATTGCAAAAATACTTGTTGAAGCTGGTGCAAATATTCATGAAAATAATGGTTTAGGTACAACTCCACTTATGTTCGCAACTATTTTTGGAAATACACAAATTGTTGAGTATTTAAACAAACAAGATAAAAATAGAAGTTTTAAATCAAAAATATATCTACTTTTTTCAAAATTTATTAGAGTTTTTAGAAAAAATAGATAAAACTATATTTTTCTTTATTATATTTTTATTACTAATTAGTAATTAGCTTAAGAATAAACTAGCTACAATTCTAAAATTTTTTTAAAGGATTATTATGAACAGTTGTGAAAATAAACTATCTTGTATGCTAAACGAAGATATAGGAAAACTAATTTTAAGAGTAAGTATAGCAGGACTTATGCTATTTCACGGATTTTTTAAGTTATTCAATGGAATAGATGGAATTAAATTTTTAGTTACTCAAGCTGGATTACCAGAATTTTTTGCCTATGGTGTATATTTAGGAGAGATTATATTTCCTATTTTAATAATCATTGGATTATTTACTAGAATTTCATCTTTATTTTTTGCTTTAACTATGGTTTTTGCTATATTCTTAGCTCATAGTAATGATATTTTTGCTTTAGGAAAGAGTGGTGGACCAGTTATAGAGCTAGCTTTAATTTATCTTTTGGCTTCTATTTCTATTATGTTTATTGGAGCTGGTAAATTTAGTCTTGATGCTAAATGTACAAAAAAGTGTAATAAATAATAAATTAAAAGTATGGAAAAATCCATACTTTTTTTATGCTAAATGTTTAGCTACAACATCCCAGTTTACAAGTTTCCAGAAATTTTCTAAAAATTTTGGTCTTGCATTTCTTGTATCAATATAGTATGCATGTTCCCAAACATCACATGTTAAAACTGGTTTTAAACCATCTGTTATTGGACATCCAGCATTTGAAGTTGTAACAATTTTTAACTCACCTTTATCAAGAACTAACCAAGCCCATCCTGAACCAAATTGTCCGATAGCTTTAGCTGTAAACTCTTCTTTAAATTTATCAACACTTCCAAAAGATTTTGTTAAAGCTGATTCAACAGATGCTGGAATTGCACCTTGAGTTGGAGTTAATCCATTAAAAAAGAAATCATGGTTAAATACTTGAGCAGAATTATTAAATAATCCACCTTCAGAATTTTTTACAATCTCTTCAAGACTCATTTCTTCAAATTTTGTACCTGCAATTAGGTTATTTAAATTTGTAACATAAGTGTTATGGTGCTTTCCGTGATGATACTCTAAAGTCTCATCTGACATAAGTGGAGCTAAACTTGCATATGGTAATTTCATTAATTCGTGTTTCATATAATATCCTTTATTTAAATTTTTAAAACCTTATAGGATACAATTTTTTTAATTTGCTTTGACTTAAAATATATTAACCATATTGATATGGTTTTATATCAAACTCCCCTAAAACTGAGTAGATATGGTCAAAAATATCTGATTGTATATTTTCATAATCTGCCCAAACTGTTGTAGAAGTAAAACAATATATCTCAAGTGGAATTCCATATTCATCTGGAGCTAGTTGTCGCACCATTATTGTCATATCTTTGTTTATACTTGGATGATTTTTTAGATATGTCAAAATATAAGCTCTTAATGTTCCAATATTTGTAAGTCTTCTTCCATTCATTGCAACACTTAAATCAAATTTATTTGATTCATTATAATTTTTTATTTCATTTTTTTTCTCTTGTAAGTAAGGAGCTAAAAAATTTGCTTTTTCAAGTCTTTGTATATCTTGTTCATTTAAAAATTTAATACTATGTATATCAATTTTTATGGCTCTCTTTATTCTTCTTCCACCTGCTTCTCTCATACCTCTATAATTTTTAAAGCTATCTGAAACCAAAGCATAAGTTGGAATAGTTGTAATTGTTTTATCAAAATTTCTAACCTTTACAACATTTAATCCAATATCAATAACATCTCCATCTGCACCATATTTTGACATCTCTATCCAATCACCAATTTCTACCATTTTATTAGTTGAAAGTTGAAGTCCTGCTGTAAAACCTAAAATTGTATCTTTGAAAACTAACATTAAAACAGCGGACATAGCTCCTAGTCCACTTAAAATTGCAACTGGTGATTTGTCCATCAAAATAGATATAACATAAATAAAACATATAATTCCAAATATAAGTTTTATACTTTGAATTACACTTTGCATTGCAAAAAAAGGTGTATTAGTTTTTCTGTGAAGTGTTTTGAAAATTCTATCAATTAAAGAATAAATAGCTAAAAGTCCAAAAACATATATCCAAACTAAAGAAATAACAGTTAATGTTTCATAAATATAGCCTTTTTCTATCCAAATAGTTGTTTGCCAATTTACAATTAATCCTTGAAAAAGAAGAGCCAATCTTTGAAATAAATTTTCTTCAAGTAAAGATGAAGTTAAAAAATTTCTCTTTTTTTTATCAATTTTATTGATTGATTTTAAAATAACCTTATGTAAAACTAAATGAATCACTATAAAAGTTATTCCAATAATAAGTAAAATTGAGATACTTATTGTTAAAAATGTTGGTTCAATTCCTAAATCCCTTAGAAACTCAATTAAATGTTTTTTCATTAGTTATCCTAAAAGTGTTTATATTAAAAATAGCAGATATACAAAGCAAAAAGCTTTGTATATGTCAAATTATAAAAATGCAGGTTCTAAAAAAGGAATAATCTGTTTTTTTCTTGAAAGGCAACCATCTAACCAAACTTTTCCATCTTCAAGTTTGCAATTAAATGCTTTTTCAAATATTGAAGCATCATCACTACTTACTAAAATTTCACTTCCCTCTTTCATAATATCAGTCAAAAGAAGCGCAACTGTGTGAAGTTTTTCTTCATCTTTTACTCTTTTAATATCAGCAATAAGCTCATCTTTTATAGTATCAAAAACTGTTCCATCTACAACTTCAAGTTGTCCAACTCCAACTTTAAATCCATGCATATCAAAGTTTTTATAGTCTCTCATCACAAGCTCTCTTATTGGTGTTCCTAAAACTTGCGATTTTACTTTAAACATTTCCATTCCTAAAGCACCAAAATCTTCAATTCCAGCAATTTTTGCTAGTTCTCTTACAACTTGAAGATCAATAGCTGTAGATGTTGGTGATTTGAAAATAACAGTATCGCTTAAAATTGCACATAACATAATAGATGCAATATTTTTTGGAATTTCAACTTTATGATAATCATACATCTCTTTTACAATAGTATTTGTACAACCAACTGGTCTAATCCAACACTCTAGTGGAGCTGAAGTAGTTATATCTCCAAGTTTATGATGATCTACAATTCCAACAACCGTTGTTTTATCCATATCTTGAGGAGCTTGTGCTAAATCTGAATAATCTGTTATAAAAAGCTCATCACCTGCAAATGAAGTTTTAATTATTGGTGCTTCAAAACCAAATTTATCTAAAATAAATTTTGTCTCTGGATTTAACTCACCTTGTCTTGCAGGAGTTGCTGGTCTTCCAATTTTATTTAGTAGATAAGCTAAAGAAATAGCTGAACAAACAGAGTCTGAATCTGGAATAATATGTCCACATGTATATAAAGCCATAGGTTGTATCCTTTTTTGATATTTTTTAATTTTTAATTCTAGATTTTATCTAAAAAGAGGTAAATTTCTTTTAAAATTAGATTCTTAATAATTTTAAACAGCTTTGTTTAAATATTACTCTTACATAAAAAATAAAAAGGATTATTTTGAAATTTAGTGTAAACTCTATTTGCCCTTGTGGAAGTTTAAAAAAGTATAAAAAATGTTGTAAGATTTTTCATGATGACATAAAAAACCCTTCAAATGCTTTAGAACTTATGAAATCAAGATTTAGTGCTTTTGCTTTTTTAAAAAGTGATTATATTATAAAAACAACTCATAAAAATAACTCTGATTTTTCTACAAATATCTATTCTTGGAAAGCTGATATTGAACTATTTTCCAAAAACACAATTTTTGAAAAACTAGATATTTTGGATTTTACTGATAATGAGTTTGAAAGTTTTGTAACATTTAAAGCAAGTTTATTTCAAAATGAAGAAGATGTATCATTTATAGAAAAAAGTAGATTTTTAAAAAATAATAATATTTGGCTTTATGTAGATGGAGAGTTTTTGGATACTATAAAATAGAGAAGTTTTAGTATATCTATTTCTCTAAAAACTGCGCTATTTCTCTATTTTTTATAAGTTTTTTGTAGTTTTTTACACTTCCGTGCATTGCTATATAAACTCCATTTTCACAATTTGAGTTTAAAAATCCAATAGCCATTGAGAAGTTTAAAGTGGCTTCTATTTTATCTATAGAAATAGGAAACATTGCTCCTGTTAAAATTATATTTTTATCTTTTATCTTTTCATCTATATATGCTGATGTTAAATCAATAGTATCTGTACCATGTATTATTATTACTTTATCATTTGTACACTCTTTTATTGTTTGAACAATTAATTCTCTATCATAATCTTTCATCTCTAAACTATCTTTTGAAATTATATTTAAAACTTCAAAATCTATGTTATAGCAGTAACTTATAATCTCATCTAAAGCCAAACTATCTTTTGGCACTTCAAGCTCTCCAGTTAGAGGATTGTACCTTTTATTAAAGGTACCTCCTGTATTTATAACTGTGATTTTAGATTTTGTCATAATTATGAACCATATTTTTTGGTTGAAGCAATTCGTCCAACTCCTCTTTTGTAAATAACTTCTCTTCAAGTAAAATATCATAAACTCTTTTTCCAGTTCTTAAAGCCTCTTTCGCAACAGCAGAACTTTTTTCATATCCTAAAATTGGATTTAAAGAAGTTACTAAAGTTGCAGAGTTTAAAACATTATTCATACAAACTTCAGGATTTGCAGTAATTCCTTTGATACATTTTTCAGCAAGGCTTTCAAAAGCTCTTCTCATCATATTTATAGAGATGAATAGTTTATATGCAATAATTGGCTCAAATACATTTAGTTGAAGTTGTCCATGTTCACTTGCCATTGAAATTGTAACATCAGCTCCAATTACATCAAATGCAACTTGATTTACAACTTCTGGCATAACAGGGTTTACTTTTCCAGGCATAATTGAACTTCCTGGTTGCATTGGAGGAAGATTTATCTCATTTAAACCTGCACGAGGTCCACTGCTTAAAAGTCTTAAATCGTTACAAATTTTTGATACTTTTATAGCAATTGATTTAAATCTTCCAGAAATATGTACAAAAGTACTTGTATCTTGAGTAGCCTCAATCATATCTCTTGCCATAAAATAATCTGTTTTTGTAACATCTTGTAAATTTTTAATTACAAGTTTTTGATATTCAGGTTTTGTATTTATTCCTGTTCCAATGGCTGTTGCACCAAGATTTACCTCTTTTAGAAGTTCTTGAGCTTTTGAAAGTCTATTTATATCATCATCAATCATTGTTGCATAAGTTTTAAACTCTTGACCCAAAGTCATTGGAACTGCATCTTGAAGCTGAGTTCTACCCATTTTTAAAATATCTTTAAACTCTACTGCTTTTCCATAAAAAGCATCTCTCAATATTTTAAGGCTATCTTGTAGTTTAAAAATTAATTCATAAAGTGTAATTTTAATTGCAGTTGGATATGCATCATTTGTAGATTGGCTCATATTTACATGGTTATTTGGATGAATAATATTGTATGAACCTTTTGGATGTCCCAAAATCTCCAAAGCTATATTTGCAATAACTTCATTCGTATTCATATTTGTAGATGTACCAGCTCCTCCTTGAATTGGGTCAACTATAAATTGATCATGAAATTCACCAGCAATAATCTTGTCACAAGCTTGAACAATAGCATCTTTTTGGATTTGTGTTAAATCTCCAAGCTCAAAGTTAGTCAAGGCACAAGCTTTTTTTACTTTTGCTAATGAAATAATAAAATTTGGGAAAAGGTTTATTCCAATTGTAGTAATATTAAAATTCTCTTTTGCTCTTAGAGTTTGGATTCCATAATATTTATCAAACTCTATCTCTTTTTCACCTAAAAAATCTTTCTCAATTCTGTGTAGTTTTTCCATATAAAATCCTTTAAAAAGTTTAAAAGAAGTATAGAATAATCCTACACAAAATAGTATTAAACTATTTTTTAATTAACTCATCTACAATTTTTACTAAATAGTTGCTTGATATTTTTGCACTACTATTTAAAAACTCATCAAAATCAAAATTTGCTTCACCATTAGCACTATCACTTATCGCTCTTAATATAAAAAATGGAATATTTAAAGAATCACAAACAACAGCAACACTAGCACCTTCCATCTCTAAAGCATCAGCTTGAAAAGTTTTTTCTATGAAATCTTTTCTCTCATTTGAGTGAACAAATTGATCTCCTGTTGCAATAACTCCTTCAATAACTTTTAGGTTTTCACTCTTTGCAACATTTTTTGCAACTTCTAAAAGCTCTTTTGAAGTATCAACAAAAACTTTTCCACCTGGAACAAAACCGCAAGGATGTCCAAAAGCTGTAATATCTAAATCATGTTGGCAAAGTTTTGTAGCAACTATTAAATCACCAATATTAAGTTTTGGATTTATTGCTCCTGCAACACCTGAGAAAAGTAGAGTATCACAAGAAAATTTTTGAATTAAAGTGCTTGCAGTTAAACTTGCAAAAACTTTTCCTATTTTTGAATGAGCAATTACAATATTAAGACCTTTGTAATTTACTTCATAATATCTATTATCAGCATACTCAACAGTTTTATAATCTTTAAAGAACTCTAAAAGAGGATCAATCTCCTCTTGCATAGCTCCCATAATTGCTAATTTAGTCATTTAAAGCCTCTATTGTTTCATTTAATGTTTTCATATCAGATACATTTAGTGTTGGTTTTTCTGAACTTTTTTTATTTAAACCTTTTAAAACTGCACCATTTCCAAACTCAATATATAAATCAACTTTGCTATCGTGAGCTTTTATTGATTGTTTATATTTTACAGGACTAATTAATTGAGAAGATAAAAACTCGATTGCCTCATCTTTTGTGTTATAAACTTCAGCACTTACATTTGAAACAACATCTAAAAACTCATCATTTAAAAATTCAAATAAGTAAGGTTTTAGATTTTCAACTGCACTTTGTAATAGTTCACAATGACTTGCAACACTCATATCTAAAACTAATGCTCTTTTTGCACCAGCTGTTTTAAATGTATCCACTAAAGACTCTAAATCTGCTTTTAGACCTGCAAGAACTATCTGTCCATCCATATTGTAATTAGCTGGCCAAACTTTTTTTCCAGCTTCTCTTTGCTCTTTACAAATCGTTTCAACTGTTTCATCATTTAAACCTAATAGTGCCATCATTCCAGCACCACCACCACTACAAGCTTCATTCATAAAAGTACCTCTTTTATTTACAAGCTCAATTGCATCTAAATAATCAATAGCACCAGCAGCAACAAGTGCAGAAAATTCACCAAGCGAGTGTCCTAAAACAAACTCTGGTTCAATTTTAAACTTCTCTTTAAAAACTGCAAGAGCAATTGAACTAACAAGTAAAATAGCTGGTTGCGTAAACTCTGTTTTTCCTAAATTTTCATTCTCTTCAAATAAAAGTTTTTCAAAATCTATATTTAATCTTTCACTCGCTTTTTTTACCATATCTTTTGCAATATCACTATTTTCAAAAAAATCTCTTCCCATTCCAACAGTTTGACTTCCTTGTCCAGGGAATATAAAAGCAACTTTTTTCATTTTAACCTCTTATTTTAAAATTAAATTGCCCAAATGTATCTCTACATCTGGGCAATTTTTATAGTTTTTTTATTTATAAAAATAAATTAGTGACAACCACATCCACCGTGTCCACCACCAGTCCCGCAACCACCACCATGGCTATCTCCATGATCATGGTCATCATGGTCATGTCCAGTTCCACAACCACCTCCACCACAACATCCACCACCCATAGCAGCAAATCCACCAACAACACCTGATTGAACTTCTTCTTCAGTTGCATCTCTTAAACTTAAAATTGCAACTGAAAACATTAAAGTTTTTCCAGCCATTGGATGATTATAATCTATTGTTACATTTGTATCATCAAATGATTTTACAACTACTTGAATAGTTTCTCCATGCTCACCTTGACCATAAAGACTCATACCTTCGCTTAACTCAATACCAGCAAATTGCTCTTTTGGTAAAGTTTGAACTGCTTCTTCATTATACTCACCATAACCATCTTTAGCTTCAACTAAAACATCAGCTTCTTCATTTGCAGACATATTTACAAGTTTATCTTCTAAACCTTTTATTATTTGACCTTTTCCTGAAATAAACTCTAGTGGAGTTTGTCCTACATTTGTATCTAACTGTTCACCAGTTTTTGCATCTTTTAGTGTATATTCTATTCCAATTACTTTATTTGACATTTTAATTCCTTTTATAATTTATTTAAATTTGTTTTAGCGGTTTTAGCTTCTTGACTATTTGGATAAAGTTCTATTAAAGTACTATAAAAGTTTTTAGCATTTTCTTTATCCTTTGTATTTTCAAATGATACAGCACTATTTAGTAATAATGTTGGCATATATGAAGCTTTATCATTAAGCATTGCTGATTTTTTAAAGTGAACAATAGCTTGATCATATTTCTTTCTTTTAAATAACATATCACCTAAATAGTAGTTGTTTTCAGCAGGCTTGTAGTTTATTTCAATTAGTTTTTCAAACTTTGGAATAGCACTATTATAAACTTTTGCATCATAATCTTTTTTGGCATCTGCCATAAATTTTATTTTATCATCTGCAGTTTTAAGTTCAATAGAACTCATATTTGAAGTCGTATCAACTAGTTTTTCTTTTGGTTCAACTGTTGTTTTAGCAGATCCTTGTGGAGTTTTAACTCCCATAGCTTTTTTTACTGCTTCAAACTCTTCCCTAGTAACAAATTGTTGCATATTTTTTTCTAATTCTGTTGATGAAACATACTCTGCATTTATTTTATTAACCATAGTTGTTAATTTTGTAAGAGCTGCTTTTAAACTATTTAAATCTGATTGATTTACATTTGAAGCTTGCTCGTTAGAAGCTAAATCTGAAGATTGATTTAATTTTAAAGATAAATCATTTAATTTTCTTGAATCACCTTCATATGTAGACTCTAAGCCCTCTAATCGTCCATTAATAGATTTTACTAAACTATTAATTTCTTCGAGTTTAGAAGATAAATTACTTATATTTGATTGATTTTTTAGTATATGTTTTTCAGATGCTGACAGTCCATATGAACCATCTTGGTTAGATGCTCCATAAACCGAAACCTCTTCGGCTACGGTTAATGAAGTTATTACGAATAATAAAGGTATAATTTTTTTCATAAAAATTATTTTTCTAATTCGTGCTCAACTCTTCTGTTTTCTGACCAACACTCTTTAGTTTTTTCAGTACAAACTGGATTGCTTTCACCTAAAGATACCATTGTAACATTAGTTTTTACACCATTTGCTACTAAAACATCTTTAACAGAATTTGCTCTTTTTAAACCTAAAGCATAATTGTACTCATCACTTCCCCATTCGTCAGTATTTCCGAATACTTTAATTGTAGTATCAGAAGAAACTTGTGAAAGTTTAGAAGCATTGCTTACAGCCTTGTCTTTATTAGCAGATGTTAAATTGTATTTATCAAAATCAAAATACACATGCTCTATTAAAACTCTTTGACCATTAATCATATAATAGTTTCCATTACCAGCTCTTTCTAGAAGAGTACCATCTTGGATTGGTGCTTCAACAGATGAATTATCTGGTGCTACAACATCATTTACATCAGCATTTTTTTCGCTACAACCCGTAGTAAATAGTAAAGCCGAAACTAAAACTGAATAAAGACCTAACTTTTTCATTATTTTTCCTTAAAATAAAATTTTCAAGAAATAGTACTAAAGTGAAACTTAATTATTGTTTATATTTTTTGTCTTTTTTCTAATATTTTATATGAATTGAATCTTTTTCGAAGAAAAAAAGTAAATTTGAGAGAGATTTGATATTTTAGGGCATATAGCCCTAAAATATTTTTGAAATTTTACCAATCAATTGATTGAATTCTTTTACCTGCTAATGGGAATAAAAATGACTTATTATGCTCAAGTCTAATTATACCAACAGAACTAGTTCCATCAGTTTTTATAAATAAAACACTTTGACCATCTGTAGAAAATTTTGGAAACTGATTTACACCACTTGAAGTCAATCTTTTTAAACTATCTGATTTTGTTGAGATAAGATATAGATTAAAACTTTTTCCTAATTCATTACTTGCATCTTTACTACTAAAAATTACATTATTTCCACTTGAAGTAACTGATGAATTATTATTACTATGAAAAACTAATCTTTCAACTCCACTTGAACCAATAGTTTGAGCAAAAATATTTGGATTTCCTAATCTATCTGATACAAATACAATTTTATTATCATTTTCAACAAACTGACCACCAACATCAATTCCACTATAAGTTGTTATCTGTTTTTTTGCTCTTGTTCTTGTATCATATAAA
Source organism: Aliarcobacter cryaerophilus ATCC 43158 (assembly GCF_003660105.1). Classification (NCBI taxonomy): domain Bacteria; kingdom Pseudomonadati; phylum Campylobacterota; class Epsilonproteobacteria; order Campylobacterales; family Arcobacteraceae; genus Aliarcobacter; species Aliarcobacter cryaerophilus. The sequence continues at coordinate 1,597,728 of NZ_CP032823.1, forward strand.
AATACATCTGGCTGTCCTGTTGGAGATGCTGTTACTAAAAGTTTAGTTCCATCTGCATTTACATCTGAGCAAGCTAACATTCCATCTGAATCCATAATAACATCTTTGCTTCTATTATAGATATTTAACTTAACCAAAGTTGGCTTTTTATAGTTATAAGATGTATAGTATATAGTTTTTTGTTCTTTATCTGCCCATTTAGGAAATATATTAAGACCACCACTTACAACTCTTTTTTTATAAGTCAAAGTATAATCACCTATCATAATATCTGCTTTACCTGGACCTTCATAAACTGAGAATACTACAAATCTATCCATCCAAGATATACTAGGAGCTTTAAAATGATCATTTATAGAAATAGCTGCTTTATGAGCTAAAAAAACAAATCTCTCTTCAAGTGAAGTTGTATAATTTTTTTCTAAAACTAAGGCTCTTGAATTTATATCATATAATTTTGTCATCAAAGTATAGTTACCATTTGCATCTTTTTTTGCTGAAAGATTTACAAATAAATTTACACCCTGATTTGATAAACCCAAAATATCTGGTAAATTATCATAAGCTGTTACAGATGATATATTTGCAACTTCAAAGTGCCCACTTACATTAAAATCATCTGTAAGCGCTTTTTTTATTTTGCTTAAAATCTCTTTTTCTAAGCTATCACTAGCAATGGAAACGCCAACTTTTGGTAAAACCATACCTTTTTTAACAATATCTAAGTGACCATCAACTTCTGCAAAAACAGAGCTAATAAATATAGCTATTAATAAAAATATTTTTTTCATTTTTTATCCTTCAAATTTAAAATCAACTGAATATCTAACACTTTTTCCATTTGGTGGAATTGGATATGGAACTCCTCTTTGAGTATCTAAATATGATTTTAGAGCCTCATTATAACCCTCATCGCTAGATGCTTTTTGTATTTTATAATCAAACTTTCCATTTTCATCAACCATTATTATTACTTTTGATAAAACTTTTGTATCTTGAGATATTGGAGCGCCTGCTTGCAAAATTTCATAAATTTTACTTGCATAGTCATCACTTTTATCCCCTTTTGCAGAGCTTTTAAGCTTTGAATCTGTTGCCGTTTTTTCATCTTCTAATAACTTATCAATTTTTATATTTGATGATTTTTTCTCTTTTTCAAATTTAGACTTAAATCTTTTTGGGTCAATAGATTTTTCAACATTATTAACCTCTTCTTTTACAACTTTATTTGATGTCTCTTTAACATTTGCAAATAAAGATTTTAGGTCTGGTTTTTTTTCATTTGAAGCTGAAGTAGATTTTTCAACAACTTCTTCTTTTACAATCTTTTCTGTTTTTCTTTCAACCATTTTTTTCTCTGCTATCTCTTCTATCATATCAAGTTCTATGGTAGTTGAGCTAGGAGTTATGTTTATACTCTCTTTTATTGGAGAAAATATATAGTACATAACTAAAAAACATATTGAAAAATAGATAAAAAATGCAATAACACCTGAAATAATAAATGAAGAATTATTTTGCATTTTTATCCATCTGTTACTAAAGCAACTTTGAAGAAACCAGCTTCTTTAACTGATTTTAGAACATATATAATATCATCATACTTCAAGCTCTTGTCTGCTCTTATATGTATTGGAGTGTTTTGGTCTTTTCCTTTTGAAAAGAGCAAAAAGCTATCTGCAAAATTTGATATTTCAACCTTATTTTTATTTAAAGTAACACTTCTATCTTTTGTAATAATAATATCGATTTTAGCAACATCTTGAGATTGTTGAGATTTACTTCCTGTTGGAAGATTTATGGGTTCTTCAAACTCAATAACAGGTGCTGTAACCATTAAAATTGCAAGAAGCACAAGCATAATATCAACCAAAGGTGTAATATTTAAATCTGGTTTTTGATTAAAATCAAACAATTTTTACCCTTTTGCTACTATTATTTCAGCCTGAGCTTTTAAATAGATATTTAATTCATATATTTTTCTTGAAATAATTTGGTGGAATGTATAAGCAAATATTGCTACAAAAATACCTGCAGCTGTTGCTACTAATGCTTCACTAATAGCTGGAGCTATAATTGAAAATGCAACTTTTGATTGATTTGCAAATTTTGCAAATGACTCTAATATTCCAATAACTGTTCCAAAAAGCCCAATAAATGGTGAAGTTGATGATATAATAGCTAACCATGATACCCCACTACTTGCATCTTTAATAATATTTATCTCACAAGCATGTAAAATCTCTTTTGAAGCAACTCCATTTGAACACTGAGTTAAAAGAGAAAGTGGAGAGAATTTTGACTGACTTGTTGTTAAAATTTCTAAAGATCTTTTTTCATTTGCTATTAATCGGTTTAATGAATTATTTCTATAAAAGAAAATCCAAAAAACAACTATCGTATAAACTGACAATAGCGCTAAAACTATGTAAGTTATAGCGCTACTATTTGCCAAATAATTTAGTAATGTAGAAATCATATATTTTTATGCAAACGAATTAATTTTTGCTTCAACTGCAGCCATTGATACTTTTGAATCTTTAACTGAGTTTACTAACTCTTTTGCTGCTTCAATATTTTTTGAAATTTCTGAATCTTTTCCACCTGTTAATGCAATAGCTCCATCAACTAATACATCAACCGATTTTTCATCTACCTTAACATGTCCCCAATTTATAGCAACAGCTTCAGTAGAATCGATTTTTTCAATAACAATTACACCAACACTAAGAGTTGATACTAATGATGAGTGACCAGGTAAAACACCAAACTCTCCCTCTTTTCCAGGGAGAGTTACAGTTTTAACATCACCATTAAATATACTACCTGTTGGAGTAACTATTGATAATTTAATTGTATCCATACTATAACCCTTTATGGTTTATTTCATTTTCTCAGCTTTTGCAAGAACTTCATCTATTCCACCAACCATATAGAATGCCATTTCAGGAATATGGTCATATTTACCATCTAAAATTCCTTGGAATCCTGCTATTGTATCTTTAAGCTCAACATATTTTCCAGGACTTCCTGTAAATACTTCAGCAACGAAGAATGGTTGAGATAAGAATCTTTCGATTTTTCTAGCTCTAGCAACTACAAGTTTGTCAGCTTCTGATAACTCATCCATACCAAGAATTGCAATAATGTCTTGTAAATCTTTATATTTTTGAAGTACAGATTGAACACCTCTTGCAGTGTTATAATGTTCTTGTCCAATAATATCAGCACTTAAAATTCTTGAAGTAGAATCTAGTGGATCAACCGCTGGATAAATACCTTTTTCTGCAATTTTTCTATTTAAAACTGTAGTTGCATCTAAGTGAGCAAAAACAGAAGCTGGTGCTGGATCCGTTAAGTCATCCGCTGGAACGTAAACAGCTTGAACTGAAGTAATAGAACCTTTAGAAGTAGATGTAATTCTCTCTTGTAATTTACCCATTTCACTTGCAAGTGTTGGTTGGTATCCAACAGCTGAAGGAATTCTTCCTAAAAGTGCTGACATTTCAGAACCTGATTGTGCAAATCTAAAAATATTATCAACGAACATAAGAACATCTAGTCCTTTTTCATCTCTAAAGTACTCAGCCATTGTAAGACCAGTAAGTGCAATTCTATTTCTTGCACCTGGTGGTTCACTCATTTGACCATAGCACAGTGCAACTTTATCAAGAACGTTTGAATCTTTCATCTCATGATAAAGGTCATTTCCTTCTCTTGTTCTTTCACCAACTCCAGCAAATACAGAGTAACCTGAGTGTTTAAATGCAACATTATGGATTAATTCCATAATAATAACTGTTTTTCCAACTCCAGCTCCACCAAATAGTCCTACTTTTCCACCTTTTGAATATGGTGCTAAAAGGTCAACTACTTTGATACCTGTTTCAAACATCTCTGTTTTTGTTGATTGCTCTTCAAAATCAGGAGCAGATCTATGAATAGACCATCTTTCAACATCTGCAGGAATAGGAGCACCTTCATCAACTGGATCACCAATAACATTAAAAATTCTTCCTAAAACCGCTTCACCAACAGGAACTTTAATAGGACCTCCTGTAGCTATACACTCTTGACCTCTTGTTAATCCATCTGTCATATCCATAGCAATAGCTCTAACTCTTCCATCACCGATATGTGCTGCTACTTCTAATACTAATCTATCTTTACCTGATGCAATATCAGATACATCAATAGCTTCGTTAATTTCTGGTAAGTATCCGTCGAACTCTACGTCAACGACTGGACCCATTACCTGAATAATTTTACCTTTCATATAGGGCTTCTCCTTATTAAATTATTTTAATGCTTCAACACCACTAATAATCTCTATTAGTTCTGTTGTAATTGCTGCTTGTCTTGCTTTGTTGTATTCAACTGTTAAACTATTTACTTTCTCTTTTGCATTTTTACTTGCAGATTCCATAGCCTGCATTCTAGCACTGTGTTCAGCTGCTAATGAGTCTATTAGTGCGTAATACATATTGAAATCAATATATTTATCAGTTAATTCTTTCAAAACTTCATCATCATCATCTGGTTCAATATTTAGCATAGAAGTAGTTTCACTTATTTCAACTTTTTCTAAACCAACTGGTAATATCTCTTTTACTCTAATTTCTTGAGTTAGCATATTTAAAAAACCATTATAAACAATTATTACTTTATCAGTAAGTTCGTTTTTAAAATCTTCAACAGCAATTTTTATATAATTAGATGCTTTTTCATAAGTTGGAGCTGATGATAAATCAATAGCTTTTTGCTCAAGAGTTTTACCTTGGAATGAAAAGAATTCAACTCCTTTTTTCCCAGCAGCTCTTAATCTTACTTTTACACCTTTTGCTTCGTATTCATTTATTAACTTACTAACAGTTTTAATTGTTGCCACATTAAAACCACCACAAAGTCCTTTATCGGCAGTTACAAAAACAATATCAACTGTTTTTGGAGTTGAATTTTGAATAAATGCTCTACCAATATTTCCATCATCTTGAACTTTGCTAACTCGTGCTGCAATATCAGAAAGAACTTCATTTATCTTGTTTGCATAGCTTCTTGATTGCTCAGACAATTGTCTAGTTCTCGTAAGTTTTGCAGAAGATACAAGCTTCATAGCTTTTGTAGTTTTCTGAGTATTTTTAACACTATTTATTTTTATTTTTATCTCTTTTAAGTTAGCCATAGACTAGTCCTTAGTTTGCATTAAATACAGTTTTAAACTCTTCTAATGCAGCTTTTAATTGTGCCTCTGTATTATCATCAATTTTTTGACTTGACTTAATTGCATCTAAAATATTTGAATATTTTTGCTCAATAAATGCATGTAATTCATTTTCAAATCTTACAACATCTTTAACCGCAATATCATTTAAATACCCTTTAGTACCGGCATAGATAATTACAACTTGTTTTTCAATAACAAGTGGTTTATTAACACCTTGTTTTAAAACTTCAACCATTCTTTGTCCAAGCTCTAACTCTCTTCTTGTTGCTTCATCTAGATCTGATGCGAATTGTGCAAACGCCTCAAGCTCTCTATATTGTGCAAGTGAAAGTTTAAGTGTACCAGCAACTTGTTTTGTAGCTTTAATTTGTGCAGCTCCACCAACTCTTGATACTGATAAACCAACATTAATTGCAGGTCTAATACCTGAGTTAAATAGGTTAGTTTCTAAGAAAATTTGTCCATCTGTAATTGAAATTACGTTTGTTGGAATATATGCAGCAACATCTCCAGCTTGAGTTTCAATAATTGGTAGCGCAGTCATTGAACCAGCACCTTTTTCATCACTCATTTTAGCTGCTCTTTCAAGTAATCTTGAGTGTAAATAGAATACATCTCCTGGATATGCTTCTCTTCCTGGAGGTCTTCTTAAAATTAATGACATCTCTCTATATGCAACTGCATGTTTTGATAAATCATCATAAATAATAAGTGCATGTTTTCCATTATCTCTGAAAAACTCACCAATTGTAACACCTGTATATGGTGCTAAGAATTGAAGTGTTGCAGAATCAGCTGCTGATGCATTTACAACAATTGTATAATCCATAGCTCCTGCATCTTCTAATGTTCTAACAACAGAAGCAACTGAAGATGATTTTTGTCCAATTGCAACATAAATACAAATAACATTCTCACCTTTTTGGTTAAGAATTGTATCAATTGCAACTGTTGTTTTACCAGTTTGTCTATCACCAATAATAAGCTCTCTTTGCCCTCTTCCAATTGGAACTAGTGCATCAATAGCTTTAATACCAGTTTGTAGTGGTTCATGAACAGATTTTCTTGACATAATACCAGGAGCTTTTTCTTCAACATATCTTGTTTCAGTTGAATTAATTGCACCTTTACCGTCAATTGGTTCACCAAGAGCATTTACAACTCTTCCAACCATTGCATCACCAACTGGTACCTCAAGAAGTTCTCCTAATCTTTTACAAGAAGTTCCTTCTCTAAGACCAGTACCTTTACCAAGAACAACAATACCAACTGAAGACTCTTCTAAGTTTGCAGCCATACCTTTTTCGCCATTCTCAAACTCAACCATCTCACCAGCCATAACATTTTTAAGACCGTAAACTTGAGCAATACCATCTGCATAAGATATAATCTTACCAGTTTCGTTTACATCTACATTTAATTCAAAGTTATCAATTCTCTCTTTAATAATCGAACTGATTTCATCTGCTTGAATTTTTGCACCCATTCAAATTCTCCTTTATAAGTTCTAAACTGCTTTTAAAATATGATTAATTAGCTGAGTTTTTAATCTATCTTTAGAAAAAGATATCTCAACACCTAGCCCATCTATATCAACTTTAATACCATCATAATCGCACACATTTTGTGACAATGAAAGTTTTACATTAAATTTTTTACTAAATTGTTCTTCTATAGAAGATATATAACTATTTGATAACTCTTTATTTGTATAAACAGTTCCAATATAACTACTATTCATCTTTGCAATTTGAGTTTTTAACTCAAAAGCTATTTCAGGAATAATATCTAATCTTCTTTTTTCACCAAGTAATTTAATAAAGTTTTCTAAACTTTTATCTGCTTTATCAATCATAGATAAAACAAATTTAGTTTTTTCAACTTCATTAACATCAGAAGATGCTAAGATAGAGTTAAATTTATCACTTTTGAAAGCTTTTGAAACTTCACTTAGTTTCTCAGAAATCAAAGTAACACTATTTAAATCTCTTCCATCAACCAAAGCTTTTACATATCTTTTTGCTACTAAATCTTTCATTATGCTACCCTTTTAAGAACAATATTTACTAACTCATCTTGAGATAGTTTAATATTTTCTGAATTCAACAGCTCATCAAGTATTTCAGCAACAACTTGTTTTTTAGCTTTAGAAATTTCAACTTTTATCATTTCATCTAAATTTTTACTTAAATTTGCAATATCTGTATCAATAGATGTTGAAACTTTTTGTTTAATATTTTCAATATCAGATTTTGCACTTTCGATTATTTCAGCAGAAATCTTTTTTGCATCATCTAATTTTTTTTGAGCTTCAGCAACTCTATCTTTAGAAGCTTTCAAACTATCTTGAACTTTATCTAGCTCAGATTGAATTCCTAAAGTTCTATTAGCAAAATATGCTTTAATTTTATCAGCAAGTAAATACCATAAAATCGCAGCAAATATAATAAAATTAACGGTTCTTTGAACTATATCATAGTTCGTTTCCGCACCTTCGCTTGCAAATAATGCAACTGGAACCATAGCCATAGCTAATAGTAATAGTACTCTTTTCATTATCACTTCCTATATTGAACTAAGCTTAGATTTTAAGCTTTCGTTAAATTGTGGCATTGATGACAATAAAGAGGCTCTTAATGCTTTCGTCTCATCTTGTAAACTTTTAGCAAATTCAGCAGATTTTGCTTCTAAATTTAATTTAGCACTTGCAAGTTTAACATCAGCACTATCTTTTGCTTCCTTATAAGCTTGCTCTCTAATAGCAGCTGCTTCTCTTTTAGCTTTTGAAAGCAAATCATTTGCTTCTGCTAAAAAACCATCTACGTCAGCACTATTTGACTTTGAATCTTCCAAATCTTTTTTGATTTGAGTAGATCTTTCATCCATATGTTGAAGTAGAGGCTTGAAAAGACAACTGTTTAGCCTAGCAACCACCAAAAGAAAGATGATACCAGAACTAAGCAATAGTACAGGACTTATGTCTAACATTCATTCCTCCATATTTTTACAGTTTAGTTTAACTAAAACGTTTTTATTTTATCAAATTTATCTATAAATTTATATTAAAATGGTTAAGAATATGGATTTTTTTATTTTATTGTATCTTAAAGTAACTACTTATCTTATCTATATCTTCTTGAGAGTTAAATTCAATTTTGATTGAGTTTTTATCTATTTTAGCTTTGATTTTATCATTCTTTAGAAACTCAGTAAATGATTTTAAATTAGTAATATTGTAACTATTTGTAACTTTTTCTTTTTTTGGTTTTGGAGAATCTTTCTCTTTTAAATCTTTTATCAATTTTTCTGTTTCTCTTACAGAAAGTTTTTGTCCCATAATAGTATCACAAATCTTTTTTTGCTCTTCAGCAGTTAGCCCTATCATCATTTTTGCATGACCTGCACTAATTTTATCTGTAGCTAAAAATTGTTGTACATATGAACTTAATTGTAATAATCTCAAAGTATTTGTAATAGAAGTTCTACTTTTAAAGACTTTTTTTGATAGTTCTTCATGAGTAATATTGTGTTCATTTAGTAGCTGAGCATAACAAAATGCTAACTCTATAATATTTAAGTCATCTCTTTGAATATTTTCTATTAAAGCTAATTCTCTTAATTTAAGCTCATCTTCATCAACAATAATTGCTTTTATCTCTTCTATATTTGCTAGCTTATGAGCTCTTAATCTTCGCTCTCCCGCAATTAAAGTATAAGTTCCATCTTCATCTTCAACAACAACAACTGGTTGCAAAAGACCATGTTCTTTTATAGATGAACTTAGCTCTTGAAGCTTCTCTTCATCAAAAATCTTTCTTGGCTGATTTGGATTTGGTTTAATCAAAGATACTTCAATTTTTTTAACTCCATTATTTGAGTTCCCAGCAGATTTACCATAAGCTGTCTCTACTTCACCTAAAAGTTCTCCTAATCCTCTTCCTAATGCCATATTATTTTCCTCTTAAAAAATTTAACCAATAATTGCTCTTGCTAAGTTTGTATATGCTTTTGTACCAATAGATGTTGTATCATAAAGCATGATTGGTTTACCAAAACTAGGACTCTCTGCTAATTTAATATTTCTTGGAATGACAACATACGAGTCATCATCTACTTTAAATAGTTTATTTTCAAAGTGTTGTGCTAAATCTGCAAAAACTTGTTTTGATAAGTTGTTTTGAGCAGAATACATTGTTGGCAAGAAACCTTTGATTTGAAGGTTTTTATTAATAGTTTGCTTTACAAGTTTTATTGTATTTAAAAGTTGTGCTAAACCTTCTAGAGCAAAAAATTCACACTGAATTGGTATTAAAACAGAAGTTGAAGCACCTAAAGTATTTATTGTAATTGGTCCTAAAGCTGGTGGTGAATCAATTATTATATAATCATAATCAGCTTTAACTGTATCAATTTTTCTTTTTAATACAAGTTCTCTCTCTTTAGTATTTTTGTAAAACTCTTTTTCTATTCCTACAAGACCTATATTTGAAGGTGCCACTTTTAAATTTTCTATTTCAGAATCTAAAATAATCTCTGAAAGCTCTTTTGTTCCAAGCATTACATGATAAATATTATATTCATATGTATCTCTATGAAAACCTAAAGAAGTTGTAGCATTTGCTTGCGGATCAGCATCTATTAAAAGAACTTTTTTCCCATCTAGAGCTAATGCGGCACTAAGATTTACAGCAGTTGTAGTTTTTCCTACTCCGCCTTTTTGATTTGCTATTGAAATAATTTCTGTCATCTTAAACTAAATACCTTTTTGTTTTCAATTTGTATAGAACCATCGCTATTTAAAATAGCATTTTCAAGTGAAACTTTAATACCATCAACAGTTGCTTGAAAATTTTTAGAATGCATAAATTCTATCTTAAAAAGACTAAAAATTTGCTTCCATGGAATTTTTTTTTCTATATCAACAAAATATAAATTCAAAACATCATCAATATCAACCTTTATATCAAGCTTTCCAAAATTCTCATCTACTTCAATAAGATTTAAACCTATACCGCAAAAAAGTAGTTCTTTATTTGTAGTAGTTATTGCTCCACCAATTTTTCCATTTTCAATATAAAAATCATTTGGCCACTTTAAAAATATTTTAGAACCTTTTTTCGCCAAAACATCCTTTAAAATATATGTAAAATATATACTAGCACTTTGAAGAGGTAAATCTTTGGGTAAATCATCCTTACTTAAAACAAAAGAGAAAAAAAGATTTCCATCTCTTCCAATCCAAGAATTTCCTCTACTTCCAACTCCTGCTGTTTGTATTTTTGAAGTTATGCATAGTGGACCGTTATAACCATTTTTTTGTATATACTCTTTTAAATAACTTTGCGTTGAGTTAACTTTATTTAATCTTATAATTTTCATTTGAGAATTATATATAATTAAAGTAGAAGATTATATTAATTATAATCAAATCTTTATTTTCATAAAGGCAAAAGATGTTAGACCCAGTTTTACCAATAGCTATTTATCTACTTTTTGGTTATTTATTTAAAATTATTTTTCAAGATAATTCAAAACAGCTTGTAGATTTTATTATATATTTTTCTCTTCCAGCAATAGTTTTTTCAAAAATTTATCCACTAGCACTAGATGGGAAAATTTTATGGCTTATCCTTATGTTTATGGGGATAATATTTTTCAATCTATTTTTATCATACACTATTGGAAAAATTATGAGATTAAGCAGAGTTACTCTTGCTACTTTTATGATTATGGCAACTTTTGGAAATACTTCTTTTATAGGCTTTTCTTATATTGATGCTTTTTATGGTCAAGATTATATTGTTTACGGAGTTATTTATGATATTTTTGGTTCTTTTTTACTTTTAGTATCAGTCGGAATGATTATTATAACTTGGGGAAGTGGAAGAAAAAACTCTGTTTTAAATATATCAAAATCAATATTTTTATTCCCACCAATGATTATATTTTTTATTACAATATTCGCAAAAAACTTTGAAGTTCCAAAATTTTTAATTTACACTTCAACAAATCTAGGTGCAACTCTAGTTCCTATTGCTATGATTGCTATTGGAATGAAACTTGAGTTAAAACATATCTTTACAAAGTTACATATCGTAACAGTTGCAGTTGTTTTAAAAATGCTTATTGTACCAATTATAGTTTTATTTGTATTTAAATATTTTTATGGAATCGATGAGACATGGGTAAAAGTAACAATAATAGAAGTTGCAATGCCACCAATGACTATGGCTGCTGTTTTAGCTATAAAAGGTGGATTAGATGAAAAAATTGCTATAAACTCTTTGGTTTTAGGTGTTATTTTAAGTCTATTTACAATTACTTTGTTTACTTCATATTTAGCTTAAGATTTAAAAATAAATCTTAAGCTGCTTTTTCGCTCATTCTTAATTGTTTATATAAATTTTCATGAGCTTTTATCTCTTCAATACTAGCTTTTCTTCTACAAGATAAATAACCTTTTGTTCCTTCACTTGTGATTGTTGGATAAACTGTTGCAAATACCCAATAGTAGTCTCCATCTTTAGTAGCATTTTTAACATATCCCGTCCATATATTACCTTTTTTTACAGTTTCCCATAAATCTTTAAAAGCAGCTTTTGGCATATCTGGATGTCTTACAGTATTATGTGGTTTACCTATTAACTCATCAATTCCATATCCTGCGATTTTACAAAAATCATCATTTGCAAAAACAATTATTCCTTTTTCATCTGTTTCACTTACTAAAAAAGCATAATCATCCAAAACTATCTCTTTTGACATAATATTTTTCCTTTAATTACTTTAATAAAATTTAATTTAATTTTTTTTAATTGATTTATTCCAAATTTAAGAATATATATTTTATAAAATTTGTGAAATTGTATAACAAAACCTTTTAAACTGAAATAAACAGTAAAATTAGTTTAAAATATCTCCTATTATTAATCTTTTACCTTTTATATATTCAACACTACTTATAGAATTTTTAGAAGGAGCCTGTAGAGTCTTTATTTTTAAACTACCTTTTTTACAAGCAACTATAATATAATCTTTTGCTATTTCTAAAATCTCTCCAGCAATATTTTGTGAAATATCTTCAATAAATTCTATATCTTTTAATTTAAGCTCTGATTTTAAAAAAACACCTGGCCAAAAAGAGTAAGCTTTGTATTTAGAAAAAAGCTTTTTTGAACTATTAAAATCTACTTCTCCATCTTCTTTTTTTATCTTTTTGCAAAAACTAGCACTTGAGTCATTTTGTTTTATAGATTTTATATTTTCAAAATTATCTAAAGTTGTAATTGTAAGTTTAGCTGCTAAATTTGAAAGTTCCTTAAAAGCCTCATCAACTAATATGTTTTTATCATTTTTAAGATATGAATATCCTAATATATTACCACAATCAAGCCCCTCTTCCATAAGCATAGAAGTAACTCCTAAATATTCATCATCATTTAAAATACCTTCTTGAATAGGACTAGCTCCTCTATAATTTGGTAAAATAGAAGCATGAAGATTTATGCAAGGAGCTAAATTCAAAATCTCTTTTGGTAAAATCTGTCCATATGCAGCAACAACTATAAAATCTGGTTCTAACTCTTTTATAGAAATATAAGCCACAAGATTGTCTTTTAGTTTTTTTGGTTGTAAAATTGGAATATTAATATTATTTTCAAGACAATACTGTTTTATGTGTGGTGGTGTTAAAAGTTGTTTTCTACCAACTGGTTTATCTTCTTGAGTAAAAATTCCTATAACTTCATAATTCTTGTTATTTAAAAGCTCTTTTAAAATCTCAGTAGCATAAGATGGTGTTCCCATAAATAAAACTTTTTTACTCAAAATATTCTCCTTATTTTTTAAAAATTGTTCCACTTTTATGATTATTATCAACTAAAAAATCATAAGCATTCGTCAAATCAAAACCACTAGTTAAATACATTGGAATCTCTTTTTGCATTAAAAAATCAGCAGCTTTTAGTTTTGTAACTATTCCACCTGTTGCAAATTTTGAGTTTGCACTAGGTTTTTTATCAAGTTCATCTTGTGATATTTCATTTATTATTTTTTGAATTTTTGCATCGTTAAATTCTCTTGGATTTTTATCATAATATCCATCTATATCTGTCAAAATAACTAACATATCAGCTTTAAAATAGTGTGTTATATAAGCTGCTAACTGATCATTATCACCAATTAGCTCTTCAGTTGCAATAACATCATTTTCATTTATAATAGGAATTACATTATTTTGAAGCAATATTTCCATAACATTTTTTGCATTTTTAGATCTTTTTCTTGAATCAAAATCATCTGCAATAAAAAGCATTTGAGCAACTGTTATACCAAACTCTTCAAACATCTCTTGGTAAGTTTTCATTAATTTTGGTTGACCAATAGCTGCTAAAGTTTGTTTATTTGCTAGAACAGTTTTATCAAGTTTTAACTCTGTATAACCTGCTCCAACAGCTCCTGAGCTAACTAAAATTACTTCTAAATTTTTATCATTTTTCAGTATAGAGATTAGCTTCACTAAATTTTTCATTCTTTGTAAAGCTAGCTCTTCACCTTGAGTTAAAACAGCAGTTCCAACCTTGATAACTAATCGTTTCATTTACTTTCCTAGCATTGTGTATAAAGCATATTTTAATGGATTTATGTTTGTTTTATCCAAAGATGATATTGGTAAAACAAAATATGGTTTACTACTATCTTTTTTTGCAAAAATTAAATCTTGAACAAAATATGGTAAGTTTGTATCAAATTTATACTCGTTTGATTTAGAAACTTCAAGATTTAAAGCTTTTAAAAATTCTTCTATATCTTTTTGTAGATCTTCACCATAATAAGCATCAATTTTACTCAAAACTATTGCAAAATCTCTTTGTGATAGTTCTTGTGAAAACTTAACAAGCTCTTCTTTTAACACATTGTATTGATCTATCATAGTTCTGTGGTTCGCAACATCAATTGTAAACAAAAGTGTTTTTGTTCTTTCAATATGCTTTAAAAACTCTAAGCCAAGACCTTTTCCTTCACTCGCACCATCAATAATTCCAGGAATATCAGCCATTACAAATGAGCTATAATCTCCAACATTTACAACTCCTAGTTTCGGAGTCAATGTTGTAAACTCATAATTTGCTATTTCTGGAGTTGCATTTGATGTTACAGATATTAAAGTAGATTTTCCAACATTTGGATAACCAACAAGTCCAACATCCGCAATTAACTTAAGTTCTAATCTTATATTTTTTGTACTACCTGGAAGCCCTGGTTGAAAATATGTAGGTCTTTGATTTCTTGAGTTTTTAAAATGAACATTTCCAAGTCCACCTTTTCCACCTTCAATAAATAAAAATTTCTCACCATCTTCAAGTAAATCATATAAAACTTCATTCGTATTATCATCTATTATTTGTGTTCCAGGAGGTACTATTAAAAAAAGATGTTCTCCAGATTTACCAGTTTTTTGTCTTCCCATTCCTGGTTGACCTTTATCAGCTTTAAAAACTTTTTTTCCTTTATAAAAAGATAAAGTATCTGTATTGCTATCTACAACAAAGTAAACATCACCACCTTTTCCTCCATCTCCTCCGTCAGGACCACCTTGAACAACAAACTTTTCTCTTCTAAAAGATGCACATCCTTGTCCACCTTTACCACTACTTACACTAAATCTTGCACTATCTATAAACATAGTTTTCCTTTATAAATAAAAAAAGGGTGTATGGCAAAACATACACCCTTTTTCAAAAAAACTAAATCTCTTGCTTACGAAGCGTAAACAGAAACTTTTTTTCTTTTTTTATCTTTAATTTCAAATTTAACAACACCGTCAATTAAAGAGTATATTGTATGATCTTTTCCCATACCTACATTATTTCCTAAGTGAACCTTAGTTCCTCTTTGTCTAATAATGATATTTCCAGCAGTTACAACTTCACCACCATATTTCTTAACACCAAGTCTTCTACCAGCTGAATCTCTATTATTCTGAGTACTACCCTGTCCTTTTTTGTGAGCCATTTTATTTCTCCTTAAATTTTTTTAATGCTTAAGCAGCAATTTTTGTAATTCTAATTTTTGTGAAGCTTTTTCTAAAACCTCTTTTTAACTTAGAATCTTTTCTTCTTCTTTTTTTGTAAATAATAACTTTTCTATCTCTATTTACACCTGTTCCATCTAAAACAACAACTGCTTCAACTTTAGCTTTTTCTACAGCTGTTCCTGTTTTTAACTCACCGTTATTAACTGCAAGCACATCAGTAATTTCTAAAGTCTCTTTAGCAGCTTTACCAGTGTAATCAATATCTATAATATCACCTTCTGATACTTTATACTGTTTTCCACCACATTTGATAATTGCGTACATCTTTTCGTCCTCTTCTTGTTTATAAGCATAACTAGGGTTGTTTTTTATACTAATTTGCATTTTTCGAACGGGAATAATATCTAAGATTTTATTAAACTTTCTTTAAGTCATAAATTATAACTTACAAGTTTTCCTTGTTTTAATTGGTATAAATTATCCTTTACTTTTCTTATTTGGTTTACTTTCTCTTTAAAATTCATGCTATTGTCATAAGATAGTGTTAAAAGTTTATTTGAGTAAAACTTATGTAAAAGAACTAATAACTCTCTATTTAGTCGTGTTTCATCATAGCTTTCTAGCTTATCATTTAATATAATCTTATTTAATGAGCTACTATTTATATCATTTAACAACTCTTCAAACTCTTCTTGATGATGCTCAAACATTGATTTATCTATTTTATCTAAAACTATATCTAATCTTCTAGGCTCATCAAGTATTGATTTTATAATACAAAGCTCTGCAATATCAACTTTTGAAAGCTCAACACTATTTTTTCTATAAATATTATTTGATGTTTTAATTAAACTCTCTTTTATATTTAATTTTTGAGCTAAGAATCTTTTATACTCTTCTTGGTAAAGTTGGCTTAAACTATTTAAATACTCATTTGCTTCAATTAATGCTTTTTGTTTCTCTACAGGATTACTTATATTATAACTTGAAACAATATAACTAATTGCAAAATTTGCAAAAGGAGTTGGATTTGAAAAAAGTTCTTCTAGTTCTTTAATTTTTCTATCTTTTACCATATCAGCTGGGTCTGCTCCATTTTCAAAAATAACAACCCCTCCATCAAAACCATTTTGACTAAGCATTACTGAAGCTTTAAAAGCTGCATTTTGTCCAGCTTTATCTCCATCATAAGATAAAATAATTCTAGGCTCACCTCTTCTTAAAAGTGGTAAATGCTCTTTAGTAAGTGCTGTTCCCAAAGTTGCAACTGCACTATTAAATCCAGCTTGATGAAGCATTATTACATCCAAATAACCCTCACAAACTATAATCTCTTTTGTTTTATATATTTTCTCTTTTGCTAAGTTATAACCATACAAAAGCTTCGATTTATTAAAAATTGGAGTTTGTGGAGAGTTTACATATTTTGCTCCGTGATTTGTAAGAGTTCTTCCTCCAAAACCAACAAGTTTTCCATTTATTGAATAAATTGGAAATATCAATCTATCAATAAATCTTGAATATAGTCCATTTTCTCCTTGACTAATAACACCTTGCTCTATTGCATCATTTAAGTTGTAATGATTTGATTTCAAAAAATCTATTGTGCTATTAGAACTACTTGCATAACCTACTTCAAATTTTTCTATTGAAAGCTGAAAAACTCCTCTATCTTTTATATAGTTTTGTATATTTTCATCCAATAAAAACTGCTTTTGATAAAAAGCCTTTATATCTTCAAGAACTTTATTATCTGTTTTTTTTACACTACTTGTATCATACTCCAAAGTATAATTATACATTGAAGCTAATTTTTCAATAGTTTCAGGATATGAAAGTTTCTCATACTCCATCAAAAATTTAATACTATCTCCACCAACTCCACAACCAAAACAGTGATATATTTGTTTTGATGGGCTAACAACAAAAGATGGTGTCTCTTCACCATGAAAAGGACAACAAGCTTTGAAATTTGCACCAGATTTTTTTAATTCTAAAAATTGTGAAATAACATCAACAATATCAAGGTAATTTTTTAAACTCTCTATAGACTCTTTTCTTATCATTTTGAGATTATACACTTTTATTTTTTTATATGTACTTTTATGTTAAAGTGTCGCTTAATTATTTTAAAAAGGTTATATAATTGGATAATTTAGTTTTAGAGTATAGAGACCCTATTATTGGAATACTTTTATTAGTTTTTATGATTTTTTTAATATCTTTTTTTACATATTCATATGGTATTTACAAAGAAAAATCTGCAAGAAAAGATTATAGAAAACTATCTCGTAGATTTGAATTAGGAAATTTAAAAGAGAATGACTATATAAACCTTTACAAAACTTATAATCTACCATTTGACTCAATTTTACTTTTAGCATCTACTTTTTTACACAAAGGAGATAATAATAAAGCTATAAGTGTATATTTAGCACTTCTAGAACATGTAAAAGATAGAGTTAAAAAAGAAGAGCTTCTTGAACTTCTTGGAAACACATATTTTAAAGGTGGTTTTTTACAAAGATCAAATGAGATATTTTTAAGAATTCTAAAATTTTCTCCTAGAAATAAAAATGCTCTAAAGAGTCTTTTACTAGTAAATGAAAAACTGAAAAATTTTAAAAAATCAAAAGAGATTGCTCAAGCTTTAGAAGAGTTAAATATTGATGTTAGTGTAGAAAAAGTTTACTTTGATACTTTAATTATATTAAATGACCCAATTTTATCTTATGAAAAAAGAACTGAACTTTTATTTGAAATTTTTAAAGAAAATAAAATTATTCAAAGAATTTTTGCAACTTTTTTAATTCAATTCAATAGAGATTTTTTATTCTCAAACATAGATAAGTTTGAATGTGAAAAATTAATAGATATTTTATGGTATCAAAAAAAAGAGGATATTGATTTTGATAAAATCAAAAACAATCAGTTTTTAAATGAACTTTATAGTGCAAAAGATTATATAAATAGTGTTTCAACTAGTAATGATTTTGATTTAAATATTTTAATACTAATAAATAAATATCAAAAAGATATAAAAACAAATTTAACTTTTGAATTTATTTGTAACTCTTGTAAGCACTCAAGCCCTTTTTATGAAGCTAGATGTCCAAATTGCCACTCTATTTTAACCTTGGAAGTAAAGCACCACTTGACAAAAGCTTATGAGCTTTCAAATCAATCACTGCAATAAAATAAAATATATTTGTGTTATACTTTTATAATTTTAAAATAAAGGATAAAAATTGAGCGATTATTCAAATCTTGAAAAGTGTTTGGATTATCAGTTTAGAAATAAAAATCTGATAATCGAAGCACTTACTCATAAAAGTTTCAAAAAACCATATAATAATGAAAGACTAGAGTTTCTAGGTGATGCTGTTTTAAACTTGATTGTAGGAGAGTATTTATATACAAATTTTCCAAAATCAAATGAGGGTGAACTATCTAAAATAAGAGCTAGTTTGGTAAATGAAACTGGATTTACAAAACTAGCAAATGAGATAAATTTAGGTGATTATATATTTATATCAAACGCTGAAGAGAGAAACAAAGGAAGAACAAAATCTTCTATACTTTCAGATGCATTTGAAGCAATTATGGGTGCAATATATCTTGAAAGTGGCTTAGAAACACTAAAACCGATTATTTTGAATCTACTTGAAAATTGTTATGATAAAATAAATCTTGATGTACTATTTAGCGACTACAAAACAGCTTTACAAGAGATAACTCAAGCAAAATTTGCATCAATTCCTGAATATATTGTTGAAGGTTCATACGGACCTGACCACAAAAAAGAGTTTGAAGTATCTATTTGGATTGATGGGAAAAATTTTGGAAAAGCTAATGGAAAAAGTAAAAAATTAGCTCAACAAGCAGCTGCAAAAATTGCTATTGCTAAACTAAGTGAGGAAGAGAATTGAATAGTTTTGGACATAGATTTAGATTTACAACATTTGGTGAATCTCATGGAAAAGCTCTAGGATGTATAGTTGATGGTGTTCCAGCTGGAATAAAAATTGATGAAGAGTTTATTCAAGCCGAAATGAACAGAAGAAAACCTGGACAAAATGAGTTTGCAACAAAAAGAAATGAAGGTGATATTGTTGAAATTTTAAGTGGTGTTTTTGAAGGATATTCAACAGGAACTTCAATTGCTATGATTATTTTTAATGAAAATCAAAAATCAAGTGATTATTCAAATATAAAAGATTTATTTAGACCAGGTCATGCTGATTTTACTTATTTTAATAAATATGGAATTAGAGACTATAGAGGAGGAGGAAGAAGCTCCGCTCGTGAAACAGCAGCAAGAGTTGCAGCTGGTGCTATTGCAAAACTTCTATTAAATGAATTAAATATCGATATAAAAAGTGGAATTTGTGAAATAAATGGTATAAAAGCAGATAATTTTGACTTTGAAAATTCTAGAAATTCAGAAATTTTTGCACTTGATTCAACTGTTGAAGATGCTCAAAAAAATTCTATCTTAGAGGCCAAAAACTCTCACAATAGTGTTGGTGGTGTTGCACTTATAAATGTAAAAAATACTCCAATAGGTTTGGGAGAACCAATTTATTATAAATTGGATGCACAAATTGCAAATGCAATGATGAGTATAAATGCTGTTAAAGCTGTTGAAATTGGTGATGGAATCTTAGCATCTAGAGTTTTGGGATTTGATAACAACGACCAAATAAGAAAATCTGGATTTAAGACAAACCATAGTGGTGGAATTTTGGGTGGTATCTCAAATGGTGATGATATAAATGTAAAAGTATATTTCAAAGCAACTCCATCAATTTTTATAGAGCAAGATACTATTGATAGCTTTGGAGATGAAGTTGTTTGTAAGCTAAAAGGAAGACATGACCCTTGTGTTGCGATAAGAGGAAGTGTTGTTGCTGAGTCTATGATTGCTCTTGTAATTGCAGATATGCTTTTATTAAATATGTCATCAAAAGTAGAAAATATCAAAAAAGTTTATGCGAAATAGAGTTTTATTTCTACTTTTACTATCTTTAAATCTCTTTGCAAATGAAAATATTGCAAAGAGGTTAATTCTTGCTTATCCTCTTTTTTTAGAAAAATATGAAGATAATTTTATCTATTTTAAAGATGGTTCAAAACTACAATTTTCTACAAATAACAAAGACTTAAGTTATGAAGAGATTATTCAAAATAGTTCTTTGGAAAATCAAATGAGTATGAAATATATCAAAATAGATGAAAATATAAACTATATTCCAAAAAAAAATGAAGATGCTGGAAGATTTAGAAATGAAGAGTTTTTCAAAAAAATATATGGTAAGAATAAACAAGAGATAGAAAAAAATCTTGTGAAAATAAAGTGGCTAGAAAAAAGTCAAAATAAAACTTTATGGGTTACAAAAATAAACGGTATAGATAAAAAACTAGAAAAAATAAGTAATGAACTAGAAAATCTACCAAAAGAGTTTAAAAAATATATAATAAATCCAGATGGAGTTTATAATTTTAGAAAAATTAGCCAAACAAATAGACTCAGCACTCATAGTTTTGCAATAGCTATTGATTTAAATAAAGAGTATTCAAACTATTGGCTTTGGGACAAAAAAGGTAAAAATATTGTATATAAAAACCAAATTCCTCTTGAAATTGTAAAAATATTTGAGAAATATGGTTTTATTTGGGGAGGGCGATGGTACCATTATGATACCATGCACTTTGAGTATAGACCAGAGTTACTTTTAGATTAAACCTTGAGTGATTCCTGAATTTTTCTTATAATCCATAATTTCAAGCTCTTTTTCAGCAGTAATAACAACATCACTATCAACTGAAAAATCCAATCTTTCATCTCTACCTTCATAAGGAATTGAGTTTAAAATAACTTTTATAGAGTTAAGTCTAGCCAAAAACTTACTATCACTTCTTATAATTGTCCAAGGAGATTTTGGAGTATTTGTGTACTTTAACATATCATATTTTTTTTGAGTAAACTCTTCCCACCTGCTTTGCATTTGCATATCAATTTCACTTAATTTCCACTGTTTTAGAGGATTTTCTTCTCTTTCTTCAAATCTTCTTGCTTGCTCTTCTTTTGATACAGATAGATAAATTTTTAAAAAATGAAATCCATGATCGATTAAATCCTCTTCAAATCTTTGAACACTTCTCATAAAAACATCATACTCTTTTTGTGTACAAAATCCAAAAACAGGCTCAACCATAGCCCTATTATACCAACTTCTATCAAATATAACTAGTTCTCCACCTTTTGGAAATTGCTCTACATATCTTTGAAAATACCATTGTGTTTTTTGAACATCTGAAGGTTTTCCAAGAGCTACAACTCTATAATGTTTTTCATTCATATATCGTGTGATTCTTCTAATAGCCCCACCTTTTCCAGAAGCATCTCTTCCTTCCATAAGTATAATCATTTTTTCATTATGCTTTTCAAGATGCGATTGGAGCTTTATAAGCTCTACTTGATAAGGTTTTAATATATCATCTTTTGTTCTATATATAAATTTTGAGTGCAAATCACTTACAAAACTACCATTTGCCTCTTTTAATTTTTCAATGAATTCATCTAAACTCATATTAGCATTTGCTATACGACTTTTTTCATAAAACTTTTCGAACTTCATTTTGCCCCTTTTTTGTTTGTAATTAAATTATACTAAAACTATTTAGAAACTTTTCCTATATGGTTTTCAACTGATTTTATTTTTGTTTTTATTCTATTTTCACCACTTGTTCTTATATCAAAATTAGCAATTGCATATACTCTATTGCATCCTAACTCCTCAAGTTTTAAATAGCAAAGATTTAGCAAATCCAATAGCTCTTTTAAGGTTTTTGCTTCAACGATTGTATTCATAGATGTTAGCTGATAATCTAAGCCACTATTTTTTATAATCTCTAAAATCTGCGATACTTCTTTGCTTTTACTTCCTTTTGTATCCGTTGGGAACATTGCTAAACTCATTAAAATTGACATTTTTTATACCTTTTAAATCATATTTTCAAATTTGTTTTGCTAGTATATACAAATTTCATTAAAAGGATAAATATGAAACTAGATGTAACAGCTGAAGTTATAGTATCACAACTTGGTTATTCAAACAACGACTCATCTTTAAAACAAGCTCAAAGAGCTATAGATGTAACAAAAGGCTATGAAAAATTTGCAAAACAGATAATAACTCTAAACGATCACCTAAAAAAAATGAATGCCTATGTTGGTTTATCAAATAAAACTGATTTCTTTAAAATAAAATGCGATGAAAATGATTCAAAAGAGATAATTGAAGAGTTTCATGATACTATTTGGAAATGGGCAGAAAAATATAATATAGAACTTGAAAGACTTGATAAAAAACCAATTTATTATATTTTAGGAGTTTCAAACTAGATTTTCTAGTTTGAAACATATCATAGTTTTTCTAAAAATTTAACTTTTTTATATTTTAAAAAACTTTTCTATAACTATGACAGTATGGAGTTTTTCCAATCTTATTATAATAATTTTGATGATAACTCTCTGCTTTATAAAATTTAACTTCAGGATATAAAGTTGTAGCAACTTTGTAACCTTTTTTCTCTAAATTCTGAATCAGATTTTGTGCTATATTTTTTTGATTTTCATCACAATAAAAAATTGCACTTAAATACTGAGAACCTATATCTGGACCTTGTCCATTTGTTTGAGTAAAATCGTGAATTTCAAAAAAAAGTTTTGCTAAAGTTTCATAACTCACAATACTTTCATCAAAAACAACTTCTATAACTTCCAAATGACCACTAAAACCACTACAAACTATCTCATATGTGGGATTCTCTATATGTCCACCCATATATCCTGAAACTACTTCTAAAACTCCTGATTGTTTTTGAAACAAAAATTCTACTCCCCAAAAACATCCTCCAGCAAAATAAGCTTTTTTAAAATTTTCTTTTTGTGATTTAAAATTTAAAGATAAAGAGTTTACACAATGTCTTATATTTTTTGAAGTCAAACCCTCTCCTTCAAAAATATGTCCCAAATGTCCACCACATTTTTGACAAACAATTTCAACTCTTCTTCCATCAATATCTGGAACTTTTTTAATAGCACCAACTATCTCATCATCAAAACTTGGCCATCCGCAAGATGATTTGAACTTATCTTCACTTTTATACAAAGGTGCATTACATTTTTTACAAAGAAAAACTCCCTCTTCATAAAAATCATTATAAATACCACTAAATGGATATTCTGTTCCTTTTTGCTCTATTATATACTTTTCATCTTGTGTTAAATTATTAAATTTCATAGATTTATTTCCTTTAAAATAGTATTATACAAATTTAAAGATTATAATAAAGGCATTTAAAATGAAAGAGAATTTACTTATAGTTTGGACCAATGGAGATATTGAAGTTGCAAATAATTTTCCTCTTCTATATTCAAGTGTAATTTTAGATAGAAAATATTGGAAAACAGCACATTTGATGATTTGGGGTCCATCTATTTTACTTGTAAAAGAGACTTTTATTCAAGAAAAACTAAAATATATCTTAAGTACAGGAGTAACAATGAGTGCTTGTATTGTTTGTGTAGAAGATTATGGAGCAAGAGATGAATTGGAAAAACTTGGTATTGAAATAACTCATACTGGTGAATTTTTGACAAATGCTTTAAAAGATGAAAGTTTTTCGGTTTTAACTATTTAAGCTTGTTTTTCTAAATATTTTATTGCTTCTATCATGGTTCTTGTGATTTTTTTTAGCTCTTTTTTTGATATTGTGTATGCAACAATAGAGTAAAAAAGTTTTCCAAAAGGACGAAGCCAAACTCCATTTTTTATACAAAAATCTTGAAGTTGGGAAGCATAAACATTATCTTTTAGCTCTATTACTCCAATAGCTCCAATATTTCTTACATCTTGCACTAAAAAACTATCTTTTACTTTTTCTAACTCTTTTTTAAAGATTTTCTCAATTTTTAAAACTCTTTTTTTCCAATTAAAGTTTAAAAGCTCATCAATAGATGCATTTGCAACACTACATGCTAGTGGATTTGCCATAAATGTAGGTCCATGCATAAGAACTTTAATATCACTATTTGAAATAGTATCGCTTATATTTTTAGAAGTAATCATTGCAGCCATTGTTAAAGTTCCGCCAGTAAGACCTTTTCCAATAGTTAAAATATCTGGTTTTATATTTGTATGCAAAAAAGCAAACATCTCTCCTGTATGCCCAAAACCAGTTGCAATTTCATCTAAAATCATTAAAATATCATATTTTGTACAAATTGCTCTTACTTTTTCTAAGTACTTTGGGTTATATATTCTCATTCCACCAGCACCTTGAACAACTGGTTCAAGAATGAACCCTGCAATTTTTTCATGATGTATTTGTAAAGTTTCCTCTAAATCTTTCAAAGCTTCGCTAAAATCTGATTCAAAACCCAATCTTGGAGCTTCTACAAAAATATTAGAACTTAAATAATCCCCATATAATGAATGCATTGAATTTTCAGGATCACAAACACTCATAGCGCCTAATGTATCACCATGATAAGCATTTTTTAAAGCTAAAAATTTAAATTTCTCTTTTCCTTTTGCTTTTTGATATAAAATTGCTGTTTTTAATGCAACTTCTACTGAAACTGAACCACTATCGCATAGAAATACAGAGTTTAAACCAGTTATCTGTACAAGCTTTTTTGCCAAAATTGAAGCTGGAGAATGAGTTAATCCACCAAACATAATATGAGGCATAGTTTTTGCTTGTTTTTTCAAAGATTTATATATTTTTTTATTGTTATAACCTAAAATTGCACTCCACCATGAACTCATTCCATCAATTAGAATATCTCCTTCTTCTAAAAAAATCTTACAATTTTTTGTCTTTTTAACACCCAAAATTGGACTTATTGATGGTAAAGAGTTATAAGGATGCCAAAGATGATTTTTATCTATTTCTAAATAATTCAATTTTTTATCTCTTCTAATATATTTTTAGCTAAAACAATAGTTGTAATAACACCTTTTTGCTGGATATTTTTATACTTAAAGCTACAATTTTTCATAAAGATATCTCCATTTAGATGTGTTTTTATAATCTGATTTGACATATAAAGCCCTATGCCTGTTCCACTATATTGGTGTTTTGTAGTAAAGTATGGTTCAAATACCTTGTCTAAGATATCATCTTCTACTCCACCTGCATTATCTTTTATTTCTATTAAAATTCTATTTGGGAAGTTTTTTATTGATATAAAAACAACCCTATCTTTGATTTTTTTCTCAATAAAAGCATCTTTTGAGTTATTTATAATATTTATAAATACTTGCATAAGCTCTGTTTCATATGCAATAATATCAATATCTTCATAATCAAACTCAACTTTGATAGAGTTCTCTTTTAAAGTTGCTTCCAAAAAACTCAAGCTTTTTTCAATATTTTTTACCAAGCTAAACTTTGTTTTATCTTTTTGAGGTTTAAAAAAATATCTAAAATCATCTATTGTATCAGATAGATATTTTGCTGTATCTACAATTTGCTCTATACTTTTTATAAGCTCTTCATCTTCCAAAATATTTAGCTGTTTTTTTAATTTTAATCCACTAGCACTTGTACTTATAACCGAAAGTGGCTGTCTCCACTGATGAGCTATATTTTCTATCATTTGACCCATTGCTACCATTTTTTGTTGTTGAGCTAAAATTCTATCTTTTTCTTGATGCTTATCTAACTCCTTTTTTATCCTTATTGCAAGTTTTTTATTCATTATTTTTAATCTATTTGTTTTTATATTTACAAGATTTTTTAATCTTTTGTTTAGCTTTATTATAAAATATTGTCTATATACAAAAATTGCTGTAATAACAAAAATAATTAATATAAGTTTCCATAAAAATGATAAATTAAAATGCTCTTCAAACTTAGAATACAACCATTTTTCTAGTCTACTTTTTTTATCAACTCCTATAAAATTGTCTATTTTAAATTCACTATTTATATATCCCATAACATTATACAAATCATATATTCTTTGAACTTTTTCTTGTTTAATATCTCCTAATTTATTATCATTTAAATATGATAATTTTTTTAGCTCATTTGCTTCAAACAGAAGTTCATCTTTTGAAAGTTTTTGAGTATTATATTTTTCAAAAATAACATCAACACTTTTTTGTATGTTACTATAAGAATATTCCCATCCTTTTAAAGATGCTTTTTTAAATTTTTCAACAATACTATAATCATTGTTATATTTATCAATATTCGTTATCAAAAAATCACTGTACATATCAAAACCATAATCTTTTGGATAAAAAATATTATATTTTATCCCCTCTTTTTGTAATATAAATGGCGTTTTTGAAGTATAAGCAGAGATAATATCAACTTTTTTATCTATCAAATCATAAATATTGTGTGAGTGTTCTACTTCAGTTATACTTTTTAAATCTATTTTACTAGCTGTTAACATAGCTTTTAATGACACTTCACTTCCATCATCTTTTGTTCTCATAAGTTTTTTATTTTCAAACTCATAAAAGGTATCTATTCCTGAATCTTTTGTTGTAAGAAGTACTAAAGGTGTCGCTTGAAAAATTGCAGCAAGAGCTATGATTTTTGGATATTTTGCTTTTTCAAGGATTAGATTTTCTCTTCCTATTGCAAAATCTACATTTCCATCGTTTACCATTTTGGGAATATTCATACCTAAAGAAAATGGCAAAATCTGAACATCAAGTCCAGCATCTTTGTAAAATCCTTGCTCTTTTGCCATATAATAACCAGCAAATTGGAACTGATCAAACCAAGATAGTTGAATTGTAACTTTTGTTAAATCTTTTGAATATAAGTTTATATTTAAAAAGATTACTAAAAAAAGAAGTTTAAGATTTAAAAAAAGTCTCAATTTTTGCCTTTAAAATCTATACCAAATTTTTTGGTATAGATAAGTTTAATATAAATACTTAATGTAAAAAGTGTCTAATTCCTGAGAAATATAAAGCCATATCATACTCATTTGCAGCTTCTATAATTTCATCATCTCTAATACTTCCACCTGGCTCAATTACGCACTTAACTCCAGCTTTTTGTGCCTCATCAATACTATCTCTAAATGGGAAAAATGCTTCAGATGCTAATACAGCTCCATTTACATCAATTCCCATATCAAGAGCTTTTCTTAAAGCTGCTTTACTTGCATCAACTCTAGATGTCATTCCCATTCCAACAGCAACCATTGCAGAATTTTTAACATACACAACACAGTTTGATTTTGTTAAAGATGCAATTTTATAAGCGATTTCCATATCTTTTACTTCTTGCTCGTTTGCTGCTCTTTTTGACATAAGCTTAGAGTTTCTAACCTCATCATTTGCAACTTTATCAGCTTCTTGATATACAAATCCACCATCAACTCTTTTAAAATCAAAACTATCATTTGCTAGTTCTAAATATTTTGTTCCTTGAGAGAATAGTTTAATTCTTTTTTTAGTTTCAAAAACTTCAACTGCATCTGCAGTGAAATCTGCTGCAAAAACAACTTCAAGGAAAATTTCATTCATTTTTACTGCAAGCTCTTTATCTACAGTTCCATTAACAGCAACAACTCCTCCAAAAGCACTTACAGGGTCACATTTTAAAGCTTCAATATATGAGTCTAATAATGTATCTTTAATAGCAAATCCACAAGGATTTCCATGTTTTACAATACAAACAGCATTATCTGTTCCAAACGATGCCGCAATTCTAGCAGCTCCACTAATATCACCCATATTATTAAAACTTGGCTCTCCTTTAATTACTTTAAATTTATTTGAAAATTGAGATTCAAACTCATATAAAGCACCTTTTTGATGTGGATTTTCTCCATATCTTGTATCAAATACTTTAGAACCTACAATAAATTGTTTTGCTCCAAAACCATTGTTAAATCTTTTATTCATATAATTTGCAATCATAGAGTCATAAGAGGCTGTGTGCTCATAAGCTTTAATCATCAAATCTCTTCTAAATTCAACTGTATTTGTCTTATTTTTAATATTATTTAAAACTAAATCATAATCAGCAACATCTGTTACAATAATTACTGAATCAAAGTTTTTAGCAGCACTTCGCACCATTGCTGGTCCACCAATATCAATATTTTCAATAATCTCTTCAAAATCAGTAGTTTTTTCAATTGTTGCTTTAAATGGATATAAATTTACACAAACTAAATCAATCCCTTCTACACCTAACTCTTTTGCCTCATCAAGATGAGATTGTTTATCTCGCCTATGAAGAATTCCACCATGAATATATGGATTTAAAGTTTTTACTCTCCCTTCAAAACACTCAGGAAATTTTGTAACTTCATTTGCTTCAATTACAGCTATTCCTTCTTCTTTTAATTTACTATATGTCCCACCTGTAGAGATTATCTCATATCCTAATTTTACAAGCTCTTTTGCAAAATTTACAACTCCACTTTTATCACTTACACTAATTAATGCTCTCATTTTTTACCTTATTGTCTTATTGATCTTGTTCTATTACTTCTTTAAATCTGTTAAAGTAAACTTTACTCAAATTATCTAACTCTTTAAAAATATCATTTATAATAACTTTGTCTCCACCTGTTTTTCCGATAGCTACATAAGAAACTCCATTTTTAGAAGCTAATTTTTCAAAAGCTTCACAATTATTTAACTGAACTTCAACAATTGCTCTACTTAAAGATTCACTAAAAATATCTTTTGAATCTTCAAGTGATATATTTGCCTCAACTCCAATATTTCCAACAACTGCCATTTTTGCTAGTGAAATAGCAACTCCACCAAGATTTACATCTTTAGCACTTTTTAAAAGTTTGGCTTTGTTTGCTTCAATTACTGTATTCCATAAAGCTAACTCTTTTTCAAAATCAACCTTAGGATGAGTTCCAGCAACTTTTCCATAAAATTTTTTTAGATATAAACTTCCACCAAATTCACTATAAGTATCACCTAAAAGATACAATATATTTCCATTTGCTTGAAATTTAGAAGGAAGCACATTTTGTGCATCTTCATTTATTCCAACCATTGCAATTGAAGGAGTAGGAAATACACTAACTCCATTTGTTTCATTATATAGTGAAACATTTCCACCAATAACAGGAGTATTTAAAGCTCTACAAGCATTTTTAATACCTTCACAACTCTCTTTAAACTGCCACATAACTTCTGGATTTTGTGGATTTCCGAAGTTCAAACAATCTGTAATTGCTTTTGGAACTGCTCCACTCATAGCAACATTTCTACCACTTTCCATAACAGCTGCTGCTGCTCCTAATTGTGGGTTTATGTAACAAAATCTTGTATTACAATCTGCACTCATTGAAAGAGCTTTTCCAGTCTCTTTGATTCTAATTGTAGAACCATCTAAACTTCCTGGACCTTTAATTGTATTTGTTTGCACCATTGAGTCAAATTGAGAATAAATCCAAGATTTATCTACAACTTCCATATCAGAAAATAGCTCATCAAAAGCAACTTGATTTGAAATTTGTTTATCTAATTTTATATTTTGAATAGTTTTTAAATACTCTGGCTCTTTTATAGGTCTATCAAGAACTGGCGCTTCTTCTGATACAGGTTGAACTGGAACATCTGCAACTTTTTCTCCATACCAAAATAGCTCCATGTGACCACTACTTGTAACTTCACCAATAACAGCAACATCTAGTTCCCATTTTTGGAAAATATCAATTATTTTTTGCTCACAGCCTTTTTTAGCACAAATTAGCATTCTCTCTTGAGATTCACTTAACATAAAGTCATAAGGAGTCATTCCTTCTTCTCGTGCAGGAACTTTGTCTAAATGCATAATCATTCCTGAACCACTTCTTCCTGCCATTTCAAATGAAGAAGATGTAAGTCCAGCAGCACCCATATCTTGAATACCAACAATTAAATCAGCTTTGAACAGTTCTAAACAAGCCTCTAAAAGTAATTTTTCAGTAAATGGATCTCCAACTTGAACAGTTGGTCTTTTGCTTTCACTATCTTCCGTAAAAGAAGCACTTGACATAACTGCACCACCAAGACCATCTCGTCCTGTTTTACTTCCAACATAAATAACTGGATTTCCAATTCCCTCAGCTCGTCCATAAAAAATTTCATCAGTTTTTGCAAGTCCTAAAGTAAATGCATTTACAAGATTATTTCCAGCATAACACTCTTCAAAACTTGTCTCTCCACCAATAGTTGGAACTCCCATACAGTTTCCATATCCACCAATTCCAGCAACAACACCTTTTAGTAAGTATCTATGTTTTTTTGCAGCTTCACTATTACCTTCAATTGAAGCAAATCTAATAGAGTTCATACTAGCAATTGGACGTGCACCCATTGTAAATACGTCTCTTAAAATTCCTCCAACTCCAGTTGCAGCTCCTTGATAAGGCTCAATAAAGCTTGGGTGATTGTGTGATTCCATTTTAAATACAGCAGCATATCCATCACCAATGTCTATTACTCCAGCATTTTCACCAGGACCTTGAATAACCCATGGTGCTTTTGTTGGGAAACCACTTAAATATTTTTTACTTGATTTATAAGAGCAGTGTTCGCTCCACATTGCAGAGAAGATACCAACTTCAACATAGTTTGGTTCTCTTCCTAAGATTTTTTTTATATTCTCAAACTCATCTTTTGTTAAAGAGTGCGCTATTGCTATCTCTTCTATATTCATATCTTTTTTTTGCATTTTTCGCCTTAAATCTTTGTCAATTTTTAAGGCGATTGTATCTAAAAAGAGTTAAAAATGTTTTTAATCTTCAGCTAAAATTTGTACTTTGTTATTTGCAATTTCAATAAAAAGCTCTTTTTTACCAACAAACTTAACAGATGGACTATAATATTCCTCATCCATAACAGCTCTATATATTTTTTTACCCAAAGAGTTTGGATAAGGACTTATATCCATATTATAAAGATTAATTACCTTATTCTCATTTTTAGCAAAAACTTGCTTTTTTTGATTTGCAAAAGTATTAAAATCACTTCTATCCGATCTTTTAAAATCTTTTGAATAAAAAGATAAGTACTCATTTATGTTTGATACTTTCCATGCATCTTTCCACTTGTATATTGAACTTAGAATAAGAGCTATATCGTCTTTTTTTGCTTTTTTAAACTCATCACTACTAGTTATTAATACAGTTTTTTTATAATCAATATTTTTTTCTAGTTCTTTTAATTTCTCATTATTTAGTGCTAAGCAGCCTTGAGTATAATTTTCTCTATCTCCATTTAAAGGCATTCCATGTATCCAAATTCCATGACCTTTTTTATTTAAACTTTGGTCAAAATTATTCGGATATGAAGTAACAAGTGCTAAAGGTCCATAAAATTGGTCAAGCCCTGTTCTTTTTTGAACTAAATCATAAGAACCTTCAGGAGTTTTTTTATCACCTTCTAAATATTTATCACCAGCTTTTTCACCAATAATCATATTATCTTTTGAGATTTTTTTAAAATCATCTCCATTTTTTGCAAACAAACTCATCTCTTTATTGTTTTTTTGCGCAACAATAACATACTCTTTTGTCTCATAAAAACCGTAATCTACATTTTTATTTTCAAGGTATTTTTTCCATGAGTTAACATCTCTTAAACTCTTTTCAAGTTCTTTTTCTACTGCGTTTATCCCTTGAGTTCTATACAACTCTAAAAAATCTTTAGAAAAAAGATTTACAGATAAAAATACTACAATAACCAACTTTAACAAATTATGCTCCATTTTCTTTTTAAGTTTTGGGATTGTATAATACTTGTCCTAATTTTTTAATAAAAAGGGATTATAGATTGTGAAAAAAATTATTTTACTTATTTGCGTTTTATTTAATACACTATTTTCGGCTCAAATAGAAGAGCTTTCTTGGCAAAAAGGAGAAAGTTTTTTAACATTTTTAGAAAAAAATAAAATCCCTTTAAAGTTATACTATGACTTGGATAAAGAAGATCAAGAACTTTGTAGTGAAATTCAATCTGGAAATAGATTTTTCTCATACACAGAAGATGATGGAAGTTTAACACAAGCTCTAATTCCTGTCTCACTAGATATGCAAATACATATTTATAAAGATAGTTCAAATGATTACAAATTTCAAACTCTACCTATTAACTATACTGAAAACTCTGAATTAATAGCTATTCCTATAACAGAATCTATATCAAATGATATTTTAAAAGCAACAGGAGATGTTACAATAGCAGCTATTTTAAGCTCTCTATTTAGTAACTCAAATGCTGATTTTAAAAAAATGAAAAAAGGTGATTTTATAGCTATTGAATACAATCAAAAAACTTATATGGGAAAACTTCATGGTATGCCTGAAATAAATGCTGCTATGATTCAAATAAATGGAAAACCATTTTATAGGTTTAGAAATAGCAAGGATGATAAATATTATGATGAAAATGGTATTGGGTTTACGAAAACTTATCTTTTTCAAATACCCCTTACATTTACAAGAGTTTCAAGTCCATTTACAAACAAAAGATACCACCCTGTTTTAAAAAGATATAGAGCTCATTTAGGTACAGATTTTGCAGCACCTACAGGAAGAAATATATATGCAGCAAGTGATGGGAGAGTTGAGTTTGTAGGAACTCAAAGTGGATATGGAAAAACTGTTATAATAAATCATCAAAATGGATATAAAACTTTATATGCACATCAAAATGGATTTGCAAAAGGTCTAAGACAAGGACAAATGATAAAAAAAGGTACACATATTGGATATGTTGGTTCAACTGGACTTAGCTCAGGACCACATTTACACTTAGGAATGTATAGAAATAATGTTGCAATTGATCCAATGACTGTTTTACAAAGACCAAAATTTGAAGGACTTGACCCAAAAGACAAATCTACATTTTTGGCAAATACTAAGGGTATTATATCTAAGTTTAATAAGCAAATAGAAAATGATAATAGAACAACTCCAACAAGATTAGATAGAATTTCAGATAGAAGTATTATTAACCTATTTTAAAACTATTTTATTTGTCAAATAATAAAATAGTTGCTAAAAAGTTGAGCTTTCAGGAAGAAAACTCACTTTATTAGCATAATTTTTATTCACTATCTTCTACAAAACCAACTGGCTGTAAAACTGCTAAATAATCTTTAAATCTTACTTGTCCCAAATTATCATTTTTATAGTCATTAATAAGCTTCTCTATATAATCAACAACACCAGTTGAAGGAACTTTTACACCAATTTTTCTAGCAATTCTACTTTTGCTTGTACCTTCTAAATTTCCACCAAGAAGTACATCATAACCCTCAACTCTTTCACCTTCGTGTCTAATCATAGCTCCAACAAATCCAATATCAGCAATTTGTGGATGAGAACATGTATTTCCACAACCAGAAATAGCAATAGTTACATCTTCTTTGAAATCTGGAAATCTATTTTCAAGCTCAACAACAACTTTTTTTGCAAACTCTTTTGTTTCAGTTATACCAAATTTACAGAACTCTTTTCCTGTACATGATTGTAATCTTGCTCTAAATGGATTTGGTGCATATGGGTAACCTAAAGCTTCAAACTCCTCTGCCAAAGATTGAACTACCTCATTTTTTATATCATAAACTAAGAAGTTTTGAGTTGCTGTAAGTGCAACTCCACCAGCACCATATTTTTTACAAATTTCATAAAACTTTACGAAATCCTCTCCAGCAACTCTTCCTGAATTTGTTGCAAATCCAACATAAGAGAGTCCTGATTGTTTTTGTTTATTTATTCCAAAGTGATTTCTATTTTCAAAAGATGCAACAACTGGAGCTGTAAAACCATCTTTAAGTTTATATCCAATAGCTTTTTCTATTGTCTCTACAAATTTTTCAATTCCCCAATCATTTAAAAGATGTCTAACTCTTGCTTTGTTTCTATTATCTCTATTTCCATTATCTCTAAAAATTTCTGCACAAGCAACTGCTACATCTAAAACTTGATCTGGCTTTACATATTTATTTGCTCTTGTTGCTATTTGTTTTGATTTTGATAATCCACCACCAATAGTTAAATCAAATAAAACTTCACCATCTTCTGTTTTAAAAGCTGTAAAAGCAACATCTTGAATCTCATGTGCTGCACAGTGGCATTTACAACCACTAATTCCTATTTTATATTTTCGTGGAAAGTTACAAAATCTATCATCATTCTTATCAAAATATGCATCAACCTCTTTTAAAAGATTTTGAACATCATAAATCTCACCTTCATCAATACCAGTAACAGGACAAGTCATAATAGGTCTTGGACCATCACCTGATGCCATTCTTGAAGTTAGGTTTACACTATTTAGTAAATCAAAAATAGCTGGAATATCTTTTATTTCAATATAGTGGAACTGAACATTTTGTCTTGTTGTAAAATCAACCAAACCTTGAGCATATTTTTGCCCAATTTCTCCCATAACTCTTAATTGTTCTAAATTCATTCTAGCATCAACTAACTTTATTCTTTTCATAAAATATTTTTTATCTTCTAATCCATCTTTATTTATGTGAGGATACATTCCGTACCATTTTAAAAGTCCAATATACTCATCTTTCAAAGGAATCCCTTCTAATGCTTCTTTGTATAAATCGTCTATTACTCTAAGCGGATTTCTTGAAGCTTTCAAAAGTTCAAGTTCTGATAATTGTGCCATACTATTCCTTATTATAATTGTAATTTTTATGAAATTATATCTCGAAAAGTTTAAATACAAATTAAAATAATCTTGATTAAATAACTATAGTAAATATGGCTAAATTTAAGCTACTTTTTAGATTAATATTTAAAATATAGTTTATAATTCCACAACAGAATAAACTTTTATTCTATAAAACTTTAGGAGAACAGTTTGAGTGCTTCATTTTCAAATGAGCCAAAAGATTTTACTCTATTTTTAGATTTACTAAAACAGCTTATTCGGGTTCCTTCTGTTACAGGAGCTGAGCACTCTTTTTTACTTTATTTAAAAAGAGAGCTTGAAGAGATTGGTATAAAAACAGAGCATTATGATGGACTTTTAGTCGCTAGTGGTAAAGAACCATCAAATGGTATATTAAGTGCACATATAGATAGACACGGAGTTATTTGCACAGGTCCAAATGAGTTCCAATTTGCAGCTTTTTTAGCAAAAAATCGCTCTGATTTAAGAGGAAATTCACTTTCAGAACAAACTTTTCAACAAATTTCACAAAGATATATAAATCAAAATGTTCATGCTTACGAGCCATTTAGTGGAGGCTATTTAGGTATTGGAAAAATTACGGATGCTTTTTTAAAAGAAGAGATAAATAATTTAGTCTTTAAAATAGAAGGTTTAAATCACCTACTTCCTAGTACTCCAATTGCTTTTGTAGATAAACTCAAACAAAATGGCAACTTAATCTCTGCGCAACTTGACAATGTTTTAAGTGCAGCAATTATTTTATATCTTTATCAGCATGGATTTGCTGGAACTGCATTTTTTACAGCTCAAGAAGAAGCTGGTAAAAGTTGGAGATTTGTTCACGAATGGTTTAAAAAAAATAAAATATCAACAGATAAACTGGTTGTTCTTGACACAAGCCCTTATGAAACTAGAGAAGAAGCCGATAAGCAACTTGTAGTTTTAAGAAATAAGGATGTAAATGCAAAGTTTAAATCACCTCTTTTAAAAGAGCTTAAACAATTTTGTAAGAAAAATAAAATATCATTTTCTTGTAAAGATAAGTTTATAATTGAAAAAAATAAATTAAGAGAAAAAGAGGGATTAAAACCTATTAGTATTGGAAGTACAGAGTTAGGAAGAATTGTTATGGAATCAAATGGACAAATTCAAGGTTCAACTTTGCAAATTCCAACTACTGGTTATCATACAGTTGATGAGACAGCATCTGTTGAATCTATTAAGGCAATTATTTTTATTTTGAGTAGTTTTTATATAAAAACTGTTAATATTTAATTTTAAAAAAGAAGGGAAAAATGAATTTAGCTATTATTTATGAATTAAGAGCCGCTGATGTACAAGAGGAACATATTGAGCAAATTATGGATAAAGTAAAAAATAGATTAAGTGAAGAAAATATCGATAAAGAGCTTGTAAAGTTGGGCTATCCTAAAATTTTTACTGTTGATTATAGTGAATATGATAGCTTTGATTATAACGATAGCTTTACACCGAATAATAAAGCAAGTTTAAAAGAAGATTGAATCAATAAAAAACCTTAGAATTTAAATTCATAAGCTACTTGCTTATGAATTTAGCTACAATTTCCAAAAAATAAGAAAAGAAAAATTTATGAATTTAATAGAACTACTAAAAGATAAAACAAATCTACCTATAAATATTATTGAAAATATAATAAAACTCCTTGAAGAAGGATGCACTATTCCTTTTATTGCAAGATATAGAAAAGAGTTTACAAATGGTGCAAGTGATATTGAGCTTAGAGTATTTGAAGAAGTTTTTGAATATTCAAAAAAATTAATTCAAAGAAAAGATGAGATAAAAAATCTATTAAAAGAGAAAAACTTTTTAGATGAAAAACTAATAAAATTTTTGGATGAAGCTACAACTTTACAAGCTTTGGAAGATATTTATGCACCATTTAAAGATAAAAAATCTTCAAGAACTACAACTGCTTTAGAAAATGGACTTGAACCATTATCAAATATTATTCAAAGTATGAAATATACAAAAGAAGAGTGTAATCAAAAAGCGAATCAATTTTTAAATGAAAATATCAAAACTATAAACGAAGCAATAAGTGGAGCGAAAGATATAATAGCTCAAAGATACGCAGATGATTTTAAGTCAAAAGAAGTTTTAAGAAATTTAATACAAAATTGGGGTGTTTTAGAAGTAACTCCTACAAAAGAGTTTGATAAAAATGGTCTTTATTCAAATTTTGCAAATACAAATGAAAAAATAAAATATATAAAATCTCATAGAGTTTTGGCAATTTTAAGAGCTGTAAATGAAAAGCAACTATCACTTAAAGTTGAAATTGATGAAAATCATATTTTAGAAAATATTAAAAAATACAAAATTCCTACAAATGCTTCTAGTTCAAAAGAGTTAGTATTTGATGCTTACAAAGATGGTTTAAAAAGATTGTTACTACCTACTTTAAAAAGAGAGGCTATTTCAAACTTAAAAGAGAAAGCTGGAATTGAAGCAATAGAACTATTTGGAAAAAATCTAAAAGAGCTACTTCTTACAGCTCCACTTGTAAATCAAGTAATTTTAGGAATTGACCCTGGATTTAAAACTGGTTGTAAACTTGCAGTTATTGATGAAAATGGACATTTTTTAGATAGTTCTGTTATATATCCTACAAAACCTAAAGAGGATTTAATAAATTCATCAAAAACGGTACTAGAACTTATTAAAAAATATAAAATTACTGCTATTGCTATTGGAAATGGTACTGCTTCAAGAGAAACTGCAAATTTTATTGATGATTTATTAAAAAATGAAGAGTTAAAAAAAGATAATTTTGAAGTCAAATATGCAATAGTTAGTGAAATTGGAGCTAGTGTTTATTCTGCTTCAAAAATAGCTTCGCAAGAGTATCCAAACCTTGATGTAACAATAAGAGGAGCTATTTCTATAGCACAAAGACTAAGAGACCCGATGGCAGCTTTAGTTAAAATTGACCCAAAATCACTAGGAATTGGTCAATACCAACATGATGTAAATCAAAAAGAACTAGAGAAAAAACTAGAAAATATCACAATAGATTTAGTAAATAAAGTTGGGATTGATTTAAACTCTGCTTCATATAAGCTTCTATCTTTTATATCTGGAATTAGTGAAAAATTAGCTCAGAATATAGTTGAGCATAGAGAAAAAATTAAAAAGTTTAATTCAAAAGAGCAACTTTTAAAAGTAAAAGGTTTGGGAGAAAAAGCATTTATTCAAAGTGTTGGATTCTTAAGAATTAAAAATGGTTTGTCTATTTTAGACAATACAGCAATTCATCCTGAAGATTATGAGCTTACTTCAATTTTACAAAAAAAATATACTATTAAAGAGCTAGAAGAGATAAAAGATTTTGAAACAATGGCACTTGAGCTAAATTGTTCTATATTAAAACTAAAAGATATAGTAAATGAATTGCTAAAACCAGGATATGATGTAAGAATTGAATTTAACCAAGTCAAATTCTCAAATGATGTTTTAGATATAAACGACTTAAAAGAGGGATTTATTTTGAATGGAATTGTTCGTAATATAACTGACTTTGGTGCTTTTGTAGATATTGGACTAAAAAATGATGCCCTACTTCATATTTCACAAATTAGTGAAAAAAGAGTTTCGCATCCAAGCGAAGTTTTAAGTATAAATCAAAACCTTGAAAATCTAAAAGTAATAAGTGTTGATTTTGAAAAACAAAGAGTTGGTATTAGCTTAAAATAGATATTTAATTACTTGTGATAAAGAAAGCTATTTTACTAGCTCTTTTTATCTTTTTTCTATTTCTAATACAATTGATGTTTTTTTATAAACTCATCATCAATATCAATAATATTTCGCTCCCTTAAGCTATCAATCACAACTTTTGTGCAGTTTACATCTCCTGGCCATCTTCTTGTAAAACCATCTAAAGAGTTTTTATTTGTTCCATCCAGACAAAGCGTATTTGCTTCTACAAATAAATCTCTATTTGAATCAATATTATTTGTAACTCTCCAAATTAGCATATATGGATTTTCTAAATCATTTGCTTTTTCATCAACAATTACTAAAATTTTTATATGAGAAAATAGAGGTTTTAGCTCTTCAAAAAGATATTTTTGACTTCTTGTTTTTTCTACACTTATAACACAAATTGGATTTTTTGTATCTGTATAGTATTGCTTAAGTCCTTTTATCTCTTTACTTATATTTTGCATTTTGTTTAACAGTTCATTATCTTCTAAAAGTGTAATTCCTAGCTCATCTATCTCTTTTCCTGTACAATCTAGTCCAAGTTTTCCACCAACTGCAAATTTTTGACTTGAGTGGTCAAGATGATCTAAAACTCCTTTTGAAACTAAAATGTCCTCAATATTTATTCTGTTTAAAATATATTTTACAATCTCATCATGTGAAGTTAATTTTGGAGCATCATTATTTACAAAAATTGCATGTTTTACAAAACTCATTTGTCCAACTCCCCAAAATGCATGCATCATTTGGCTTGCATGTCCTGGATAAAAACTATTTATCTTTGCTAAAATAAGGTTATGATAAACACCATTTTCAGGCATATAATAATCTACTAAATCAGGAGCAGTTGTTTTTAAAAGTGGTAAAAATATTCTCTCTGTTGCATAACCCATATACTTATCTTCAAGTGGTGGTTTTCCAACAACTGTTGCTAGAAATACTGGATCTTTTTTAGATGTTATTGCACTTACTTCCATAAAAGGAAACTCTTCATCAAGAGTATAATAACCTGTGTGGTCTCCAAAAGGACCTTCAATTTTTAGTTTACTAGTATCTACAAAACCTTCTATTATATAGTCATTATCTTCAGGAACCCATATATCATTTGTTATAGATTTTACAAGTTTTGCGGGACTATTTTTCACAAATCCATAAAGCATAAGTTCAAAAACTCCAATTGGAAGAGGTGCTTGTCCACACCAAATATACATAGGATCTCCACCAATTCCAATACTTACAGGCATCTTTTTACCAGCTTTTTTGTATTCATGGAAAAAATGATTACTATCTTTATGTATTTGCCAATGCATTCCAAGAGTATTATCAGGGAAAACTTGAAGTCTATACATTCCAAGATTTTTCAACTCTCCATTTAAACTTTGAGTATAAACTTGCCCCATAGTAATAAATGGTCCAGCATCATCTTCCCAAGTTGTAAGAACAGGTAAATCAGTAAGTTTTGCATCACTACCTATTTTTATAACTTCTTGACACTCTCCTTTTTTATTTAATTTTTTTGGGATTGTATTTTTAAGTGAGAATAATTTACCCAAAGTTGATAATTTTTCACTAAAAGTAACAGGGGGTTTTAATTTTAATAAACTCTCTATTTCAGTTCCAATTTTATCTCCATCTCCAATAAAAAGTTTAACTGCATCTTCATTACAAAAAACATTCATTAATAAAGGTTCTTTAAACTTTTTACCATTTTTTCTATCAACTACATTTGTAAATAAAATTGCTTTTGAATCAGGCTTTTTAACCTCTATATATGCAATATGTGGTATTTCAAGATTTATATCTAATTCATCAGGAATTATTTTTAAAAGATTGTGTTTTTCTAAAAGGGCTATTGCTCTTTTCATTATTTTTCCTTTAGGTTTAAATAAGATTTTACTCTATCATTATCTTCTTTAATATCTCTTGATGTTCCTTTTTGTAGCAAATTTAAATTAAGTTTTAATTAAGAAAAATCTTATATTTTAGATATTTTATACATAGTTAATTTGTCAAGATTAGAAAGTATTACATTTTTTCACACTTATATTTTTAATTGATTATAAAACAGCATTAAAATTGTTTAGTTTAAAAAATTTGTGTACAATCAAAATCTGATTATATTTTATAAAAATAGGAAAAAAGATGTCTGCTGAATTAATCTTAGCATCTGCTATATTTATTGCCATTGGGGTAATTCTTGCAGTTGTTTTTATGCTTACCAAATTTATTGGTCCTCAAAATAAAGACTCTGTTATGAAAAACAATGTCTATGAAAGTGGAATTACAAATCCTATTGGAACAACAAACAATAGATTTTCTGTAAAATTCTATTTGGTTGCTATCTCATTTTTACTTTTTGATGTAGAAGTGATTTTTATGTTTCCTTGGGCTGTAAATGTTGTTGATCTGGGAGTTGCTGGACTATTTAAGATGTTTATCTTTATGGGACTGTTGTTTATTGGATTAATTTATATCTATAAGAAAAAGGCTTTATCATGGGATTAGGAGTTGAATCAAGTTTAGGCGATAGCATACTTACTACAAAGTTAGATGCAGCTATTAACTGGGGAAGGTCATATTCTCTTTGGCCTATGGCATTTGGAACTGCATGTTGTGGTATTGAGTTTATGGCAGTGGCTGCTTCAAGATACGATGTTTCAAGATTTGGAGCCGAAGTTGTAAGATTTTCTCCAAGACAAGCAGATTTATTAATAGTTGCTGGAACTATTTCATACAAACAAGCTCCAATTTTGAAAAAAATATATGAGCAAATGTGCGAACCAAAATGGGTAATATCTATGGGAGCATGTGCTTGCAGCGGTGGATTTTATGATAATTATGCGACTGTTCAAGGAATTGATGAGATTATTCCAGTTGATGAGTACGTTGCTGGTTGTCCACCAAGACCAGAAGCTGTTCTTGATGCAATCATGAGAATTCAAGAAAAAGCTAAAAATGAGTCAATTATTAAAGATAGAGTTAAAGAGTACAAAGGATTTTTAGATGCTTAAGTGTGATTTATTAGTTGATTCAAAAGATTTAAGAGCTACTCTTTTAAGATTAAAAAAAGATGAAGATTTTACAATTCTTCTAGATATGACAGCAGTTGATTATTCAAAATTTCCAGACACTACACCATCAAGATTTGCAGTTGTTTATGTTTTAAGAAGCTCTGATTTCAAAAAAGAGACTACTGTAAAAGCATTTGTAAGTGATGAAAGTTTAAGTATTGATACAGTTTGTGATATTTTTGATTCTGCAAATTGGGCTGAAAGAGAAGCTTATGATCAATATGGTGTTATATTTTTAAACCATCCAAATCTTAAAAGAGTTTTAAATCATAAACAATTTGTTGGACATCCTTTAAGAAAAGATTACAAAATAACTCAAGGACAAATTTGTACAGAAACCGAAGATTTAATGGATGAGATGTTACCTCTTCTTAAATCAAAAGGATATACAGATGAAGAGATAGCTGATTTAATGCTTTTAAATGTTGGACCTTCTCATCCAGCAAGTCATGGAACTATAAGAAACTTTGTTGCACTTGAGGGTGAAACAATAGCTGCTTGTGTAACTGAAATTGGTTATTTACATAGAGGTTTTGAAAAAGCTTGTGAACACCACACTTATTCACAAGTAATTCCATATACAGATAGATTAAATTATTGTAGTGCTATTTTAAATAATATCGGATGGGCAAAAGCTATTGAAGATATGATGAAAATTGAGATAACTCCAAGAGCAAAAATGATAAGAGTTGTTATTGGTGAGTTAAGTCGTATAATTGACCACTTTGTTTGTAATGCTGCAAATATGGTTGATTTAGGTGGTCTTACAAGTTTATGGTATTTATTTGGAGCAAGAGATCAAGCTTATGATTTGTTATCAAAACTTACAGGTGCTAGACTTACAAATACTTACACAAGAATTGGTGGTTTAGAGTTTGATTTATATGATGGTTTTGAAAAAGATTTAGAAGAAGTTTTAAAAACATCTGAAAAAGCTATAGAAGATGTTCTGTCTTTAATAGCTCATAATAAACTTTTCCATGATAGAACACAAGATATTGGAGTTATAAAAGCTGATTTTGCACTTGCAAATGGTATTTCTGGACCAAACTTAAGAGCAGCTGGAGTTGCTCATGATTTAAGAAAAGATAAACCATATTATGGATACGAAAACTTTGATTTTGATTTAGTTATAGGAAGTCATGGAGATGTTTATGACAGAATGATGTGTAGATTTGAAGAGTCAATTCAATCTATAAAAATTATAAGACAAGCTATGAAAAATATGCCTGATGGTGCTATAAATGTTTATGCTCCAAATCTTATATTACCAAATAAAAAAGATGTTTATGGAAATATTGAAGGTCTTATGAATCAATTTAAACTTACATTTGAAGGAACTTTAGTTCCAAAAGGTGAGTACTATAGCTCAACAGAGGCTACAAATGGTGAATTAGGGTTTTTTATCGTAAGTGATGGAAGCGGAAGACCATACAAAGTTAAATGTAGACCACCTTGTTTTTATTCTTTAGCTGCTTATTCAAAAATAGTTGAAGGTACAATGCTAGCAGATGCTGTTGTTACAATGGCAAGCTTGAATTTTATTGCTGGGGAGTTTGATAGATAATGAGTAGTTTTAAATATACACCGCAAAATGAAGCGAAATTTCAAGAGTATGCTTCTAGATATCCAAAAATTGACTCTTGTATGCTACCAGCTCTTTGGTTAGTACAAGAGCAAGAAGGTTGGGTAAGCCCAGAAGCTATGGTTTATGTAGCACAAAAAGTAGAAAAAAGTCCAATGCAAGTATATGAAGTAGCAACTTTTTATACTATGTTTAACTTAAAACCAATTGGGAAACACCATATTGAACTTTGTAAAACAGTATCTTGTATGCTTATGGGTGCAAGAGAGTTAAAAGCTTACATAAAAGAGACTTTAGGATTAGAACCAGGTCAAACAAGTACAGATGGACTTTTTACTTTTAGTGAAGTAGAGTGCCAAGGTGCTTGTGGAGATGCTCCAATGATTGCATTAAACAATGTTTATCACGGAAAACTAACAAAAGAGAAGTTAGAAAAAATAATCTGGGAGTGTAAAAATGATAACTAAAATAGTAAGTAAAAATTTTGATATCCCAAATTCACATAAGCTAGAAGTTGCTCTTGCAAATGGAAGATACTCTTCTATAGATAAACTTTTTACTATGAAACCTGAAGATGTAACTGCTGAAGTTACTAAATCAGGTCTACGAGGAAAAGGTGGAGGAGGAGCTGCTTGTGG
This sequence comes from Aliarcobacter cryaerophilus ATCC 43158, assembly GCF_003660105.1. Taxonomy (NCBI): domain Bacteria; kingdom Pseudomonadati; phylum Campylobacterota; class Epsilonproteobacteria; order Campylobacterales; family Arcobacteraceae; genus Aliarcobacter; species Aliarcobacter cryaerophilus. Next base: position 1,641,732 of record NZ_CP032823.1, read on the forward strand.
TCCTAAATGGGAGCTAATGCCTCCTGTTGATGAAAGACCTAGATACTTAATAGTAAATGGGGATGAGAGTGAACCTGGAACTTTTAAAGATAGACAAATTTTTCAATACGATCCACACCTTTTAATTGAGGGAATTATCTGTACTTGTTGGGCAATTCAAGCAAATCATGCTTATATTTATATAAGAGGTGAGTACAAGTTCTTTATTGACAGATTAAATGAAGCAATACAAGAAGCTTATAAAGCAAAAATTATTGGTGATAAAATCATGGATAAATATGATTTTAAAGTTGATATTACAGTTCATAGAGGTGGTGGAGCATATATTTGTGGAGAAAAATCTGCACTTATTGAATCAATCGAAGGTAAAAGAGGACACCCAAGATTAAAACCACATGGAAAAGAGTGTGAGTGGTTTTATGGAGACCCTGCAACTGTAAATAATGTTGAAACTATATCATCGGTTCCCAATATTGTAGAAAATGGAGCTGAAGGCTATACAAAATATGGTACGCCAAAATCTCCAGGAACTATGCTTTTTGCTATTTCAGGACCTGTTAAAAATCCAGGAGTTTATGAACTTCAATATGGTAATAAAATGATTGACTTCTTAAATGAAGTTGGTGGTGGAATGCTTGAAGGTAAAAAACTAAAAGCTATTATTCCAGGTGGAACTTCATGTCCAATATTAACAGCTGATGAAGTAGAAAAAGCTGTATTGGATTATGAGTCTATGTGGGATATAGGTTCAACTTTAGGTACAGGAGGTATGATTGTAATTGATGATAGCGCATGTATGGTTGAAGTTGCAAAAAACATTATTGAATTTTATCATCATGAGTCGTGCGGACAATGTACACCTTGTAGAGAAGGTTGTGGTTGGATTGATAAAATTATAAGAGATATTATAGAAGGTTGTGGGTCTTCAAATGATTTACAAACTATACTTGATGTTTGCGAAACTATGAATGGAAAAACAGTTTGTGTTTTCGCACCTGCTGTTAAGGATATAATAGCAAGTATTGTAAAGAAATTTAGAAGTGAATTTGACGCTTATATTAAAAAAGCATAGATTAGTTTTAAAATTAAAATAAGGAGAACAAAATGGCAAAGAATACAATGACTTTTACTGACAATAGAAATGGTAAAACTTATGAGTACAATATTGTTGATGGTACAAGAGGACCATCTGTTGTAGATATTTCTACATTTTATAGAGATTCAGGAATGTTTACATTTGACCCTGGATATACTTCAACTGCTGCTTGTGAATCAAAAATTACGTTTATTGATGGTGAAAACTCGGAGCTTAAATATAGAGGTTATGATATAGCTGATTTAGCTGGTAAACACTCATTTTTAGATGTTTCTTTCTTACTTATGAATGGAAGATTACCAAATGAAACTGAATCAAAAAATTTAGATTTAGAGATTAGACATAGATCTTTTGTTGATGAGGGAATTATTAGATTATTTGATGCTCTTCCTGATAAAGCTCACCCTATGGCAACAATGGCAGCTTCAACAATGGCACTATCTGCATTTTACAAAGATCATTTACATTTAGAAGATGAAGAAGAGTTCAGAACTATGCAAAATAGAATTATGGCAAAAATGCCAACTATTGCAGCTATGGCATATAGAAACTCAATTGGAACACCAATGATTTATCCAGATATAGATAGATATTTCACAGAAAACTTCTTGTATATGTTAAGAGCATATCCAGGTGGAAAAATGAAATATTTAGGAAATGGAAAAAATCAAGAGATTACTCAAATCGAAGTTGATGCACTAGATGCTATTTTAACTCTTCATGCAGATCACGAACAAAATGCTTCTACAACAACTGTTAGAAATGTAGGTTCAACAGAAGCTCACCCTTATGTTGCAATTGCATCTGGTATATCAGCACTATGGGGTGCAGCTCATGGTGGAGCAAATGAAAAAGTTATGGATCAACTAAGAATGATTGGTGATGTTAAAAATGTTGCTAGTTTTATAGCAAAAGCAAAAGATAAAAATGATCCATTTAGACTTATGGGATTTGGACATAGAGTTTATAAAAATAGAGATCCAAGAGCTGATACTTTAAGAGATTTACAAGGTAAATTAAAAGAGAAATTAAATCTTGATTCAAAATTAATTGACATTGCAACAGCTGTTGAAGAAGCTGCATTAAAAGATGATTACTTTAAAGAAAGAGGTTTATATCCAAATATAGATTTCTATTCAGGAGTAATTTTAACAGCTCTTAAAATTCCAGTAGAGATGTTTACACCTATTTTTGTTATTGGAAGAACTCCAGGTTGGATTGCTCAATGGGCAGAGTTTAAAAGAGATCCAAAACATAAAATTGCTAGACCTAGACAATTATATACAGGTAAATAAAAAATAAGGGGATATGAATTTATGGCTGATCAAGTTAGTATAACAATTAATGGAGTTCAATTTCAAGCTGCCAAAGGTAGCTTGTTAATTGATAAACTATTGGATGAAAAAATCCATATCCCTCACTTTTGTTATCATCAAGCGTTGGGAAAAGATGGAAATTGTAGAATGTGTATGGTTGAAATTGAAGGTCAAAAAAGACCTCAAATTGCCTGTGACACACCTATAAAAGATGGAATGATTGTAAGAACAAAAGGTGAGAAAATAGAGAGTGTTCGAAAAGATATTTTAGAACTTGAACTTATAAATCACCCTATAGATTGTCCTACATGTGACCAAGCTGGTGAGTGTAAACTACAAGATTACTATATGGAATCTGGTTTTTATGCTTCAAGAGTAAATGTTGATGATAAAAATCATGCAAGGAAAAGAGTTGATTTAGGTTCAAACGTAATGTTAGATCAAGAGAGATGTGTACTTTGTCTTAGATGTGTAAGATTTTGTAAAGATATTACAAAAACAGCCGAACTAGGAGTTATAGATAGAACAGATCACTCAGTTATTGGAACATTTCCAGGGCGACCTTTGGATAATCCATATGCTATGAATGTTGTTGATTTATGTCCTGTTGGAGCATTAACGAGTAAAGATTTTAGATTTAAACAAAGAGTTTGGTTCTTACAAAGTTTTGAGGCTATTTGTAATGGTTGTTCAAAAGGGTGTAACATAAATGTAGATCATAGAAAAGAGAAATATAAAGATGATATGATTTATAGATTTAGACCAAGAACAAATAAAGCAGTAAACGGTTGGTTTATGTGTGATTATGGAAGATTATCTTATGAAAATGATGCAACAAATAGATTTACAACTGCATTAATTAATAAAAATGAGACAAATATTTCAAATGCTATTATTAATATCTTCAAAGAGTTATCAAGTCATGAAAATAAATTAATACTTTTAAGTCCTAATTTATCTTATGAAGAGATGATAAATGTAAAAGCACTAGCAAGTAAATTAAATATCAAATTAAGTGGTTATTCTCCAAATAATATTGATGAATCTTTTGCAGATGATTGGTTAAAAAAAGCTGATAAAACTGCTAATAGAGCATCTTTTAAAGAACTTGAAATAGATGAAACTAAAGAGTTTTTTGACAAAGCTTTAAGTGAAGCAAAAACTATTTTTGTTTTAGAAAATAGCTATTTTGAAGATAAGTTAAATTTACTTGAAAATAAAAAACTTATCTCTTTATTCTCTCACCACTGTTTAAGTGTAGGAAACTCTCATATTGCAATTCCTGTTGCATCTTTTTATGAAAAAAGTGGTTCATACATAAACTGTGATGGAATAAGACAAAAAGTTGTTTCTAAATTAGATAAAAATAGTCCTATGCCTACAATTACAACAATTATAGAGAATATTAAATCTATGATTGAAAAAGGAACTATATGAGTACTACAATTATAATTATTGTAAATATTGCCTTATCAGTGGTTCTTGCCGTTGGGCTAACACCACTTTGGGTTTGGTGGGAAAGAAGAATTGCTGGATTTATTCAAGATAGAAGTGGTCCAAACAGATGTAGCATTGGAGTTATAAGACTAGGTGGTCTTGTTCAAGCAGTTGCTGATATGTTAAAACTTATCTTTAAAGAGGATTTCACACCTTCACATATAAAACATAAGTTTTTCTTTACAATTGCTCCTGCTATTGTATTTATAGCTTCTTTTTTAACTTTTGCAGTTATTCCCTATGCTGATGTTTTAACAATAGATGGAAAAGCTCACATAATGCAAGCTATACCAAATGAACTTGGAATTATGTGGTTTTTAGCATTTGCTGGACTTAGTGTTTATGGAATTATTTTAGGTGGTTATTCATCTCAAAGTAAATATGGACTTCTAGGTTCAATTAGAGCTTCTGCACAAGTTATATCTTATGAAGCTGCTATGGGATTAGCAATTATTTCTATGATTGTATCTTATGGTTCAATTCACCTAACTGATATTGTAAATGCACAAACAGGAACTTATTTGGGAGTTATTCCTATGTGGGGAATATTTATTCAACCTTTAGCTGCTATTATATTTATTGTTTGTTCATTTGCAGAGACAAATAGAGCTCCATTTGACTTAGCAGAAGGTGAGAGTGAAATAGTTGCTGGATATCATACAGAATATAGTGCAATGAAATTTGGACTTTTTCAAGTTGGTGAATATGCAGCTATGAGTGCTTCAAGTGCATTAATAGTAACGCTATTTTTTGGTGGTTATCAAATTCCTTGGATGGATACAGCAACTATTCAATCAAATATAAATTATGTTATTTTGGCAATAATTATTTTACTCCCTATTAAAATATTTATATTTACAAGATGGATGAAGAAAAATAACAAAAGAGTTGGAAACGATACAAGTAGAGAAAAAGAGACGAAAATATTAACTGTTATTTTCTGGTCATTGTGTTTAGTAATCATGGGAGTTTTAATATCATTTTTAGTAACTGGGCTTGGAACAAATGGAGTAAATATTGCAACTGCAGTTCTTCAAGTTGGAACTTTTATGGTTAAATTTTTCATGATGGCTTTTGTTTATATGTGGGTTAGATGGACTGTTTTAAGAATTAGATATGACCAACTACAAATGCTAGGATGGAAAGTTTTAATACCTCTAGCTTTATTAAATATTGTAATAACAGCAATTGTTGTTGTGTTAGGAAATTAAGATGGCAATAAAAATAGTACCAAGATATGGAAGTTCATTTAGAGATAAGCTATACATTCCTGCTATTGCTGGTGGAATGAAAACAACTTTTAAGCACTTCTTTAAAAATCTAAGAGATGTAGAAGGATTAAATACTTTACAATATCCAGAGGTTCAACCAACAGATATAACAGAAAGATATAGAGGTGTTCATAGACTTACAAAACATGATGATGGAACAGAAAAATGTGTTGCTTGTTTTATGTGTGCAACAGCATGTCCTGCTGAATGTATATTTATAGAAGCTGAAGAAAGATTTGATGGTGTTGATGAAAAAAGACCAAAAGAGTTTAAAATAGACCTTCTTGAATGTGTATTTTGTGGGTATTGCGTAGAAGCTTGTCCATGTGATGCAATTAGAATGGATACTGGAATTTTCTCTTTTACAGCTTCAACTAGAGAAGAGTTTGTATTAGATAAAAAAGCTCTTATGAAAAATGAGAGATCAAAGGATTTTGAATAATGGCTGATATACTATTTATTGCTTTAGCATTTTTTGCAATTACTGGTGCTATTGCTATGCTAGTTTATAAAAGCCCAATGTTTAGTGCATTGGGACTTTTGATTACTATGCTAAGTGTTGCTGGAATGTTTGCACTTTTAAATGCTACTTTATTGTTTATGGTTCAAATTATCGTTTATGCTGGTGCTATTATGGCTTTAATTCTATTTATTTTAATGTTTTTAAATATCAAAGAAGAGGATTTACCAAAAGAACCTAAAAAATTTATGCTTATAGGTTTTGGTGCAATTTTAATGATTCCTCTAAATCTTTTGGTTTTAAAAGCTGTATCAAATTTGCCTAGTAAAGATTTATATCCTATTGAAGGTGATTTTGGAACTATAAAACCGGTTGGACTTATTCTTTATAATGATTGGATTATAGCATTTGAGTTAATATCAATTTTGCTTCTAATTGCACTAGTAGGTTCTGTTGTTCTTGCAAAAAGAAGAAAAACTAAAATAACTTCAAAGGAGGATTAAAAAGATGATATCACTAACTTCTTATGCTTTTGTATCTATGATTTTATTCTCAATTGGTGCGATTGGAGTAATTGCTAGAAGAAATATTTTTGTGATTTATATGTCACTTGAGCTTATGCTAAATGGTGTAAATCTATTTTTAGTGGCGTTTGCAAGATATCATTTTAATATTGATCCTCAAATTGTTTCAATTATGGTTATATCAATTGCTGCGGCTGAAGCTGCAATATTCCTATCAATAGTAATATTGCTGTTTAGATCTAAAAAATCTTTGGATACAGATCTATTTACATCTCTATCTCAAGGAGAAAAAAGATGAGTACAAATCTTTTAGTTTGGATAATTTTAGCTCCTTTACTTGGAGCTATTTTAAATGGTGGTTTATATTTTTATAATATCAAAAAACAAAAAATATCAGAAAATTATTTTGCAATAATTGGAACTTTAACTCCTTTAATTTCTTTTTTAATAACTCTTAGTCTCTTTTTAAGAATGATTGAAGAAAAAATTATATTTAAACAACATATATTTACATGGTTAAATGTTGAAAACTTAAATGTTGACATGGCATTTTTAGGTGATAATTTATCTATTTTTATGTCAATGTTTGTAACTTTTGTTGGTTGGTTAATTCACATCTATGCTGTTGGTTATATGAAAGATGATGAAGGTTTTGGTAAATTTTTCGCTTACTTTAATCTATTCTTAGCATCAATGTTAATTCTTGTACTTGCAGATAATCCAATAATTTTATTTATAGGTTGGGAAGGTGTTGGAGTTTGTTCATACCTTTTAATCAAGTTTTATTATGGTGAAAAAAATAATGTTATTGCTGCAAATAAAGCATTTATTGTAAATAGAGTTGGAGATTTTGGATTCCTTTTAGGAGTTGCAACACTATTTTTTGCATTAGGTCAAGTTGACTTATCTTTTTCTTCAATTGAAGCAAATTTATCAAATGCATCAAATGGTTGGCTTTTATTAGCTGGAGTATTATTATTTGTAGGAGCCATGGGAAAATCAGCTCAAATTCCACTATATACTTGGCTTCCAGATGCAATGGCAGGTCCAACACCGATTTCAGCATTAATCCACGCAGCAACAATGGTTACAGCTGGGGTTTATATGGTTGCAAGATTCCATTTCTTATATACAGGAATAGAAGAAATTGGAATATTTATAGCATATATTGGAGCATTTTCAGCTCTTCTTGCTGCTATTATTGCAACAAAACAAACAGATATTAAAAAAATCCTTGCATACTCAACTATGAGTCAATTAGGTTATATGTTTATAGCTGTTGGACTTGGATTTTACTCAAGCGGATTATTTCATGTTTTCACTCATGCATTCTTTAAAGCAATGCTGTTTATGGGTGCTGGTGGAGTTATAATTGCACTACATCATGAACAAAATATTTTTAATATTGCTAAACATAGAGCAATATTGCCAATAATTTCTGCAACATTTTTAATAGGGGTTATTGCAATTTCAGGAATTCCACCGTTTTCTGGATTTTTCTCTAAAGATGCAATACTAGCAGCTGCATTTCAAGAAGGTCACTACTTAATTTATGGTATTGCTTTATTTACTGCATTTTTAACTGCATTTTATATGTTTAGACTATATTTTGTAGTTTTTGTTACACCAAATCATCATAAAAAAGAGTACGTATATACAAGCAAAACTATTACATTTCCACTTGTAGTATTAGCAGTAGGTGCTGTTACAGCTGGGTTTTTAAATCTACCTTCTATATTTGGTGGAACACATATGGTAGATACTTGGCTTGGAAGCTTAAATTCAAAAACAATTACTCTATCTCACAGTACAGAGTATATTTTAATGGCTCTTTCAGTTCTAGTTGCTTCTTTTGGTATATTTATTGCATACAAAAAATATGCAAGATTTGATTTAGAAAAACCTGAGCTTGAACTTGGTTTTGTTGGAAGAAAACTTTATGTTGATGAGCTTTATGATATTTTATTTGTTAAAACTTCAAAAGCAATATCTTGTTTTATTGATAAAGTTTTAGATGCAAAAATTATTGATGCATTTATTATGAAATCTTCAATCTATTTTGTAGCTATTGGAAGAAAAGTAGCATTAATACAAAATGCAAATGTACGGTTCTATGCAGTATTTATGCTTGCTGGAATGACTTGTATATTTGTATATCTATATTTAAAATTAGGGTTATAATATGAGTGCAGATATTCTTTCATTTATTATATTTTTACCTGCTATTGTAGCAATAGGTTTAATGATAACAACTAGAGATGTAAATACTATTAGAAATATTGCATTTCTTACAACTACAGTTATTTTAGCACTTGTGCTTAAGCTTTATTTAGAATTTGAACCAAGTTCTGGAATGCAGTTTGTAACAAATGTTGCTTGGATTGAAACATATGGTATAAATTACTATATTGGTTTAGATGGAATTTCATTAACAATTTTAATGATGATTGCAATTTTAATTCCAACTTCATACCTTCTTTTGTGGGAAGGTAAAACTAAAGGCTATTGGATAAATATGCTTTTAGTTCAAAGTGGTGTTACAGGAACTCTTCTATCATTAGATGTTGTTCTTTTCTACTTCTTTTGGGAAATTATGCTTTTACCAGTTTTTCTTATGATTGGTCAATTTGGATTTGGTGATAAAGTTTTTACAACAATAAAAGTAACAGTTTATACAATGGCTGGTTCACTTTTAATGCTTGTTGCAATTTTATACCTAGGGGTTGCATATCATAGTGAGTTTGGTGTTTGGTCTTTTGCTTATGATAAACTAATGCAAATATCAATACTTGATTACAATACAAAAGTTTGGTTATTTTTAGCATTTTTAGTAGCATTTGCAATAAAAATTCCACTATTCCCTCTTCATACTTGGATTATGGAAACATATAAAAATGCTCCAACTGGTGCTGTATTTTTACTATCATCTATTATGGCAAAACTAGGAGTTTATGCTGTTTTAAGATTTATGATACCACTATTTCCAGAGGTTTATATTGAGTTTTCAACTTGGTTTGTAATTATTGGTCTATTCGGTCTTGTATACTTTGGAATAGCTGCACTTATGCAAGATGATATTAAAAGAATGTTTGCATACTCTTCAGCATCTCACTTAAGTTTCATAGCTGCTGGTATTTTTTCACTAAACTCTTATGGTATAAATGGGGCATTATATTTAATTATTGCTCACGCAATAGCAACTGGAGCACTATTTTTACTTGTAGGATTAATGCAAGAGCAAACTGGATTTAAAACTATAAAAGATTTAGGTGGAATTGCAAAAAAAGCTCCTATTTTTACATTTGTTTTTGCTGTTATGCTTTTTGCAAATGTTGGGCTTCCAGGTACAAATGGATTTGTTTCTGAATTACTTATAATATTTGGTGTATTTAACTTTAATATTTATCTAGGAGCTATTGCTGCTTTATCAGTTATTATTGGAGCTTCTTATATGCTTTGGATGTTTCAAAGAGCAATTTTGCAAGATAGACCAGAAGGTTCGCCTGAGCTTACTATGAGAGATTTAAAAATAAAAGAGATTGTTGGACTTGTTCCATGGGTTGTTTTAGTGTTTATTATGGGATTTTATCCAGAAGTTTTTATAGATAAATTTGAACCAACAGTTACACACTACTTACAAGATATTTTACAAATTGGAGCAACAAGATGAGTAATTTTATTTATTTAATTCCAACTTTACTGGTTTTATTTGGAGCTATTGCTCTACTATTTATGAGTATGTATGAAAAAATTAGTGTAAAAAGTCATATTTTTGTATCATCACTATTTTTAGTTGTAGCATTAGTATTTGCACTTTTAAATGCAAATACTCTATATTCTATTCAACCTTATGATAGTTTTTTAAACAATGTTTTAACTTTTGATACTTTCTCAAATTTCTTTAATATTTTATTAATTTTAGGTACTTTATTAACAATTTTAATTGGTGAACACTATTTACAACATAGAAGTTATTTCAAAGGTGAATTTTTTAGTATTTTACTTTTTGCTCTATTTGGAATGATGGTTTTAGCACAAGCAAATGAACTAATAACTGCATTTATTGCATTAGAAATTGCATCATTTAGTGTATATATCATGGTTGGTTATAATAGTGATGATTCAAAAAGAGTTGAAGCTATCTTTAAATATTTAGTGCTTGGTGCATTTATTGGTGCATTTTTCCTTTTAGGGCTTGTTTTAGTTTTTGGAACTGTTGCAAGTACAAATTTAGCAGATATTTATTCATATATTCAAGCAAGTAATGGTTCAAACCTTGAGCTTTTATATGTTGGTTTAACTCTAATTTTATTTACTTTTCTTTTCAAAATTGCAGCATTTCCTTTCCAATCTTGGGTACTAGATATCTATAGAGGTGCTCCTATGATTATTACAGCATATATGGCATCTACATTTAAAATTGCTATATTCTCATTTTTTATGAGATTAATCTTAGATTACATAGCTCCAATAATAGATTTCTGGGACACTATTTTGCAAGTTGTAATTATTCTAACTCTTCTATTTGGAACTTGGCTTGCTATTACACAAGATATTGTAAAAAGAATGTTAGCAGCTTCTTCAATAGTTCACACAGGTTATTTACTTCTTGCGTTTATATCTTTAAGTTATGCAAATAATTCAATATTAAACATTGAAGCAGCATACTCTATAATGTTTTATTTAATAGCTTATTTGGTATCTGCATTAGGTGCATTTGGATTAGCTTCTCATATTATTTCAGAGACAAATATTAAAGTTACTTTTGATGACTTTAAAGGTTTAGCAAAACAAAGACCATTTTTAGCTGCAATGATGACAATATTTATGTTATCACTAGCAGGAATTCCTGGAACTATTGGTTTTATAGGAAAAGTTTATGTATTTACAGAAGCATTAAAAGCTGGATATGTTGCATTAGCAATTTTTGCAATTTTTGCAACAATAGTTTCAATGTACTACTATTTAAGATTAATTGCTGTTATGTATTTTTATCCTCCAAAAGAAGAGTGCATAAGCGAAGATTTCAACGACAGTAGAGTTTCTACTTATGCAATACTTTTTGTTGCAATATTAACTGTTGTTGGTGGTATTGGTTCTGCTGTTGTATTCTTTATTCCTGTATTAAATATAGATACTTTAATAAACTTTGCGCAACTAGCTGTAAAATCTCTATTTTTATAGTGAGTATTTTAGTAACACTATAAAACTTTATTTTAACATTTAGTCCAGTAATAATGGGCTAAATGTCACTTTTCTACAATCTTTTATATTTTTTTAACAAAAAGCTTTTTTATTGATTAATTTTAAACCTATAATTTGATATTATGTTGTGAAATCTAAATCTAAAGAAAAGGATAGCAAATGAGTGACCTAGTAGAGGGTTATTTAGGGAAAACCGAAGAAGGGAAAAAAAGTAGATTACCTGCAAAACTTGACTTTATTCAAAGTTTTACAGGTGGTTTTTTAGCTTTATTTATGTGGGCGCATATGATGCTTGTTGCATCAATATTGGTGTCAAATGATTTTATGTACCAAGTTACAAAATTATTAGAAGGTAGCTTTATATTTGAAGATGGAAATCCTCTTTTAGTATCTATTGCTGCACTTGTTATTTTTGTTATTTTTATTGTTCATGCAGCTTTAGGAATGAGAAAATTACCAGGTAACTTTAAACAGTATCAAGTAATAAAAGCTCATGCAAAAAGTATGGGACATGATGATACAAAATTATGGTTTACACAAGCATTTACAGGATTTGCAATGTTCTTCTTAGGATCAGTGCATTTATATGTAATTATGACACACCCAGATCAAATAGGTCCTTACGAAAGTAGTGCAAGAGTTTGGGATGAATATATGTGGCCACTGTATATTCTTTTATTATTAGCTGTTGAATTCCATGGAACAATTGGTCTTTATAGACTTTGTGTAAAATGGGGATGGTTTGATGGTGAAAATCCAAAAGCAACAAGAAAAGCACTTAAAAAACTTAAATGGGCATTAACAGTATTTTTCTTAGTTTTAGGATTTGCATCACTTGCTGCTTATATGAAAATTGGTTACGAAAACTCTAAAAATAATGTTCCTAGAGATTCATTTAAACCATCTGCACATATTATGAATTATGACTTAAAAACTAAAAGTGTTGGAGGAATCGCATAATGAAAATTAATTACTGTGATGCATTAGTAATTGGTGGTGGATTAGCAGGTCTTAGAGCTGCAGTTGCTGCACAAAAAAAGGGATTAAGTACAATTGTTTTATCTTTAGTTCCAGTTAAAAGATCTCATAGTGCTGCTGCTCAAGGTGGGATGCAAGCATCTTTAGGAAACTCTAAGATGTCTGATGGAGATAATGAGGATTTACACTTTGCAGATACTGTAAAAGGTTCTGACTGGGGATGTGATCAAGATGTTGCAAGAATGTTTGTTCACACTGCACCAAAAGCAATTAGAGAACTTGCAAGCTGGGGTGTACCTTGGAGTAGAGTTGAAAAAGGTACAAGAGAAGCTGTTATAAATGCTAAAAAAACAACTATAACTGAAGATGAAGATAGACATGGATTAATCACATCAAGAGACTTTGGTGGTACTAAAAAATGGAGAACTTGTTATACAGCTGATGCAACTGGACATACTATGTTATTTGGTGTTGCAAATGAAGCTTTAAGACATGATGTTGATATTAGAGATAGAAAAGAAGCTTTAAGCATAATTCATGAAAATGGAAGATGTTATGGAGCAATTGTTCGAGATTTAATTACTGGTGAATTAGAAGCTTATGTTGCAAAAGGTACATGTATCGCAACTGGTGGATATGGAAGAGTATTTAAACAAACAACAAATGCTGTTATTTGTGAAGGTACAGGTGCAGCAATTGCTCTTGAAACTGGAATTGCAACTTTAGGAAATATGGAAGCTGTTCAGTTTCATCCAACACCAATCGTTCCTTCTGGAATTCTTTTAACAGAAGGTTGTAGAGGAGATGGTGGAATCTTAAGAGACGTTGATGGTCATAGATTTATGCCTGATTATGAACCTGAGAAAAAAGAATTAGCATCAAGAGACGTTGTTTCAAGAAGAATGATTGAGCATATTAGAAATGGTAAAGGTGTTCCTTCTCCTTATGGATATCACGTATGGTTAGATATTTCTATTTTGGGAAGAGAGCATATTGAGAAAAACTTAAGAGATGTTCAAGAAATTTGTCAAATTTTTAACGGTATTGATCCAGCTGATGAAGGTCCAAAAGGTTGGGCTCCAGTTCTTCCAATGCAACACTACTCAATGGGTGGAATTAGAACAAAACCAACAGGAGAATCTCAAAATCTAGCAGGACTATTTGCTTGTGGTGAAGCTGCTTGTTGGGATATGCATGGATTTAATAGACTTGGAGGAAATAGTGTTTCTGAAACAGTTGTTGCTGGTATGATTATTGGTAACTATTTTGCAGATTATTGCTTATCAAATGATGTAACAATTCCTACAGCAACTGTACAAAAATTCTTAGATGCGCAAGATAAATATTTAGATGAACTTTTAGCTTATGAAGGTAATGAAGATATTTTCAAAATAAAAAATAGAATGAAACAACTAATGGATGATAAAGTTGGTATTTTTAGAAGTGGAGAACCACTAAAAGAAGCTGTTGAAGAATTAAAAGAACTTTTAGCTAAAACTAAAAAAATCAATATTAAATCAAAAGAGAGAGCTGGAAATCCTGAACTTGAAGAGGCTTATAGAGTTCCTAAAATGTTGAAAATAGCACTTTGTGTTGCTAAAGGCGCAAGAGAAAGAACTGAATCAAGAGGTGCTCACTATAGAGAAGATTTCTTAATGAGAGATGATAAAAATTGGTTGAATAGAACTCTTACATCTTGGGCAAATCCAAATGATATGGAACCAACTATTACTTATGAACCACTTGATATTATGAAAATGGAAATGCCTCCTGCATTTAGAGGATATGGTGCAAAAGGTATGATTATTGAGCATGAATTATCAGCAGTTAGACAAGAGCAAGTTGATAGTATAAGTGAGAAAATGGAATCTGAAGGAAAAGATAGACATCAAATTCAAGATGCATTAATGCCATTTGATTTACCAATGAACTATAAAGAGAAAAATGAAAGAGCAGGAGATAAATAATGAGCACGCAAAAAGGTAGAGAAATTACAATTTCAGTTCTTAAATATAATCCTAGAAGTAAGGTTTCAAAACCTCACTTCGTTGAATATAAGTTAGAAGAGACACCAGGTATGACTCTTTTTATTGCTCTAACTCAAATAAGAGAGTTTCACGATCCTGATTTATCTTTTGACTTTGTTTGTAGAGCTGGAATTTGCGGAAGTTGTGGAATGATGGTAAATGGAAAACCTGCATTAGGTTGTAGAACATTAATCGCAAACTATCCAACTGGAAAATTACAATTAATGCCAATGCCTGCATTTGAACTAATCAAAGATTTATCAGTAAATACTGGAAAATGGATGGATAGTATGAGTAAAAGAGTTGAATCTTGGGTTCACTCAGATCATCAAGTAGATATATCAAAACTTGAAGATAGAATAGAACCAAAAGTTGCAAATGATACTTTTGAGCTTGATAGATGTATTGAGTGTGGTATTTGTGTTGCATCTTGTGGAACAATGTTGATGAGACCAAATTTTGTTGGACCTGTTGGACTAAATAGAGTTGCAAGATTTGAAATAGATCCACACGATAGCAGAACAGCTGAAGATTTCTATGAACTAATCGGTGATGATGATGGAGTATTTGGTTGTATGTCACTTATGGCTTGCGAAGACCATTGTCCAAAACATTTACCATTACAAAATAAAATTGCTTACTTAAGAAGAAAATTAGTAGCACTTAGATAGTTATTTATGAAGGTTTTACCTTCATAAATCTAAATAATAGAAAAAGTTAAATATCATTAGGGATATTTAACTTTTTTTATTTAGGAGAAAATGGATGAGTTTATCAAATGACTACTTTTTGTTGTACCATGGTATTAGTTTTCAGAAAAATTTAGAGCTTGAGCCTCTTGATGTAATTTTAGATGATAACTCTTTTACAATATTTGGATTGATTATTAGTGCAAATAGAAAAAACTACGATAAATACTTAAATTTAAACTCATTTAAAACACTTTGCCAACAAATAAATATTAAAACTCCATCAAATATAAATGAGTTTCACAATATTCAAAACAGTATTGTTGAATTAATATATGAAAAAAGTTCTAAAGATTTAATAACAACTTTAATTGAGTCATTTGAGTATTTAAATAATCAAAATATATTAAATACAGAAGGTTTTAAAAAACTAATATCATTATTTGAAAATAAAAATATAGAAGACAGTGATTTAGAACATATAAAAAAAATTGAAAATGATAGTAAAAAACCATTTAAAGATTTAAAAGTTATTATAGAAAATACTTTAAATGAACTAAAAAAAGAGCTCAAAAGTAAAGAGATTTTACTAGAACTTGAAGATATCAACTCTTATATGAATAATCAAAAATTCTCTATTGGAATAACAGGTGTTATGAATGCTGGGAAATCTACAATGTTAAATGCACTTATGGGAAAAGAGATTTTAGGAAGTGCTGTTGTTCCTGAAACTGCAAATTTAACAATTGTAAAACATAATACAACTGATAATGCAAAAGTATTTTATTGGAATAAAAAAGAGTGGCAAAAAATTGAAGATAGTGCAAATAGTTTAGAAAGTATGAGAGATTTTGTAGATGAAACAAATAGAGTTTTTGGTGAAAATCTAAAAAATTATGTACGAGAAACTTCAAGATTTGATGAAGTTGATATAAATGATTTAAAATCTTATACTTCAGCCGAACATAGTGCAAAAAAGTGTAACCTTGTAAAATATGTTGAACTTGGGAGCAATCTTAAATTTTTAAGTGATGGAATAGAAATAGTTGATACTCCAGGTCTTGATGACCCTGTTATTCAAAGAGAAGAGATTACAAAAGAGTACATAAGTAAGTGTGATATGATGATACATCTTATGAATGTATCTCAAAGTGCAACTTTAAAAGATGTTGAATTTATTATAGATGCAGTTTTATATCAAAATATATCAAAGCTTTTGGTTGTAATTACAAGAGCTGATACTGTAACTAAAAAAAATCTAGATGAAGTTATACAATATACTAAAACTTCAATACAAAGACAACTAAAAGCTCAAAATAAAGACTCGCAGTTAGATCATATTTTAAAAACTATAAAATTTATTCCAATATCAGGTTACATGGCACTTTTGCATAGAACAGGAAGAGAAAAAGAAGCACTAGAAGCTGGATTTACTTTAGAAGATACAGGAATTTTAGAGATAGAAAATTACCTAATGGAGAGTTTATTTGGGACTTCTTCTGCTAAAGGAGATTTAGTAATTCAATCAGCAAAAACTCAAATTAATAGAGTTCTAGAGAAACAAATAGGATTTAATAACTATGAACTAACTTTATTAAATAAATCAAAAGATGAGCTTGAACTAGAATTAATAGAATTTAATAAGAAAAAAGATACAAATAAAAGAGTTCTTTCTTCTATGAATGAAGATATAAATTACTACAAAAATGATGCTAAATCATATATAGACTCTTTAGAAACATTTTTACAAAGTGAGCTATTTGAACTTCAAAATATAATAAAACAAAGGGTTGTAAATGATACTAGATACTCTTTGGAAAAAACAAAAAAACGACCTGAAAATGCAAGAGTAAAAGTTATTGTTGAAACTGCAATTAAAGATGGAATTATTGATGTTATAAGAGATTATAGATATAAATTTATCAAAAAATCTCAAACAATAGGTGAACAATGTGAACAAAAATATCATGATTTAGGTTTTTTAATTGGACACAAAAATGAAAATTTTGATGCTAGAGGATTTTTTCAAGAAGATTTTAAAAGTGGTTTTTTAACTTCAAACAATGAAATTATGGTTAATCAAATAATTTTAGCTGTAACAAATGCAAAGGAGACAAAACTAAATGAGCTTGATAAAAATATTGAAGATATAGTGAAAAGTCAATTTAAAGCTATTGAAGAAGATATTAAAATAAAAGCAAAAAAAGTTAGTTCACTTTTAATTGAAAACTTTTTTGCTACACTAAATGCTCCACTAAAAGAGTTTGAACAAAGATTAAAAAAGGAAGAGGAAACTCTTGAGGAGAAAATCTCAACATTTGAAGATAATGAAAAAAATAAAGCTGAATTATCTATAAATTTACACAAAAATATCAAAAAACTTGAAAGTATTATGTTAAATATAAAAGGATTAAACTAATGAGCGCAAATTATAATATCCTAAAAAGCTTCGCTAATGAATACCATGAAAACAACTCAATAAAAGAGATAATTTATGAAGATGGACTAGTTGGTGAAATCCAAAAAACAGTAGATAAACTTTTAGATGAAAAATTCCATCCATCAATTCAATTTCATACAATTTTAAATAAACAATTAAAAAGAGCTAGATATCCTATGGAAGTTGCAATTACTGGACAATTTAGTGCTGGAAAATCTACATTTTTAAATGCCCTACTCTCAAGAAATATTTTACCAACTGGGATTACTCCAGTTACTTCTAAAGTAAATTTTATAAATTATGGTGAAGATTTTAAACTTAAAATTACATATTACTCTGGAGCAACAGAATTTGCACCAATAGAAAGCATTGCTGATTTTACAGACCAAAGACAAGATGAGATGCAAAATATAAAATATCTTACTCTTTATGCTCCAATGCCTATTTTAAAAGACATCTCGTTTGTTGATACTCCAGGACTTAACTCTCAGTCACAAAGTGATACAGATGTTACTAAAAGAGTTTTAAAAGATGTTGGTGGAATTATTTGGCTAACACTTATTGATAATGCTGGAAAACTATCAGAAGCTCAAGTTTTAGAAGAGTATATGCAACATTTCAAAAATAAATCTTTATGTGTTTTAAATCAAAAAGATAAATTAACTCCTGAACAAGTAGATACAACTACAAATTATGTAAAAGATAAATTTGGTAAATATTTTGCAAAAGTTGTACCAATTTCAGCAATAAAAGCATTAGAAGGAAGAGCAAAAGAGAAAGATATTTTAATTGAAGATGAAAATATAAATCTATTATCTGAATTAAAAAAAGAGCTTTTAACAAGTGATATTGAAAATAACAATAACATTGAAAAACTTTTATCTGAGCATAAAAATAGAATAAAATCTATTAAATTAGCTGATACAACACATAATACAAAACTTTTAGAGGACTCAAATATTCAAGAAGTTTTAGATTTCATTGAAACTACTATTAGACCACAAGCTGCTGAAGCAAAAGAGTTTGCTATAAAAAAAGATTTAAGAAGTTTTTGTGATATTTTAATAAAAGAGTATGAAACAATAATAAAAGTTTATGATGCTTTAGTTGAAATTTTGGAGTCTTGTGAGCCTAGAGTCCTAGAGTCCTTTGATAATATTTATAAACAATACTCAAATGAACTATTTACTATATACAATTCTCTAGAGAGTATCATGGATAAAATTGCACATGAAACATTTAAAAATATAAAAAGAAAAAAATCTACAAGATTTGAGATTTCAAAATCACTATTTGGTGAAAAAATAGAAAAATTCGATTTTGAAACTTTTTGGGTAGATAGTGATGCTATTTATAAAGCTTTATTTTACGATGACCAAACTATTGATAAAATGTTTAAAAGATCAATGAAACTTCTTAAAAATGTTGAGCTAGATACTGATGAATCTTTTAGAGAAGTTTTTAGAATAGTAAAAAATGATATTGTAAAATGGCAAGAAAACTATGAACTTATAAGAAAAAATAGAGAAATAGCCTCAGATATTGAGTTTTCAAATACAAGACACTTTGCTGCAAAAGTTTATGAAAATGTTATAAGAGTCTTCTATAAAGCAATTTTAGAAAATATTTCAGCTTTAAGAAAAAAATTTGGATATTTTAATGGTGCACTATCTTATTCATATATTCAAATTACTCAAGCAACTATTGCTCATTTTGAACAACAAATAGTAGAAAGTGAAGAGTTATACAAAAAAGAGCCAAGTAGATTTTCTATAAATTGTCCAAGAGAAGATGAAATAGTTGGAAAACTAAAAGCAAATTTTGGTTTTGAAAAAATAGAAGATTTTTTAACTTCAAAAAGAAACTATCTTTTTAAAATTATAAAATACTCAAAAGAGCAATATTTAGAGATAAATAAAGATAGAATACTTTTTGTAAAAGATAAAAAAGAGCAATTTATAACAAAAATAGAAGAGCTTGAAAAAATAAAAAATGAGATATAAAAGGATATAATTTGACACAAAATATTACAGAAAATATAGAATTTCAGGAATTGATACAAAATCATTGTAAAGAACAAATTAATTTTTTTATATCAAAAGGTATTGATTTTAGTGTTATTGCAAATATTTCAAATATAACTTTTAATCCAGATTTACCAAATGACTTAAAAAATAATTTAAGTAAATTCTCACTATTTACTTTAGCTGGTTATACATTTCAATCGGCACATATAAAAGATGAAAGCTTGTATTTTGAAGCTGGTTTTGGAAAAGATAACTTTGGAAGTTTAGTTGAAATACCATTTAACTCTATTTTTCAAATTATTAAAAATGATAATATTGTTTTTATAAATATAAGTGCAACTTTGGAAAATAGCAATAAAAATCCAAAAAATAAGTCAATGAATGTATTTAAAAAGAATCCAAATAATAGTAAATTTAACTAAAAAATAGTTTAAATAACTATTTTTTAGGTGCAAACTTAAACAATGCACAACCCCAAGTTAATCCACCACCAAATGCATCAAAAAGTATAGTATCTCCTGCTTTTATTCTACCTTCTTCAAAGGCATAATTCATAGCCATAGGAATTGATGCAGCTGATGTATTTCCATACTTGTCAACTGTTACAACAGTTTGCTCATCACTTATATTTAAAGCTTCACCAACAGCTTTTATGATTCTATAGTTTGCTTGATGGGGAATAAAATGAGTAATATCTTTATTTGAAAGATTATGCTTTTCTAATATTTTTACAACATCTGAAGTCAATGTTTTAACAGCAAGTTTAAATGTTTCATTACCCTTCATTGAAATACAAGCCAATTTTGCATCTACAACTTCTTGGCTACACGGATGCTTACTCCCACCACCAGTAGTTTTGATTAAGTCTTCGTAAGTTCCATCACTAGAACAACTAATATCAATTATTGCTTCGTTTTTATCATCTGTCGCACTAATTATTGCAGCTCCAGCTCCATCTCCAAAGATAAAACAAGTTGTTCTATCTTCATAATTCAAAATAGAGCTATATTTTTCAGCTCCAATAATTAAAACATTTTTCTTTAAACCTGACTCAATAAAAGCTTTTGCAATATTTAAAATATATACAAAACCTGTACATGCAGCACTTACATCAAAAGCCATAACATCTTTTATATCTAGCTTTGAAGCAATTAAACAAGCAGTTGAAGGCATACATAAAAAATCAGGAGTAACTGTTGCACAAATTATTAAATCTATCTCATCTTTAGAAATATTTGCTCTTTTTATTGCAACTTCTGCAGCTTTTGCACCTAAATCAGAAGATGCTTCGTTATCTTCAGCTAATCTTCTCTCTTTTATACCTGTTCTTTTTGTAATCCACTCATCATTTGTATCAATTATCTTCTCAAAATCTGCATTTGTCATTATCTTTGATGGAATATAAGCACCAATTGACCTAAAAGCCGCATATTTCATATCATTTTCCTTAAAGAGTAGGCTCTTTGCTACTACTTTCATTTATTAAATATTTCTCTAATCTTTGCTCAATTACAGAATCTAAATTTGAGCTAGCACTATTAATTGCTTGAAAAATTGCATTTTTTATAGCTTTTGGATTTGATTTACCATGAGATATTATCACAGGTGCTTTTACTCCTAAAAGTGGAGCTCCACCATATTCAGCATAATCAACTTTTAATTTTAGATTTTTAAAAACTTTTCTCATTAAAACTGCACCAGTTATTGAAATAAGAGATCTTTTTAAATCTTTTTTCATAATTTTACTAATAGTATCAGCAACACCCTCGGCTGTTTTTAGTAGGATATTTCCTACAAAACCATCACAAACAACAACATCTACTGTTCCTTTAAAGATATCATTTCCTTCAACATTTCCAGCAAAGTTTGGAACTTTTGAAATTAACTTATAAGCCTCTTTAGTTACTTCATTGCCTTTACTTTCTTCTTCTCCATTGCTTAAAAGCCCAATTATTGGTTCATCCAGCCTTAGTACAACTTGTGCATAAGCTTGACCCATAATTGCAAATTGAAATAAGTTTTTCGCATCACTATCTACATTTGCTCCAACATCTAATACTAAAGTATTTTGATTTTCACTCGTAGGCATAAGTGTTGCAATAGCAGGTCTTGAAACACCTTTTAATCTTCCAATTTTCAGTGTAGCCAAAGACATAGAAGCTCCAGAGTGACCAGCTGATACAACTGCATCTGCCTTACCATCTTTTACAAGTTCTATTGCTTTATAAATAGTTGATTCTTTTCTTTTTAAAGCATCAGTTGCACTATCATGCATACTAATAACATCTTTTGTATCCAAAATTTCTATTCTGTCGTTAAAAGTAGGTGGTATAAGTTTTGAAAGTTGTTCTTTATCTCCTACAGCTATTGCTGTAAAATTGTTATTGTTTCTAATGGCTAGAATAAGCCCTTCTATTATTGGTTCGGGACCAAAGTCCCCTCCCATTGCATCTATTGCTATTTTTATCATTAGTTTTTGTATTCACCAGTGTTTGGATTAACCATATGAGGCATTTTCCAAGAACCATCACTATCTTTTACTGGTCTTTTTAATGCAATCTTATAATGAGTTCTTCTCATTGCTGATCTTGAATGAGATACTCTTCTTTTTGGTACTGCCATAATTATTCTCCTATTTTAAAATTCTTGTTCAAATATACTACTATTTCCATCACAATCTTTACAAAGTAAGTAGTCACTTCTTATGCTGTTTAATTCACTTTGAATTATTTCATCAAAGTCGATCAAACTATTTTCAATCTCTATTACTAAAAATTCATCTTCGTTTCCTTTAAATACTCCATCACTTAAAAGAAGTTTTAAATCTTCATTTATATCCAAAGTCTCTAAAGTTCCACATCTTGAGCAATCTATTTCAATATTACCTATCAAATTTGCTTCAATTTTTACTAACGATGACGAAATTCTACAAAAAGTACCTTCAATTTTAACTGAATTTAAAGAAGTATTAAACTCTTTTTTTTCTTGAGGTATTTTTTTAAACTCTATTTTCATTTTAGATTAACAAATTTCTCTTTGTGCAAAAAAGAAATCAATTTCAATAGCTGCATTTTCTAAAGAGTCACTTCCGTGTACTGCATTCGCATCAATTGAATCTGCAAAATCAGCTCTAATTGTTCCAGCTGCAGCCTCTTTAGGATTTGTTGCACCCATTAAATCTCTATTTTTTGCCATTGCATTTGTTCCTTCTAAAACAGAAACTACAACAGGTCCACTAATCATAAATTCAACTAAATCTTTGAAGAAAGGTCTAGCAGCATGAACTGCATAAAAAGCTTCAGCATCCGCTTTACTTAATTGTAGTTTTTTTGTAGCTGCAATTCTTAATCCAGCACTTTCAAATCTATCTAAAATTTTACCAACTACATTTTTTGCAACTGCATCTGGTTTTATTATCGATAATGTTCTTTCCATAATATATTCCTCTTTGTTTTTTTAGTCGCGGATTTTATCTAAAAAAAGATAAAAAAGCAAGTTTTCGAACTTTATTACTCTACAACAGGTTCTCCAACCTCTCCTCTATCATCTTTTTCTATCTTACTAGAACCAACTTCATCCCAAACTATACAACCCTCAGTAGGACATGCATCTGCGCAAGCTGGTGCATCATTATGCCCAACACACTCAACACATTTGTCTTTATATACAAAATATACATCTTCCCCTGTTGGGTTATCATCATTATCTACTATTGCTCCAACTGGACACTCATCTAAACATGCATCACAGCTAATACAAATATCAGTAATTTTTACTGCCATATTTATTCTCCATAAAAAATTTTATAAAACTCTATCAAAGTAAAAATAAATCTATTATTAAAGATAAATATTATCTTTTAAAAAATATTTTTCTTTTTAAGCTTTCTCTAAAAAAATAGTGATATAATTTCAACATTAAATTTTAAAAAAATAAAAAGGATTAAATATGTTAGTAACAAAAAAAGCTCCAGATTTTACAGCAACAGCTGTATTAGCAGATGGTCAAATTTCAGAAGATTTTAACTTATATAAAAATATTGGGAAAAATGGTGCAGTATTATTTTTCTACCCATTGGATTTTACTTTTGTTTGTCCATCTGAAATAATTGCATTTTCAAACAGAATCAAAGATTTTGAAGATAGAGGAATTCAAGTAATTGGTTGTTCGGTTGATTCTCAATTCTCACACTTTGCATGGAGAGAAACTCCAGTTGAAAATGGTGGAATTGGAAGAGTTAAATTTCCATTAGTTGCAGATATTACAAAACAAATTTCAAAAGATTTTGATGTTTTATTTGGTGATTCAGTTGCATTAAGAGGTTCTTTTTTAATTGATAAAGATGGAACAGTAAGACATGCAGTTATCAACGATTTACCACTAGGAAGAAACATAGATGAGATGATTAGAATGGTTGATACTATGTTATTTACAAATGAGCATGGTGAAGTTTGTCCAGCTGGATGGTCAAAAGGTGACGAAGGAATGAAAGCTGATAAATCTGGTGTTGCTGAATATTTAGCTAAACACTCTTCTGATTTATAATTAATATAAAATCAAATTAAAAAGAGAGTGATTTTTTACTCTCTTTTTTACTTTTCTTGACAAATTTATAAATATTAACTAAAATCACATTTCACTTTTTTTAAAAGCTACAAAAACTACAAAAAAATACATATATTTTATGTAAATTCAAAGGTAAAAAAACTCATGGAAGAGTCAAAAGAAGATTTAAAATCAAAAAATAGTAAAAAAACAAGAACTCATATACCAGTAGATGGATATAAAATTGAGCAGCTAAGAGAACTTCCAATTGAAACTCTAATCGATATAGCAAATGATTTAGATGTTGAAAACCCACAAGAATTAAAAAGGCAAGATTTAATGTTTATGATACTTGCTTCTCAAATAGATGCAGGTGGTTTTATACTCTTTACTGGTATTTTAGAAATAAAAGACGGTGGATTTGGTTTTTTAAGAGCAATTGATGGAAACTTTTCTGATACTTCAAATGACTCATACGTAAGTGCCACACAAATTAAAAAATTTGCACTAAGAACTGGAGATATTGTAACAGGACAAGTAAGACCCCCAAACAAAGATAGCGAAAAATATAATGCTTTACTTAAAATAGAAGCTATAAATTATCTACCTGTAAAAGATTCAAAAAATAGACCACTTTTTGACAACTTAACTCCACTATACTCTACAACAAAATTTAAATTTGAGTTTGATAGTCAAAAATTAACAGGTCGTGTACTTGACTTATTTGCTCCTATGGGAAAAGGTCAAAGAAGCTTAATAGTAGCACCTCCAAAAACTGGTAAAACAGAACTTTTAAAAGAACTAGCTCATGCAATTAGCAAAAATCACCCCGAAGTTACTTTGATGGTTTTATTGATTGATGAAAGACCTGAAGAGGTTACAGATATGCAAAGAAGCGTTAAAGGAGAAGTTTATAGTTCTACTTTTGACTTGCCAGCTCATAATCATGTAAGAGTTGCAGAAATTGTTATTGAAAAAGCAAAAAGACTTGTAGAAATGAAAAAAGATGTTGTAATACTTCTTGATTCAATTACAAGATTAGCAAGAGCTTACAATACAGTAACACCATCTTCTGGAAAGGTTCTTTCAGGTGGAGTTGATGCAAATGCTTTACATAAACCAAAAAGATTTTTTGGAGCAGCTAGAAATATTGAAGAGGGTGGAAGTCTTACAATTATATCAACAGCTTTAATTGATACTGGTTCAAAAATGGATGAAGTTATTTTTGAAGAGTTTAAAGGTACTGGAAACTCTGAAGTAGTTCTTAGTAGAAATGCATCAAATAAAAGAGTTTATCCTGCTATTGATATTGTAAAATCAGGTACAAGAAAAGAAGAGCTACTTTTAACTCCTGATATTTTACAAAAAACTTGGATTTTAAGAAATGCTATGAGTGAAATGGATGAAGTTGATGTTTTAAAATTCTTATATCCAAAAATGCAAAAAACAAAAAACAATGATGATTTTTTTGCTTCAATGAACGAATAAATTACTTAAAATCTACTTAAAAATGAAAAAAAAGGTAATATTTTTATAAATTTGTAAAGATTTTACCTAAATTTAAACAAAATCAAATAATTCTTCTGGTAAACTCCTTTCCCGAAATTTGAATAAAAGGAAGGAAAATGGCAAATATAAACGAACTTTTAGAATATCTAAAAAGAACAAGTCCTGGACAAGATGAGTTTCATCAAGCTGCTGAAGAGGTTTTACACTCACTAGAACCACTATTCGAAAAATATCCAAAGTATAAAGAGAATAAAGTTTTAGAAAGATTAGTTGAACCTGAAAGACAAATCATGTTTAGGGTTACTTGGGTTGATGATAAAGGAGAAATCCAAATCAACAAAGGTTATAGAATACAGTTTAGTTCGACTTTAGGGCCATACAAAGGTGGATTAAGATTTCACCCAAGTGTAAACACTGGAATTATTAAATTCTTAGGGTTTGAACAAATATTCAAAAATGCTTTAACAGGGCTTCAAATTGGTGGGGGAAAAGGTGGAAGTGACTTTGACCCAAAAGGTAAATCAGATAATGAAATAATGGCATTTTGTCAAGCTTTTATGACTGAATTATATAGACATATTGGAGCAACTACAGATGTTCCAGCTGGAGATATTGGTGTTGGTGGAAGAGAAATCGGATATATGTTTGGTATGTATAAAAAACTTGCAAACACTTATGATGGAACTTTAACAGGAAAATCTTTAAAATGGGGTGGTTCATTAGCTAGAACTGAAGCAACTGGTTATGGTTGTGTATATTTTGCAAAAAATATGCTTGAAGCTAGAGGAGAAAGTTTAAAAGGTAAAAAATGTACAGTTTCTGGTTCTGGAAATGTATCTATTTATACTATTGAAAAACTATATCACTTAGGTGCATTACCAATTACTTGTAGTGATTCATCTGGAATGATTTTAGATGAAGAAGGTATTGATTTAGACCTTTTAAAAGATTTAAAAGAGAATCAAAGAGCAAGATTAACTGAATATGTAAAATATAGAAAAAATGCAAAATATATTCCAGTAGATTCTTATCCTAAAGGAAGAAATGCGGTTTGGTCTGTACCTTGTTTTGCTGCATTCCCAAGTGCAACACAAAATGAGTTAAACATAGAAGATGCAAAAGAATTAATTAAAAATGGTTGTGTTTGTGTAAGTGAAGGTGCAAATATGCCTTCTACAAATGAAGCTGTTGATTTCTTTGTTGCACAAAAAATTGCATATGGACCAGGAAAAGCAGCAAATGCAGGTGGAGTTGCTACAAGTCAATTAGAGATGGCTCAAAATGCTTCTATGGTTTCTTGGACTTTTGAAGAAGTTGATGCAAAACTAGAAAAAATTATGAAACATATTTTTGATACAGCAAGTGCAACTGCAAAAGAGTTTGGAGAACCAACAAACCTTGTTTTAGGAGCAAATATTGCTGGATTTAGAAGAGTAGCTGATGCTATGATTGAACAAGGAATTGTTTGATAAAAAATAAAACTTAAGGATTTTTCCTTAAGTTTACAAAAACTTACTTTTATATATAACCACCCACAAAATACACAATAATCATTTAGAAAACTTAAAATTTATTTTCCTTTTATTCAATTAAAATTTTAAGTTTTCGCATTATCAATAAAAAAGATTTTAAATAGCTCTTGCTTAACATTTTAGTTATATGTTTTTAGTTATAATTTCGCAAATTTTCAGTAAGGAAAAAGTTGAAAGTAGGAGTTTTTGATTCAGGTCTTGGCGGGTTAACTGTACTAAATGCAATTGTCAAAAATCTAAAAGGTGCAGATATATTTTATATAGCTGATACTTTATATGCGCCTTATGGTGATAAGAATAAAGATGAAATATTTTCAAGATCTGAAAAAATTGCAAATTATTTATTAAAAAATTATGAAATAGATGCGCTTGTAATTGCTTGTAATACAGCTACATCAGTTGCAATAAAGCATTTAAGAGAAGTTTTCCCATCTTTAATAATTATTGGTACCGAACCTGGAATAAAACCAGCAATAAATAATACAAAAACACGAAATATTGGTATTTTAGCAACTGCTTCAACTCTCAAAGGTGAAAAATATCAAATTTTAGCAAATGAATTAACAACCAAAAGTGAAGTAAAATTATACGAACAAGCATGTATTGGTTTAGTTGAACAAATTGAAAATGGTGAGATAAATAGTTTAAAAACTTATACTATGCTTGAGAACTGGCTAAAACCAATGCTTCACAACAAAGTTGATACAATAGTTTTAGGTTGTACTCATTATCCTTTGGTAAAAAGAACAATTCTTGATATTGTTGGAGAAGATGTTCTTTTAATTGATACAGGTGATGCAATTGCAAAAAGAGTTGTAGCTCTAAGCCAAGATTTACAAAATAATAATAAAGATGAGTTAAATATAGAGATTTTATACACTGGAAAGATAAATTCTGATATGGTAAAAATAATTTTAGGGAAAAACAAATTTGAAATGAGGAAATGTGAACTATGAGTGCAAATATAAAAGACGATAGGGTTTTAGCTCTTAAATATAGACCTGAAAGATTCGAAGACTTAATAGGACAAAATACTATTTCTCAAACTCTAAGTCTTGCTCTTGACAGTAAAAGATTATCTCATGCTTATTTATTTTCTGGACTTAGAGGAAGTGGAAAAACTTCAACAGCTAGAATTATGGCAAAAGCACTTTTATGCGAAAATGGACCATCTTCAAAACCCTGTGAAGTTTGTGAAAATTGCCTTAGTGCAAAAAGTGGAAAACACCTCGATATTATTGAAATGGATGCTGCAAGTAATCGAGGAATTGATGATATAAAAGAATTAATAGAGCATACAAAATATAAACCAAATATAGCTAGATATAAAGTTTTTATCATTGATGAAGTTCATATGCTTACAACTCAAGCTTTTAATGCTCTGCTTAAAACTTTAGAAGAACCTCCATCTTTTGTAAAATTTATACTTGCTACAACTGATGCTCTAAAACTTCCAGCAACAATTCTTAGTAGAACTCAACACTTTAGATTTAATAAAATATCACAAAATGATGTAGTTCATCATCTTTCTCATATTTTGAATATAGAGAATATAGAGTTTGAAAAAGATGCCTTGGAAATACTTGCAAGAAGTGGTCAAGGAAGTTTAAGAGATACTTTGACTTTACTTGACCAAGCTATTATTTTCTCGAAAGGAAGAGTTGCAACTTCTAGTGTTGTTGATATGCTAGGATTAATAAATCCAGCTTTAATGGAAAAAATTTTTAAAGTAATCTTGAATAAAGAAGATATAAATCCTTTACTTCCAGAACTTCAAGAATATGAAGTTGGTCAAATTTGTGATGAAATTGCAATTTTTTTAAAAGATAAAATGATTTCAAAAGATGTTAGATTTGATGTTACTTTATTTGATAGATTTTTTAGAATTTTAAGTGAAGCAAAATATCTTTTAGTTTTAAATAGTGACGATGGATTTGTATTAATTTTAACTTTACTTAAGTTAATTGAAGCAACAAATCTAAAAAGTATAGATGAAATCATAGAACAAATAGAAAAAACTCCTACAAAACCTGAAACTAAAAATGAGATTAATATAGAATCAAAATCTGAAATAAAGAAAGAATCAAAGAATCAAGAAACTGTTTTAGAAAATAATATTATAGAAAATATTAGTTTTGAAGATATATCTTATGTACCTTTTGAAGAAGAGACAAACAAAGATAGTGATAAATATCAAATATTAATAGAAAAAGTTTATGACAGGGACCCAATTTTAGGAGAATGTTTTGAAAAGAATTTTATTTTTGCTGGATTTTCAAACAATATTTTAAATATTATCTCTTATGCAAAAGATGAAGAGAGGCAACTACTATTCAAATATTTTGGGCTCATTAAAACATTTGCACAAGATATTTTTGGCTCAAATATTGAGTTAAATTTCAAAAAGGAGGAGGCCACCTTATTAAATGAGCCTACAAAAGAAAATGATAGTTTTTTAAATGAAACTGGTTCAATGATTGAAGATATAGAGTTAGGAAGTGGATGTGTTGCAGATATTACAAAAAGTAATAATGAAACAATATCTTCAAAAGAGTTACAAATTGATGATATTTTAAATTCAAAAATGCTAAATAAAGCAAAAGAGTTATTTGATATTAAAAAGATTAAAGTAAAATCGAGAAGTTGAAAATTAACTTTCAATTAATCAAAAAAAGATAGACTATAAAATTATTTAAAAGGAAAAAATATGAACAAACTTACAAAACTATTAGTTTTAAGCTCAATAGCAAGTGCATCTTTATTTGCAAATGACAATTTAGTAATTGATTTTGAGAAAAAAAGATTATCACAAAATCCAAATGTTAAAGCGAGTAATATAAAGATTTTTTATAAAAAAGAGCTTGAAATAAAAGGTTGGTATGGTTATATTTTGGATTTTGATGCCATAATTCAAGATAAAAATATGAAAGTTAAAGATACTTTATTTAGTGATGGAAAAGTTGTAGCAACAGATTTATTTGATATAACAACATCAAAATCACTTAAATCTACTATTGTTCCAAGTATAACAGATAAATACTACCAAAAATCAAAACTAATAGCTGGAAGTGAAAAAGCAAAAGATAAAATTGTTGTTTTTTCAGATCCTCTTTGCCCATTTTGTGCACAATATGTTCCAGAAGTTATTGAATTCGTAAATAAAAATAGTGATAATATTGCACTTTATTACTATGCTTTTCCTCTAACTCATATACATCCAGCATCTACAACTTTATCTAAATTGATTGATATAGCAAAAACGAAATTAGGACAAGAAGTTGTTTTAAAAGCATATAAAATTGACTGGTCAAAACATTTTGAACCATCAACAACAGATGAAAAAACTATTTTAGAAGCATTCAACAAAGAGTTACAAACAAATATTAAAATTCAAGATTTAAATAAAAAAGATATTATTAGTAATCTTGAAAAAGAGATATCATTTGGTGATAATCTTTTAGTTGGTGGAACTCCAACTATATATGTTAATGGTGAGATTGACCCAACTAAAGAGTTATATAAATCTTTAATTAAAAAATAAAAAGAGGAAATGATGGATAAACTTGTAATTGCAACCAGAAGAAGCCAACTAGCACTTTGGCAAAGTGAGTATATAAAAGCAGAGCTTTTAAAACACTATCCAAATATGGAAGTTGAGCTTCAAGAATTTGTTACAAAAGGAGACAAGATTCTAGATGTTCCTTTGGCAAAGATTGGAGGAAAAGGTCTTTTTACAAAAGAGCTTGAAGTTGCAATGCTTGAAGGAAGTGCTCATTTAGCTGTTCACTCTTTAAAAGATGTGCCAACACAGTTTGAAGATGGACTTGTTCTTGCTGCTGTTTCAAAAAGATTTAATCCTCAAGATGCACTTTTAAGTAACAAATACAAATCAATTGAAGAGTTACCAAAAGGTGCAGTTGTTGGAACTACAAGTTTAAGAAGAAGAATGGCTATTAAGATGTTAAGACCTGATATTGAACTTAAAGATTTAAGAGGAAATATCAATACAAGAATAGCAAAACTAAATGCTGGTGAGTATGATGCAATAATTCTTGCAGCAACTGGAATTGAGAAATTAAATCTTCAAAATGAAGTAAAATATTTTTCACCAATTTCAACAGATGTTATGATTCCATCTATGGGGCAAGCAACTTTAGGAATTGAAACAACAAATGATCCAAAAATTATTGAGATAGTTAAAGTTTTAAATGACAAAGATGCTCAAATTGAATCAACAATTGAAAGAGGTTTTGTTGATGCTCTACAAGGTGGTTGTCAAGTCCCAATTGGTGTAAAAGCTACAATACAAGATGAAAAATCTGTAAAAATATCTGCAATAGTTGGGCTTCCGGATGGAACAGAATATATAAAAGATGAAAAAATTGTAGACATAAATAGTTTTGAAAATGCTGGAAGAGAGTTTGCAAATGAGTTTATAAAAAAAGGTGCTGTTGAGCTTCTAAAAAGAGCTGAAACTATGGCTTTTAAATAGAAATAAAAAGCTAGTTTCTAGCTACACAATTATGATATATTATCTCTTTTAATTTTAAGGAGATACTATGAGAATAAATTTAGAAGAGACACTCTTTTGTTTAGTTGATGTTCAAGAAAAACTTTTTCCGCATATTGGAAATAAAGATGAGTTAGAGAGAACTCTTCCAATACTTGTAAAAGGTATGAAAACTTTAGATATTCCTATTATTGTAAATGAGCAGTATAAAAAAGGGATAGGTGAAACAATTCCTGTTTTAAAAGAGTTGGTTTCTGAATATACAGCTTATGAAAAAACTACATTTTCAGGATGCCAGTCAGATGAAATTTTAAATGCCTTTAAAAAATCTGGTAAAAATAATATCGTTGTTGCTGGAATAGAGACTCATGTTTGTGTTCTTCAAACTTGCATAGATTTACTTGAAAATGGTTTTAATGTAATTTTAGTAACAAACTGTTGTGGAAGTAGAACAAAGCTAGACCATAAAATTGCTATAAAAAGACTAGTTCAAGCAGGAGTAGTTCCTACAACTTATGAGTCGATTTTATTTGAATTAACTTTAGATGCAAAAAATCCAAACTTCAAAGCAATATCTTCACTTATAAAATAGTTTAAAATTGGGTTGAAAAACCCATTTTAAAAACTAATCTCTATTACAAATAGTTTTATAAAAACAATAAGTACAAATAGTTTTATCTTCTGTTTTACAAAAATTAATCTTATCTTTACTGTGAATTTTTAAATCATCAAAAATTGTTCTTAAGAGTTCTAATTTTTCATTTAAAACAACTTCTTGCTTCAAAGAATTTTCAAAGATATCATAATAAAAAGCTTTTATATTTGCAGATTCATACAAATTTTTTATTGCTAAGAAATAAAATTCTAGTTGAAAATCACATGATTTGTTATAAGTATTAATAGTATCAATTTTTAAACTTCTAGAAGTTTTATAATCTATTAGTTCATAACTATCTTCAAATTTATCAACTCTATCTATAACTCCAATTAATTCAAATCCATTAAAACTTATAGAAAATTTCTTTTCAATATCAACTATTTGCCTAGTTTTCAATCTATTTTTATCATCATCAAGAAGCTTTTTAATATTATGTTTAAAAATCTCTAAATCAAGAATTAAAAAAGGGTTATCACTTTTGTACTTTAAAAAAATCTCATCTATATTTGAATTTTCATTTTTATAATACTCTTCAAGAATACTATGAACTATATTACCCAGTTCAAAACTCTTTGGAAGCTTTGAAAGTGTATGTTCTTTTAGCTTTAAAATATAGTTTAAGTACCACTTTCTTTTGCACTCTAAAAACATTTTTAATCCACTTGCTGACCAAGACTGCTTTGTTAAATCAATACTTAACAAAATCTCTTCATCTTTATATTCAAGCTTTCTACTATTATATAAAATATCTTTGTATTCATTATCATTTGATGAAATTTTTATATCTCTAAACAACTCATAAGCAAACTTAGAAATATCCTCTTCTTTAGATTCAACATAAGAGATAAATATATTTTTTGAAGAATCAATCAATCTTTTATAATAGTATTTTTGAAGATTCTCTCTATCAATTTTTGTTGGTAAATTTGCTAAATATTTTACTTTAGTAGATAAAAACTTATCTTTTAATGAAATTTTTGGAATAAAAGAGTTATTAAAATCACAAATAATAATAGCATCAAAATCTATAAGTCTTGTTTCGAGAAGTCCCATAACTGTTATTTTTCCAGAATGTGCATCATCTAAAGATATTTTTGCTAATTTTTGAAGAAAAATTTTATAAATATCTTTTAGTCTCAAATCAAAATTTTGTGAAAAAAGTACAAAATTTAACTTATATATCATCTCATCATATTTTTCCAAAAGATCAATATTTTGCTCATTATTTTTCAAAAAATCTGTTATTTGTATAAATTTCTCTTTTTTACAAGGTTTATTCCAAAAATGTTTAATCTCTTTTTCTATAAATTCAAAATCCAAATCCAAGAACTTTAGATTTTCTATATTTTTTTGCTCATTTTCTAATATAAAATTATATATCCCATTTGCTTTTTGATATATATTTTTATTTAAAATACTCTTTCCCATAGAAAAGTTAAAATAGTTTTCTTTGTCAAAAAGCTCTAAAGTTGCAGCAAAACTCTCATCAGGTAATATTACTGCAATTTTATTTGGATTTATACCTAAATTAACACAATTAGCTATTGATGATTTTATATATGAAATTTGATTTAATCTTGAAGAGAAACCTTTAATTTCGATGTTTCTATTAACTTCTTCCGATAATAGTTCATTTATTATCTCTTTTCGAGAAAGATTAATCATATATTTATGATTAATCTTTAACTCAAAATCAATATTTTTAAATACTTGAAGAGATTTTTGATTATAAATATTTGAAAAAAAGTTTATTTTTAAATCTTTAGCTTGAGAAATTTTTATAATAATTTCAAACTCTTGTTTTGTAAAATACCCTTCAAAATATATTGTAATGTCTTCAAAAAGTTCTAAATAATCTAGATTTATCTTATAATTATCTTTTAAATTTAATCTATCAACAAATAAATTCTTATCCAAAAGTTCTTTATAATTTTTTAAAATTTCACCTAATATTTCCAAATGCTCTTTATAAAACTCATAAGTATCTTTTGTTTTAATATCATTTATATCAATACCTTCACTTGATATTTCTAAAAAAAATCTATATATATATTCGCTTTGAGTCAAAAATTTAGTAAAACTAGAACTAATTCCTAGTTTTTTAATGTCAATATCTTTTATAGCTTCACTTAAAAGAAGTATTCTTTGCTCTTCATCACAATAAATTTTATTTTCAAAGTATATAGATTTTTTTAAAAAATCATCAATTGTAAGGCAAGTTGGCAAAAGAGTATTTAGAGACTTTTTTGTCTCTAAATAGTTTCTAATTGCTCTTTGCGTAGGAAAAATTAGGAGTTTTTTTTTACTTAGCATTTGTTTTTATAAAGATAAATCCTGACTCATCTTCTACTTTAAAACTTCCTGTTATAATCCAATTTGTCTCTTCACTTAGATTAAAATTTGTAGTATAAATATTTTTATTATTCGTAAAGTTTTCATCTTTTAGATTCACATTACTATCATCTGACATAGTTTTAGTAATAAGTAAATCAATATTTAAAGGAACTATCTCTTTTGTTAACTTATTTAAAACTATAATTTTTAAGCTATTTTCTCCAATTTTTAAAACATTTTTATGTTTTGAATATTTTTCAATAACTCTTTGACCATATCTTATATCTTCTGTTGTAAGTGGAAAAATGTTTCCATTTAAATCTAATTCTAAACTATATTTTTCCAAAAAATTTATATTTGATGTCATTATAGAGTTATAATTTTCATCTACATATTGGTATTTTTGCATAAAACTTCTATCTTCTACAACAGGGGCTTGCATTGCTTTATATATTGTCCAAATAATCATATAAACAGTAAAAGCAAAAATTGCTATAAAATATAGTGGCCAATAATTTCTTTTTTTCATACTATTTTCTCTTTCGTAAAATTGCATAAATATATGCTAAAAGAGCAGCCAATAATACAAAATATATAAAAACTCTCCAGATTGTACTAGCAACTCTTCCTTGATTCCCAATATTACTCTCAAGTTCAATATTTTTAGAATCTGCCAATTTATCAGCTATTGCTGCATAGCCATTTAATACAGAAGCACTTATTTTTGAACCAACTGTATTTTTATCTTTTGATGCCAACAAAGGCACAACATAATCATCAAGGATTTCGTTTTTATCTATTATTTTTTCTAAACTGTCACTGTAGTATAAATTCACATGAGTATCTTCAAGTGAAATTGTTATTATCACATAAGGGTTTTCAAGATTTTTTAAAATATCTAATTCATAATTTTTTATATAATCTATTTTATCTTTTGTAGTTATACTTTTATCTAAATTGAAACTAGAAGTTGCATAAACATAAATATTCACACCAGTTTTTGTTTTAACTTCACTACCAATCTCAACAATCTTATTTTTTGCTCTTATATCTATTAAATCATCTTTTAATATAAAATTTTGTGCAAAACCGTTTGTATATAAAAAAAGTAGAAGTGAAAAAATCACCCCTACTTTTAAAGAATTAAAATTTCTCATTTAACCAACAAATACTTTTGCTTGGTCAAAAAATGCATAATAAATCGTCATAAGAGCCGAAACCAAAAGTAAAATAGTAATTAATCTGTCCATACTTCACTCCTTATTTACCATTACCAATTAATTGGTAATGTTTGTGGTTATCAGGACTATTTGCTTTTAAGGCATTTAAGTCTTGATTAATTTGATAAGCATTAGAAGCTTCTCTTTGCTGAACTAAAACACCATTAAAAACTAATACTGCAAGAATTGTTAAAAGTAAAACAACAGCTATTAACATTCCTGTTATACCGTGTAATTTAAAAATTCCTCTTTCATTTTCATTCATTTGTGTATTATTTGCCATTACTTATCTCCTAAACTTCTAATATATGAAGCTAAAGCTTTCTCTTGAGTCTCATTTAATCTTTCGTTAAAGCTTGGCATATGACCTAAAAGACCTTTTTTACCTTGTTTTAAAACAGCTGTTACAAGAGAATCATCATAAGATTTAATATTTGGACCTACCATTGGCATTCCTTCTCCATTATCACCATGACAAGCTGCACAAGTTGCATAAGCTACTGGTTGCTCACCTTTAAATCCATTTGCTACATAAGCAGAAACTTCTTTAATATCAGCATCTTCACTAAGCATCATTGGAGGCATTCCACCTGGGTATGCTTCAGTTAAATGATTTGAACCATTTCTAATTGTGTACTCAACTTGATCTTTACTCATTCTTTTTGTTAAGTCTTGAGCTTTTCCTGCAATTCCTTCTGCATCAACTCCATGACAAGGAGCACATTGTACTAAAAATATAGACTGTCCCATTGCTTTTAGAGTTTGCTCATTTGGATTTGTCCATTTTTGCTCAAACTTTGCATTATATTCATTTGTTTCTTCATTCCATTGACCAATTTGAGAAAATCCATTAATTGGATAACCAACTGTGAAATACCAAAACATCCAAACAATTGCAATAACAAATGCTATAGCCCAACCTGTTGGAACAGGGTTTTTATATTCACCAATTCCATCCCATTTTTCATCAGCTAGCTCACCACTTGCTGTATCATTCTTCATCTGATTAATATATTTTAAAACAACAAACGTACTAATAGTAATAATAGCAGCTGCTCCCAAAAATGTTAATGCATTGATATAATCATCACTAATAAAAGCATCACCTGCAACAAAGTAAGTTCCTGCCATTAATGCGATGATAAGAATTATTCCACCTATAACCATAGATTTCATCTTATTTCTCCTTATTACCTATAACTTTTTTAATATCTCTTTCTTCAAGAGGAACAGAAACACTTGAATCATCATGTACAAGTTTAGAATACTTTTCAAAATCTCTTTCACCTTTTTTCTGCCTTCTATACAAGGAAAAAGCATAAGAGTAGAATAATATAAATACTACTAATATTAAAAAGAACTTTGCATAACCTTGAAATGTCATCAGTGTTTCATAATCCATAATGAACCTCTATTTTAAAGAATTTAAATATGCAATTAATGCAACAATTTCAGGAACTTCACCATTTGCAACAGCTTGTTTAACCTTCTCATCTTTCATGTCAGCAGCAATAGCTTTTGCTTCTAAAAGAGCCGCAGCTTTTGCTTCTTCCCAAGTTCCTAGTTTTGGCATACCTTCTTGATCATATGGAGTATTAAATACTGTTTTTACAGTATAAGCTTCCGCATATGCAGTCTCTATATCAGCAATATTAGTAAAATGATGCTCATATGCAGGCATAATACTTCCTGGAACAACTGCTTTTGGATCTCTCATATGGTTTTCATGCCAATCTGTAGTTCTATAATTTCCAACTCTCATTAAATCAGGACCAGTTCTTTTTGATCCCCATAAAAATGGTCTATCATAAGCATACTCACCACTTAAAGAGTACATACCATATCTATCAGTCTCTGATTTAAATGGTCTTACCAACTGAGAGTGGCATGCATTACAAGAATCTTTAATATAAACATGTCTTCCTGTTAATTCCAACACTGAATATGGTTTTGTACCAACTGTTGGTCTTGCTTGCTTTGCAAAGTCTGGAATTGCTTCAATTACACCTGCAAATGAAACAAATATAAATACCATTACCGCAAAGAAAAACGGTCTTTGTTCTAACCAATGAAACATTTTTTCCCCTTTCTTAAGCAGCTACTGGAGTTGCATT
This sequence comes from Aliarcobacter cryaerophilus ATCC 43158, assembly GCF_003660105.1. Taxonomy (NCBI): domain Bacteria; kingdom Pseudomonadati; phylum Campylobacterota; class Epsilonproteobacteria; order Campylobacterales; family Arcobacteraceae; genus Aliarcobacter; species Aliarcobacter cryaerophilus. The sequence goes on from NZ_CP032823.1 coordinate 1,679,684, forward strand.
TACTGGTTCTTTATCAAGTACTCTACCACATCTAATTGTTTTGTAGATGTTGTAAGCAAACATAAAGAAACCGATTAAGTACATTAAACCACCAACCGCTCTAATTGTATAGTATGGATGTAACACCGTAACTGTATCAATAAATGAGTAAACTAATGAACCATACTCATCATAAGCTCTCCACATCATACCTTGAGTAATACCTGCAATCCACATAGATGTAAAGTACAAAATAATTCCAACTGTTTGTAACCAGAATTGTGTCTCCATCAATGATTTTGAATATATCTCTCTTTTAAACATTCTAGGAACCATATGGAATAAGGCAGCCATAATCATAAATACTAACCATCCTAAAACTGCATCATGAACATGCCCTGGAATCCAATCTGTAAAGTGTGCAATAGCATTAACAGATTTAATAGACTGAATTGGTCCTTCAAGTGTTGTTAACATATAGAATGTTGAAGCTAAAACCATAAATTTAATTACAGTATTAGATTGTAACTGATTCCACTCACCTTTCATAGTTAAAAGCATATTAATCGCAGATCCCCATGATGGTAAAATTAAAACAACAGACATAACAGAACCCATAGTTTGCATCCAATCTGGAACAGTACTATAAATCAAGTGGTGTCCACCAGCCCATAAATAAACAAATAATAATCCCCAGAATGCTAGGATTGATAGTTTATATGAATAAATATTTTGACCTGATTCTTTTGGTAAGAAGTAGTAAATTAATGCAATAATAGGAGTAGTAAATACGAATGCAACAGCATTGTGTCCATACCACCATTGAATAATAGCATCATTTGTACCAGCATACATAGAAACAGAGTGTATCCAAGAACCATACCCACTTACAAGTGCAGTTGGAACTTCCATATTATTGAATAAATAAAGCATTGCAACTGCTATAAATGTAGCAATAAAATACCAAATAGAAATATATAAAGTTCTTTCTCTTCTAATTCCAATAATACCAAATACCGAAATACCCCATAGAACCCAGAAAACAACAACTAGAATATCTAGTGGCCACTCAAGTTCTGCATACTCTTTTGAAGTTGTAATACCCATAAAAAGAGTAACAACAGCTAATAGAATTGTTATAAAATATACCCAGAAATGCAGTTTTGCAATTACCATTAAAAAAGGAGACTCTTTTAATGAAACTTTTAAAACCCTTTGCGATATATAATACCAACCAGCAAAAACCCCACTCAGTGTAAATCCAAAAGCAACACCATTTGTGTGCAATGGTCTTAATCTACTGAAAGTACCATACTCTCCTGCTAAGTAATTTAGCTCTGGAAAAGCTAATTGAAAAGCAAGTACAACACCAATTGTCATACCAATGATACCAAACAAGATTGTTGTAAATGTAAAACACTTAGCAACAGAGTAGTCATACTCAATTTGTGCACTGTTTTGCATCAATTTCCTCCTACAAAATTTATATACAAGTCACAAAATGTCACTCATTAGCCAAAATAGTATCGAAGAAAAACTTAAACTAAACAAAAAAATTAACAATAAATTAACAAATTAGCTCTATTTATTAAAATAAAATCAAGATAAAAATTATCTTATTTATACGATTTTACTGCTTGTTCACTCTCTCTTTTTAGAGTTTTTTCTTTTAAAACTTCTCTTTTATCATGTAGTTTTCTACCTTCAGCAGTTGCAACTTGAACTTTTACCATGTTTTTTTCATTAAAATACAATTTTGTACAAACAAGTGTTATCCCATCTTTTGTTACTTTTGAGTACATTTTTGCTATTTGTTTTGAGTGTAAAAGTAGTTTTCTAGATCTTCTTTCATCCGGTCTATAAGTACTATGAGTTGTGCTTAAATGTGATATATGTGCATTTAAAAGAAAAACTTCACCTTTAATTATTCTCACAAAACTATCTTTTAAGTTTACCCTTCCTTCTCGAATAGCTTTTACTTCACTTCCTTCAAGCATAATTCCAGCTTCAAGGCTATCTAAAATTGTGAAATCATGAAATGCTTTTTTATTTTTAAATACTAAATTCTTTTTTAATTCTTTTTTTGCCACATAATTTCCTTATAAAATTTTAAAAAATGAGCTTCCACTTCCACTAAAAAACCAATTATCTTTTTCAAATTTCTTTAAATCTTGGTTTAAATCCAAAGCTGAAAAATACAAATCATTTGCTTCATTTATACTAAATTTTTTTAAAATATCTTTTGAATTTGTAACAAAAAGCTCTTTAACTTCATCTTTATTCAACTCTTTATAAAACTTTTCCCTAAAATTTTTATATATTTTTGTTGTATCACAAGGAATTTTTGGAGTAATAACTTCGATATTAAGTGACTCTTCCTTAAACTCTTCAACAATTTCACCGATTCCACTAACATTTGCACTATCAAATTCATATACAAAAAATGGTACGTCAGCTCCTATATTTGAGCCAATTGTTGCTAATTCTTCTTTAGTTAAATTCAAATTACAAGCTTGATTCACCATGTTTAAAAAAGTTGCACAATTTGAACTTCCACCACCAAGTCCCGCAAATTCTGGAATATTTTTATCTATTTTCACAATATTTTGTTTAAAAAACTCTTTTACACCATCAAATTTTTCAAGTTGTTTGTAAGCTTTATAAACTGTATTTTTTTCTAAAATACATGAAAAATTTCCCTCAATCGAAAAATTATCAACATCTTTTTTTATAAAACTAATAGTATCAAAAAGATTTTTTACTCTTACAAATCTTGAAGATATTAGGTGATAATTATCTCTTAATCCAACAATTTTTAAAAAAATATTTACCTTTGCATATGATTTTTTAGTCATTTTTTGCCTCTATTTTTGGAACTTTATTTAATAAATATTTAACTTCATCACCTATTATTTCTATAATAGAAAAAAATGTATCAACCTCTATAATATATTTTCCATCTATTTTTATGCTCAAATAATCTTTTGAAATTCGTTTACCAACTTCTAACCACTCTTTTGTTCCAGTATAGTTATTTTTTGGTAAATCTATAAAATCAAGTGGATTTAACTCTTTGTGATTTTCGAAATAAAATTTTCCTTCACTAACTCTTTCAAGATAACTCAAAGTTCCAATAGAGCCAATATTCTTTAAAAATATTTGTGCTAAAGAGCGAATATATGAACCTTCGCTAACTTTTACTTCAAAGCTTATAAAAGGATGATTGTATCTAATAAATTTTATATCAAATACCTTCATAATTGAGCTTTTTAGCTCAAATTCTAATCCTTCTCTAGCAATTTCATAAGCTTTTTGTCCATTTACTCTTTTGGCTGAAAATTTTGGAGGAATATACTCTATTTCACCTTTTAATTTTTCAATCTCTTTTTTTATAAAATCAGTATCAAGTTTTTTTTGAAATCCTATATTTTGGATTCTCTCAATATCTAATGATTCAGAACTAACTCCAAGCCAAATAACAGCTTTATAAACTTTTGGAGCTTTTTCTAAATATTTAAAAAGCTTTGCATATTGTCCAAATGCAACAATCAAACAACCTTTTGCAAAAGGGTCAAGAGTTCCACTAAATCCAGCTTTTTTATTTTTATAAGCTCTTTTAAATCTATTTAAATAGAAATTTGAACTAATAAACATTGGTTTATTTACCACAAAAAGCTTATTTATTTCACCTTTTTCATAAACTCTTTTTTGCAAATTTTACCTCTAGTTTTTCTCTACAAAAGATGACAAAATATCTCTTTTTTGTCCACCAAAATTTATAGTAAGCTTATAATCTTTTCCAGCATTTACAGCTTTTTCAACTCTTCCTTGTCCAAAAATTTTATGACTTACCATATCACCTTTTTTAAATCCAGAGCTTTTTTCAATAACTAAACTTCCTTTTACTAAACCACTTTCAACCAAAAATCTACTTTTATTTAATTGAGCTCTTTTCCCTTTATAAAATCTTGAATGTACAAAAGATAGAGTTAAATTATCCATAGCTCTTGTAAATGCAACATATCCTAATCGTCTTTCTTCTTCTAAATCTGTACCATCTCCAATAATTGGGAAAAATCCTTCTTCAAGCCCAATAATAAAAAGATGCTTAAACTCTAAACCTTTTGAAGCATGAATACTCATCATGGAAATAGCATCGTTACTATGTTCATCATTTTGATTTTCTAATGCAATTTCATTTAAAAAATCTTTTAAATCTAAGTGTGGATTTTGTAAGAAAAAATCTCTTATATATCCATAAAATTCATCTATATTTGCTTGTCTGTCAAAACCATCTGGAAGATTATCATAAGAAGCTCTATAATCAAAAGTCTCTTCAAAACTATCTAAAAGCCTCATTCTTGACTGAATCATAAGTTCTCGCAAATCTAAAATAGATGCTTCAAAAACTTTTATAGTTCTTGCATTTTTCTTACCAACAATTGCACTTAATTCATCAGCATTTAACTTTTGAATCATATCAAAAATAGAACTATTTAACTCATTTGCTTTCTCTTCAAGTTTATCAATAGTAGTTGCCCCTATTCCTCTTTTTGGCTTATTTATAACTCTTTTTATAGAAAAATTATCACTTAAATTTGTTAAAATTCTAAAATAAGCTATTAAATCTTTTATCTCTGTTCTTTCATAAAATTTCATTCCACCAACAAGTTTATAATTAAGCCCTGCTTTATTAAATCCCTCTTCTAAAGAACGACTAAGAGCATTTACTCTAAATAAAATTGCAATATCTTTAGCTTTTTCATCTGTTTGTAACAATCTTTTTATATCATCAACTAGTTTTCTTGTCTCTTCATTTTCATCGTGAGACTCATAAACTTTTATAGAGCTACCTTTATCTTTTGTACCTACAAGTTTTTTACCTAACCTATCTCTGTTGTGCTCTATTAAAGCATTTGCATGATGTAAGATAGTATCAGTTGATCTATAATTCTCTTCAAGTTTAACAATAGTTGCTCTTTTGAAATGTTCATTAAAATTCAAAATATTTTTAATTGTTGCCCCTCGCCATCCATAAATACTTTGATCATCATCTCCAACAACACATAGATTATCATGATTTGAGCAAAGAAGCCTTAAAAGTCTGTATTGAAGTTCATTTGTATCTTGGTACTCATCTACCATAATATATTGATACTTTTGACTTGTAGATTCTGCTAATTTTTGATTATTTTTTAAAATCTTATAAGGCAGAAGAAGTAAATCATCAAAATCTACAAGATTATTTTTTAATAAATGCTCTTCATATTTTTCATAAATATCTGCAATTTCACTATAAAGCTTTCCTTGTGCTTGTGATTTTACCTCACTTGGAGTCATAATAGAGTTTTTATATTTTGATACTTCGCTTCCTAAAAGTGCAGTTGGTATCTCTTTGTTTATTGATTTTAAAACTCTTCTTTTGTCATCACTATCTATTATTATAAAATTATTCTTTCTATTTAATTCACTTATATAAAACTTCAAAAAAAGAAGTCCAAATTTGTGAAATGTACATAAAAGTGGAGGTGTATTTAAACTATTTGTATCTAAAAGAGAAAAAGCTCTATCTCGCATCTCATTTGCAGCTTTATTTGTAAATGTAAGAGTTAAAATACTTTTCGGATCTATTCCAATAGAAATTAAATATGCTAATCTAGTTGTAATTGTTTTTGTTTTTCCGCTTCCAGCACCTGCTAAAATGAGCAAAGGTCCATCTATATGTTGAGCAGCACTTTTTTGTGAATCGTTTAGTGATATTAATAAATTTTCAGACATTTTTTCTCCAATAAAGTTAGATTATATCATAAAATTTATAAAAATATTATATCTCTTAATTATTCTATATATAAATAAATGTTATCATTTTGCCAATTTATTTTTGGAGAATTTAATGCTCAATGATTTTGCTAAACTGGAGACTTTTTTAACTGTTGTAAGAGAGAAGTCTTTTTCAAAAGCATCTGCTAAACTAGGTATTTCTCAACCAGCTGTTACTCAACAAATGAAGTTTATAGAAGATTACCTAGATGTTCAAATTGTTGATAGAAAAAAAAATGGTATTAAGCTCACAAAAGAGGGACAAATTCTTCATGGAATTGCTTTAAAAATCGAAAAGTGTGTTAACAATGCTGAAAAAGAACTTTTAAAAATAATGAATAAAAACACAACTTTTATCTTCGGTGCTAGTTTTATAATAGGAAATTATATTCTTCCTAGATTTTTAAACAATTTAAAAGAGAATATTCACAATGATGTGTCAATAAATGTATCTGTTTCACATGAAGCAATAGAAGACTTACTAGATAAAAAAATTGATATTGCACTTGTTGAAAACTATATTTCAAATGATGAGATTATTTATAGAGAATGGATGGAAGATGAGATTGTAATATTCTCAAACCAAAAACTTCCTGCAAGGGCAAAACCTGATGATTTGTTATCTTATAAATGGATTTGTAGAAATCCTGAGTCAAATACAGGGTCAATTTTTAAAGAGTGTCTTGAAAAAGCAAACTATCCTGATTGTGATACATTTGAAGTTACAAGTGAAGTTACAAGTGCTACAACTATTGTTCAAACTGTTTTACACTCTGATAAAAATGCAACTCCAGCTGTTTCTATTGTATCAAGAAATGCTATTGAATCACTACTTAAATCAGGAGCTTTATTTGAATCAAGAATTGGCAATCAAAAAATGATAAGAAAACTATACATTGCTTATAGAAAAGACAGAAAACATGATGCATTTATAGAAAATGTTGTGGATTATTTATTAAAAATAAAATAAATATTAATAAATAAACCCTTTCTCTTCAAGTGCAACTCTTATGCTTTTCATCTGTTGGTGTTTATTTTTACACCAAAAAGGTGATAAAAGCGTGTCATCCTCTATTCCTGCTGTTACTCTTTGAACAGATATATTTTGCGGTAAATTAACAATAGATTTTACAACTGTATCTATATATAACTCTTCACTTATTGGGGTAAACCTTCCCTTTTTAAACTCATTTGTAAGAAGTGTATTTTTTACAACATAAAGTGGGTGAAATTTAATACTATCAACTTTTAAATCAATTGTTTGTTTAAATGTTTCTAACATCATTTCTTGATTCTCATCTGGTAAACCATAAATTAAATGTCCACAAACATTTAATCCTTTATCTTTTGTTCTTTTTATCCAATATTTCATATTTTCAATATTATCTGCTCGATTTATTTTATCTAATGTAGTTTGAAAAAAACTTTGAATTCCATACTCTATCCAAATCTCTTTTTCTTTAGATTTTTCATACAAATAATCTAAAATCTCATCTGTTACACAATCTGTTCTTGTACCAATACTAAGTCCTATAACATCATCAAAACTAAGAGCTTTTTCATATAAAGATTTTAAAGTTGAAAGTGGAGCATAAGTATTTGTAAAAGATTGAAAATATACTATAAATTTTTTTGCTTTAAATTTATTTTCTAACCTTTTTTTTGTTGCAATAAACTGCATTTCAAGTTGTTTTAGCTGGTTTTCTAAAAATGGATTATGTTCTATATTTGGATTTAATTTGAACTTAGATTTTTTATCTTGTAGATTTGGGCTAAAAGAGTCATTTTCACAAAAAGAACAACCTCCTTTTGCTTTTGTTCCATCAATATTTGGACATGTAAAACCTGATATCGATATTGGAATCTTATAAACTTTTTCACCAAACTTTTTTTTGAAGTATCGACCAATAGTCAATACCTCTTTTAAATTTTTATTCATTATGCTTTTACGAAATAGTCTCCATCAAAACTTTCAAGCGCATAGTGTCTATCATCTCCTATTGCACTTACTAAATCATCTATTGAAAGATACTCTAAACTGTCAGCTTCAATATATTTACAAACTTCATCTTTAGTCATTTGAGTTGAGATTAATTCCTCTTTTGTAGGTGTATCAATTCCATAAAAACAAGGGAATTTTATCTCAGGACTTGCAACTCTAAAATGAACCTCTTTTGCACCTGCTTCTTTTAACATTTTTACTATTCTTTTTGAAGTTGTTCCTCTTACAATAGAATCATCAATCACAAGTAAAGATTTTCCAGCAATAATTGAACTCATAGGACTTAGCTTCATTTTTACTTTTAAGTTTCTCATCTCTTGAGTTGGCTCTATAAATGTTCTTCCAATATAGTGATTTCTAATAATTCCGTATTTAAAAGGAATCCCACTAGCTGCTGCATAACCAAGAGCTGCTGGAACTCCACTATCTGGAACAGGAACAACCATATCATATTTTATTTTGCTATTTGCATCATTTTTAGCCAAAGCTTTACCCATATTCTCTCTTGTTGTATATACATTTTTACCATCAATTACAGAATCTGGTCTAGCAAAATATACATATTCAAAAGCACATGGTCTAAATTCTGGTTCAAAAAGTTGAACAGATTCAATATCATCTTCTTCACTAAATATTAACATCTCACCAGGTCTTACATCTCTAATAAACTCTGCTCCAACTAAATCAAAAGCACATGTTTCACTAGCAACTATATATCCACCACTTTTTAATTTTCCTAAAGACAGAGGTCTAATTCCATATCTATCTCGTATTACAAACTGTTTACTTCTACTTTGAACAATAAAGCAATATGCTCCAATAGTTCTATTTAAAGCTTCAATAATTCTATCTTTTAGATGATCTTTTGTATTTTTTGCTATTAGATGAATCAGATTTTCAGTATCCATTCCTGTTTGGAAAATAGCACCTTTATCTATCAAATCATTTCTTACTTCATCTTTGTTTATAAGATTACCATTGTGAACGATTGATATTTGACCCAATTTATATTTTGCATAAACAGGTTGAGCATCTAAAACAGAATCACTTCCAGCTGTTGCATAACGATTATGACCAATTGCCATATTTCCTTTTAAGTAAGTTAGCGCCTCTTCATTAAATACTTCAGAAACCAAACCTCTATCTTTTTTTGTATATATTTTCCCATCACATGATGATGAAATTCCAGTTGCCTCTTGACCTCTATGTTGCATAGCAAAAAGAGCTATTGAAGCTAATCTTGCTGCATTGTCATTTCCATAAATTCCTACTATTGCACACATTGTTGATTTCCTTATTATAGCCCTAAAGCATCATTGATTGAATAAAGATTTGCATCTTTTTTTATAATCCATTTTGCAACTTTTATTGCACCTTTTGAAAAAGTATTTCTAGCAGTTGCTGTATGATTTAACTCTAAAAATTCTCCATCGTTATATAAACCAACTGTGTGTCTTCCAACTATATCTCCACCTCTTAAAGCCATAACTGCAATTTCATCCTTAGTTCTAGCTCCAATTTGTCCATCACGACCTGAAACTCTTACGCTATCAAGATCTAAATCTCTAGCACTAGAAGCATGTTCAGCTAAAGTTAGTGCAGTTCCTGAGGGTGCATCTACTTTATGTCTATGGTGCTGTTCAACAATTTCAATATCAAAATCTCTTAATGCTTTAGAAGCAAGAGCTACAAGTTTATTTAAAACTGCAACTCCTAAACTCATATTTGTAGCATATAAAATAGGTACAAGCTTGCTTGCTTCAAGAAGTAAGTTTTGTTGATGTTTATTTAACCCAGTAGTTGCAATTACTAGTGCTTTTCTTTTTCCACCTTCAACAACTGCAGTTAAAAGCTCTTCAGTCGCAACTGGACTTGAGAAATCAATAATTACATCACTTTCATTAAATAAAACATTTATATCATTTGTTACAACAGTATCTGGTGGTAAAACTTTTTCTATTTTATCAAAAACATGAACACAAGAAACTTTTGCTTCTGTGTCATTTTTTAAATCATCTATTAGCAAACTTCCAACTCTTCCAGAACTACCCAAAATACCTATTTTAATCATCTATTTATCCTAAATATTCAATTATATCAACTGCTGCTGTTGCACCATCTGCTGCTGCACAAACAACTTGTTTTGCTGCATCAATTCTAATATCTCCAGCTGCCCAAAGTCCTTTTGTAGTTGTTCTCATTTTTAAATCAACAACAACTTCTCCACTTTCAATTACATCACATAAAAAAGTTCCATCAGATTGTTTTAGTGGTGCATTTAATACATTTCTTCCAACAAAAACAAAAACACCAGGAGTTGGTAAATCTCTTATTTCACCTGATTTATTGCATTTTACTTTAAGCCCTAAAACTCCACTGTTATCACCATAAACTTCTTCAACTGAAACATTTGTAACTTCTTCAATATTTTCAGCATTTTTGATATGAGCAATTGTGCTAGGAGCTGCTCTATATGTATCTCTTCTATGTACTAAATATACTTTCTTACACATTTTTGATAAATAGTAAGCCTCTTCTAAAGCTGAATCTCCACCACCAATAACTGCAACTTCTTTTCCTCTATAGAAAAATCCATCACAAGTTGCGCAAGTAGAAACTCCTCTACCAAAAAATTTATCTTCACCTTTAAATCCAGCACGTCTAGGAACAGAACCTGTTGCCATTAAAACAGCTTTTGCTTCAAATTCTCTATTATCGTTTGTTAAAATTTTAAATGTATCGCCATTTTTTGTAATATTTTCAACTTGTGCCATTTCATGTTTTAAACCAAATTTTTGACACTGTTCTGGCCAAGATGCCATTAAATCCATACCTGTCATAACTTCGCCTTGACCTGGATAATTTTCTATTTCACTCGAACCTGTAATTTGACCACCTGGCATTCCCATTTCAAACATTACAACATTTGCCAAACCACCTCTTGTAGCATATAAACCTGCTGTAAGTCCAGCTGGTCCTCCACCAATAATTGCTAAATCTAACATTTTAAGTCCTTATTTTCTAAATATATATTTCACCATAACTCTTTTAAAATAGAATGGTACTAAAAAATTTTGTAAGCTAATATAAAAGTGCAAACAAAACTAAGGAAAAATTTTATCATTTAATATTTTATATCTATCTTAAATAAGTTTAAAATTAAAAAAAGGAAGATGAAAAACACCTTCCTTTAAACTCTTTAGAAATTTTAATTCAAATTATAATAAAGAGTTTATTTTATCTGTTAAAGCTTGTTTTGATGTAGCACCTATTAGCTGATCAACAACTTCTCCATTTTTCATAAAAATAATTGTAGGAATTGATCTAATTCCATATTTTACTGCTAAATCTTGCTCCTCATCTGTATTTACTTTACAAATATTTGCTTTTCCTTCAAAATCTCCTGCTAACTCTTCAATAACTGGAGCAATCATTCTACAAGGACCACACCAAGGAGCCCAAAAATCTACTAAAGATACCCCTTCTTTTGTTGTTGCATCAAAATTTGCTGATGTTAATTCAATATATTTACCCATTTTTTTATCCTTATTATTAATTTTTTTTAAACCGTATATAAACTTTTTCTTGTATATCTACAATTAAAGTTCAAAGATTTTACCTATAAAAACCTTAAATTTTGTTTTATTATTAACATTTTTTACTAATCCTACTAATCAAGAGTAAATAATATTTTTGATAAAATGTAGAAAAATTTTATAGATGGAAAATATTATAATGGATATCAGAAAAGAGTATTTAGAGTTTTTTAAGAGTAAAGGTCATGAAGTAATATCTTCAATGCCTTTAGTACCAGATGACCCAACTTTGATGTTTACAAATGCAGGAATGGTTCAGTTTAAAGATATTTTTACGGGTAGCATACCAGCTCCAAAAAACCCTCGAGCAACATCATGTCAACTTTGTGTTAGAGCTGGTGGAAAGCATAATGATTTAGAAAATGTAGGTTATACAGCACGTCATCATACACTTTTTGAAATGCTTGGAAACTTCTCTTTTGGTGATTATTTTAAAGAAGAAGCTATTGCTTATGCTTGGGAATTTATTACTAAAAATATTGCTTTACCTAAAGATAAACTTTGGGTTACTGTGCATGAAAGTGATGATGAAGCATTTGAAATATGGACAAAACATATAGATTCTTCAAGAATTTTAAGATTTGGTGATAAAGATAATTTCTGGTCAATGGGAGATACAGGCGCTTGTGGTCCTTGTAGTGAGATTTTTTATGACCAAGGAGAAGAACATTTCAATAGCCCTGAAGATAAAATGGGTGGAGATGGTGATAGATTCTTAGAGATTTGGAATCTTGTATTTATGCAGTATGAAAGAACAAAAAATGGTGAGTTAATTCCTCTTCCAAAACCATCTATTGATACTGGAATGGGACTAGAAAGAGTTATTGCAATAAAAGAGGGAGTATTTAACAATTTTGACTCTTCAAACTTTAAACCAATAATTGAAACTTTAGAAAAAGTTGCAAATAAAAAAGCAAATAAAGAAAATATTGGATCATATAGAGTTATTGCAGACCACTTAAGAGCAACATCATTTATGCTATCTCAAGGAATACTTTTTGGAAATGAAGGACGACCTTATGTTTTAAGAAGAATTTTAAGACGTGCTATTAGACATGGATATTTAATAGGTCTTAGAAAACCATTTATGGCACAACTTGTTAATACATTGGTTGATATTATGGGTGGACACTATGTTGAATTAAAAGAGAATGCAAACTATATAAAAGAACAATTGACATTAGAAGAAGAGAGATTTTTCAAAACTATTGAAGCTGGAATTACACTATTTAATGAAGAGTTATTTAAACTAGTTGATTCAAATAACCATAATAATTTATCTCAACTTAAAAGTATTAGTGAAATTTTAGGTAATGGACTTGCTGCATGGGGAGTTAAATTAAGTTTATTAAATGAAAATAAATTAACTCTTCTTTCAAACTCACTATTTAGTGGAGAAGTTGCATTTAAACTATATGACACTTATGGATTCCCACTTGATTTAACAGAAGATATGCTAAAAGACAAAGGTCTAAAAGTAGATTTAGATAAATTTGAAGAGCTTATGAATAAACAAAAGACTATGGCAAAAGCTGCTTGGAAAGGTAGTGGAGATAGTTCAAATGATGGTGATTTTAAAGCTTTACTTGAAAAATATGGTTTAAATGAGTTTGTAGGATATACAAATATTACTTATAACTCAAAGGTTTTAGCTCTTCTTGATGAGAATTTCAAAGAAGTAAAATCTTTAGAAAATCAAATTGGATGGGTACTTTTAGATAAAACTCCTTTTTATGCAACAAGCGGTGGACAAAATGGAGATATTGGTGCTATAGAGAAAAATGGTAATAATATTATGGTTATTGAAACTTCAAAATTCCATAATCTTAACCTATCAAAAATTGATGTAAAGAGTACAAAACTATCTCAAAATGAAATCGTTGAAGCTGTTGTTGTAAATAGATATGAAATAGCAAAACATCATAGTGCAACTCACTTGCTACAAAGTGCTTTAAAAATGGTTTTAGGAGATAGTGTTTCTCAAGCTGGATCATTTAACGACGCAAATAAACTAAGATTTGACTTCACATATCCAAAAGCTATGACAACTGAGCAAATAGATGAAGTTGAAGATTTAGTAAACTCTATGATAAATAGAGCTTTAGCTGGTTTTATTGAAGAGTTACCACTTGAAGAAGCAAAGAAAAAGGGTGCAATTGCTATGTTTGGAGAAAAATATGGTGAAGTTGTAAGAGTTATTAGCTTTGGAGATGTTTCTGTTGAATTTTGTGGGGGAACTCATGTAAAAAATACAGCAGATATTGGAAGTTTTTATATCATAAAAGAGTCAGGAGTAAGTGCAGGAATAAGAAGAATAGAGGCTGTTGTTGGAGCTAGTGCATTTAAATATACAAAAGAGCAGATAAACAAACTAAATGAACTTCAAGCTGAAATAAAATCAAATGATTTAATTGCTGGGGTTAAAAAACTTAAATCAGAGATAAAAGATCTTAAAAATCAAATACAAAATGTTCAAAATCAAAATCAAACTCCAATAAACGAAGAGATTATTGGTGATACAAAAGTTGTAGTTTGTGTTATTGAGAATGGTGATTTAAAGAAAATTGTTGATGATATTAAAAATGCAAATGAAAAATTAGCAATTTTACTTTTACAAGCAAAAGATGACAAAGTTTTAATAGTTGCTGGAAGTAAAAATACAAATATTAAAGCTGGTGATTGGATTAAAAATATTGCTCCAATCGTTGGTGGTGGTGGTGGTGGAAGACCCGATTTCGCAACTGCTGGTGGAAAAGATGCAACAAAAATTGAAGAAGCAAAAATTGCTGCTTTAGCTTATGCAAAAGAGAATTTATAAGGATTAAAATTGATTGAATTATTTAATAATTTTTCAACTTTAATTATTTTTCTTCATGTAATCTCTGCTATAGTTTGGCTAGGGGGAATGATTGTAATTAGATTTGCAATTCATTACTCTATGCAAAATATAGAAGAGCCAAAGATAAAATTAGGAAGAACTTTAGAAAATTTAAAAAGATTTTTTTATATGGTTATTCCCTCTATTATTGCTCTTTTAATAACTGCTATTATTTTGATTTTAGCTTTAAACTTTAAAGATACTTCACTTTATAAATTTGTAATTGCTAAAGAGATTATTTGGCTTATTATGACTGCTATTTTTATGATTATTTATATAAAAAGAAACAAAGCTCAAAAAGCTTTTGATATTGGTGATTTTACAACTGCTAAAAATAAACTAAATCTATTGGCAAAATACCTTATACCTATAAATATTTTTTTAGGAATTATTGCTGTTATTTTAGGAATTACTTTAAGAGGGTTTTAGTCCTCTTAAAAATATTTTAATCTGCTAAATAGTACTCAATAGTAGAAACTATTCTAATATTTTTTATGTGATCACTATTTTTATCACGACTTGCAACTTCAAACTGCCCTTGACTAGCCTTTTTAATTTTTCCTAATTTACTATTTGAATCTTGTGCAAATTTTTGTGCAACTGCTCTTGCATTAGAAGTTGCTTCTTCAATCATACTAGGTTTTATTTCATTTAATTTTGTGTAAATATACTCTATTTTACTATCATAATCATCTGTTTTAAACAAAACACCTCTTTGAGAAAGTTCTGATAAATTGCTATTTAAAGCTCTAATTTTATCAACTTCAGTGCTATAAATATTTATAACCTTTGAAGCCAAATATCTCATAGCAAAATCTTGATTTGAGAACTCATTTGCCATCTTATCAACTATTGAAACCGCACCTAAAGTTATATCTTCATCTTTTAAGCCATTTTCTTTCAAGAATTTTATAACTTGATTTGTATCATAATCAATTTTTTGAATCAAAGCTTCTAAATCATTACTCGTTTGTGTCATTTTTATTGGCATTATTACAACATTTGCTAAAACTTCTTTTTCTGATAAACCTTTTACTGTAACTGTTCTATCAAGCTCTTTAAATTTTACAATTCCATTCGCTAAAAAAGAACCCAAACCAATTAAACCAAAAAAAAGGAATATTCCTAAAATAAATGATGAACTTCTACTTTGCATTTTTACCTCCCGAAATCTGAACTATCTTTTGAAAAATATGAATAGAAAAAATTGAATCTAACTAAACTATTAAAATAATCGGTATCTAATCTAGCTTTATTTAAATATACATTTTCATAAGATTTATCATAATTTTTTATCAAATATGTAGAGTAAACTCCACTATAATCTATCATAAATCTATCTTCAAAAACCTTATATTTATTTATTATATTTACATAATATAGCTCATCTACTAAATAAGTAGATATTTCAATATTTTCAAACTCTTTTTGCTCAACCATCTTATATGATTTAGCCTTAATTGTATCCATAAATAGTGATACAAAATAACCTCTTGCCATTCCATTCCACTTACAAGAGCTATCAAGACTTATATATTCTGTAAATATTTTCCCATATTTTGTATCATCAGTTAAACTAATATATGAAAAATTTGCACATCTATCATAAGTATTTTGTTTTTTTATATTTGTAAACTCATCTTGAATTAAATTTGATTTAATAGAACATGATGTAAAAAACAAAGATATCAAAATAATATATAAAAATCTAAACATTTTAAACTCCTTTTGCAATTAAAATTTTACTCTTAAATAGATTTTAATATAATAAAGTATCTAATAAAAAAGAGTATTTATGACATATGAAGAGTGGTTTTTAAACCAAGCAAAATTACACAAAACTATTATGAGCAAAATTGAAGATAAATCAGTAGATCAGATAATTGACTATTTTAAATATGAGAATATGAAAAAAAATGAGCCAGATTTTTGTCCATTATACAAACTAAATAAAAAATGCCATGAAATGAAAGATTTAAACTGTTATTTATGTGCTTGTTCATATTTTAGATTCAATGACAAAGGCTTAAAAAATGTAGATGATAAAATATTGTACTCTTGCTGCAGTATTGATTCAAAAAGTGGTTCTAAATTTGTATCTGAGAACTCTATACATCATGATTGCTCTAACTGTACAGTTCCTCACAAAGAAAAATTTATTAAAAAAAATTTCAGTAAAGATTGGTTGGAAATAATGAAAGATGTAAGAGTAGTTAATTTAAAATCTTTAAATTAACTATGATTTAATAGCTTTATAATAAAGCAATTTTTACCATCAATATATTCATAATCTAAAGAAAATTTATGTAAATTAACAATAGTTTTAACAATATAAAGTCCTAATCCAAAACCACTACTTCTTTTATCTTCTTGATAAAAAGCATCTGTATAAAAAGAGAGTTCATTTTTCAAAGGCTCTCCTTGTGATATTACTTTTATAATATTTTTATTGGCTTGTATAATTGCTTTTTTATTTGTTGAAAATTTAATAGCATTATCTATTAGATTTTTTAAAGCAATTGATATCATATATATATCAGCTTCAAACCAAAAATCTTCTATTTTTTGCTCAATATTATCTGGATTTATAAGCATTAACTCAGTTGTTTTTTTAAAAATTGCTAAAAAATTTATTTTCTCTTTATAAATCATAGTATTTTTTGAAGTAAGCTTTTCAACAGTTGCTAGCTCTTTTATAATATCATCCATTCTTCTAAATGCTCTTTGAAGGTTCTGTCTTGTTTTATCATCTTCAAGTGTTTCAGCAATAAACATAGCTTTTGTAATAGGAGTTTTAAGCTCATGCATCATATTTCGCATAAATAAATCTTTGGATTTTGATTGATTATTTATAATATTTATAGCTTCATTAAAGTTTTTAGCTATTGTTCCTACCTCATCACTACTTTTGTATTCCAACTTTATATCTTTATTTCCATTTGAAAATTCAATAATTTGTTTGTTTAGAAGCTTCAAAGGTCTTAATTTTCTATTTAAAATTTCATACAAAAATATAAATATAATTAAAGAAAGAATAAATCCAGCAATTATAAATGCAAAATTGTAGTTATTGTGTTTTGTATCTCTTAAAATAATATTGTAACCATATCTTTGTACATATATATAGTACATATCATCAAACCTATAAACTCTATAAGTTCCAAGATAATTTTGTGTAATTTTTAGCTCTTGAGCATTATTTATAATCTCTAGTTTTCTATCTCTATCTTCTATTGGTTTTACATTAAATTTTTTATAAAGTTCATTTAATCTTTGAGCATTTGGATGGTCTTGAAAAAGTATTAAAAAATTTTCAGCAATCATCTCATATCTATTTTGTAAACTTAAATCATGTCTCTCTTTATCATATCTCATAAACATTACAAAAGTTAAAAAGATAGATACAAAAGCTAAAGCAAAAATTATATTTACAAAAGTTGATATAGAGATATTTCTTATCATATTAACTGATAACCAATACCTCTTACTGATTTTATATACTGTTTAGTATTATCTATATTTGATAATTTTGTTCTTATTCTTGAGATTATTACATCTATATTTTTTAAAGATGACTCATCTTCTATATTATCACTTGTATAAATAAAATCTTCTCTTGATACAACACCATGATTTCTTTGGATAAGAAGTTTTAAAATATCATACTCAGCTAGAGTCAATACCAAAGATTCACCTTTAAAAAGAATTTGCATATCACTCTCTTTTAGTTCAAAAACTTTATCTTGTTGTGATTTTTTTTCATCAAGTTTATTATCAACTCTTTTTAAAATTGTTTTAATTCTAGCTTGTAGCTCTCTTGGATTATATGGTTTTGGTAAATAATCATCCGCCCCTCGCTCTAATCCCATCACTTTATCTAAAATATCATCTCTTGCAGAACTTATTATTATTGGAATTTGAGATTTTTCTCGTATTTTTGGAATAAGTTCCAAACCATCAATTTCAGGTAAAGTCAAATCTAAAATCAAAAGTTGATACTCTTTACTTAAATTCAACATAGATAGTCCATTATATGGACTATCTGTTGTAGTTACTTCTATATCAAATGATTTTAAATAATCTGTAATGATTTGAGCTAGCTCTAAATCATCTTCAATCATAAGTATTTTAATAATAATTTATCCTTTTTATT
This sequence comes from Aliarcobacter cryaerophilus ATCC 43158, assembly GCF_003660105.1. Lineage (NCBI taxonomy): Bacteria > Pseudomonadati > Campylobacterota > Epsilonproteobacteria > Campylobacterales > Arcobacteraceae > Aliarcobacter > Aliarcobacter cryaerophilus. The sequence goes on from NZ_CP032823.1 coordinate 1,698,112, forward strand.
GAATTACAAACATAAGCGTTTGCCCATATCTATTTATGTAAACTCGTTTATGTTGGTTATTATATCTTTTTAAAGCTGTTTCTATATTCGAATAATTCTTAATCTCAATATCTTCTATTTGAATAATAATATCTCCTGCTAAAAATCCAGATCTTTCAGCTTTTGATTTTGGTTCTACATCTGTAATTAAAATTCCCATACTCTCAAGTGGTAATCTATATTTTTTTATAATCTCAGCATTGATTGGACTTACTTTTAATCCACTTAAAATTGTGTGGTCACTATCTGGTTGAACTCCTGAAATTATTGATCTATCAGCTAAAACTATCTCAACAACTATATCTTTTTTATCTCTTTCTATTTGAAGTTTAACCTTTTCATTTGGCTTAAAAGATGCAATTGCATTTTGTAAACTATTTCTATCTTTAGTCTCTTTACCGTTTATCGAGTAAACTAAATCTCCTCGTTTTAAACCATATTTTGCTGCTGGAGTATCATTTGAAATATCTAAAATTATAGCTCCCTCTTTTCTTTTATAAACTTGTTGACTATCTTTATCCAAATCAACAATTACAACACCTAAATATCCTCTTATAACTTTTCCATCACTTACAAGTTTACCAACAACATCTTTTACCATTTCAACAGGAATTGCAAATCCAATACCATCATTTCCACCGCTTTTTGATAAAATTGCTGTATTTATTCCAATTAATGCACCCCTACTATCAACCAAAGCTCCACCACTATTTCCAGGATTTATTGAAGCATCTGTTTGAATATAATTCTCATATCTATTTATCCCTACTCTATTTTTATTTAATGCAGAGATAATTCCCATAGTTACAGTATTTCCAACTCCAAAAGGATTTCCAATAGCAAAAGTAACATCACCAACTAATAAAGAGCTAGAATCACCTAATTTAATAGGTACTAAAGGCTTATTTATTTCAATTTTTACAACAGCAATATCGATATCACTATCTTTACCAATTAGTTTCGCACTATATTCAGTTGGGTCATCGCCTATAGTTACATTTATCTCTTCAGCATTTTCAATAACATGGTTGTTTGTTACAATATAACCATCTTTTGTGATAATAACTCCAGAACCCAAAGATCTTTGAACTCTATTTTGTTTAAACTGATTTGAAAACTCTTCACCAAAGAATTTTTTAAAAAATGGGTCATCAAACATCTGTAAAGGTAAAGTATCAACATTTGGATTTACACTTCTTTTTGCAGAAATGTTTACAATAGAACTAACAGAAGATTTTATACTATTTCCAAAAGATAAAATTTGATTAGGCTGATTTGGATTAATTCTTTGAGGATTTTTTTCCATCTCTTCAAATTCAATATTTTTTGCAAGCAAAGAGCTAGCTAACAGTATAGTTGTAAAGAAAAGTTTTTTGTTCACTTTTTAAATCCTTAATAATTAAAATTTATATTTAGAAATTTAACCTATCAATGTAAACTATTTTACAATGATAGGTTAATCAAGAGTAAATTTCATAACTAAAAGATCATAAATCTGTTTTTAATACAGCTCCACTACTTGCATTTGTAACTAAAGCTCTATATTGACCAAGCCAAGATGATTTAATAGGTTTTTTTATTGGTTTAAAATCTGCTTTTCTTTTTGCAATTTCATCAGCACTTAAATCAACGCTTAAAATATATTTATCAACGTCAATATTTATAATATCTCCATCTTTTAATAAACCAATCATTCCACCTTCGGCTGCTTCTGGACTAACATGTCCAATAGATGCACCTCTTGTAGCTCCACTAAATCTACCATCAGTAATAAGTGCAACACTATCACCCAATCCCATTCCCATAATCAAACTTGTAGGAGCTAGCATCTCTTGCATTCCAGGACCACCTTTTGGACCTTCATATCTAATTACTACAACATCTCCAGCTTTTACCTTTCCACCAACTATTCCTTTTATAGCTTCAGCTTGTCCATCAAAACAAACAGCTTTTCCACTCATAGCTCTAGCACCAGTAATTCCAGCTGTTTTTATAACTGCTCCTTGCTCCGCTAAATTTCCATAAAGAATAGCAAGACCACCAACTTCAGAGTAAGGATTATCAATAGTGTGAATAATAGTTGTATCAAGAATTTTTGAATCTTTTATTCTCTCTTTTAAAGTTTCACCAGTAACTGTAAGATTATCTAAAAGAATATCATCTCCTCTTTTACTCATTTCATGCATAACAGCACTTACTCCACCAGCTTTGTTTATATCTTCCATATGAACAGTTGTTAAAGATGGAGAGATTTTTGCAATATGTGAAACTCTTTTTGATATAGCATTGATATCTTCAAGCTCAAAATCTACTCCTGCCTCTTTTGCAATTGCCAACATATGTAAAACAGTGTTTGAACTTCCACCCATTGCCATATCAACAGCAAAAGCATTTCTTACAGCTTTTTCATTTAAAATATTTTTTAATCTAAACTTCTCACTATTTGTTTTATCAAGAGCTAATTCACAAACTCTTTTAGCTGCTTTTCTATATAACTCCTCTCTCTCTTTTGTAAGTGCTAGAATTGTTCCATTTCCAGGAAGTGCAATTCCCATTGCTTCCATAAGAGTATTCATAGAGTTTGCTGTAAACATTCCAGAACAACTTCCTCCACCTGGACATGCATTACATTCAATATCTTTTAACTCTTCTTCAGTAATTTCTCCAGCTTCAAACTTTCCAACAGCTTCGAATGCAGTTGCCAAATCTATTGGTGTTCCATCTTTTTTATAACCTTTTTGCATAGCTCCACCACTTACAAAAACAGTTGGAACATTTACTCTTAAAGCTCCCATAATCATTCCTGGTACAATTTTGTCACAATTTGGAATAGCTATCATAGCATCTAGCTTATGTGCATTCATAACAGTTTCAATAGAGTTTGCAATTAATTCTCTACTTGGTAGTGAAAAAAGCATTCCATCATGTCCCATAGCAATTCCATCATCAACTCCAATAGTATTGAATTCAAAAGGTACACAACCATTTTTTCTAATCTCATCTTTAATAATTTTTGAAACTTTATCTAAGAAAAAATGCCCTGGTATAATTTCTATAAAAGAGTTTGCAACTCCAATAAATGGTTTATTAAAATCCTCATCTTTAAGACCTGTTGCTCTCAAAAGAGATCTATGTGGTGCTCTTGAATAACCTTTTTTTACTTCATCACTTCTCAATTTTAATCCTTTAAACTTATAAAAATAAATATTAGTGATTATACAAATATTCATTTTCAATCTGTATTAAATCTTATAAAAATTAAAATTTTTAATATTTTTTAAAAACCCCTTGACAAATAAAAAAAAAGCTACTATAATTCCAGTCCATTTTAAGTGAAAGCTTAAAAAGGTTCTTAAATTTTGTGCGAGTGTGGCGGAATAGGTAGACGCGCGGGACTTAAAATCCCGTTCCGGTTTCGGAGTGTGAGTTCGATTCTCACCATTCGCACCATTAAGTTGTAGAGGATTGACAGAGTTGGTCGATTGTACCGGTTTTGAAAACCGGCGAGGTGAAAGCCTCCGAGGGTTCGAATCCCTTGTCCTCTGCCACTCTTTTTATAAAAGTAAATACACAAAAATATTATAATTTTTTTTGGAGCTATAGCAAAGCTGGTAATGCCTCGGATTGCAAATCCGACATGCGTTGGTTCGAGTCCGACTAGCTCCTCCATTTCCAATTTCCACATATCATAATTTATATATTGTTAGTAAATTTTATAATTTGATTAAAATTATAAAAGATTAATTTATTACACGATTATTTCACAAATGTTTTGATATCATTCCGCAATTTGTTTTTAAAAACAAAAAATATACATAAAAAGGTTTAAAATGAAAAAAGTATTATTATCATTAGCAGCAGCATCTCTACTATTTGTAGGTTGTACAGAAGATAAAAAACCAGCTGAAACAAAAGTTGAAGCTCCTAAAACTGAAGTTATAGCACCTGCACAAGAGAAAAAAGAAGAAGTAGCTGCACCAAAAGAAGAAACAAAAGAAACAGTAGCTAATACTGGAGAAAAAGAAGTAAAAGCTACAGAAGAAGATAAAAAAGAAGAAGCTGAAGTAAAAGAAGAAACAAAAGAAACAGCACCTGAAGCTGACAAAAAATAATAATAAACATATAAATCCGTGTAAAATCACGGATTTATAAAAAAACTCCATTTACTATATAATATTTTAAAACAAAAAAACTTACCAAAAAAACAAAAATAGTTGTAAAAAGTAAAGATAGCTTATAAAACTTATAAATATATGTACTATTAATCCTAGAAAAGATTACTAAACAAATAGAGAAAAAAAGTCCTAAGAAAAGTGATGACCATATAAAATATCCAATAAAATAGTACTCAGATTGAAGCATACAAAATGGACATTGATGTGTTGGAAGTTCATAAATATAAGTTGAAAAAAAGTAAGTTACACAAAAATAAGATATATAAACAAACAAGATATTAAATAAAAGAAGTAAAATATATTTTTTTTGAATATTTAAAATAACAATCAAAACAAAAAGCATATAAAATATAAGTATTAAGCTTGAATTAACTAATCCAAAAGGTATTTTACTAGATATACTACTTGTTTCAAAGATAATTGAACAGCACTCAACTGCTTCGTTTAATGGAATATTTGATAAAAATTGTAAATCCAAAATATACTCAAAAGTAAGACAAAAAAATATAAAAATAAAAAGTAGTAATTTTATTTTTGTATATTGATAATCTTTTCGCTTTAAATCCAAAGAGTTCAAAATAAACCAAGCACCAATAAAAAATAGATTTATAAGCTTTAAAAAAAGAGAGATTTCACCATATTCTAAAGAAAAAATACCAGCTGCACACATTGCACCTGCTACAAAATGAGATAAATTATCAATAGAAAATATAAAATAAAAGAATAATAAGATTTTTATAAAAAGAGAAAAACTAATGATTAAAATCACTAAATATGATCTTTTTTCAAGTTTGTACTGCAAAATTGTACTTTGTTTAAAATCCCAATTTTTTAAAATAGTTATTGAATATATAAAAGATATTAGTAAAAGAATATAAATAGTAGTTTGTAAAAATAGAAAAATTAATAACTCATTTGATAAAAAAATACTACTCAATTAAAACTCCATTTTTTAACTCAAAAAATTTATCTACAAAATCTAGCTCAAAAAATATTGGATCATGAGTTGCTACAACTATAGTTTTTCCAGCTTTTTTTAACTCTTTTAAACTTTCTATAAAATTTAAAGAGTTTTCAAAATCAAGGGAAGATGTTGGTTCATCACATAAGATAGCGTCTGCTTTATTTACCAATGCTCTTGCGATAGCACACCTTTGTTTTTCTCCTCCTGAAAGATTTGAAACTATCTCATCTTTTTTATGTAAAATATTTGACAAAATTAGTGTTTCTTCAACTTTTTTATTAATCTCTTTTTGTGAAAATCCTAAAGGAATAAGAGGAAAACTAACATTTTCAAAAACAGTTAAGTCTTCAAAAAGATTAAAAGATTGAAATATATAACCAATATTCTTTGCTCTAACATTGCTAGCATGAATATCTGGATATTTTGATACTGATTCATTTTCAAAAAGAATTTCACCCAAACTAGGTTTTGAAATAGTAGCAATTATAGATAGAAGTGTTGATTTTCCGCTTCCACTTACTCCTTTAAATATAACAAATGAACCTTTTTTTATCTCAAAATTTATACTTTTTAGAGCATAAAACTCTTTTTTACTACCTTCAAAATATATTTTACTTATATTTTTTGCTACTATCATCTTAAACTTTCATATGGATTTATTGCTGAAATTTTCCAAACTGGAATTAAAACTGAACTTAAAAATAAAACTATAAAAAATAAAAAAAGTGTTACAAAAGTAGAAAATTCAATATATGGATAGAGTATAAAATCATTTTTTATATTTGAAAAATCTATAAATATATTTTTTAATATTGGAGCATTCAAAGCAAATACAAAAAAATATGCCAATAAAACTCCAAAAAGGTAAGATACAAAAGCTACAATAAAATTTTCGCTCATTTTTATTTTTATGATATCTTGAACGCTATATCCAATTGCTTTAAAAATAGCTATTTGTTTTCTCTCGTTTATACTTACTTGAGAATATCTTTGATATAAAATCATTATAAATGCAAATAAAACCACCAAATAAAGTATCAAAAAAACTCCACCTTTATAGTTAAAGATTGTCTCATATTCCTTTAAAATATCTTCTTTTTGAATAATATTTAAGTCTAAATCCAATCTTTGAAGTTTTTGTTTTATATTTGCTCTTTCAAGTTCATTTGGAACATCAAAAGCAATATTAGTAGAAAAATTTTTGTTTATACCCAAAATATCTCTAGCAAGATTTATGTCCAAAATAATAATATCACTTGATATAATGTTTGATTCTTTTTCTAAGACTTTTAATATTTTTACTCTTTTTACATCTTTATTTGGAAATAAAAAATCATAATAGTCTTTATATTGATACTTTTTTAGTAAATTAGCTACTTCAAAACCTATAATCATCTCATCTTTTGATATATTTTCAATACCCAAATTTTTCAATTCTTTATTTATATTTGAAAAATCAACTCCAACAATAGTAAAATAAACATCTTCACTCAAAAATTTATATCTTCCATAAACTCTTTTTGTGATATTTTGAACTCCATAAATAGTTCTTATTTTATCTTCTACTTGATTATCTATATCAAAAATTCTTCCTCCAAACTCTTTTTGGATTATAAAATCATTATGATTTTTTAGAGTTTTTAAAATCTCATTTTGCAAAGAAGATTTGATAAAAATAACTGTTGATAGTAAAAATATTGTTAAAGTTGATAATATAAAAACAGCTATATATTTTATTTTTTGCTTATGAAGCAATAAAAAAATAAGATTTATAAAAACACTAATCTTCATAAATAAATCCAAAATTACTTATTTTTGGGTTCAAATAAATCATATTATTAAAACTATTTTCATAATCTTTAAATCTATAATTATAGTTTGAGTATGAAAGATTTGACAATTTTGTAATAGCTAAAATATCATAATTTATATTATTTTTATAAAAAGTATTTGAATACAAAAATAAAAAGAATAAAATAAATGTTATAAAAAATATAGTTATCAAATAGACTTTGCTTAGTGTTGTAATGCCCTACTCCTCGTGCTGATAGAATATTCTACCAATTTTAAGTTAAATATCTGTTAATAATAGATATAATTGCGACTTTACACAGGAGAAGATAATGGCAAACAAAAATCAAATTGATGAATTAAAAGCAATATTACTTGAAAGAAGAGAGACAATTTTAAGTAATGTTAGAAATAGTAGAGATAGTATTGACCAACTAAAAGATCAAGATTTAAATGATGATTTAGATTATGCTGATTTTGTTAGTGACTCATTTAAAGAGGGAATGATTGCAAATCATCAACTAGATGAGTTAAATCAAATTGAAGAAGCTTTAAAAAAGATAAAAGCTCTTACTTACGGGATTTGTGATATGTGTGGAATAAATATTCCAATTGGAAGATTAAAAGCAAAACCTTTTGCAAAATTTTGTACAGAGTGCAGAACAGTATATGAGCAAGAACAACAAAAAAGAGTAGCATATTGATAAAAAGAGTTTATCCAGCAAATGATAAAGTTCTAAATTTTAAATTTCTCCAAAACGATGTCGATTTTATAGTTGAAGAACAACCAATAAAATTCTCATCATATGGGAACTTCTTAATTTTAAAAATAAAAAAACAAAACTGTGATACTTGGGAGTTAATCGATAGATTATCAAAATTCTTAGGTGTTTATTCGAGTGATATTGGATATGCTGGGCTAAAAGATAAAAGAGCAACTACATTTCAATACATATCTATTCCAAAAAAATATCAAAAAGAGATTAAAAATTTTAAATCAAAAAAAATAGAGATACTTGATAGTTTTTTACATAATAAAAAACTAAATATTGGTGATTTAAAAGGAAATAGATTTAAAATAAATCTTCATGACCTTGAACTAGAAGAACTTTTTTATATTGAAAAACTTCTTAAATTTGTATCTAAAAATGGTTTTCCAAACTATTTTGGTTATCAAAGATTTGGAAAAGATGTAAAAGAGAATTTAGAAAAAGCAAAAGATTTACTATTTGGTGATGCAATAATTAAAGATAGAAAAGTAGCAAAAATGCTTCTTAGTGCTTATCAAAGCACATTTTTTAATGCTTGGTTGGTTGAAAGATTAAAAATTGATAATAGTGGTTTTAAACTCCTAGATGGAGATATTTTTTATGATATAAAAAATGAAAAACTTTTTACTCCAAAATCTATAAATGAAAAAATTATAGAGGACTTCAAAGAAAAACTAATAACTCCAACTGGTTTACTTCCAGGAAGAGATGTTTTTAAAGCCAAAGATGATGCTTTGAAAATTGAACAAAAGTATGACGATAGTGAAATAAATGAAAAAGGGTATAGAAGAGAAGCTATTGTATTTCCAGAGATTTTATCTTGTAAATATGATAAAGCAAATAAATCTTGTAGTTTAGATTTTATTTTACCAAAAGGTTCATATGCAACAGTCTTAATTGAACTATTAGCAAATAGAAACTTTGGCTGAAATACAAGATTTAAAAATATTTTTGTAAGTTCAAAAAATAGTGGATTTAACCACTATTTTTTTATGGAAGAGTTATATAATCTGAATTAAAATAGATTTTATTATCTATTGCCATTAATCTTTTCTCATTATCAAAACTAAATTCATATATAGTATCGGTTTTAAAATCATCACTTATATTTATAAGAAAACCTTGAGATTCAACAGCATACAAACTACTTCCATATGCCAAAGCATGGAATTTTGCATATTTATATTTTCTTTTTGCAACTTCTTCTAAGTTTGGAGTAAGTTTTATAATATGTCCATCAACTGTTGCAATATAAATATATCCATCTTTTACAATCATATCTCTAATATCATAATCTTTACTAATAACATCTCTAGCAGATATCGATACAATTTTGTTTGGATTTGCAACAATCAAACTCTCACTTTTTTTCTCAATTTCAAGACTTATAATATTTTTAAATTCACTATCTGTCTCAACAGATATATTTCTTACAACTTCATTTGTAGCAGACGACAGAATAAGAACTTTACCATTTAAGCTAGGAAATAAAATTAAATTTCCCATAAATAAAGGATTTGAAATTCTTGTATCATTTGCTAATGATAGTGGTAAATACTCTTTAAAAAGAGTTTTATCTGTATTTATATCTATTAGCTCCATACTGTTGTTAGAATAGATCAGTGCTAGTTTTTCATCTTTTCTTGAAGCAGCAACAACTACATCTTTAACACTTCTCTCTCTTTCCCCAATTAAAATTTTATCAACATAATTTGTTGCTATTACTTTTCCATCATCAGTAAAGTTTAAAAACTCAAATCCTTCTGGAAGTTTAAAGCTAGAAATTCCTTGTTTAGTTATAACTTCATTATCTTTTAAAGTTGCACCAACTCTATTCATAGATTTTATTGAAGATGACATAGACTTTTTGTTTAGCTCAATATTACTACTTGTCTCTTCTGGTTCATAATATTTTTTGCCAGAACAAGCTGTAAAAAGTGCAATTGCAACAATTGACAATAGTATAGATTTCATTTTTTTATTCCTTATTTTGTAACTAAATAGTGTTTTAAAAGTGTTGCTAGTTCAAAAGCTCTTGAATCTTGAGATATTTTACTTAAAATTTCTCTTGCTTCATCATATTTTTGACTGTTAACTAGTAATAAAGCTTGATTAAAAATAGCATAATCTTTAAGTAAAAAATCTGCTTTTTTTGAAACTAAATCCAGCTCTGATTGGTTTGAATTTAAAAGTGCAACCTGAAAATCAAGTAACTCTTTTAAATATTTAAGATCAATATTCGCATTTTTAAACTCATTTTTAGCATCTAAATACAAAGCTATTTCATATAACTCTTTATTTTTCTCTTTAAGTTCATTTAAAGAGTTTTCATTTCCATTCTCAAGAAAACTACTTAGAGCAATATTTGCTTCATAAAGATTTTTTTCATCTAATTTGTTTTTAACTAAAAACGCTATTGAAAAAACTATTGCTAAAATAATCAATCCAAATATTAATTTTTTATATTTCTTAAAAAATCTCTCAGTTTTTACAAAACTTTCAAGGAATTTCTCTTCACTACTTAACTCATTTTTGATGTAGTTCACATCATCTTTTATACTCATATGCCTAGCCTTTTTAAAAAGTAGTTGATATATTACAAAATTTTTCATAAAATATTACTTTTATAAACTTTTTTGTATAATTTTAGCCTATAAATTTTAAAGGTTATCGCGAAATGAATAAACTATTAATAGCAACATCTATTGCTTTTGTATTATCTCAAAATATATTTGCAAAAGAAGCGCCTGTTGAAAACGAACAAACAAGATTTGAATCTTTATCAAAGCTTACAAAAGTTATTGGAACTGTTGAAAAGTATTATGTTGATGATATTAAACTTCAACAAATTGTTGACAAAGCATTAAAAGGTTTAATGCAAGAATTAGATGCACATTCAAGCTATTTGGATAAAAAAGCAAGTAAAGAGATGAGTATTGCAACTTCTGGAGAATTTGGTGGATTAGGAATTACTGTTGGTATGAGAGATGGTGCTTTAACTGTTATATCTCCAATAGATGATACTCCTGCATTTAAAGCAGGTGTAAAATCAGGAGATATAATCCTAAAAATAAACGATACTTCAACTATTGGAATAACTTTAGATGAAGCTGTAAATATGATGAGGGGTGAGCCTAAATCAGATATTAAACTAACAATTGTAAGAAAAGGTGATAATAAACCTCTTGAAATTGCTATGAAAAGAGATATTATAAAAGTTCAATCTGTTTTTGCAAAAAAAATAGAGGGAGAAAATCTTTTATACCTTAGAATTTCAAGCTTTGATACAAAAGTTACAAATGATTTAGAAAAAGCTATCAAAGAGAATAAAGATGTAAAAGGAATAGTTCTTGATTTAAGAAATAACCCTGGTGGTCTTTTAAATCAAGCAATCGGTGTTGTTGATTTATTTGTAAAAAATGGAGTTATTGTTTCACAAAAAGGAAGAGATGTTACTGATGAAGAAAAATTTGAAGCAAGCAAATTTGGAACAAAAACAGATTTACCTTTGGTTGTTCTTGTAAATGAAGGTTCTGCTTCAGCATCTGAAATTGTAAGTGGTTCTTTACAAGATCACAAAAGAGCTATTTTAGTAGGTGAAAAAACTTTTGGAAAAGGTTCAGTTCAAGCTGTACTTCCAATAGACAATGAAAAAACTGAAAACATCAAATTAACTATTGCAAAATACTATTTACCAAGTGGAAGAACAATCCAAGCAGAAGGTGTAACGCCTGATATTATAGCGAGTGCTGGAAAAGTTGTTCAAAGTGAAGATAATGGTTTAAAAATAAAAGAAGCTGACCTTAAAAAACATCTTGAAGGTGAGCTAAACAAAGTTGATGATAAATTAAAAGCTGAAGAAAAAGCAGTAAAAGATGAGAGTAAAAAAATCATTTCAAAAGATGATTTACAAAATGATAATCAATTAAATACATCTTTAGCCGTTTTAAAAAGCTTAATTATAATGAATAAATAATTTAGGAAATTTTATGAATATTGAAAAAATAAAATCTTTAAATCTTTGGCCAGAGAATAAAAAAACAACTACACAAAAAGGTTTTGATGAGTTAGAAAATATTGGCTACAATCTTTTTTATATAGGAAAAAATGCAGATTTATACAGCTGTCCAGGTGATGAAGCAAAAGTTTTACTTGTAAGAAGTGATAGAACATCTGTTTTTGATATTCCTTTAAATTTTGAAATTAAAGGAAAAGGAATTATACAAACTGAGATATCAAACTTTGGAGCAAAATTTGCAGCAAATAGTGGTATAAAAACTGCAATTTTAGATGAAAAAATATCTAGTAACATATCTGTTGCTCCTAGATGTCAACTTATGAAATTATGTAAAGCTCTTGAAGCAACTATTGATGGTGAAATCGTACAGTTTGAATTAATTTTTAGAAACTACTTAACTGGCTCTTTATTTCAAGCTTTACAAGATGGAAAAGATCCATATGGATTAGATTTAGCTTCAAATTTAAAAGAGTGGCATAAATTTGAAACTCCACTTTTTACACCAACAACAAAAGGCTTAAAAGATGAGCCTCTAAACTCTAAAAAAGTAAGAGATACTTTCCCTGAAATTATCTCTAATTTAGAAAAACTTTTTAAAGATTTTACAACTTTTGCAGAAGATAGAGGAATAGTTGTAGTTGATACAAAGTTTGAAATTTTTGTAGATGAAGATGGGAAATGGGTTTTAGGAGATGAAGTTTTAACTCCTGAAAGTTCAAGATTTATAGCTTTAGAAGATTTTAAAAATAATAACTTCATCTCAATGGATAAACAAATTTTAAGAGATTTTGGTAAAAAAGAAAACTGGAAAGAACAATCAAAATCTTTAAAATCTGGTGAAAAATTAGAAGTTAATGTTCCAAAAGAGATAGAAGATAAAATATTAAGCGGATATAAAACAATTTTAGAAAGACTAAGCAAATAAATCTTTAGATATAATTTGCAAAAAAATTTAGAGGAAAAATGATGAAAGCAATAGTAAATGTAGGTTTAAAAAAAGGTGTTTTAGATGATCAAGGTAAAGCAATAAACCATGCTTTAGGAACTTTGGGATTTAAAGATTTAATATCAGATGTAAGAGTTGGAAAACAAATTATTATAGAATTAAACTCAAATGATAAAGAAAAAGCAAAAGAAGAAGTTGTAAAAATGTGTGAAAAACTTCTTGCTAATACTGTAATTGAAGATTATAGTATAGATATAGTTGGTTAATTATGAAAGTAGCAGTTCTACAATTTCCAGGAACAAACTGTGAATTTGATGCAAAATATGCTTTTAGTAAACTTGGTTGTGAAGTTGAAGTTATTTGGCACAAAGAAGGTAAACTTCCAGAAAATACAGATTTAGTTGTTGTACCAGGTGGTTTCTCTTATGGTGACTATTTAAGAAGTGGTGCAATTGCTAGATTTGCAAATATTATGGAAGATGTTAAAAAATTTGCCACAAATGGTGGAAAAGTTTTAGGAATTTGTAATGGTTTTCAAATTCTTTTAGAAGCTGGACTTCTTCCAGGTGCAATGAAAAGAAATGATACTTTACACTTTATTTCAAAATATCATACTCTTAAAGTTATTGATAATAACAATGATTTTTTAAGACTTTTAAATGTTGGAGATGTTGTAAATATTCCAGTTGCTCATCATGACGGTAACTATTTTATTGATGAAGTTGGATTAAAAGAGCTTGAAAAAAACAATCAAATACTTCTAAAATATTGCACAAAAGATGGTGAAGAAACGAATATGAATGGTAGTGTTTCAAATATTGCTGGAATTTGTAATAAAGAGAGAAATGTATTTGGTCTAATGCCTCATCCAGAAAGAGCTATTGAAGAGATTTTAGGTTCAACTGATGGTGTAAATATGCTAAAAGGTTTATTAAAATAGAAGAGTTCTTCTATTTTAATATAGCTAATAATTTATGAAAAAAGTATCTATACTCTTTTTAATTTTTGCAACTTTTTGCTCAATAAACTTGTTTGCATCAAAAAACTTATATTTATCATATACAAAAACCCCAACAAATATATACAAAAATCAAAAATTTGAGATAAAAATTGAAGCTATGATTACTACTTCAAATTTTACAAATATAAGTACAAAATTTTTAAACTCTTCAAATATTGAAGTTTTAAATCCAAACTCTTCTTGGAAAAAAATATCAAATGAGAAATATGAAAATAGCTACTACCTCAAAGTAAAAAATACAAATTTTTCACTACCTCTTTTTGAGATTAATCTTTTTAATTCAAATGAACTAATAGATCAAAGTACACTAGAACCTTTACAGCTAAAAATCTCAAATATTGGAAAAGTTGATGATAGATATTCCAATATCGTAGCTGAAAATATTATATTAAAAGCATATAAAACAAAGCAATATAATAATGACAATGCACTTACAATAATTGATTTAGATGCAATAAACTCAAATTTGAGTGATTTTTCTTTAAAAAATATAGAAGAACAAGGAGTTTCAAGTATAAAAGAGTGGGAGAATATTGAAAATTTAGTTTACTATTTTGTGACTCCAATTTTTCAGAAAAATCTAATATTTACATATTTTAACACTACGACAAATAGTTTCAAAGAGGTAAAAGTACCACTTATTTTACAAAATGAGTTAGTAAGCACACAAACTGATTTAAATCCAAATGATTCAACTTTTGAAAAATATAAAAAAATAGCTGCTATTGTTGTTTTTGTAATTTTTCTTTTGATTTATATTTGGAAAAGATGGAAAATTGTTCTATTTTTAACTTTTATATCTTTAATTATTGCTATTTTATATAATTTACCAAATCAAAAAGGTGTAATAAAAACAGACTCATATATATATATTTTACCAACAAAAAACTCAACGGTATTCTTTAAAACACAAAAAGATGAAAGAGTTGAAGCTTTAGAAAAAAGAGAAAACTTTGTAAAAGTTTTAGGAGTTGATAGTGATTTTATTGGTTGGGTAAAGGAGGAGAGTTTTGAAAAAAATTAGAGGATTAATAGTTTTCATACAGTTTTCCATAAGTGTTGCAATTGTTGTATTTTTTATGTATTTATTTAAAAATCATACACATAAAGTCATAAAAATATGGATGAAAATCCAGATGTTTTTTCTTGGAATAAAGCTTGAACTTGAAGGAAGATTAGATGAAAACTGTGATTTAATTTTAATAAATCATCAATCTATGCTTGATATTATAGTAATGGAGCATCTACATAATAGAAATATAGCTTGGGTTGCAAAAAAAGAGATAACAGACCTATTCTTTTTTGGACACATTATAAAAGCACCAAAAATGATAAGTATTGATAGAGAGAATAAAGCTGGACTTATTCATCTTTTAAGTGAATCAAAAGATAGATTATCAAAAGGTCGTCCAATTGCAATGTTTCCTGAAGGTACAAGAAGTGATGGAACTTACATTGGTGATTTTAAAGCTGGTGCAAAAATGGTTGGAAATAAATTTAACTTAAAAGTTCAACCAGTTGTTATGTTTAATACTAGAAATATAGTGAATTCTCAAAAAATGGAAGCAGCACCTGGAGTTGTTAAAGTTATATATTTAGATCCTGTTATTGCAAGCAAAGATACATCTTGGTATGAAGATTGCGAGAAAAACATGAAAGAAGTTTTTCAAAAAGAGTACAAAAACTATGTCTCTTAATTGGCAAATAACTCTTGCTGTTGGATTTGGTGGAGCATTTGGTTCTATTTTAAGATTTTATGCTGTAGATTATGTGCATAAAATGGAGTTAGGAAATTTTCCTTATGGAATACTTCTTGTAAATATTTTTGGCTCTTTTATAATAGGTATTTTATATGCCTATTTCTCTACACATGATGTTTCAACTATAATTAAAGCATTTTTAATAGCTGGATTTTTAGGTGGTCTTACAACATTTTCTACATTTGCATTAGATAGTTATTTACTTTTTAATAGCTCACTAAATTTTGCTATATTAAATGTTTTGTCAAATATTATTGGGTCAATATTTTTTGTATTAATTGGCTTTAGACTAGCTATGTTTTTAATAAAGTGATTATAGTTAAAAATCTTTAAGCTTTTTTGGTTATAATATTTTTTATATCAAAAAAAGGAATAGCTATGCATATGCCAAGTGGTATGCAATTATTAGTAATTGTTTTAATCGTGTTAATTTTATTTGGTGGGAAAAAAATCCCAGAACTTGCAAAAGGTTTAGGAAGTGGTATTAAAAACTTCAAAAAAGCTGTAAAAGAAGATGATGAAGAAGTAGCAACTGCTTCAAAAATAGAAGAGAACGAGAAGAAAACAGATACAAAATCAACTTCTTCAACAGAAACAAAACAATCTTAATTTTATAAAGGATTTTTATGAGTATGCCAAGCGGAATGGAACTAGTAATTATAGTTATAATTATATTGATTTTATTTGGTGGGAAAAAAATCCCAGAACTTGCAAAAGGTTTAGGAAGTGGTATTAGAAACTTCAAAAAAGCTATCAAAGAAGATGATAATGAAGAAGTAGCAAATAAACCAACGGAAACAGATAAAAAAGCTGAAATACCAACACAAAAAGAAGAGACAAAAAATTCATAACATATGAATTTTATAATAAATAATAAGAGAAGAACTTGCAAAATATAGTTAAAGAATTTATAGAGAAAAAATTAGAAAAAAGTATTGTTTTAGAAAAACCAAAAGATAGTTCACTTGGTCATTTTGCAACTCCTGTTGCTTTTTCTTTGGCAAAAGAGCTAAAAAAATCTCCTATGATTTTAGCAGATGAATTGGTTTTAAAACTTCATAATATTGAATTATTTGAAAAAATTGAAGCCGTAAAAGGTTTTATAAACTTTACTTTATCAAAAAGTTTTATAGAAAAGCTTGCAAATGAAGCATTATCAAAAAAAGATGCTTTTGCAAAAGGTGACAAAAAAGATGAAAAAATACTTTTAGAGTATGTGAGTGCAAATCCAACAGGTCCCCTTCATATTGGGCATGCAAGAGGTGCTGTTTTTGGAGATACTTTATATAAAGTTGGAAAATATTTAGGATATGATATTACAACTGAGTATTATATAAATGATGCTGGTGCTCAAATGCAGCTTTTAGGAATAAGTGTTAGTTTAGCTGCTAGAGATTTTATATTTAAAGAAAAAGTAAAATATCCAGAAAGTTACTATAGAGGTGAATATCTAGTAGAAATTGCTGAACAAATTATAGAAAAATACGGAAAAGATATTATCTATGATGAGAGCAGATTTGAAGAGATGGCAATTTTTGCAAAAGATATAGTAATGCAAATAATCATAAAAGATTTAGCTGATTTAGGAATAAATTTCCAAAATTTTGTATCTGAAAAATCACTTTATAGCTCTTGGGTTAGCACAAAAAATGTTTTAGAAAAAAATGGTTCACTTTACACAAAAGATGAAAAAGTTTATCTAAACTCAACTAAATTTGGTGATGATAGCGATAGAGTTGTTGTAAGAGAAAATGGAATTCCAACATATTTAGCTGGTGATATAATCTATCATAAAAATAAATTTGACAGAGAGTTTGATAAATATATAAATATTTGGGGAGCTGACCATCACGGATACATCACAAGAGTAAAAGCTGCTATTGAGTTTTTAGGAAATGACTCTTCTAAGCTAGAAGTAATTTTATCTCAAATGGTTCAACTACTTAAAGGTGGGCAACCTTATAAAATGAGTAAACGTGCTGGAAATGTGATTTTAATGTCTGATATAACAGCTGAAATTGGAAGTGATGCTTTAAGATTTATATTCTTAACTAAAAAGAGTGATACTCACTTAGAGTTTGATATTGATATGTTGAAAAATCAAGACTCTTCAAATCCAATTTTTTATATAAACTATGCACATGCTAGAATAAATCAAGTTTTTGTAAAATCATCTTTAAATATTGAAGATGTTGAAAATGAGAGTTTTGAAGCTTTAAATAGTGAGGCTTTAAATTTAGTTTATGAATCACTTCTTCTAAAATCTGTTTTAGAAGATGCTTTCTCAAAAAGAGACATGCAAAAAATAACAGAATACTTATACAATTTAGCTTCTAGTGTACATAAGTTTTATAATGAACATAAAATTATTGGAAGCAATGAAGAAAGAAGTTACTTAAAAGTTTTAAGTATGGCAAAATTAAGTCTAAAAACAGGGCTCAAACTTCTTGGAATTGAAGCAAAAGAGATTATGTAATCTCTTTTGTTTTTATTATGTTACTCTTTTGGTCTTTGAAAACTCTCTAAAAAATCTTCAAGATTATATTTTTCTCTATATTTTTCGCTCATTAAATGAATAAAAACATCTCCTAAGTCAATAACAGTCCAGTTATCATCTTCATCAACTCTTAAAAACTCTTCACCACTTGGTTTTAATTCAGTTTTTAAATGGTCTAAAAGTGCAAAACCATGTTTTGGATTTAAAGTTGTAGCAATCACAACATAATCCACTAAATAATCTTTTGATGTTAAATCAAAAATCTCAATATCAGAGGCTTTTTTATCATCTAAAATATCTCTAATTTTATTTATTCTACTATTCAAATTTTTCCTTTTTTTAAATTTATTAAATCTTGCCAAATCTCTTGTGGCACAAAGTTTAAATCTAGATCTTCTTTTAGCTTTGTAGAGCTAATATCTATACTTATATCAAGAGTTTTAAACTCATTTGAGACCAAATCATAACCATCTCTTTTTGCAACAACAAACTCTAAATTCTCTTTTAACTCATCTATGTTGTGCCATCTATTAAGAGATTTAAGGTTATCTTGTCCTATTATAAAGTAGATTTTACTAGGATTTATCGAAGCTTTAATATATCTTATTGTTTCATAAGTGTAGCTTAGTTTTTTTTGATTTATCTCAAAATCACAAATCTCAACTCTTTTTTCATCTTTAAAAACTTTTTGCAAGAGTTTAAATCTCTCTTTTGGTTCAAATAAAAAATCTTTTTTAAAAGGGTTAAGATATGTGGGAACGATGATTAACTTATCAATATCTAGTTCTCTTAAAGCTGTTTCCACAATCTTTTTATGAGCAATATGAATTGGGTCAAAACTACCACCAAAAATCGCAATTTTCAAAAAAAACTTACCTTTGTTTTATGATTAAATTATATTATAGCAATTTTTAGATAAAATATTTGCCATTTAGAATTTTAATAAAGGGATTAGATGGCTATTAAAGTTGCAATAAACGGATTTGGGAGAATAGGAAGATGTGTAGCTAGAATTATTGCTACAAGAAGTGACATAGAGTTAGTTGCTATAAATGATACAGCAGAAGCTTCAATGCTTGAATATATCACAAAATATGATACAGTTCATGGAACTTTTGAAGGTGATGTTAAAGTTGATAATGGTTACCTAAAAATGGGGAAAATCAATGCAAAACTTTATTCAACAAGAGATGCAAAAGAGTTATCTTTTGCAAAAGATTGTGGAGCTGAAATTGTTTTAGAGTGTACTGGTGCATATTTAACTCAAGATAAGTGCCAAGTTCATATTGACAATGGTGCAAAAAAAGTTGTTATGAGTGCTCCTGCGAAAGATGATACTAAAACTTATGTTGTAGGTGTAAATGAACACACTTATAATGGAGAAAAAATTGTATCAAATGCTTCTTGTACTACAAACTGTCTTGGACCAATAGCAAAAATAATTGATGACGCTTTTGGGATAGAAAAAGGTTTAATGACAACTATTCACTCATATACAAATGACCAAAACATCCTAGATGTAAAACATAAATCTGATAAAAGAAGAGCTAGAGCTGGTGCTGCTAACATGATTCCTACAAGCACTGGTGCTGCAAAAGCTATGAAATTAATAATGCCTCAACTTGATGGTAAATTACATGGTCAAAGTGTAAGAGTCCCAACTCCAAATGTTTCAATGGTAGATGTAAATTTCTTAATTAAAAAAGATACTACAAAAGAAGAAATCAATGCTTTATTTACTCAAAAATCAAAAGAACTTTCTGGAATAGTAGCAGTTGATAATGATATGCTAGTTTCAAGTGATCTTATAGGAAATACAAATTCAACAATTATTGCTTCTGACCTAACTCAAGTTATTGGTGGAAATATGATAAAAATTATGAGCTGGTATGACAATGAGTGGGGATATTCTGCTAGACTTGTAGATTTAGCTATTTATGTAGCAAAAAAATAAGGAATAATATGAAACTTCAAGAGATAAAAAACATAGATATTACTGGTAAAAAAGTATTTATAAGATGTGATTTTAATGTTCCTGTTGATGAATACAATAATATTACTGATGATAGAAGAATTAGAAGTGCTCTAAACACAATTAGATATTGTATTGATAATGACTGCTCTGTTATACTAGCTAGTCACTTTGGAAGACCAAAAGGTGGCTTTGAAGAAAAATATTCACTTTCTCCAATAGCAAAAAGATTACATATTTTATTAAAACAAGAGATAAAACTAGCACCAAATGTAGTTTGTAGTGAAACTTTAAAAATGGCTAATGAGTTAAAAACTGGCGAAATCATGCTTTTAGAAAATATGAGATTTGAAGCTGGTGAGACAAAAAATGATGAAGAACTTAGTAAAAAATTAGCTTCTATGGCAGATGTTTATATAAATGATGCATTTGGAGTTTCTCATAGAGCTCACTCTTCTGTTGAAGGAATTGCAAAATATTTTGATATGAATCATAAAGCTGCTGGATTTTTATTAGCAAAAGAGATTAAATTTTTCCACCATATTGTTGAAAATCCTAAACGTCCATTTGTTTCAATAGTTGGTGGTTCAAAAGTATCTGGAAAACTTGAAGCTCTTTATAACCTTGTTCCAAAAGTTGACAAAATTGTAATTGGTGGTGGAATGGCATTTACATTCCTAAAAGCACAAGGTCATGAAATTGGAAAATCACTTGTTGAAGAGGATCTAATTCCTGAAGCTTTAAAAATAATGGATTTAGCAAAACAAAAAGGTGTTAAACTTTATTTACCAGTTGATATTGTTGCAGCTGAAGCTTTTGATGCTGAAGCAATAGCAAAAATTGTTCCAGTTCAAGAGATGCCAAAAGCTTGGATGGGACTTGATATAGGACCTGCAACTGCACTTTTATTTAGTGAAGTTTTAAGTGATGCAAATACTATTTTATGGAATGGACCAATGGGTGTTTACGAGATGGAAAAATTTGCAAAAGGAAGTACAAAAATATCTCATGCAGTAGCTAGTTCATATGCAACAACTGTTGTTGGTGGTGGGGATACAGCTGATTTAGTAAGAATTACTGGTGATGAAGATGATATGACATTTATATCTACTGGTGGTGGAGCTTCTTTAGAGTTAATAGAAGGAAAAATACTACCTGGAGTTAAAGCATTAGTTATTGAGGATGATAAATAAATGCCTATAATTGCAAGTAATTTTAAAACAAATCATACAAGAAAAAGTACAAGTTTATTTGTTAAAAAATTAAATGAATATTTAGAATCAAATGAAGTTCAAGATGAAGTTTACATATTCCCTACTTCAACATCTTTAGATTCATTTGAATTAAATTCTAAACTTTTTATTGGTGCTCAAAATGCATATCCTACTCAAAATGGATCTTTTACTGGCGAAATTGGTTTTGAGCAACTTAAAGAGTTTGATATAAAAACTATTTTAATAGGTCACAGTGAAAGAAGACATATTTTAGGTGAAACTCAAGAAGAGATTTCAAAGAAATATGAGTTTTATAAAAATTTAGGATTTAAAATTATTTATTGTATTGGCGAGCCTTTAGAAGTAAAAA
This sequence comes from Aliarcobacter cryaerophilus ATCC 43158, assembly GCF_003660105.1. Lineage (NCBI taxonomy): Bacteria > Pseudomonadati > Campylobacterota > Epsilonproteobacteria > Campylobacterales > Arcobacteraceae > Aliarcobacter > Aliarcobacter cryaerophilus. Next base: position 1,719,649 of record NZ_CP032823.1, read on the forward strand.
AAGATGGTTTAGAAAAAACTTTAGAGTATATTTTTGAACAATTTATTGGAATTGATACAAATAATGAAAATTTAATTCTTGCTTATGAACCAGTTTGGGCTATTGGAACAGGTGTAACTGCAACAAACGAAGATATAAAGCAAGTACATAATGCAATAAAATCTAAAATTAATAAACCTTTGCTTTATGGTGGAAGTGTAAAAGTTGAAAATGTAAAAGAGATTTGCGAAATAGAAAATGTTGATGGAGCTTTAATTGGAACAGCTTCATGGAAAATAGAAGATTTTATAAAAATTTTAGAAAATACAAAGGATATAAGATGATAATGAAGGGTAAAAAAGGTGTTATTTTAGGTGTTGCAAATGATAAATCAATTGCTTATGGAATTGCAAAAGCATGTGCAGCACAAGGTGCACAAATTGCATTTACTTATTTAAATGATGCGCTTAAAAAAAGAGTTGAACCAATAGCTGCTGAGTTTGGAAGTTCTAATCTAGTTTATCCTTGTGATGTATCTAAACCTGAAGAGATAGTTGCTTTAAGAGAGTCTTTAAAAAAAGATTTAGGAGAGATTGATTTTATTGTTCACTCGATTGCATTTGCTCCAAAAGAAGGTCTTAGTGGAAGATTTCACAATATAACAAAAGAAGCATTTGATATTGCAATGGATGTTTCTGTATTCTCTTTAATAGAAGTTACTCGTGAATTAAAACCACTTTTATCAAATAACTCTTCAATTTTAACTCTAACTTACTATGGTGGAGCAAAATATATTCCAAATTATAATCTAATGGGTGTAGCAAAAGCTGCTTTAGAGATGACTACAAAATATTTAGCTGAAGATCTTGGACGTGATGGGACTAGAGTAAATGCAATTAGTGCAGGTCCAATTAAAACTTTGGCAGCTGCTGGAATTGGTGATTTTAGATTTATGCTAAAATGGAATGAAGCTCACTCACCTTTAAAGAAAAATGTATCTATAGATGAAGTTGGAAACTCTGGAATGTACTTATTAAGTGATTTAAGTAGTGCAGTAACTGGTGAAATTCACTATGTTGATAGTGGATTTAATATAATGGGTATGCCAGCAGTTGAATTTGATGAAGATGGTGGAAAACCAAAAATTGCTTGGAATGGAACTGATAAGTAAATTTTAAAAGATAAGAATTTTTTCTTATCTTTTTTTATATCAAAATTTTAAATTTAAACTTTCAAGAGTTTAGATTTAAAATTTTAACAATAGGATTATTATATGAATATAGATTTTAAGGCATTGGCAAACAAATATCAAACACCGTATTATGTTTATGATTTTGATCATATTACAGCTCAATATACACAATTAAAAGAGTCTTTTAGAGCAAGAAAATCTTTAATTGCATATGCAGTTAAAGCAAATTCAAATTTAAGTGTAATAAAACATTTAGCAAATCTAGGAGCAGGTGCAGATTGTGTTAGTATTGGAGAGGTTAAACGTGCTTTAAAAGTAGGAATTCCTTCATACAAAATAATATTTTCAGGTGTTGGAAAAAGTGATGATGAAATTAAAGAAGCTTTAGAACTTGATATTTTAATGATAAATGTAGAGAGTGCTGAAGAACTAAATAGAGTTGAAACTATTGCGAAAGAGCTAAATAAAGTTGCAAGAATCTCTATAAGAGTAAATCCAAATATTGATCCAAAAACTCATCCATATATATCAACTGGGCTTCATGAAAATAAATTTGGTGTAGATATTGATACAGCAAAAAGAATGTATATTCAATGTAAAAATAGTGAAGCTTTAGACCCAACTGGAATTCATTGTCATATTGGATCTCAACTAACTCAACTTCAACCAATTAAAGATGCAATCAAAATAGTTGCTGATTTAATTAGAAATTTAAAAGCTATTAAAATAGATCTATCTTTTATGGATGTGGGTGGAGGATTAGGAATTGTTTACAAAGATGAAGTATTAATTGATACGTATGAATATACTCAATCTATTTTAGATGTTCTATTTGGACTTGATTTGACAATTATTTGTGAACCAGGAAGATTTATAGTTGGAAATTCTGGAGTTTTTATAACAAAAGTTTTATATGAAAAAGTAAATGGAAACAAAAGATTTGTTATAGTTGATGGAGCGATGAATGATTTAATAAGACCTGCTTTATACAATGCTTATCATAAAATTGAAGTTTTAAATGACAATAAAGAGTTTAGTGATTGTAATCTAGTAGGTCCTGTATGTGAAAGTGGTGACTTTTTTGCAAAAAATATAGAATTACCAAAAACCGCTCATAATGACTTAGTTGCAATTTATAGCGCTGGAGCTTATGGGTTTACAATGGCAAGTAACTACAATACAAGAGGAAGAGTAGCAGAAATTGCTGTTGAAAATGGAATTGATAGACTAATTAGAAAAAGAGAAACTTTTGAAGATTTAATTGCTTTAGAAGAAGAGTTTATAAAATAAGGTAAATTTTATGTCAAATGAAGATGGATTATTAGAGCTAAGAGAACAACTGGATAATATAGACAATAAGCTTCTTGACCTTTTAAATGAAAGAATGCAATTAGTTCATAAAGTTGGAACTTTAAAAGCAAAAAGTGGCGGAGCTATTTATCGACCTGATAGAGAAAAATCTATTATTGATAGACTTGAAAAAATCAATCAAGAAAAAGATGGTCTTTTAAATAGAAGTGCTATAGAAGCTCTTTTTTTAGAAATATTTGCAATATCAAGAAATATAGAATTACCTGAGAATATTGGATATTTAGGTCCTCAAGGAAGCTTCACTCATCAAGCTGCAGAAGCTAGATTTGGAGCTATGAGTTCTTATGTTTCAATTAGTTCTATAAAAGGTATTTTCAAAGAGTTACAATCTAAAAAAATAAAATTTGGAGTTGTTCCAATAGAAAACTCTTCAAATGGTATAGTAAACGATACAATAAATGGTTTTACAAATTTTAACTCAAAAATAGTTGCTGAAGTTATATTAAATATTCATCATACATTAGCTACAACTTGTGATAAAATTGCCGATATTAAAAAAATATATTCAAAAGATATAGCATTTGATCAGTGTAGAAAGTTTTTAACAAATTTTGGACTTGATGAAGTTGAACTTATTCCTGTAGAATCAACAACAAAAGCTGCAAAACTAGCAGCAAATGAACCAAATAGTGCAGCAATTTGTGCACATGTTGCTGCAAAATTGTATAATCTTCCAATCTTATTTGAAAATATAGAAGATAAAGACAACAATAAAACAAGATTTTTTATCTTAAGTGATTTTGAAAATAGTCCAAGTGGAAATGATAAAACTTCGATTTTAGTAAATCTTCCTGATGAACAAGGTGGATTAGTAAGATTTTTAAATGATTTCAATAATGAAGGAATAAACTTAACAAAAATAAAATCACATATAGTTGAAGGAAACTCTATATTTTTTATAGATTTTGATGGACACAAAGATGATGCAAATGTTAAAAAAGTTCTTGAAAAACATAAATCTAGTATTAAAATTTTAGGCTCTTACGTAAAAGAGATAAAAGATATTTAAAAGGAAAATAAAATGAAATTTAATAAAGTATTAAAAAATTTATCAACTTATGAAGCTGGAAAACCAATAGAATTAGTTGTAAGAGAGTATGGAATAGACCCAAAAGAGGTTGTAAAACTAGCTTCTAATGAGAATCCATATGGTACTAATCCAAAAGTTGTAACTAAAATAAAAAATTTAGTAAAAAATATGCACCTATATCCTGATGACTCTATGTTTGAATTAAAAGAAGCTTTAGCAAATAAATTTAAACTTGAGAGTAAAAATGTAATTATTGGTTCTGGAAGTGATCAAATTTTGGAGTTTGCAATTCATGCAAAATGCAAAAAAAAGTCAAAAGTTTTAATGGCAAAAACAACTTTTGCTATGTATGAAATTTATGCAAAACAAGTTGGAGCTGAAATTATCAAAACAGAATCATCTCAACACAACCTTAAAGAGTTTAGTAATCTTTATAAAAAATATGGAGCTGATATTATTTTCTTATGTATCCCAAATAATCCACTTGGAGAGTGTTTGGATAAAAAAGATATTTATGAATTTTTAGAAACTATTGATAAAAATACTTTAGTTATAGTTGATGGCGCTTATCAAGAGTATGCAAGCTTTAAAGATGAGAAAAAAAGAATTTGTCCAAAAGATTTAATAGAAAAATTTCCAAATGCAATATATTTAGGAACTTTTTCAAAAGCTTATGCTCTTGGAGGAATGAGAGTTGGTTATGGTTTGGCGCAAGAGGATATTATTTCAACTTTTTATAAAATCAGAGCTCCTTTTAATATAACAACTTTAAGTTTAGCAGCTGCTATTGAAGCTTTAAAAGATGAGGAGTTTGTACAAGATTGTATAGAAAAAAACTTTATTGAGATGAAAAGATATGAAAAGTATTGTCAAGATAACGGTTTTGAATATATTCCTTCATATACAAATTTTATTACAATTTTATTGAAAAATTTTATATCAAAAAATGTAGCTCAAAAACTTTTAGAAAAAGGTATGATTGTTCGAGATTTAACTGGTTATGGATTAAACGCAATTAGAATAACTATTGGAACAAATGAACAAAATACAAAACTATTTAAACTTTTGGATGAAGTTTTAGAAGAGTTAAAATAGAGTTTAGTGATGGAAGTAAAAGGAAAATCATTAAAAGAGTTAGATGAGTTATCTTCTAAAATACGAGAGCGAATTATTGATGTTGTTTCAAGAAAAGGTGGACATTTTTCTTCAACTTTAGGGGCAGTTGAATTAACTATTGCAATGCATTATGTTTTTGATGTAGAAAATGATCCATTTATTTTTGATGTTTCCCATCAATGTTACCCGCATAAACTTCTTACTTCAAGATGGGAAGAGTTTGAAACGATTAGACAATTTGGTGGTTTAAGTGGTTTTACAAAACCAAATGAAAATAAAGCTGATTATTTCGTAGCAGGTCATAGTTCAACTTCAATTTCTCTAGCTGTTGGAGCTGCTAAAGCTATAAAATTAAAAGCTGAAAATAGAGTTCCTGTTGTTATGATAGGTGATGGTTCTATGAGTGCTGGGATGGTATATGAAGCACTAAATGAGCTAGGAGATTTAAAACTTCCAGTTGTAATAATTTTAAATGACAACGAAATGAGTATAGCAAAACCAATAGGTGCGATATCAAAATATCTATCAAAACTTTTAGCTGGAAAATTTTATCAAAGTTTTAAAACAAGTGTTGATAAATTCATACGTAACAATATGCCAGAAGGAACAACATATCTAGCAAAAAGAGTTGAAAACTCTTTTAAATTAATAACTCCTGGAATTTTATTTGAAGAGATGGGAATCGATTATATTGGTCCTATTGATGGACATGATATTGAGGAAATTATTGAAGTTTTAGAAATTGCAAAATCTATGAATAAACCAGTAATTGTTCATGCAAGAACAGTAAAAGGTAAAGGATATAAAATTGCAGAAGGACAACATGAACATTGGCATGGAGTTGGACCTTTTAATATTGAAGATGGTGAATTTATAAAAAAAAGTGCAGAAAAAAGTGCTACATCAGTTTTTTCAGATGCACTACTTAAGCTAGCTTGTAAATATGAAAATATTGTTGGTGTAACTGCTGCAATGCCAAGTGGAACTGGAATGGATAAATTAATAAAAGAATTTCCAAATAGATTTTGGGATGTAGCAATTGCTGAACAACATGCAATTACTTCAATGGCTGCTATGGCAAAAGAAGGGTTTAAACCGTTTATTACAATATACTCTACATTTTTACAAAGAGGTTTTGATCAAATTATTCACGATGTTTGTATTATGAATCTGCCTGTTGTGTTTGCTATGGATAGAGCTGGAATTGTTGGAAATGATGGTGAAACTCATCAAGGAGCTTTTGATATTAGTTTTTTAAGATTTATTCCAAATATGGTTTTATTTGCTCCTAGAGACAACGAAACATTAGAATATTCTTTAGATTTTGCATACTCTTTAAATAGTCCATGTGCTATTAGATATCCAAGAGGCGCATTTTCTAAACTTGATTTTCAATCTTCTAAATTTGAATTAGGAAAGTCAGAATTACTTAAAAATGGTACTTCAAATAAACTTTTTATTGGATATGGAAGTGGTGTAGGAAAGGCAATTGAAGTCGAAAAATTACATAATGAAGATATTGCTATTTTAGATTTAAGATTTGTAAAACCCCTAGATATTGATACTTTAATAAATTTATCAAAAAAATACGACTCTTGGTATATTTTTAGTGACTCAAGCAAACAAGGCGGTGTTTTAAGTGCTATATTAGAGGCATTAAGTGAAAATAGTGTTACAAATATATCTTTAAAATCTTTCGAATATGATGACAATTTTATAGAACATGGTGACACAAAAAAAGTTGAAGAGTCATTGCAACTTTTACCAAAACAACTCGTAAATCTAATTTAAAACAAGACAAAATCTATCTTGTATTATAAGTTAAATTTATAATAATATTTCAAAAAAACTATAAATTTAACTTCCATTTAATAAAATTTATCCTATGATTTATTAAATCATTTAGGAGGATTTTATTATGAAACTACAAATTTCTTTAGCACTACTTTTGGGTGCAAGTACACTTTTTGCAAATGAATCTTTGATTACAAAAGCAAAAAATTCAGGTTTGGAAGCTATTCCTTCAAATAAACAAGTTTTAATGAAACTAATCAATGATCCAAAAGATCCAATTACAGATTCAAAAGTTGAGCTTGGTAAAAAGCTATATTTTGATCCAAGACTTTCAAGAAGTAATCTTATTTCATGTAACACTTGTCATAATTTAGCTCTTGGTGGAGCAGATGCAGTTCCAGCAGCTATCGGTCATGGTTGGACAGCAAACCCACACCATTTAAACTCTCCAACAGTTTATAACTCAGTATTTTTTAAAGCACAGTTTTGGGATGGAAGAAGTCCTCATTTAGCTGATCAAGCTGCTGGTCCTATTCAAGCAGGTCCAGAAATGGCTGCACCTCCAGCACTTGTTGTTGAAAGAATTAACTCAATCCCAGCTTATGTTGAAGAGTTTAAAAAAGCATATGGTAAAGATGTAAAAGTTGATTTTGATAAAATCACAGGTGCAATTGCTACATTTGAAAGAACTTTAGTTACTCCATCAAGATTTGATAAATTCTTAAGTGGTGATACTAAAGCTTTAACAAAAGAAGAACAAGAGGGTTTAACTACATTTTTAAACAAAGGTTGTACAGCTTGTCACACAGGAATTGCTCTTGGTGGTACAATGCAACCATTTCAAGTTGCTAACAAATATAAATTTATAACTGTTGGTGATTTTAAAGGTGATGAAAATGGTATGGTTAAAACACCTACTCTTAGAAATATTACTGAAACTGCTCCATATTTCCACAATGGACAAATTTGGTCACTAGCAGATGCAGTAAAAGAGATGGGTTCTGTACAGTTGGGAATTGATATATCAGATAATGATGCGGCTAAAATTGTAACATTTTTAAAAGCACTAAAAGGTACTAAACCAACTATTACTTATCCACAACTTCCAGAATCAACAAATTCTACACCAAAACCATCATTTGATTAATAAAATTAGGGCTTAAGCCCTAATTTTAACCTTTTGCTTAACTCTAAACAAATACTTTTAAGAGTAAAATCCATTTTTAAAAGGATTTTATTTGAAAAGTAATTTGCTAATTATTATTTATGGTCTTATTGTTACAATGTCTGTTATGTATGCAACACAACCTCTACAACCACTTCTTGCATCAAAATTTAATATCTCTATTATAGAAGCTTCACAATTTACAGCGGTTATTCTATTTTTTCTCGCAGTTGCACCAATAATTTATGGATATATTTTAGAAAAAGTAAATGCAAAGAAAATGTTAATAAATGCTTCAATAGTTCTACTTATTACAAATATTTTATTAGGATTATCTCAAAATTATGAACTCTTTTTATTTTTTAGAGTTTGTGAAGCCTTAGTAATTCCAGCTATTTTGACATCTTTGATGAGTATTTTGGCAAATATAGATAAAGAAAATATAAAATTTAATATGTCTATTTATGTTGCAGGAACTGTTTTTGGTGGACTTATAGGAAGACTATTTTCTGGATTTATAGCAACAACTCTATCATATGAATATGTTTTTTACTCTTTATCTTTTGCTATATTTTTATCTATTATTTTAATTAAAAAATTAAACTTCAATGGTGAAGCAACAATCATCAAACCAAAAATTATAGATATTGTAAATATATTAAAAGATAAAAGATTTGTAGTAATTTATTTTGTAATGTTTTTTGTATTTTTTGTATTTTCTGGGGTTCTAAATGTTTTGCCTTTTCGTGCAAAAGAATTATCATCCAACTTTTCGGAGTTTCAAATTGCTCTTTTGTATTTGGGATATGGTATGGGAATTTTGGTATCTCTTACATCAAAAAAAATTGTATCATTTTTCAAAGGAGAGATAAATACAATATTTATTGCTATTATTTTTTATATTTTTTCAATTATTTTTTTAATAAATGAAAATATTTCATATCTATTCTTATTTTTATTTTTAGTTTGTATAGGAATGTTTACAACTCATACTGTTAGTACTCAACTTGCAAATTCAATGAAAAATTCACAAAAATCACTAACTTCTGGAATGTATCTTACTTTTTACTATTTAGGAGGAGCAAGTGGTTCAATTATTCCTTCGTATATTTACAAAGCCTTTGGGTGGAATATTATGCTTACTTTTTTTGTATTTTTAATTATTATTGTAGCTTTAGTTGTTTTTTTTAATAGAAAACTATTTAAAAGTATTTGAATTTAAAAATGGAATTAATTTTTCTATACTAAGCCCCATGGCTGTACTTTCCAAACCTTTTACACTTTTTATATAGGGTTTACAAAAGCCTTCAACCATAATAGCTCCTGCTTTTCCAAAACACTCTTTGCTATTTAGATAATCTTCCATATCTTTTTTATTAAATTCCATAAAATCATAAGTTGTAATAGATATATCAATTAACTCTAAATTTTTACTTTTATAAATCATACAAGAAATTACACTTGTTTTGTTTCCACTTTGAAGCTCTAACATTAATTTAGCATCATCATAATCTTTTGGTTTTCGAAGAAGTTTTTCTTGACATGTTACAACACTATCAGCAACAAGCAAAGGCATCTCTTCTACTCCAAATTTAGAATAAAGCTCATCAAATTTACCTTTTGTAGCTAAAAAACAAAACTCTTTTGGGTTTGTAGTATTTATGCTATCTTCATCAAAGTTTCCACCATTTTGCACAAATTCTATATTAAAAGCCTCTAAAATTTTAGCTCTTGTAGAAGAGTTTGAACCTAATCGTATCAAAGCAAGTCCTTTTTTATTTGGATTATACTAAGTTTTTATATAATACGATTTTAATAAAAAGGTTTTAAATGCTTTATTTTTCAAGATTTGGTGGAGTTTTTATATTCTTGAGTTTTATTTTCTCAATTTATTCATATTTTTTTGATAATAAGTTAAAAATGATTTCAGTTGTTTTTATTTGGCTTGCTTCTTTAATACTATTTTTTACAATAAAGTCAAAAAAACTTATATTAACTCTACTATTTTTTACACTTATCTCATTTTTATATAGCTATTTTAATAATTTTTATATAGACATTGAAAAATCATTTAGTGTAAATTTGTATCTCTTAACTCTTTTAATTAGTGTTGGCTTTTTAAAGCTAATAACTACCCCTAAAAAAGACAAAGAAGAGTTACCTAGTGGTAAAATATCTTTTATTAAGACTTATTTAGGAGTTCATCTATTTGGTTCTATTATAAATCTATCTGCACTACTTTTAGTTGCTGATAAAATGTATAAAAAATCAAATTTATCACCTTTACAAATTATTGTTTTAACTAGATCTTTTGCAAGTGATGCTTACTGGTCACCTTTTTTTGTTGCTTTTGCAGCAGCTTTAACATATGCTCCAAATCTAAATACCTTTTCAATAATCTCTTTTGGAACAATTATAGCTTTAATAGCATTTTTTATTACATATCTTGAAGTAATAAAAAGTAAATTTGATTTAGCTAGTTTTTATGGTTATCCTCTATCTTTACAAACATTATATCTACCTCTTATATTAGCTTTTTTTGTTCTACTAACTCACTATTTTTATCAAGACTTTAAAATAATATTATTAATATCCTCTTTTGCATTTTTACTTACAATATTTATTTTACCAATAAAAAAAGGTTTAAAAAATAGTCTTAAGATTTTAAAATTTCATATTATAGATGAATTACCAAAAATGAAAAGCGAAATATCTCTTTTTTTAGTTGCAGGACTATTTGGAATAATGGCAGGTAGTGTACTTTTAGGACTTCAGTTCACCCTACCATTTGAAGTTTTTGATTATAAAGTTGCATCAATTACTCTTTTAATATTCATTATCTTAGCTTTTGTTGGAATTCATCCAATTATCTCTATATCAATTTTAGGAGATTTTTTTGTCAACGCAAATCACACACTACTTGCTATGACATTTTTGATGGCTTGGGCAACAACAGTATCAACTTCTCCAATATCTGGATTAAATCTTACAATGAGTGCTAGATATAATTGTAATCCCAAAGAGATATTCAAATTAAATATATTTTATGCCTTAAAAATGTATCTAGTTTGTGTGATTTTACTTTTTATTATGTCTAATATTTTGGGGATTTAAAGTTACAAAACTATTTTAAAACTCTTGTAGCTTTCCAATATCTATTTCTAAAATAGTCATCATCAATTTTAGAGATTGTAACTCCAATTTTTGTAGAAGCATGCATAAACTCACCGTTTTCTATATAAATACCTACATGCTTTGTTTTTCCTGTGTGAAAAAATACTAAATCACCCATTTGCAATTCACTCTTTTTAATCGTTGTTCCAACAAGTGATTGAGATCTACTATCTCTAGGAAGTTTTAAATCAAACTTTTCTAAAATAGCTTTTTGCACAAATCCAGAGCAATCTATCCCTTTTTTTGTGTATCCACCCATTCTATATTTTGTACCTTTCCACTCATTATAAAAACTAAATAACTCATTATTTATAGCCATATCTCTTTTTGACATATACTTTGAATATGTAATATCATCTATAAAATTATGATTTTTTAAATGCTTTTGGTCTTGATTTAACTTACCATCGTATGAATATTTATTATCTGGAGTAGAGAGGTTATTTTGACTTGTAGAGGTTGTTGCACAACCAGAGAAAATGAAACTAAATAAAACAATTGTAAGTAAACTAGTCCTTATTCTCATACTTTTCCCTTTTTGTCAAAATAAAATGTTTTTCATTGTACAAAAAAACAAATCTAGTTGTCAAGCATTATTGCTCATTTTTTTAATATTTAAGCTTTTTTAAAGTTTCTATCCATAATTTATAAGCATCTGCATTTAAATGTAAATCATCTTTTGTAAAATTCTTTAAAAGAGTTTTTTGTGGTGCAAAAATTGGATTTAAATTTATAAAAACAATTTTATTGATTTTTGCAAACTCTTCTAATTTTTGATTTAGCTTTTCAATTTTTTGATTAAAATTTTGTTTTCTACTCTCTCCTATATATAATGTAGCTTGAATAACAACATCTATATTTTTTTCTTGAAAGAATTTTATAATCATTTTATAGTTTTCAAAAACTAGATCTTCACTACTGCCTCTCATAATATCATTTACACCAATCATTATAAAGACTCTTTTTATGTTTGGATTTATAGTATAAAGTCTATCTAAAACTCCAAATGTAGTATCTCCACTAATTCCTCTATTTTGAACTACCATTCCCCAAAGTTCACTCCATTCACCCTCATCAGTAATAGAATCACCCAACATCATAGTTTCAATATTATTTATATCTTTTAACATCTCAAACTGACTAACTTTATGTTTATAATAAGGATCATTTTGAATTTTCCACTCTTCAGATTTTACTACTTCATTTGCACTACATACAACAAAAAACATTCCTATAAAAAATGTAATTAATAATTTATTTTTCAATATATCTCCTAATTTTTAATAGAGTATAACAAAAATTCTATTATAAATATTATTTAATTTATTCTTATAATCTATATGTAATAAATTTATATTATAATTCCTTAATTTTTTATTAGGAGGTTTTATGTCTTCACGAACTATAAAACTGCTAGCTCCAGTGCTAGTAGTATTGGTTATGTGGTTTATTCCAGCACCAGAGGGCTTATCGCAAAATGCTTGGCATTTTTTAGCAATATTTTTAGCAGTTGTAATTGGTCTTATTCTTGAACCTGTTCCTGCCGCTCTTGTAGGATTTACTGGTATTTCAGTAGTAGCTATTTTAGGATTAATTGGAAATTCTAAAGAGAGTGTAAACTGGGCATTAAGTGGTTTTTCAAATAGTGTTATTTGGCTAATTTTTGCTGCATTTATGTTTGCTGCTGGTTACAAAAAAACAGGTCTTGGAAGAAGAGTATCTTTGATTATGGTTAAATATATGGGAAAAAGTACTCTAGGCTTAGGTTATGCAGTTGCATTTTCTGATTTAGTTTTAGCTCCATTTATGCCATCAAATACTGCAAGAAGTGGAGGAAGTATCTATCCTGTAGCTATTAATATTCCACAAATTTTCAACTCTCTTCCAGATAATGAGCCAAGAAAAATAGGTTCATACATCTCTTGGGTTGCAATAGCATCAACATGTGTAACAAGTTCTATGTTTTTAACTGCACTTGCACCAAACTTACTAGCTGTTGATTTAATTGCAAAAGGTACAGGTCATGCTATAACTTGGATGGAGTGGGCAAAAATTATGATACCACTAATGGTTCCTTTGTTTCTTTTAACTCCATGGCTAACTTATGTAATATATCCACCTACACAAAAAAAATCTCCAGAAGCTCCAAAATGGGCTGCTGAAGAGTTAAAAAAACTTGGAAATATTACATTTAAAGAGTACTTGATGGCAGGGCTTGCAACGGTAGCTTTAGTTTTTTGGATATTTGGAAAAGAACTCGGAGTTGATTCAACAATAACTGCAATTAGCATTGTTTCTATAATGATCTTATCAGGTATTATTACTTGGGATGATTTACTTTCTGATAAAGCTGCATTTAATGTATTTATCTGGTTTGCTACATTAGTTGCTTTAGCTGATGGATTAAAAAAAGTTGGTATTTTAGATTTTATAGGTAAAAATTCACAAGCAATGCTTTCAGATTTAAGTCTAACATCACTTATAATAGCTTTAATACTATTGTTTTATGTTTTACATTACTTTTTTGCTAGTACAACAGCTCATGTTACTGCATTAGTTCCATTGTTTATGGTTATTGCTTCTACATTTATACCTGCTGAACAATTATTAACATTTACTATTCTTTTAGCTGGTAGTTTAGGTGTTATGGGAATTATTACTCCTTACGGTTGTGGTCCTTCTCCTATTTGGTATGGAGCTGGATATATATCACAAGGAAAATGGTGGGCACTAGGAGCAATTTTTGGTACTATTTATCTTATTCCTATAATTATTGGTGTATTTATATTTATATAAGATATTATGAGGGTGGGATAAATATCCCATCTTCAATTTAAAAAATTGTTTGTAAAATCAAAGCTATTGCCATTAAAAATAAAAAAACTTTAATAAACTTGAAATAATTATCTGAATCTATTTTTTTTCTTAAATTAAAACCTATTATCAAACAAATTCCAACGATTAAAATATTATATAAAGATATTTCTAATATCTCTTGAGTAAATGAACCATGGTATAGAAAAATGACTATTTGAATAATTTTTCCAAACATAAAACAAAGATTTGTAGATTGAATTATCTCTTTTTTAGTCTGTCTTGATTCTAAAGAATAGATAATTAAAACTAATGCCATAACATTTGTTAAGCCACCAATAATACCTGCACTTAAACCAAATACAATAGTTGCTAAATTTTGTTTACTCCTTACCCAAGGCATTTCAAAAGATATTTTTTGACTAAAAAGATAAAAAATAATTGAGATTGCTAAAAGAAATTTAAATATTTCAGAATTACTATAAATCAAGATTTGTGTTCCTATGGCACTTCCAATCATAGCCATAAGAGCTAAAGGATAAAACCTTTTTATGGTTTGTAAAAAATTTCCTTCAATAATTAATACGCTTAAATTTAATACTAAAGTTGGAATAGCAACATAGATAACAGCTGTTTTAATATCTGTAACCATTGCAAGAAGAGGAGTTGCTATCATAGGAAAGCCAAAACCAATAGTAGCTTGAACTAATGCCGATAAAAAAATAATAATAGAAGCAAAAATTAAAAATTCTGTGGTAAATTCCATAATAAATCCTAAAAAAAGATTTATTATATATTAAAGGTATTTAATTCTTGAAGTTTTTATCTAAGATTTCTAAAAACTCTTTTGGATTTTTATATCCAACTATCTTTGCACTTTTTACCTCTTGTTTGTTCTCATCCCAAAAAATTAATGCAGGAGGACCTACAACTCCAAATCTTTTTTGTATTGCTTTATCATCATCACTATTTTGTGTAACATCAACTTTTAAAAGTGTAAAATTCTGAAGTTTTTTAATAACATCATCATCTTTAAAAGTAATTTCATCTAACTCTTTACAAGATACACACCAAGTTGCCCAAAAATCAAGTATTATAGGTTTTGAAGATTTTAAAATAGCATCTTCAAGTTGTGCAATATTTTGAATTTTTATAAATTTTAGTTCATCTTGCTTTACAATAGAAACTCCACTTGTAAACTTTTCAAATGGTTTTAGAGGATTTGTAGCTCCACTTACAGCACCAATAATCATAATAACACCAAAAATAAATATTATAGTTGATATAAGTTGTGAAATAATATGTGTATAAACTCTTAAGTAAATACCACTTCCTAAAAGCAAGAAAGACCATAAATACATAGATATTGTTGGATTTATAACTCTATCAAGTAACCAAATAGCAACACCTAACATAATTAATCCAAATATTTTTGTAACACTTTCCATCCAGCCACCTGGTTTTGGCATAAATTTACCAGCTCCTACTCCAATTAGTAAAAGAGGAACTCCCATACCTAAACTCATTACAAAAAGTGCCATTCCACCAAGAAGAGCATCTCCAGTTTGTCCTATATAAACCAAAGCACCAGCAAGAGGAGGCGCAACACAAGGTCCTACTATTAATGCTGATAAGAATCCCATAATTGCAATACCAATAACTCCTTGATTCTCTTTACCCTCAGTTGTTTTATTTATCTTTGTTTGAATTGAACTTGGAAGTCGTATTTCAAAATACCCAAACATTGAAAAAGCAAGGGATATAAAAATAAAAGAAAAAGCTACTAAAACATAAGGATTTTGTAAAGATGCTTGTAAATTTGCTCCAAAAATTCCAGCAATAACTCCAGCAATTGTATAAGCAAGACTCATCGCAAGTACATAAATAAGTGATAAGAAAAAGCCTTTTTTAGCACTCATACTCTCATTTTGTGAAGCTTTTACAATAATAGAAGATAAAATTGGAATCATAGGAAAAACACAAGGTGTAAATGCCAATAAAAGACCAAATCCAAAAAACGTTGCAAGAACAATTAAAGTGCTAGAATCTTTTAAAGATGCTGCTATATTATCTGTTTCGCTTAAATTTTCATTTTCCTGTTTTGAAGAAGAAGCTAACTCATTTTTTTGTTTTATATCTTCTTTAACTGGATCAATAATTTCTTCTTTTACATCTGCTTCAAAAAATATAACTTGTTTTTCACTCATTGGAGCATAACAAAGCCCTGCTTTTGAGCAACCTTGAAACTTAAACTCGATTTCATACTTATTGGAATCTATCTTTGATTTTAATAAGCTATATGGAATTTCAATATTTAAATCATCAAAATGAACAATAAAACCATCGTAACTAACTGGTTTTGATAGTTTTAAATCCTTTAAAAGTTCTATTTTTTGAGGTTTTGTAATATTTACTTGAAGCTTGTCATCATATAAATATATGTCTTTGCCTAGTTCTATTTTTATATTTATGCTATTTTCATTTTTGATAAAAACTACTTTAAATGCCTCTTCAGGTTCTAAAACTTTATTTCCAATTTCTAAAGAAAATGAATAGATACAAAGCATTAAAAAAATAACTATCTTTTTCATATAAAATCCTATTTAAAATCTTTTTTTGAACTATCTAAAAGCTCTTGCGATGTTTTTATTCCTACATACTCTTTTATTGGTTTTCCATCTTTAAAATATATTAGAGTTGGTAACTTTTTTACACCATATTTTTTTGCCAAAACTAACTCATCATCAATATTTACTTTAAAAATTTCAACATTATCTGGTTTGATAATCTCAAAATCTTCTAAATTATTTGCCAAAATCTTACAAGGTGGACACCAAGAAGCATAAAAATCAATAATTGCATTTTTACCTTTTATTTTTTCATCAAAATTATCAATATTTAACTCTTCATAAGAAAATAAAAAATTAGTAAATATTAAAAAAACTATAACTTTTCGCATATCTATCCTTTAAAAAATTAGATTATATATTACATTAGTAAATGAATAGTTTAAAATAAATATTATATTTACTTATAATATTTATTTATTATGCCCCTATACTATCCTTTTTAATCTTTCTTTTTGTTGGATTTGTTGGACAGTTTGGTTTTATATTTTGTTCTATATAGTCCATTATTTTTAGTGCCACATTTATTCCAGTTGATTTTTCAATTCCTTCTAATCCAGGGCTAGAGTTTACTTCCATAACCAAAGGTCCTCTTTTTGAAGTTATCATATCAACTCCACAAACTCCAAGTCCCATGGATTTAGCAGCTGCAAGAGCTATACTTTTCTCTTTTCTATTTAATTTATAAACACTAGCGCTTCCACCTTGGTGAAGGTTTGACCTAAAATCTCCTTCTGCTCCTTGTCGCTTCATAGCAGCAACTACTTCGCCATTTACCACAAAAACTCTTATATCGCTTCCACTAGCTTCTTCAATATATTCTTGAACAAGTAAATTTACATCCATTCCATAAAAGGCATCTAAAACTGATTTTGCAGCTTTTTTACTATCAACCAAAACAACTCCAACACCTTGAGTTCCCTCTAAAATTTTTAAAACTAAAGGTGTTCCACCACTTAGTGCTATTACATCTTTTGCATTTGATTTATTTGAAGCAAAAACTGTTCTTGGTAAATCTACACCATGTTTTGATAAAACTTGAAGACTTCTTAACTTATCTCTACTTCTTGTAAGTGCCAAATTTCCAGTTGTTGAAAAAACATCTTGCATCTCAAAGTGTCTTACTATTGCTGCACCAAAAAAAGTTTTGCTTGCACCAATTCTTGGAATTATTGCATCGGGAACTTTCAAAATTTGACCCTCATAATTTACAACAAGCTCATTTTTCATAATCTCTATTGTACATTTTAAATAATCAATAACTCTTACTTCCCAACTTTTATTTAAAGCCTCTTCAAACAATCTTTTTGTTGAATATAAATTTTCATTTCTTGATAGTATATAAACTAACATTTTATTTCCTACTTTACTAAATTCTTTTTTGAAACATCAACCAAAAACCTATCTTTTAAAAACTTTCTTCCTATTAACATAGGATATTTCATATCAGCACGATTTGTCAGTGAAACTACAGTTTGATAAACTTTTCCTGCAAATTTTACTCGAACTTTTATAGAAGCTCTTAACTGAACAAGACCATTTGAGCTTTTTACACTCTTTGTTTTATAAAGTGGTATTTTTAATTTTTTTCCGTGGTATGAAGGATGAATTTTATCTAACAATTTAAAATGTACAAAGTTATCTTCGTCTACAAATATATCATCACAATGAAGAGAATTTGAGTAAGCTCCTGTATCAATTTTTGCGTCTAAATCAAAAAGTTCTAAATCCAAAATCGATATAGTTTCTACTCTTCCAATAATTTTTAGTTGCAACATAAATCCCCCTAAATATAGAAGGAATTATATCACAATATATTTTTTTAGCTCTATTTTTTAAGATTTTTTACTTTATTTAAAGCTTCTATTAATCCATCAATATTTTCATAAGGAATATGTGCTTTCCATTGAACATCTTCACCGTTTAGTGCAATTGCAATACTTACAATATCAGCTGTATTTGCACCATAAGGCTCAGTTACATTTGAAATAACAATTTTTCCTTTTTTTGTACCTGCTAAATCAAGCTCTTCTATTTTTGTAATAATACTCATCTTTTCTCCTTTTATATTTTGATAAAATTTATCCAAAAAATACTTTTTAGAAGATTAATTTATGAAAATTCTTCATCTGGTTTTCCAAAATAGTAACCTTGGAATTCATCTACATCCAATTCAAGTAAAAGATTAAATATTTCTTCACTATGCACATATTCAGCAATAGTTTTAATTTTTAAAGTTTTACTAAAAGCAATTATTGATTTTACAATCTCATAAGAGTTATTATCTTTATCTATATTTTTTATTAGACTTCCGTCAATTTTTAAATAATCAGGTTTAAGTCTAATTATTCTAATAAAATTTGAATACCCACTTCCAAAATCATCTATTGCTATTTTACAACCTAGTTTTTTATATTTCAAAACAAACTCTTCTAGAAAATCATAATCACTCAAATTTTCACTCTCTAAGATTTCAAAAACTAGCCTAGTTCTATCTTCAAACTTTAATTTTTCCAAAACATTATCTAAATAATCTATAAATTCATAATTCAAAATATCTTTGAAACTCAAGTTTATAGTTATATTTTTTTGAGTTTTCAAAAGATTATCTAAACTTTTTGAGATAATAATTCTTGAAAGTTCTAAATACTGTTTTGTCTTAAATGAAATTCCTAAAAACTTATCGGGAGTAACAATAACAGGTTCATTATTGTAATCAAAATCTCTTATTCTCATCAAAGATTCATATTTTATTACTTCTTGGTTTCTATTTACTATTCGTTGATAAAAAGGTATGATTTTATCTTCATCAACTGCTTTTTTTATCTTTTCTCTCCAGTAAAGTGATTGTATGATAAGCTCTTTGGAATCAAGTTCATTATTATAAACAAAACAACTTTGATTTAATGATTTTGCTTTTTTCAAAGCCATAGCTGCAGTTAATATAGGCTCTTCTTGAAAAATTGAAATTCCAATTGTCATAGATACAACAATATCAACTTTCAGTTTATCAACAAAAATTTTTCGATTTAAAAAAGTCTTATTTAACTCTTCAATTAAGATAAAAATCTCTTCAAATGGTATATTGCTTATATTTGTAAGGGCAAAAATATCACCACTTAATCTATATGCAACAACATTGTGAGTTTTTTCAAAACCTTTTAAAATATTTGACAACTCTTTTAAAACTTCTTCAGCATTTATAAATCCATAAAGTTCATTTAAATCTTCAAAAGCATCTACATCAAGTAAAATAGCAACAACAGAATCTTTTCCTTTTATACTATCTTCAAGAGATTTTCTATTTTTAAGACCTGTAAGTTCATCTTTATAAAGTCTCTCTTCTACCTCTTTTTTTGCACTATCAATAACTTGTTTACAAATATTTTTTTCATTTTTTAACTGTTTTATATATAAAATTATAAAAACAACTGCTAAAAATGTAGTTGCAAATAAGAGAGTATTTAACAAATCAATATTTTGCAATTTTTTGACCAAATTTTACATTTTGGTTTAATAAATCCTCTAAAACTACAAAATCTTTTTCCCAAATCATTACAACTGTAGATCCCATTTTAAAATAACCTAAACAGTCAGCTTTTGAAATTTCAATATTCTCATATGTATAAACTTTTATCTCTTTTGTATCTTTATTTGTTTCAACTCTTGGCTCAAATTCAAATACCATTTGCCCAACATTTAAAGCTCCAACAAAAATCATATAAAAGATTTTTCCATCTTTTTCACACTCCAAAACAACTCTTTCATTTTGAACAAAAAGTTCAATCTCTTTGTTCAGATATTTTAAGTTTACAGGATATAGTTTTCCAGGTACATGAATTAGTTTTTTTAACTTAAAATCAACTGGAGAATGGTACCTATGGTAATCTTTTGGCGATAAATAAAAGTTCATAAAATCACCATTTTCTACTTTTGAGAAATTATCTCTACAATAATAAGTAAGAAGCTCTTCAACACTATATTCCATACCTTTTATTTGTAAAGCTGTATCATTTTTTAACTTCCCACACTCAGTAATTAAACTATCTGTTGGAGAAATAAAAATATCTTTCGAACTATCTATCTCTCTTTTTATTATCAAATCTCTTGTAAAAAGTTCATTTAAAGATTTGTAATGTTTTGAATTTTTAAACTCTTTTAAATCTAGTTTCATAAATTTTGTATAAGCACCATTTATGAACTCTTGAATAGGTTTTGGAAACTCTTTTTTAGCAAATTTACCAAAATATTGTGATAGTAGATTTGTAATATGCATATATTCCCCCGTAATTATTAATCCTTTATTCTAACTTTTTTTTGCTATTTTGTTGCTTTAATAAATTTTCTGATAAGCTTTCCTCTTTAAAAATTTAAAGGTAAAAAAATGTATAAAATATTAATTCAAGATAAATGTAAATGTTTTTTAAATAGTAATTTAAATGGAAGCTTTGAGTTCTCTTCAAAAGATGATGCTCTTTTTAAAGCAATTGAAATAAAAAATATTATGAATAAAACTTTTTGTAAAAAACATAATTTTCAAATACAAGAGATGTTTAATAATTTGGTAATAAAATTTTACAAAGATGAACCTATTAGCTCTTGCTGCGGAAATGGTTGCTGTATTTAATATCTTGGGAACTAAAATTTATTAAATAAATTTTAATAAATTTTTAGTTCATTATAAATACTATCCCTCTCAACTGGAGTAAATCCAGAGTTTTTTATTAAGTCAACAAACTCATTTTGAGCAACTCCATGTTTACTTTTTGCCCCAGCTGCACTTTGTATTGATTCTTTTTCAATTGTTCCATCAACATCATTTGCACCAAATTCTTGAGCTATAAGAGCTAATTTTACAGTTGAAGTAGCCCAATATGCTTTAATATTTGGAATATTATCAAGTAAAATTCTTGAAACCGCATAAGTTTTTAGGATCTCATTTGCAGTTACTGGCTCTTTTACTTTTAAATAGTTATTTTCTGTTTGAAAAACTAAAGGAATAAAAGCATTAAATCCACCTGTAATATCTTGAAGTTCTCTTAATCTTAAAATATGATCAACTCTATTTTCTCTTGTTTCAATATGTCCAAAAAGCATTGTAGCATTACTTTTTTTACCTTTATTGTGCCAAAGTTTATGAATTTCTAACCATTGATTTGAGCTTACTTTTCCTCCGCAAATTCTTTTTCTAACAGTTTCATCAAAAATCTCAGCTCCACCACCTGGCATTGAATCCACACCACTTTTAATCATAGTATCAATAAGCTCTTCATAACTTAAATTATACTGTGTACTTAAAAAATGAATTTCAGCAGCTGTAAGAGCTTTTATATGTATATTTGGGAAATCTTTTTTAATTTTTTTAAATATATCCATATACCACTCTAACCCAGTGTGTGGATTGTGAGCAGAAACTATATGAACCTCTTTTATTCCATTTTTAGATGAGTTTTTTACAGTTTCTAAAATCTCTTCATGACTTAAAGCATATTGGTCTGGATTTTTTCTACTTGCACTATATGCACAAAATTGACAAACATCTTTACAAATATTTGTTGGGTTTATATGTCTATTTATATTAAAATATGTCTTTTTTTGATGTTTTGAAACTCTTATTTTATTTGCATAATGTCCCAAAGTTAAAACATCTAAGTCAAAAAGTTTAACTCCATCTTCATAGTTTAACCTAGTACCATTTTCTAATTTTTCAATTAAAGTCATATTATCCTCTTATTTACAATCAAAATCTTTTGTATATGTTTTATCTTTTTGTTTAGATACAAAACCTATACAAGTTTTATTTAAAGTCTTATCAAAAAATGTTAGTTTATAAACATAACTTTTTTCTTTAGTTATAGTATCTTCAACATTAATTCTATTTACTACTTTTAGATTTTTTATATCTTTATGTCCTAAGTCACTTAAAACTTCATTGAACTTTTGATTTTTTAATAGTTCCAACCAAATAAATATAAATACTCCTAAAGCAATAATAATAGATATTATAACAATAGTTTTTTTAGGTAATTTTCTTGTTTCATAACTCATTTCTAAACTCTTCTAGTGGTTTAAATGTACAATCACTTCCATCATAAAATTCAATACTTCCATTTTCTATTTTATAGTACCAACCATGAATTTGAAGTGTTCCTTCTTTTATTCTTCTCACAATATATGGAAAAGAAAGAAGGTTTTCCATTTGATAAACAATAGATACTTTTTCAGTTGTTCTATATAGTTGTTCTTTATCATTTTTATCAAGTGTTGCCAAAAGTGTGTACTCTTTTGCTTTTTTACCTAATTCTAGCCATTTTTTAACATTTATCAAATCAGGACTATCTCCTAAATCTTGATATAAACTCTTACAAGCTCCACAATGAGAGTGCCCACAAACAATAATATGTTTAACTTCCAAAACATTTACAGCATACTCAATAACTGCACTTGTTCCATGAAAATCTTCATCAGGATTATATGGTGGAACAAAATTTCCAACATTTCTAAGGGTAAACATATCACCAGGTCTTGTATCCAAAACCAACTCTGGTGTAACTCTACTATCACTACAACCAATAAACAAAATATCTGGATTTTGACCCTCTTTTGATAATTGTTTTAAATCTGTCTCATACTTCGAAAATCTAACTTCTCTAAATTTTTTATTACCTTTGATTAAATCATTTATTTGCATTTAAATCCTTTATTAAATTGCAAGCTTTTTTCAACTCATCAGAATTTATATCAATCTTTGCGATGAGCCGAATAATCGCCTTTTTAACTGTTGGTTGCCTTATAGCACCAACTAAAAAGCCATTTTCTTTTAAGAACTTTTGTATCTTTAAAACTTTTTTATTGTCATTTACTAGTATTGGAATTATAAGCGATTTAGAGCTTATTCCTAAATAGCTTTGGATTATACTTAAGTTCTCCTTAATTTTTTGCTTTAGTTTATGATTATTTTTTAAAATATATTTTAAACTTTCGTATCCTAAAGCTGTATCAAAAAGAGATGGGGCTGTCGAATAAATAATTGGTTTTGCTCTATTTTGTAAGAAATCTATTATATTTTTTGAAGATAAAATATATGCTCCATATGAACCATAAGCTTTTCCTAAAGTTCCCATTTTTATATGATTTCGCTCTATTTTAATATTGTAATAATCAAAAATTCCTAAAAGATTCTCACCAATAACACCTGAACTATGAGCTTCATCAACAACCAATAATGTATTGTATTTTTTTGATAAATCAAAAATCTCTTTTTTTGCAATATTTCCACTCATTGAGTAAACACCCTCAATAGCTACAATTTTTCGTCCTTTTGATGTACAATTTTTTAACTTTTCTTCTAAATCTTTTTCATCATTATGAAAAAAAGTTACAACTTGATTTTTAGGAAGAAGTTTAGAAGCTAAAATCCCACTTGCATGGTAATCTTCATCTATAAAAAGAGTGTCACCTTTTCTAACTAAACTTTCTATCATAGAGATATTTGCTAAAAATCCACTTCCAACAATAACTCCTTTTTCAAAACCATTTGCTTTACAAAGTAGATTTTCAAATTTTTTATGAATTTTAGAATAACCATTTACAAGCATAGATGCTTTTGGAGAAAAATAATGATATTTATAAACTCTTTTAAATGCTTTTTTAAAAAGCTTTCTATTTTGTGCAAGTCCAAGATAATCATTTGAAGCAAGATCAAATAAATCTTTTTTAAAAACAACTCTTTTTCTAAATCTATTTGATTTTTTTATAATCTCTAACTCTTTTTCGTACAAAAAACTCTCCATAAGTAATATTACATATATAAAAATACACTAAAAGTAAATTTTAAAAATATTTTTATAAAATGCTAGTCTACTGCTATTAAAATAAATTATAATTCTTTTGTACTGCAAAAGTATATACAATAAAGCCAAAGGTGTTTCTGCGACCTTCACCTTTGGTCTTCTTACATAGTAATATTTTCTAAAATCTCAATTGAATCTTCATTTACAATAACTGCATCTATACAAAATGCTACATTCAGTTTTTTTATTTGTAAATAATAATCTACACTTTTCTTTATTTTTGATAATTTAGATTTTGTTAAATTTTGAACTGCTAACTCAAAATTCTGTGCAGATTTTACTTCACAAAAATGATAAACATTATCTTTTTTTGCAATAATATCAATCTCTCCGAGCTTTTTAGCATAAAAATTTGTTTCAATTATCATATAATTTAAGTCAATTAAAAAAGATATTGCTCTTTTTTCAGCAAAATCTCCTTTTTCTCGACTCATAAATCATCCACCACCAACAAAGTTTAAAAGCTCTATTGTGTCATTATTTTTTGGTATATAACTACTCCAACTCTCTTTTTTTACAATATCCATATTTACAGCACAAGCCATAACTTTATCTTCAATCTTCAGATTTTGTATAATTTCTTGTAGGCTTAAATTATCTTCTAATATTTTATCTTGCCCATTTATAATAACTTTCATCTTCTTCCTATTAATATTATCCGAAATTATACTAATATTCATCTTATATCTATTTTATAGTAATTTGTAATTAAAAAGTAATCAATAATTTAATATAATAAAAAATCAAAATAGGAGATATTTTATGGATAAAAAAACAAAAATTTTAGCAACACTAGGACCTTCAAGTAACAGTTTAGAAATGATTGAAAAGTTAATTGATGCTGGCGCAAATATGTTTAGACTTAATTTTTCGCATGGAAGTCACGAGTATCACCAAGAAACTTTAGACAACATAAGACAGGCCATGGAAAATAAAAAAAAGATTGTAGGAATACTTCAAGATATATCTGGTCCAAAAATAAGAGTTGGAGAACTAAAAGAACCATTTTTATTGGAAAGTGGTGATATTCTAACATTTTCAGAAAAAGAAATTATAGGTGAAAAAAGAGCTTCAAAAGATTACATTGTTTCAATAAATTATCCAGATATTTTAAAAAAAATCAAAGTTGATGAATATATCTATTTATACGATGGAATTATTAGAGCAAAAGTAATAGAAGTAACACCAAATGTAAAAGCCCAAATTGAAAATAGTGGAACTTTAAGCTCAAGAAAAGGGGTTAATTTTCCAAATACAGTTATAAATATTGAAGTTATTACAAAAAAAGATGAAGCTGATATTGCTTGGGGAGTAAAAAATAGAGTTGATTATTTTGCAATATCATTTGTACAAAATGCAAAAGATATGAGAAGAGCAAGAGAACTTTTAGGAGATTACAAAGGTAAACTAATAGCAAAAATAGAAAAATTTGATGCAGTTTCAAATATTGATGAAATTATCGAAGCAAGTGATGGGATAATGGTTGCAAGGGGAGATTTAGGAATAGAAGTTCCATATTATGATGTTCCTACAATTCAAAAAATGTTAATAAAAAAATCAAATGCAAAAGGAATTCCTGTAATTACTGCAACTCAAATGCTTCTTTCAATGACACAAAATGAAAGAGCAACAAGAGCTGAGATTTCAGATGTTGCAAATGCTGTTTTGGATGGAACTGATATTGTAATGCTAAGTGAAGAGAGTGCAGTTGGAGAAAACCCTGTAAATGTTGTTGAAACAATGCATAATATTATAAGTCAAACAGAAAAAATATTTGACCACGAAAAAAGATACAAATTTACATATCTTGATGAGTTTGATGTAATTCAAGCAACAGTTACAAAACTTGCAGATGATTTAAGTGCAGATGGTATTTTATCACTTACAAGTAGTGGAAATTCTGCTAGAAAAATGTCAAGATATAGACCAATAACACCATTATATACTTTTGCACACGATAAAGAGACACTTACTGGTCTAACTGCTCTTTGGGGAGTTGAACCAATTACAACAGTAAAAGAGGCTCAAGCTTCAAAAATGATTCAAAGAATGTTAAGAAGTTTAGAAAAACGAGAAATTTTAAATAAAAAAGGATTATATATATGTACTGTTGGCTATCCTGTTGGAATTCCAGGAAGTACAAATACTATAAAAATTTTAACTCCTAGTGAAATAGAGTTTTACTTAAACTTTAAAGAAAATAGAGAAAAAATAAAAACTGAAAAAAAAGTAAATTTAGCATAAAAAAAAGAGAGGCAAAACCTCTCTTTTAAAATTAGATGAATATAGAATAAGGTATGCCTTCTATATCAATAAAAACATTATTATTTAACTTTATCCAGTCTTTTTCATCATCTTCTTCAAACTCTTCTTCGATATAATCATAAAAAGTAGTTTTTGCCCCTAAATCATTTGATGACGAGAAATCTATTATATAGAAATCTCCTATATTAATAGAACTATTCAAAGTAATTTCCTTGTTCGTTTTTATTAACCTTTTCGGCAAAATAATTATATATAAGCAAAATGTCAATGAAGTGGCAAAATTAGCAATTATTTTAAAAATTACTAATTTAAACTAATTTTGAGTAAAATTATCTTTTCAGGAGTAAAATTGAATATAAAACTACCAAAATCATCAACATTATTGTTTGTAAATATATTAATTTTTTTATTTATTACACTATTTGCATATTTTATACTACAAGAAAATATAAAACTAAATAACTCAAAAAATCAAGAGATACTTTTTTTCAAAATTAAAGATAAAAGCTCTGCCCTTTTAACAAAAGTTTTGCAAAAGTATCATAGTAAAAAAGAGTTTATAAAAGAGAAACATAAAATGGCTTTAACTCTTTTAGAAGATGGTTTAGATGTTGATACTATAAAAACAATTTTAAATAAAGATTTAAAATATAATAAATTTGAAGTTTTTATACTAAATAAAGATTTAATAGTAGAAGATAGCTCTATTTTTACAGATATTGGAACTGATTTCTCTTTACTTAAAAAACAGTTTAAGAAATTTGAAAATAATGACAATATAGAAGTAGCAATTCCTGAATACTCTTTCGAGTTTCTAAAATTTGTAAGTTACTCTACTTCTAGTTTAAAAGATGGTAAATATTTTCAACTATCATACTCTTATGATGAGTTTATAAGTGAGTTAAGAGAGATACAAGAGTTTATAAATAATACTCCTATTATTAAAAAATCTATCTCATATATTATTTCTAATGATTATATTGGAAACTTTGCTTTTAAAACTATACCTTCTCATAAGCAAACAATAGAAGAGTTAGAAGGTAGACTAAAAAAAGGAACTGAACTTTTGGGAATATTGGGAAATAATAGTTATATTTCATATCACAAAAAAATTGATAATGATGAGCTTCACATAGCTTACTTACTTCAAAATAGTCCAATTTACAAAGATGCAGAAATTTTATATTGTATTGTTTTTGATGAGAATAAATTTAGTAGAGATATTTTGTATCTAAAATTAGTTTCATTTTTTGTTTTTATTGCTGGAGCAACTGCTATATATCTAACTTATAAACTAAGAACAAAAGAGCTCCTTTTGAATTATAAAGATAAATTTATTGCTCACTCTATTCATGAAATAAAAACTCCACTATCAATTATTACAATAAATATTCAACTAAGAGAGAAACTTTATGGAGATGATAAATACACAAAAAAGATAGATGGAGCTTTGAAAACTTTAGAAAATTCATATGAAGATATGACTTTTCTTCATACAAAAGATAAAATTGAGTACGATATTGTTGAAATTAATCTTCAAAGAGCTTTAGAAAATCGTGTAAAATATTTTAGCACAATTGCTGATTGTCAGAATAGAAAAATTGAACTTATAGCTTACAATAATTTTTATCCTAAAATGAGCAAAATTGAGCTAAATAGATTGGTTGATAACAATATTTCAAATGCTATAAAATATTCAAACATTGGTTCAACTATATCTATAATTTTAAAAGACAATATCCTTGAATTTCACTCAAAAGGTGTTAAAATAGAAAATCCAAAAGGAATATTCAAAAAATATAAAAGAGAAGATAAAAATACTGGGGGGCACGGTTTGGGCTTAGCAATAGTTAGTGATATTTGTAAAAAATATAATTTTGAAATAGAGGTTTTAAGTCAAAACTCTATAAATACTTTTAGATATATTCTAAATTATTAATAATTTTAGGGAGAATTATTATGAAGATTTTTTTGCTCGAAGATGATTTTGCATTAAATGAATCAATAAAAGATATGCTAGAAAGCGAAAATTTTATTGTTGATTCTTTTTATGATGGTAAAATTGCACTTGATAATATAAATGGCGATTATGAGCTTTTTATACTAGATATTTTTGTTCCAAATTTAAATGGTATTTTACTTTTAGAAAAAATAAAACAGATTAATAAGAACTCAATTGTATTTATTATGAGTGCAAACATTGATATTGATACAATAAAAGGTGCTTATTTAAAAGGATGTGATGACTATATTAAAAAGCCTTTTAATATTCAAGAATTACTTTTCAAACTTGCAAAATTTAAAAAAAATAATAATATTTTTAAGTTTGACAATGAGACATTATTTGATATGGAATCAAAAAAATTTATATTCAATAATAGTGAAATTGAACTGACAAAAAATGAAAAGAATTTTCTTCATCTTCTAATATGTAATCAAGGAAAATGTGTAAACTATACCTTAATAGAAGATGTCGTATATGATGGAGATTTCAAAAGTTTAGATGCAATTAGAAGTTTGATAAAAAGGCTTAGAAAAAAACTTCCAAAAGATATTATATTCAATAATCTTGATGAGGGATATTTCATAAAATAGTTTTCTAATGTTTTAGAAAACTCTTCATTTTTTTTATATTTTTCAACTCTTCACCAGCTTCTTTTTGTTGCTCTTTCAAAAAGTTAATATTTCTATAAAATAACTCTTCTAATACTTTCAAATCATTTACTTCCAAATCTAAATCATTTATACTAGATTTATAAAAATGCTCACTATACCAAGAAACCAAATTATTTGCTTTCTCATAAGATTCTAAAGAATCGATATAAATCAACTCTTTCAAAAGTTTTATAGACCAGTCTCTTCTTTCCATGCGTCAATTAATCCTTGTACTACTTTTATAACTTGATTGATTGAATTTAGATTATCATCAACTCCAGCACTAAAAAGAGTCTCTATTTGATACAAATATAAGCCATCTAAATAGTATGCAACTTCTCCTCCGTCAAAATCTAAAACATTTCTAAGTTCATCAAATATTGCAATTGACTTATTTATATATGTAAATTTATTTTCAACATCACCATTATTTATTGCACTTTTTGCAAAGGATAAATACTTTATTATACCTTCATAAAGTTTTAAAACCAAAGCATAAGGGTCATCTGATACTGCATTTTGTTGATTATATAGCTCAATCCCCATAAAATTTAACTCCAAAAACAATTTATTTTAGTATATTATATATTTACTTAAATGCAAGATGGCTTAAAAGCCACCTTTTTTAATATTCCTAATTCGAAGATTGTGATTGTAAAATAAGCATTTTTAAACCAGAAAACGATGATTCCATTTGATTTATCATAACTCCATATGAAGCAAATTGTTGAGCCATCAGAGAGTATCTATTATCAAGAGTTGTTTCTGCAGCTTCTTTATCTTTTTTTAATCTCTCTTCTCTTTCTAACATATTTATTTCATAGTCCAAAAGATTTTTTGTAACTCCACTAATACTAATCGCTTCATCCATAGATGTTGCTATTCCTTTTTTATCAGGTGTTCCTGCAAATAAAGCCTCTAAATCAGCTGTTCCATTTTTTATTGAAGCTTCAAAATCTTTTTGATTAAAAAGTATATCACCACTTTTCTCATCTAGTGAAAATCCAAAGCTAAATATAGATTTATCTCCTGAACCTGTTCCAAAAAGTTCATTTTTGATAGTTGCTAGCATATCTCTTAAAGCACCTTTATTATCAACACTAGCATCAGCACTATAAATCTCATTTTCAATAGTTGCTCTTAACTCATTAAACTTATCAGCGAAATTTTTCATTTGAGCTGAAAGAGTTGTTGTATCATTTTCTATATTAATTGTTGAATCACCAGTTTCTTTTGTTGCTGTTATTTTTAAACCATCAATTGTAATAGTATTTGAACTAGATGAATAATCAATTCCATCAGATTTTAATTTCATATCTTGAGCAGATAAAACATTTGTAAAGCCAAAATGAGTTGAAGAATCTCCTCCAATTGTAATCTTATTTGTAGTTCCTGTTTCAGTACTTTTTATTGATAATCTAAAATTACCAGTTGAATCTTCTACTAAAGATGCTTGGACACCACTAATTTTATTGATTTCTGCTACTATCTGACTATATGTTTTACCTTCTGTTTCTATAGGGTCAAAGTTTTTATCTCCCAAAGATAAAGTTAAAGTACCTTTTCCAGTTAATGGTTGATTTAACGTATCTTTATTAAATGTAGTTGTTTGCCAAACATCTTTTTGTGCTAATTGACTCACTTGAACTCTCATACTTCCAGTTTTTAAAGTACTTAAATCATCTGAATCAAAAACAACTCCTTCTCCAGAAACATTTGCACTTTTTTGTTGAAAAGCATTTGCTCCAGTAGTTTGATTTAAAGAAAAAACTTTAACAGCATCCATAAGTTCATTAACTTTTGTTGTTACATCTGAAATAACTTTTTTTTCACTTTCAAACTTTTCAAGTTTTTTCTCTATTGGTTCAACTGTAGCTTTTCTATCAACAGCTTTTAATTTTTCTAGCATATCACTGCTTAGTGAGGCTGCTTGACCTTGTCCGAGTCCTAAAATTCCTTCTGCCATTTGCTACTCCTTATTAGTAAGTTTTATCTCTTCATACCAAGAAGAGTTTGTATCATTTCATCAACTGCTGAAATAACTTGAGCATTTGCACTAAATGCTGCTTGAAATTTCATCAAATCTATCATCTCATCATCTGAATTTACTTTTACAACTTCATTATAAGCTGTTCCTAGATTATTAGCGATTGCATCTTGTACTTCAAAGCCATAACTTGCTTCCTCTTTGTCAGTAGAAACTCCTACTTTTAAATTTCTGTAAAACTCTACAAAAGAAGTGGAATTTAAATCGTTTGAATTTTGTGCTCCACCCTTGAATGATAAATTCTCTTTCCACTGAAGAGTTGCTAAATAATCCAAGTTTTGTTGATTCAAATCATTTACTGCATTTTTATCAAATTTTAATGTTTTAATACTAGAACCACTAAACAAATTCATATTTACAATATCTCCACCATTTGGTGGGAATGGTGCAGTATTATGAGCTTCAGAAGCATCTCTTCCATAAACATAATCATTTTCACCAACTCTTATGTATGAGCTATTTACATCAGCTAAAGTTTGAGCAAATTGATCCAATTGATCTAAATATTTTTGAAACTTATTATTTGGATTAGAAGTAGCTAAATTCTCAACTTGAGCTCTCATAGATCCACTTTTTAAATTCAAATCTTGATCCAAAATAGTTAAAACTGTATCACTTTGAGCAATTTTACTCTCTTTATCATTTTTGTATATAGTCTCTCTTCCATCTACATCCGTACCCGTTTTTCTTTCAATACTAAATCTTCCAGTGAACTCATTGTCAACTCCTGGTAAATTTGACTCTATTTTTAAATAGTTATCACTATTTGGATACATAGGAATTTTGTTACCACTTGCATCAAGAGTATATTCACCATTATGAGCAGTAACTAGTTTACTCATGTTTTGATCGCTATTTATTTTAACCATAAATGCTCTTGTTAAATTATCATTATCAACAGTCATAGTTGTATCAGGGGTATTTGGATCACCATCCCAATTTCCAGTTATTGACTCACCAATCTTAACACTCACAGAAAACTCATTATTTAACTTATAAGTTATAGTATCATCAACATCATAAGGTGCTTTTGGTGTAAAATCTGAATTATATTTCAAAGCATCAAAAACGGTACTAGAGCCATCCGCATTCTGTCTAATATGATTAAACTTATCAATTTGATTTGTTAATCTATCTTCTATTTGTATCTCTTTATGGAAAATATTATTACTAACAGCAACAACTCCACCTATTTTTATCTCATAAAAACCAGCATCTCTATTTATATCAACATCAACAAATTTTGATAATTCAAGTTCAAGTAAATCTCTCTTATCCAATAAATCATTTACAGAAGGATCATATTTTTCAATTTTGACATTTACATCTGCAATCTCTTTTAAAATTTGATTTACCTTATTTACATCTGTTTTTAATTCAACCTTTTCTATTTGTGCTTGTTTTTCTATACTTGAATATAAGTTTTGCAAAGATTCAACAATAACAGCACCCTGAGTTTTCATATAACTTCTATTAACTTCTGAACTAGGATTTGTTCTTAAACTCTCAACAGACTGAAAATATCTATTTAAATCAACTGAAAAACCACTGCTATTCGTTTCTGCAAAAATTTTTTCAATTCCACCTAGCATATTTGAAGATTTATCCAAATAATTGGCTTTTGTTCCCTCTTGCATAAACTTGTCATACATATACTGAGAAGTAACTCTTGATATTCCACCAAAGTTTACACCTTGACCAGTTATATGAACACCATTTAATCTAATTTCGCTTAAATCTGCTACTCTTTTTTTATATCCTGGAGTATTTCTATTTGCTTGATTGTTACTAACATTATCAATAGCATACTTTGATGTGTTAAGCCCTGTTTGAGAAACACTCAATGTAGAAAACATATTTACTCCCTTTTTATAATATGTAAAATTATTGCATTACATTTCTTAATTTTAGTTTAAAATGGCCATATTGCTCTTAATATTTTTGTTCCCCATGGAACTTGCAGTAAATCAGCTTCTGCTCCATCTTTTTTATAAAGCATTTTTAAATTTGCAATTTGTGAAGAGTTTACTGAATTATCAGATGTTATATCGTATGGTCTTATAACTCCTGTTATTACAATCTCTTGTTTTTGTCCATCAATTATCACCTCTTTATTTCCTTTTATGAAATAGTTACCATTTTGATAAGTTTCATCAATAATAGCTGATATTTTAGTATCAAAATTCTCATTTACTTGAGTTTTTACTTTTCCTTTATCACTATCACTACTTTCTGTATTAAAATTTACTCCAAATACAGAATTTGCTTTATCTGTTACTCTTCCAACTGTACTATTTAATGGATCTGTACCCATAGAAGCAAACATTCCTCCACCAAACTCATTCTTTCTATCACTTGTTAACTCTCTTTTATTATCACTTTTTTGTGTAATTCCTTCACTTATTACAACTTGGATTATATCTCCAACTTGTAAATCTTTTTTATCTGCAAAAAGTGATGTTCCTTGAACTGAATATAAAGAACCTTTGTTTTTTCTAACAACTGGTGGCTCTTTTGTTACTTGTTGCGGTGGTTTTGTAAAATCAATTTTTGGCTCAGTTAAGGCTCCGCAAGATGTAAATAACAAAGATATTATAAATAAAAATAAAATATTTTTCATCCTAATTTACCTTTTAAAACATGTTCCAAATCAACTACTACTACAATCTCTTTGAAACTTTTTTTTATAAGTGCCATAGCACCATATCTAATAGTTATGGCATCTATATTTGTATTTGGGTTTAAAACATAAATAACTTTATTTTTTATAATTTTTATATCGTTTATGTTATTTTGCCCTATTAAATCAACAACTTTTTCAACTTCGATTAAAATAACTCTTTGAGCATCTAATCTCTCTTTTTCTTTTTTTTCTTGCTCAACTTGAAGAGCTATTTTTTCATCTTTTTTTGCTTTTTCAAGCTCAACTGCTAAAATATTT
This sequence comes from Aliarcobacter cryaerophilus ATCC 43158, assembly GCF_003660105.1. NCBI lineage: Bacteria > Pseudomonadati > Campylobacterota > Epsilonproteobacteria > Campylobacterales > Arcobacteraceae > Aliarcobacter > Aliarcobacter cryaerophilus. The sequence goes on from NZ_CP032823.1 coordinate 1,753,672, forward strand.
TCTTCTTTAATTAAAAGAGAAATATAGATAATTCCAAAAAAAAGTGAAGCTATAATAATTACTTTTATAATCTTTGAGCTACTATTTTTTTTTCTAACTTTTACTATCATTTTCTCTTATTTTATTACAAATGTTGTAAAAAGAATATTATTAACAACATTAGAATTCGTTTTTGTTACATAGTTGATTACATTGTTGATTTCCCCTACCAACTCATCTTTTAATAGATTTTTACCACCAACAGTTAATAACTCTTCTGAACTTCTTGAACTTATTTGAGTAATAACAACATCTGTAATTTCTGCTAAATAATCTTGAACTATTGTTGCAATAAGAGGGTCACTACTTCTAATAGAAAAAGAGAGTTTCATAATCTTCTCTCTACCTTTTGAATCTGTAAGATTTAAAACAAGCTCATTCACATCTGCTTTAAATTTTGCATCATTACTTGATGGTGAACTAGAAGAAGTTTTTGCGAGTTCTTCTGTATTATTATTATTTGAACCTTGATTACTAGCTGAAATTTTATTCAATAAAAAATATGTTCCACCTGCAACTGCCATAATAAGAACAATCACAAGTACCAATAAAACTATTAGTAATCCTTTTCCATCTGATGTTTTTTTTACAACTTCGTTTTCATCTGCCATTTTTTTAGTCCCTTTTCTGCTTATCTTTATTGTATCTTTCTAATTTCTGAACCAATCTTGATGAATTCTCAACACTCATTGTCTTCATAATATTTGATACATTTGATTCCTTTAATCTGACGATTATATCAAAAACATCTTCAATTTTACCTTCTAGTATCATTTGATCAAAAATATCAGAAGCAACTTTTGCTTTCATAAGTTCAAAAACTCTTATTGATTTTTTAACAACCTCAGCTCTTATATCTTTTAATGTCTCATCATTTTTTTCATATAATCTTTTAATTTCTGCTTTCTCTTGCTCTATTTTTACTAGAATATCTTCAAGTTCTTTTTTTTGTTTTTGATACTCTTTCTCTTTTTCATTATAAAAATTATTTAATTCATTTTTTAACTCTAAAACTTCCATTTTCTGTTTAGTTAATGAACTACTTGTTTCAACAGCTGCATTTAAAGATAGTGAAAAAACTATTATTATTAAGATTTTATTTATCAATTTTTTCCTTTAATATATTTACTTTGAATGAACTCTTCACTCTCTAATATTTCAAAATGTAAAGCATCTTTTCTTTTTTGTTCTTTCTCTTCATCCAAAATATATTTATATTGCTCACTCTCTTTTTGTAATTCTATAATCTCTACAAATATATCATCTATTTTTTTTAGAAGTTGGTTTTTTTTACTTAATAAATTTTTTACCTCAAATCTTAAAGTATCTTTATGCATAGCTAAAATCATAAAATCTGAAATTGAACCTAGTTTTTCAACAGTTGTTGTATTTATTCTATGATTTAAATCTCCAACTTCTTTATCTATTTTATAAACTTCTTGCTCTAAACTTGATTTTTCTATTAGTTTTTGTTCAGTTTGTGTTTTTTTAAGATTGTATAGTTTTTTTATCATCTACTTACCAAATATTAAAATCATATTCCATAAATCTATTGTAAATGCTTCAATATGATCGCCAACCCAAGGAAGTGTAAACAATATAAATGCTGATACAAAAATCATTTTTGGTACAAAAGAGAGTGCTGCATCATTTACTTGTGTAACAGCAGAAAATATAGATATGATAAGTCCTATAATCATACTAACCATGAGTGATGGCATACCAACTAACAAAATTATCTTAACTGTATTTTGGGCAATTGCCAATAAATCCATATTACTCTTTTATTTTTATTGTTATTTCTAAAGTTTTATTATTTAATAATTTTGATATTAAACTAGCTATATCATTCACATTTGAACTGCCAATATCAAAATTACTATTTAAATTTTCTAATTGTTGCTGTTCTTGTCTATTTTGATTATCAATTTGCATAGCATTTGATATATTTGAACTACTCAAAGCTTCAATTAAATCTTGCTCATTTAAACTATCTAACTCCAAAAAATCATCACTCATATCTTCTCCTTTTTTGCTTATATCAGCTGGGTCTTGATTTTTTAAATCAAGTTCATCAAAATCAAAATTTTCTAAAATAAACTCATCTAACTCTTCTATTTTTTGATCATCTAGATTTTCTTCTTCAACTTTTTCCTCTAAGTTATCAATTATATCAATATTTTTATCTATTTTATTCATATCTTCGTTTTTGTTAAAATCTATATCTTCAAAAACTTTATCAAAATCAAACTCAAAATCTTTAATACTTTCTAAATTATCTTCTTCAGCATCTTCTTTTTTATCATCTTCTTGCAAAACTATATTTATAGGTTTAATACTAGTTTCATTCATATCAAAAATTGTATTATTTGGAAAAATCTCATCTAAAAAATTTGTATCTTCAAAAGTCTCACCAACAAACTCATAATCATCTTCATCAACTATACTAGTATTCAAAATGTCCTGTAATAAATCCTCATCACTTTTTAAATCTTCGTTAAAAGTTGAATCATCATCATAATCGAAAGAGACATTATTTAATCCAAAATTTTCATCAAAATCTTCCATATTAATATAATTTGTATCTGTTTTAACTTCATCTGAAGTGTCAACTTCAATTAAACTATCAAGTTCTTTTATATTAATTCCAACTGGTTCTTCTAAAATAGAACTAGTTAAATGTTTATCATTCTCTTTCTCTTTACTTTCTAAAAGATTCGCTAACTCATTATCTAAAACCAAATCTTCATTTTTTAGCTCTAAATTTTTATCTTTTTCATTTGAAATAATTCTCTCATATTTTCTAATTATATAATTTGGTATCTCTTCTAATGAATCAATTGATAAATCATTTACTCCATATTGAAGTAAAAATTCTTCTTCTATTCCATCTTTTTGTTTTAAAAACTTAAATCTACTTTTCTTTATTATTTTATCTTCATCAATCAAGTAAATATCGTTTGGATTTATAGCTATTTTCTCTTTTAAGATTTCAATATTTGATACATCTTCAATTTTTACATCTTCTAAAATTGTCTCTATTTTAGAATTTACTAAAATTTTTTGTACTTCATTTTTAAAGTTTTGATTTCCGTAGATGAAAATATTCAATATCTTTTGCCCTATATAATTTAAAATTTTGCTTTGATTATACCTTTTTTTATTAAAATTTCGATAAAATAAAAACTAAAAATTTATAAAGGATTTTTTTGAAAATTTTTATTATCATCTCTTTACTTATTTGCTCTTTGTATTCTCAAACTATAAAAGATATTTCAAATGTTATTGGAATAAGAGACAATCAACTTATTGGTTATGGTCTTATTGTCGGACTACCAGGAACTGGTGATAAATCTAAGTTTACAATGCAAAGCTTACAAAACTTACTTACAAACTCATATATAAAAATTCCTGCTGGTTCTATTAATTCAAAAAATATTGCTGCTGTTATGGTAACTGCTGATTTACCAGCATTTTCAAGACAAGGTGATAAAATCAAAGTTACAGTTTCTACTATTGGTGATGCAAAATCTATAGATTTTGGTGAGCTTTTAATGACTCAACTAAAAGGTGTTGATGGAAATGTTTATGCAGTTGCTCAAGGAACTGTTGTAGCAAATACAAATAATAAAACAACAGGTTTTATATATGAAGGCGCTACAGTTGAAAATGAGATAGATTATGAACTTCAAGGTGAAAAATCTATACAGTTGAGTCTATATAAAAATTCTGCAAAAAATGCTGACTTAGTAGAGAAAAAAATAAATGAAGTGTTTGGACAAAAACTTGCTACTGCTTTGGATACTCGAACTATTGAAGTTCAAAAACCAAACAATATGTCAATAGTAAGCTTTATTTCAAAAGTTGAAAATATAGAGTTAGACTCTACATTTAGAAAAAAACTTATTATTGATGTAAATAGAGAGTCTATTATTGCAGGTGGAGATATTGTTATTTCACCAATAGTAATAGCAAGAAATAATTTCACAATAAGAATTGATAAGTCAGGATTAGGCGATGTAGATTGGAATAATCCATCTATAAATAAAGGTGTTGATATTGGTGATAATGTAAAAATTGCAGACAAACCAGTAATTGATATAAATAATGCTATGATAAATACAAAAAATGAGCCAACTGTATCTGATTTAGTTCGTTCTATGAAGGTGATGAAAGTTCCTATGAATGAGATTATAGATACCCTTAGAATGATTAAAGAAATGGGTGCTATTGATGTTGATATTGAATTAAGAGGATAATGAACTATGGCAGAATTTTTAAGTCAAGATGAGATAGATGCTCTTTTAGATATAGCTGAGCAAGGTGATGATATTGATGGAACAAATCCACTTGATAAATTTACAGCTAAAGAGAAAAATTACTCTATATATGACTTCAAAAAACCTAATAGAGTAACACTAGATCAACTAAAAGCTCTTACAACAATGCATGATAAGATGCTTAGAGAATTTACAAATGATTTAAGTTCAATGCTTAGAAAAGTTGTAGATGTAAAACTAACATCAATTGAACAGATGACTTATGGTGAATTTATTTTATCTATTCCTCAAGTTACATCTCTTAGCACATTATCTATGAAACCTCTTGATGGAAGAATTGTAATTGAGTGTAACCCTACAATTTCACATAAGGTAATAGCTGATTTACTAGGAAGTGGTGCTGTAAATACTATGGATAATCTTGATAGAGAATTAACAGAAATAGAGATAAAAGTCCTTGAGCATTTTTATAAAATGTTTATTAAAATTTTATATAAAACTTGGAGTGATGTTTCTAGTTTAAATTTTAAAATAGAATCTAGTGATACAAATGCAAATGCTATTCAGATAGTTTCAGATCATGATATAGTTTTACTTGTAGTTTTTGAAATAACTATCGATGAAGATTCAGGTTTTTTATCTATTTGCTACCCTATTTCTTATATTGAACCTCTACTAAATAAAATTGTTGATAAGATTTTTAGTGAAGGTAAAAACAAAAAACTAAGCAGAAAACAAGATATAAAAACTCTAATTTCAGGTGCTAGAATGAAAATAGAACCAATTATGGCTGAAACAGAGATGACTACTTTAGAAATTTTAAATTTAAAAGAGGGTGACGTAATTGTATTTAACAAAAATGCTGCCTCATCTGATAGTATAGTTTATGTAAATAAAAAAGAGAAATTTTCTGCTGTTTGTGGAATTTCAAATAATAGAAAAGCTATTGAGATTAGATCAAATCTTGATAAAGAGAAACAAGAGACTTTAGAATCTCTTAGACTTATGAGAGAAGAGAGAGAACAAAAAGCAAAAGAGAATGCTGAAAATATTAAAAAATTAATAAATGAAAGAAAAGGTTCTAATTTTTCAATAGGCTAAATTTAGCCTATTATTTAATACTCTCTATACTCCAAGATATAGTTTTTCCTGCATACATCGGTACAACTTTTTCATCTTTATACTCATAAATAGCTGGAACTGTAAAATCTTTTTTTATTAGTTTTATAATTTTTTCTTTTATATTTAATCCATAAATATTTTTTGCATTATTTGATACAAAATCATTTAAATTATTCAAGCAACCATATTTTTCAAAAAGTTCAACTAAAACTTGTAAAGCAATTGGTGATGTGAAAACTCCTGCTGCACAACCACAACACTCTTTTTTATGTTTTGGATGAGGAGCACTATCACTTCCAAACATAAGTTTTGGATGAGCTTTTAAAGCTGCATTTAAAAGTGCTGTTCTATCTTCAGGTCTTTTTGCTATTGGTTTACAAAAAAGATGAGGATCTAACATTCCACCTGCTACATCATCTAAAGTTATTAGTAAATGGTGCAAAGTAACTGTCGCATAAAGATTTGGATAAATATCTAGTAATTCAACCGCATCTTTTGTTGTAATATGCTCCATAATTATTTTTAAATCTGGAAAAGATGAAGCAATACTTTCATAAATTGCCATAAACTCTTTTTCTCTATCCATTACAAAACCATTTGTTTCTCCATGAATACATAAAGGAATACCAAGCTTGCTCATATTTTCCAAAGTAGCTCTTAAAACTTCAATATCCATAGATGAAACTCCTGTTTCAGAGTTTGTTGTAATTCCTGCTGGATATAGCTTTATTCCAATTATCTCATCTTTTATATCTTCCAAAAATTCAAAGCTATAGTTATTTTGAAAAAATAGTGTCATATATGGCGTAAAATTATCATCTTTGCATGCTTCAATAATTCTTTTTTTATAAGATAGAAGAGCCTCTTTTGTTGTAATTGGAGGAACTAAATTTGGCATAACCAAAGCACCACTAAAACTGTTTGACGTAAGAGGAGCAACAAGCCGAAGCATGTCACCATCTCTTAAATGCAAGTGCATATCCATAGGTTCATTTAAAATAAATGTCATTTCCATTTAGATAGCTTCCTCATCTTGTTCGCCTGTTCTAATTCTTATAATTTTTTCAATAGATGAAACAAATATTTTACCATCTCCAATATTTCCAGTCTTTGCAGCTTCTGTGATTACTGATATTATTTTATCAACATCTTCATCAGCAACTATTAACTCTAATTTAATTTTTGGTAAAAAATCAACAACATATTCAGCACCTCTATAAAGTTCGCTGTGTCCTTGTTGTCTTCCATAACCTTTAACATCTAATACAGTCATACCTGAAATTCCAGCTTGAGTTAATGCATCTTTAACATCTTCAAGTTTAAATGGTTTAATTATAGCTTCTATTTTTTTCAATATTAATCCTTTCTTTAGTTCAATTATTTTAACAAAATTTTATTAAACTAATATTATTAGAATGCTCGTTTAAATTCTGGATAAGCTTCCAAACCGCACTCTTCAACATCTAAACCTTGCATTTCTTGGTCTCGTTTTGCTCTTATTGGCATTATTTTATGTAAAATATACAACAATACATAAGAACTTACAAAAACAAAGACTCCAACAAATACAACCCCTTTTAATTGTCCTAAGAATGTAATATCATCGCCATTTGAAGCGAAAATTCCAACTGCTAATGTTCCCCAAATTCCATTTATTAAATGTACAGATAAAGCTCCAACAGGATCATCTATTCTTAATTTGTCAAACATAAATACACCAAGAACAACCAGTATTCCACCAATTGCTCCTATTAAAATAGGAGAGTAAACACCAACTACATCAGCTGCTGCTGTAATTGAAACAAGACCACCTAAACCACCATTTAGAATCATTGTAATATCAAACTTTTTGTACATAACATACATCATTATTGCTACTGAAATTGCTCCTGCAAAACCAGCTGTATTTGTATTTAAAATTACCAATGAAACAAGATGTGCATCCTCTTTTGTAGCAATACTACCTACACTTCCACCATTAAATCCAAACCAACCAATCCATAAAAGTAAAGCTCCCAAAGTTACCAAAGGAATATTTGAAGCAGGAATAACTCTAACTCCACCCTCTTTTGTATATCTTCCAGTTCTAGCTCCTACTATTAGTAAAGCAGCCAATAAAGCCCAACCACCAGTACTGTGTATAATTGTAGAACCTGCTAAATCATGCATTGATGATATATCTAAGATTGTATCTTTTAGGAAATTTGAACCCCAAGTTAAATTAACCACTAAAGGATATAAAATAGAACTCATAATTATTGTAAATATTGCTATTGGTATTACTCTAGCTCTTTCACTAATACCACCACTCATAACATTCATTGCCTTTCCAACGAAAGCCATCTGAAATAAAACCGTTGCATAATTTATATTTTCATCGTTTAGTCCTTCTCCAAATGCTAAAGAATAACCAACTAAAACGAATGCTAAAGATGCAATTGAAAAAATAAGAATATTGATAGTTAATACAGCAGTAACATTTTTTGTTCTAACAATTCCAGCTTCCAACATAGCAAAGCCAGGATACATAAAAACAACCAAAGTCATCGCAAACAGTACGTAGAGTGTGTCAATAATATATGACATATCAGACATAGTTTCCATAAAGTAGTCCTTTTAGAGAGTAAAGTCTCCAGCGCTGGACGAGCAGAATTTTATCAAATAAAAGATTAAATAAAGATAAAATATCTTACTTATAGCTTAAAATTTAAATATTTATATTTTTTATCTCTTTTATGTATATTTTAGTAACACTTTTTTAAATATTCTTTTAATTAATATTTAAATTACTTTGATTGTAATATAATAAAAAAAATTTAGGAAGTAAAATTATGATAGGATTACTTGGTTCTAAAAAATTCTCAAATGATGATTTGATAAAAGAGCTTTTAAGCCCTAATTTAAATATTGAGAATTTAAACAAAATAAAAGAGAAATCAAAGATAGATTTAAACTCTTTATACTTAAACGGTGAACCTATTTTAATAGCTTGTTGTAAAAAAGATTTATACAATTCTTGTTTATGGTTACTTGAAAATAAGATTGATTTGGAGCTTGAAAACAATCTAAAAGAGAGTGCATTATTTTATACAATATACTCAAAAGATAGTAAACTTCTAGAAACTTTATTAGATTTTGGTGCTAATTTAAACCACTTAAACAACAAAAATAGAACTGTTCTTCAAGAATCAATTCATAATGCAAATAAAAAAATAGTTAGATTTTTAATACAAAAAACAAACTCTTTCACAAATTGTGATAATGATGGTAATAATGTTCTTTTTGACGCAGTATCAAATGGAAATATGAATATTATAAAAAAAATAGTCTCTTTAGAAAAAATTGATTTAAACCATAAAAATAAAATTGGAGATACTATTTTACATCTTGATAATTGTTACAATAATATTGATTTGGCTATATATTTACTAAATCAAGGTGCAAATCCAACAATCCCAAATAATAAATCAATTAGCTACTTATTTTTCGCTGCTACAAAAGGTTTGGAAGCTTTTACTTTTATAAAAAGAGCATCTGAACTAGAGTTTAACTTAAATATAAAAAATCATGAAAATAAAAATATTTTAATGAAAGCAGTTGAACACTTTTTACAAATTCAAAATAGAGAAAAAAAAGATAGTCAATCTGAATTAATTAAAGCTTTAGTACATCAAAATATAAATGTTCAAGCAATGGATAACAAAAATGAAACAATATTTTTTAATATCACAAGAAGTTTAGATAGAGATTTAATTCACTATTTACTAAACAATCTTGAAAAATTAAATCTAAATAGACAAAATGTAGAAGGTCTTACAGTTTTATCAATTTTAATATTAAATGGCATAGCTAATATGGATTTGATTAAACTATATATTGAAAAAGGTGCTGATTTAGAGTTCAAAAATAGAGATAATGTTTGTGTAGTTGAAACTCTTATAAATATTATTTTACATTTAGAAAATGAGCAAAATCTTGATTTAATTTATAAAGAAAATCTAAATCAAAATGCTCAATACAAAGATATTTTAGAAGCTTTAACAACAAGCTATAATCTTGATTTTAACAGATTAAACTCTAAAAACAAACCACTATTTTTTGATAGCTTATTAAATTTTAACTTCTCATTATTTAAGATTTTAAGAACAAAAAATCTACAAATAAATTCAACTGATATAAATGGTAATAATATTATTTTTCATCTTTTAGAGCAAGATTTGCAAAAAAGAGTTGAAAATAGAAGAGTTTTATTGAATACTATAAAAAATTTAGTTGTTGCAGGAGTTGATATAAATGCCACAAATGATATAGGTATTACAGCTTTAGAGTTTGCAATTTTAAATGAAAAAGATGATATTTTGAAACTTATTTTGGATTTAAGAGCAAATACCAACTTTGTAGATGAAAAAGGAAGAAATCTAATCCATACAACAATTTTTAAAGATAAAGAAAAATATATTAAAACAATATCTCAATACAACAATACTATTGTAAATCAAGCAGATAATTTTGGAGCAAAACCTATAAATTATGCTGCTTTTATGGGTAAAAAAAGTGTTGTTTTGGAACTTATTGATTTAGGAGCATCTATAAATAACTCAGGTAAAAAATCACCAAATATCTTGGAATTCTTAAAAAGATATCACAAGAATATTTTAAATCTAAGCTTTGGTGTTGATGATTCAAACAATAAATCAAACCTAAATAAATTAGCTGAAAATATGATTTTAGAGTTTGAAATAGATATTTCAAAACAATGATTAAATCTTTTGATATAGCAAACTTTAAAGATAAAAGTAGTTTTGAAGTATCAAAAATATTTAAAAAAACTTATCTAGATTATAAAAACAGTGCAAACACAAGCAATAGTAAACTCTTTTTCAAACAAAACACAAAAAATATAGATAAATTCTTATTTCAAATTTTCTCTTATTTAAGTGTAGATAGTTTTAAACATAACTCATTTGTTAGCTTCGTTGCATTAGGATCTTATGCAAGAGTTGAGTTATGTTTACACTCTGATATTGATGTTATGATTTTATACAAAAATAGTAGCTCTTATGATATTTTAAAAATCATAGAACGATTTGTAGCTTTTGCTTGGGATTGTGGATTAAATCTTGGATTAAGAGTTGTAAATATTAATAATATTGATGAAATGTATGATTTAGCAAAAAATGATATTACAATTAAAACTTCACTTCTTGAATCAAGATATATTTTTGGTTCAAAAAAAATTTATGAAGATTTTGAATTATTTGTAAAAAATCTAAGACAAATAGATAAAAAAGCTTTTGTACAAGAGCAAATAATGACTCACACTCAAAGATTAATAAAATATCCACTAAATATGCAAGTAAATTTAAAAGATGGTTATGGAGGAATAAGAGAAGCAAATATGCTTTTTTGGATTTTAAATGTTGTGTATGATGTTCAAAAAGCAAAAGAACTTGTAGGTACAAAACTAAATTCTGATGCTTATAAAAGATTCACAAACTCTTTAGATTTTATATTCCAAACAAGAAATGCTCTTCATACTATTCACAAAAAAAAGGTAGATACAATTACTTTTGACACGCTTCTTGAAGTAAGTAACAAACTGAATTTTAAAAATGAGTTTGAATTTATGGCAAAACTATTTTCAAGCCTTCACATAATTCATAATTTTCACTCAAATATGAGTTCAAAATTTATAAGAACTATGTTTTTTGATGTTTCAAACTTAGAAATTTTACGCAAATCAAGATTTAAAAAAGGTATTTATATTTTAGAAAATAAGATATATTGCTCTTTTCATAGAAGTTTTGTTAATTTAAAAACTCTTTTAAAAGAACTAATATCATTTCCTCAAACAATAAAAGGTTTTGATAGATCTTACATATACTTTGCAAGTAAGGTTAAAATACCAAAAATCATAAATAAATCACTAAAAAAAGATATTAAAACACTTCTTACAAATGAAAATTTGTACCCTATTTTAAAACTATTTTATAATAGTGAATTAATAAATAGTTTAATTCCAAACTTCAAGAAAATATCAAATCTAGCACAATTTGATGGTTATCATAAGCATCCAGTAGATATTCACACACTACAAACAGTAAAATATAGTATGTACATAGATGATGAATTTATTAAATCCGCTTTTAACTCTCTTTGCAAGGAGGAGCAAATTTTAACAAGACTTGTTGCACTTTTTCACGATATTGGTAAAGGAAGAAAAAAAGATCATCATATTATTGGTGAAAATATTTTCAAAAAAACTATGAAAAGTTTTGGTTTTGATGATGAATTTATAAAAATGGGCGCAAATATAATAAGATATCACGACCAAATGTCAAAAACTGCAACAAATGAAGATATTTATTCACAAAAAGCTATTTTAAACTTTATAGGATTATTCAAAAATATAAATGAACTAAAGATTTTGTATGTTGTAACTTATTGTGATATTTGTGCAGTTAATAAACCTCTTTACAATAGCTCAATTTCAATGCTTTTAAAAGAACTTTACAAAAAAAGTATCTTAGCTTTTGAAAATCCAGAACTTATAAAAGAGAGTATTACTAGAGTTTCAAAACTAAATAAAATGAAAACTTTAGAAAAATATCAAGAGTTGCCAAATATTTTAAAAAGAAAAATAGCTCAAATATCTTCAAATCAGATGTTTTTAAGACTAAAAAGCAAAGATATCTTAAATATTGCAATAAAAGCAAAAGATGTACAAAACTACAGTTTTGATATTATAAATGATGATTTTCTGAAAATTAGAATTATTAGAAAAATTCCTTTAAATTTAGGATATTTATTAGGAAGACTTCAATATATGGATATGAATAGTATGAATATTTTCAAACTATATGATGAGAAAAAGAATTTTGAAATATGCTTTTCAAAAAAAGCTTTAGATGAAGAGCTTTATTTAATCGAAGAAATAATACATGAATCTTTTGATATGAGTAAAAAAATAAGAATAAATAAACCAATTATAAAAAAAGATGATGTAAAAATAGACTTTAATCATAGTGAATATTTAGCATCTTTGAAAATAAATACAAAAGATCAAAAAGGACTTTTTGCATATATTGCAAAAGTTTTTGATGATTTTAATATAGAAGTTGAAAGTGCAAAACTTATTACTTCAAAAGGCTATGCAAAAGATCTTATTTTGATAGAAAAAAATGATAATTTCTATAAAAATATAGAGGAAATCTTAAATCTCATTTGTATCTAAAATCTAAAATACTCTATTGATTTTGTAATAATTTTTTTGCACAATTTCCCATAAAATCTTCTAGCTCAAGATCAGCACCAGATTTAATCAAAAATTCTGTACTCTTTTTTTTATTGTATAAAATTGCATATATTAAAGGTGAAGTTCCTATTTCATCTAAAATATCTATATTTAAACCACATTTTAAAAGTATCTCTAGAGATTTTATATCATCTAAACAAACGGCAAAATTTATTGCATTTAGATGAAAGTTTACTCTAGAACTAACTCTTAAATCAAAAAGCATCTTTATATACTCATATTTTTTATTTAATATTGCAAAATATAAAATATTTCTACCTTTACAATCTCTATGATTTATATCCAAAATATTTAAACTAAATAATCTAATCAAAGTTTCCCACTCATTTTTTTTGATTAAGTTATCAAAAATATCACTAGAAGCGATTAAATTTAGTTTTTGTCCTAAAAGAGTATTGTTACACAAAATATTTCCTTTTTTAAAATGATAATGAATATCATAATATATAAAAGTTTAAAGTTTATTTAATTCTTTTATCTTTTACAATTATTTAAAAAAAGACAATTATGTTACAAACTCAATAATACAATAAATAAAACAGGTGGTGTAATAATCAAACCAAATTTACTATATTGCGCAAATGATATTTTTACACCTTTTTTTGCTAAAACATGCAACCAAAGTAAAGTAGCAAGACTTCCAAATGGTGTCATTTTTGGTCCTAAATTACATCCTACTATATTTGCATAAATCATTGCTTGACTTCCAATATCATGTAAGGCAATATCCATAATCATAATTGTTGGCATATTATTCATAATTGCACTTAAAAATGCTGCTATAAATCCTGTCCCAAGTATTGCAATTGTGTCACCTCTTAAGCTTAAATCCTTTAAAACAATAGTTAAATAATCAGTTAATCCTGCATTTTTAAGTCCATAAACAACTATATAAAGCCCTATACTAAACCACACAACTTGCCAAGGTGCTTCTTTTATAATCTCTTTTGGTTTTACAGCTTTTGATAGTGTTGCAATTATTAAAAAAATAGTTGCTCCTCCTAAAGCAAAGAGGGAAACTGGTAAACCATAAATATCTCCAACAAAATAACCAATAAGTAAAATTGCTAAAAATACCCAAGAAAAATAGAATAATCTCATATTTTTAATAGCACTTTTTGGCTCTTTTAATAAAGTTATATCAACCGTTTTTGGAATATCTTTTCTCAAAATCAACCATAAAAAAAGAATAGAAGCAATAACACTTACAATAAAAGGAACTAACATATCAAAAAAATATTGAGAAAATCCGATATTAAAATAGTTTGAAGTTACTATATTTGTAAGATTGGAAAATACAAAAGGCAAAGATGCACTATCACTTATAAATCCACCTGCAAGTAAAAAAGCAATAATTGTCTTCATATTTAGTTTCAATATTCTCATTTTTGCGAGCAATATTGGAGTTAAAATAAGTGCTGCTCCATCATTTGCAAAAAGTGCTGAAACGAATGCCCCTAATAAAATAGAATAAATAAACATCAACATTCCATTTCCATTTGAAAACTTTGCCATTTTCAAAGCACACCATTCAAAAAAACCAATCTCATCTAAAACCATAGATAAAATAATAATTCCAATAAATGCTAAAGTTGCATCCCAAACAATATTACTTACAATTAAAACATCATTTAAACTAACAACTCCCATAAATAAAGCAATAATTGCTCCAATTACAGCAGTTGTACCTATTTGTAAGCCCTTTGGTTGCCATATTACAAAAATTAAAGTTACTAAAAAAATCAAACTTGCAATTAGCATAAATCACACTCTTTTTTAAGTATTGGAATATCCAATTCTAAATAACTTATCTCTTTTAAAATTGATTGCCTAAAAATATCCAAAGGAGATACAATACTATAGTAGGCCCATCTTCCTCTTCTATCAACTTTTAAAAATCCAGCTTCCTTTAAAATCTTAAGGTGCCTTGATACTCTTGATTGTATCATTGAAAAAGAGTTTTCAATATCACAAACACAAACTTCATTATGAGTATTTATGAAATTTAATATTTTAACTCTAGTTTCATCATTTATAGCACCAATTGTTTGTAAAAAATTATCCACTATTTTCCTTTTAACAAATTAATAATTTCTTCAACACTTAATAATTTTCCACTACTTTTAACAACACCATCAACAACAAGTGCTGGAGTACTCATAACACCATAATTCATAATTTCAACTATATCTTCAACTTTTTTTACTTCATGAAAACCACCAATTTGTGAAACTGCTTGTTTTGTTGCAACTTCCAAAGCCTTACATTTTGTACAACCTGTTCCTAAAATCTCTATTTTCATCTATTATCCTTTTTTTTTAATATTATAAAACTGCATTAAAGAAAAATCCTGTTAAAAGTATGGCAAAGCCAACAACTGTAAAAAAGATTGCTATTAACTTCAAGCTTAAAACTCTTTTTAAAATTAAAGCTTCTGGTAAACTCAAAGCCACAACTGCCATCATAAATGAAAGTGCAGTTCCAATTAGCATCCCTTTTTGTGTTAATACTTCTACAAGTGGTAAAATCCCAGCTGCATTTGAATACATAGGAATTCCCATAAGAACAGCAACTATTGGTGCATACCAAACATCTCCACCTGCATATTTACTTATAAATTCAGTTGGAATATATCCATGAATAAATGCTCCAATTGCAATACCAACAATTACATACAAATAAATTTTTAGAAATATATCTTTTGTATAATCCCATGACTCTTTTAATCTTGAAGATATTAAAGTTGTATCTTCATTTGAATTTCCACAGCAACTATTTATTGGTTTCACCTCTATTAAAACCTCTTTTTCTAAATTCATAGCTCCTATTACTAGACCTGCAACAATTGCTATTAACAGAGCAAAACCTACATAAAGCAAAGTAATTTTCCAACCAAAAAGTGAAAACAACAGTGCAATTACAACTGCATCACTAAGCGGTGCTGAAATCAAATATGAAAAAGTAACACCCAAAGGAATTCTAGCTTGCAAGAAACCCAAAAATAGTGGAATTGCACTACAAGAACAAAAAGGTGTTAATATTCCAAAAAATGCTGCAAAAACATGTCCAAAGATTTTATGTTTTCCAACTAAATAATCTCTTATCTTCTCAACTGGAAAATAACTTCTCAAAAATGTAACTAAAAAAATAATCGTAATTAAAAGTATAAATATTTTTATAGTGTCATAAATAAAAAAGTGTAAAGCTTCACCTAAATGGCTTCCTTTTTCTAATCCTAAAGTATCAAATACAAACATTGCACTCAAATTAACTAACCAATCAAACATATAAACTCCTTAATATTCCATATAAACAATAAAACATAATCAAAAATAATAGAGAATTTTTGAATTTTCTAATCAAAAAAAATCCTACTATTCCAAAAATCAAATCATAAACATTTACAATTCCACTTGGAGTTACAATTGTAACTAAAACACTAAACAATATTGCAACAACACTTGCATTAATTCCAGCAACTATTTTTGAAATAGTAGGATTTTTTGAATAACTTTCAAAGCTTTTGTAAAAAGCTAAAATCAAAAGAAAACCTGGTAAAAAAATTGCAATTGTAGCAACAACTGAACCTAAAAAAGGTGACTCTTCAAAAGTAACAACTCCAATATATGAAGCAATAGTAAACATAGGTCCTGGAACTGCTTGAGCTAGTGAGTATGCAACTAAAAAACTATTTTCATCTATATTTATATTACTTTTAATTAAAGGAAGAACAACATGCCCTCCTCCAAAAACCAAACTTCCAACTTGATAAAAAGAGTTAAACAGACTTAATAGTTTATCTTGACTGGCTAAAAGTGGCAAAAATATCAATAAAATAAAAAAAATATACAAAGGCAACATATAAGGTTTTTCATATTTTATTTTATTGGTATTATTCTCTTTTATAAAAAATAGTGCAACAAAACCTGAAATAACTAAAACTATAATTTGAGCAAAAAATGTTTGATTAAAAATTAAAAACAGCGTTGCAAAAACAAAAATTATTTTACTTGTTGTAGTTTTACAAAGTGCTTTAAACATACTAAAAGTTGCATCTGCAACAATTACCACAGCAAATAGTTTTAATCCACTCATCAAAGCATAAATAACACTACTGTTTTCATAGATATTCTGAAAAGTTGCAGCTAAATATAAAAGTAAAAAAGATGGAAAGGTAAATGCAATAAAAGCAAATATTGCACCAATAATCCCACCTTTTTTTAATCCAATTGTAAAACCAACTTGTGATGAGCTAGGTCCTGGTAAAAACTGGCTAAGTGCTACAATTTTTGAAAACTCTTCATCACTTAGCCAATTTAATTCTTCGACAAATTTTTTTCTAAAATAACCAATATGAGCTATTGGTCCTCCAAAACTAAAAAGACCTAAGATAAAAAAGTGCCAAAAAATTGAGATATTTATCATTATTATTTTAAAGCTTCAACTACTTTTCACAGAAAGTTTTTATCATCATCCGATGATAAAAACGCATTTGCTACTTTTGGAAGTAAAATTTCTTCTATCTCTTTATATGTAGCTTCAAATGCATCAAATCCTTTTCCATCTGGATCTTCAAATCCCACATGAATTTTTGGTACTAGCTTTGGAAACATCGGACAAGTTTCGTTTGCATGGTCACAAACAGTTACAATTAAATCATACTCATTATTTATTACTGTATCAAGAGTTTTTGAATGATACTCTTCTTTCCAAATGCCTTTATCTTCAAGCAACTTTTTAGCATTTGGATTTACTCTTCCACTTGCTTTTACACCTGAAGAATCTGCACTAATTCCATCTAATTTAGCATTTATTAAAGCTTCAGCAATAATACTTCTACAAGAATTTCCTGTACATAAAATTAAAACTTTTTTCTCCATTTAAATATCCTTTTTTTAATAAAGAGAATAGTATCAAAATATTTATTACATATCAATATATATTGATATGTAATAAATATTAATTCTTAAAAGGCTATCAAATATTTTATAAAATATAAGAAAATTATATTTTTAACATAAATTTTACTCTATATTTTCTCTTCATACATCTCAATAATCTCATCTTTTAATGTATAAATATAAGTTTGTACCTCTACTTCATCATATCTTTCTACAACAACAGGAGTTCTAATAAACTCAACTCCCTCAAAAATATCAAGATTTTCCCAATGGTTTATCAAATTATCAGAGTAAAACAAAAACCCATGAATATTATCATCACCCATTTCAAGCCTAATACCAGGATATCCCATACTAGAACTCCAACCTGCATCTATTAATTTTCCTTTTACCGTTGCAGGGACAAATTTTCCAATAATATTTTCTAAAACATATGCATTTGGACAGTTTGGCATCAATGTGCCATATACAAAAAGTGAATCTTTCATTTATTCCTTAAGAGTTTTAAGAGAAAAAAGATGAGAAATAATATCTTCTCATCTTTTTATTTTATTTATTTTTTAAGGTCTGCTATAATTTTTGCTTTTAATTTATCTATTGTAAATCCAAACTCATCAAAAAGCTTATCTGCAGGTCCACTAGCACCAAAACTATCCATTCCAAATACAACATCTGCATATTTATAATACTCAAGAGCTCGTGCAGCTTCAACTGCATAAACTCTTGTTTTTTGGTCTATTATTTTGTTTATATAAGTTTCATCTTGTTCTAAAAGTAAATCAAAACAAGGAACAGAAACTATATTTGCAAGAATTCCCTCTTTTTCTAAAGCACAAGCAGTTTGTAATGCCAAATTAACTTCACTTCCACTTGCCATAATTGTGATAGTTGCATTCTCTCTTTTTGTTAATAAATATCCACCATTTAAAACGCTTCCAAAAGCTTTATCATCTTTTAAAACTTTTAAACCTTGTCTCGAACAAACAAATGCTGTTGGAGCTTTCATTTTAAGTGCTATTTTCCAAGCTTCAACATTTTCACTAGCATCAGCTGGTCTAAATGTATAGAAATTTGGTAAAGCTCTAAATTGTCCTAAATGTTCTATTGGTTGGTGAGTTGGTCCATCTTCTCCAACACCAATACTATCATGTGTCCAAATAAAGTGTTGAGGAATTCCTGCAAGTGCTGCAATTCTTGCACTAGGTTTTAAATAATCAGAAAAAACAAAAAATGTTGCAGAATAAACTCTAAATAAACCATATAAGTTCATAGCATTTACAATAGCTGCCATTGCATGTTCTTTAATACCAAAATGGATATTTCTTCCATTTGGGAAATCTTTCATATCTTTTAGTTCTGTTTTATTTGATGGTGCTAAATCTGCGCTTCCACCTAAGAAACTAGGGATTTTTGCAGCAATAGCATTTAAGATTTTATGATTTGAATCTCTTGTAGCAACACTACTTCCAGCTTCAAAACTTGGATAAACTATGCTATCAAAATCTGGGTTTTGTAACTCATCTATTTTTTTAAGAGTTTGTGAACTTAAACTATCTTTCCAAGCATTTTGAGCTGTACTTCCTACGATTAATTTATCAAATGCACCTTTTACATCCGCACTTACTTCAAAATCAACCTCAGGATTAAACCCAGCTTTTATTTTTGCTTGTTTTATCTCATCAACTCCTAGAGGAGCTCCATGTGAGTGATGGCTTCCTTCAAGAGTAACTGCACCTTTTGCAATAACTGTTTTAGCAATAATTAAAACAGGCATTGTTGAACTTTTTGCTTGAACAAAAGCTTTATCAATTTGATCAAAATTATGTCCATCTATTTCAATTACTTCAAAATCAATTGCTTGAAATCTTTTTTTAACATTTTCACTCCAAGCAAGACTTGTATCACCCTCAATTGTAATTGAATTGCTATCATAAATAATCACAAGATTATCAAGTTTCATATGCCCAGCAGTTGAAGTTGCTTCGTAAGAGATTCCTTCTTGTAAATCTCCATCTCCACAAAGACAATAAACTTTATGATTTATTACATCTTTTCCTAATAAATTTTGTGCATATTTAGAAGCCATAGCAAATCCAACAGCATTTGCAATTCCTTGTCCAAGTGGTCCTGTTGTGATTTCTATTCCATGAGTATGTCCATATTCTGGATGTCCTGGAGTTTTTGAACCAGATTGTCTAAAGTTTTTCATATCATTTACTGATACATCAAATCCCCATAAATGAAGCAAAGAGTAAACCAAACCAGTTGCATGACCACCTGAAAATACTAATCTATCTCTATTTAGCCATTTTTCATCGGCTGGATTTATATTTAAATGCTTGCTTAAAACTGTTGCAATATCAGCAAGTCCCATAGGAGCTCCAGGATGTCCTGAATTAGCTCTTTGTACCATATCAGCAGCTAAAAATCTTATTGTATCTGCTTGTTTTTGAAGTAGTTGTTTTGACATAGATTATCCTATATTGTGAGTGATTTTTTAAATTTAGCAGGATTATATCGAAACTATGTTTAAGACTTTTTAATCTAAAATTACAAAAAAAAGATTATATAATGACAAACTCTCAAAATAGAACTATTTGGATTTTAATCCTATCTTCATCACTTATTTTAGCAATTACAATGGGAGTTAGACAATCCTTAGGTTTATTTATAGCACCTATAAACTCTTCAACTTCTCTTAATATTATATCTATTAGTTTAGCTCTTGCTATTGGACAATTTATTTGGGGATTAACTCAACCAATTTTTGGTGCAATTGCAGATAAAAAAGGCTCTTTTGGTGTTTTAGTTTTTGGTGCATTATTGATGTTTTTTGGTTTAATTCTAACTCCATTCTTAACTTCAGAATTTTCAATTATTTTAACCTTAGGTCTTCTTGTAGCAGCAGGTGCTGGTGCTGGAAGCTTTTCAATACTAATTGGGGCAACAGCAAAAAATCTTCCTAGTGAAAAAAGATCTTTTGCTGGCGGATTTATAAATGCTGGTGGATCTTTTGGGCAATTTGTTTTTGCTCCACTAGCACAAGCTATTATAAATAGTTTTGGATGGATTTACTCTATGATTGTTCTTGCCTTTTCTACACTTTTAACTATTCCTTTAGCAAAAATTCTATCTTCAAAAAGTAAAGAAGAGACAAAAATAGAAAATGTAATACAAAATGATATAAGATTAAAAGAGCAATTAAAAGTAGCTTTAAAAGATAAAAGTTATTTATATTTAAATTTAGGATTTTTTACTTGTGGATTTCATGTAGCTTTTTTGGTTACACATCTTCCTCATGAAGTTTCTCTTTGTGGACATAGTGCAAATGTTTCAGCCTACTCTTTGGCTTTAATTGGACTTTTTAATATCTTTGGAAGCTTATATGCTGGATATTTGGGGACAAAGTATAAAATGAAATATATCTTAGCTTTTATTTATGCAAATAGAGCTTTGATGATTATTATATATTTATTGTCACCTAAAACTGAATTGACTTTTTATATTTTCTCTATTGCAATTGGTTTTACTTGGCTTGCAACAGTTCCACCAACAGCAGGAATTGTAGGAAAACTTTTTGGAACAAAATATCTTGCAACTTTATTTGGATTAACTCTTTTATCTCATCAAATTGGTGGCTTTTTTGGAGCATATTTAGGTGGATTATTTATCAATAGTTATGGTAATTTCTCTTTAATGTGGTACCTAGATATAGCTTTAGCAATAGTTGCAACAATTGCTAATTTACCCATAAAAGAAGATGAGATTAAAAAAATTAAAAAAAATTAGAATTTCTTGCTATAATAAATACATATGCTTCTAAAAAAGGAAAAAAATGAAAATATTTTTAACTACAATATTGTTAGTTATAAATCTGTTTTCACAAGATATTATCGCAAATCTTGAATTAACTACACAAGAAAAAGAGTTTATAGAAAAGACTCATTTCAATGTTGCTATTACAAAAAACTGGTATCCATTTAGTTTTGAAGAAGATAATCATAAAGCTCTTGGAATATCATCTGAATTTTGGGAAATTATTGTAAAGAAACTAAATCTGAAAACTACAAATACTTTTTTTAACTCTTTTGATGAACAGATAAAAAGTTTTCAAAGTGGAAAAAGTGATATTATTTTTAGTGTAGGAGAGAGTGAATCACGAAAAAAATTTGCATATTTTTCTAATGAGTATTTAAAATTTCCAATATCAATAGTTACAAAAAAAGATGAACACTTTATAGAAAACTTAGATGAAATTATAAATAAAAAAATTGCAGTTGGAAATAATTTCACAGTACACAATTTGCTAAAAGAGAAATATCCAAATATTGATTTAGTTTTAGTAAATAGCGTAGAAGAAGGATTAAATCTAGTATCAAAAAATAAAGTTTTTGCTTTTGTTGATATAAAGCCTATTCTTACATACAATATTGCAAAATTTGAATTCAAAGATTTAAAAGTTAGTGGTAACTCAGGTATTGATTTCTCTTTAAAAATTATGGTTAGAAAAGAGCATAAAAATTTAATTCCGATAATAAATAAAGCAATTGCAACTGTACCAGCTAGTGAAATTATGGTTATTGTTAATAGTTGGAATAATGTACAATTTCAAAATTCAATAGACTACACAATTATTTTGATTTTGATTTTTTTAGTATTTTTTGGTGCTATTGCATTTATTCATAGAACAGCAACTTTAAATATTTTAAACAAAAAATTGAAATATACAGTTGAAGAAAAGACAAAAGAGTTGAAGTATTTAAATGAAAACTTACAAGTAAATATAGATAAAAAAACAAAAGAGTTACTTGAAAAAGAGGCAATTTTAAATCAACAATCAAAAATGGCAGCAATGGGAGAGATGATTGAAAATATAGCCCATCAATGGAGACAGCCATTATCTGTAATATCTACAATATCAAGCTCTTTAAAAATAAAAAAAGAGATGAATATTTTAGATGATAATGAGTTTTATGAAGCTTTAAAAAATATAAATCAGACATCTGAACATTTATCAAATACTATTGATGATTTTAGAAATTTTTTCTCTCCAAATAAAGAGATGAATAAATTTTATGTATCACAACTAATAAAAAAATCTAAAGATTTAATAAAAAGTAGATTTGATAAATTTAATATTAAAGTTATTGAGAATATAGATGATATAGAGATTTTATCCTATCAAAATGAATTATCTCAAGTAATTCTTAACCTTTTTTCAAATTCAATTGATGTTTTATCTTCAAGTGAAATAGAAAATAAAATAATATATATAAAAATACATCATGACGAAAATAATTTATATATTGAATTCTTAGATAATGGTGGGGGAATTAAAGATGAGTTTATAAATAGGGTTTTTGAACCATATTTTACTACAAAACATAAAAGTCAAGGAACAGGAATTGGTCTTTATATGTCACTACAAATTGTAACAAAACATTTAAATGGAGAAATTACTGTAAAAAATGATAATTTTATACAAAATAATATCCAATATTTTGGTGCAAAATTTAGTATCTCTCTACCAATTTATCTTAAAAATAGCTAATAATCTTATATTCATTTAGATATAATCATTAACTTTATTTAAAAGGGAAATTATGTCTATAAAAAGTAGATTAATAGCTTTATCTTTGGTATTTATCTTATCATTGATTACTATTTCAACTGTCTCATATTTTAATACAAAAAACTCATCTATTGACTTTACTAATATATCCGAAGAAAGGATTCCTATACTTTTAACAGTAGCTGATTTAGATGCTTTAAGATTTAAAATTAGAGCTATAACTCATGAAGTTTTTTCAATTCATAAAGATTCAGAATATTCAAAAAATCTTCAAAATATTAAGAATATTAGAGAAGAGACTTGGAATAATATTAATAAACGATGGGAATATTTTGCCAGTACTCCAAGACAAACTGAAGCTGGTAAAAAAGCATTTGCTACTTTAGAAACTTCATTTAATGATTGGAAAAAATCACATGAACCTATAAATCAAAGCTTAATTCAATTAATCGAAAACAAAGATGAAGATAAAATTGAGTCTTTGCTAAAAGAGTATGAAAATAGCGTAAAAAAGATGATCCCTATTTCAAATATTTTTGGTAAGCTTTTAGAAGAACAAAAAACAAGAACTGTAAACTATGCAACTAATATGGTTAAAGATTCTGTATCATCTTCAAATAAGGCTCTTACATTAATTGTAATATTATCACTTATTGTTATGACAATTAGTATTGCATTTACCTCTTTAACTATAAGTTTTGTTGTAAAATCTTTAAATAAACTTCAACAAGGTATCTTAGGATTTTTCTCATTTTTAAATGAAGAGAGTAAAACTGCTACACTAATAGATTTAAAAAATAAAGATGAATTTGGTGAAATTGCAAAAGTAATAAATGAAAATATTGAAAAAACTGAAATCTCTATAAAAAAAGATGATGAATTTATTAATGCAACAGAACTTTTCATAAAAGAACTTTCAAGTGGAAATATGCTTGCAAAAATAGAAGTTGAACCAGACACACAAAACTTAAAAGTTTTAAAAGAACTTTTAATTAAAATGCAATATTACTTAGAACATACAATTGCAAGAGATATAAACAGACTACTTTTTGTAATAGATAGTTATAAAAAATATGACTTTACTGCAAGATTTCCAAGTCCTTATGCAAAAATTGCTGTTGCTATGAATGAATTAGGAGATGAAATTTCTGCTCTTTTAAGACAATCTTATGGAACAGGTTTAATGCTAGAAAATAGTTCTCAAGAGCTTTTAGAGAATGTAAATGTTCTAAATCAAAGTTCAAATGCGGCTGCTGCTTCTTTGGAAGAGACTGCTGCTGCTCTTGAAGAGATTACTTCAACAGTAATTAGTAATGCAAATAATGTAGAATTAATGACTAAATTTTCACATGAAGTTAGTAATTCAGCTAAAAAAGGTCAACAATTAGCAAATCAGACAACAAATGCTATGGATGAGATTAATAACCAAGTAAATAAAATTAATGAAGCAATTGCCGTAATTGACCAAATAGCATTCCAAACAAATATTCTTTCACTAAATGCTGCTGTTGAAGCTGCAACTGCAGGAGAAGCAGGAAAAGGGTTTGCAGTTGTTGCTCAAGAGGTGCGAAATCTTGCAAGTAGAAGTGCAGAAGCTGCAAAAGAGATAAAAAATATAGTTGAAAATGCTACATCAAAAGCAAATGAAGGAAAAAATATTAGTTTTGAGATGATCCAAGGTTATACAGAACTTCTTGAAAATATAGAAAAACAAAGTGAAACAATAAATGAAATTGCAACAGCTTCAAAAGAGCAACAAGCTGGAATTACACAGATAAATGATGCGGTAACTGGTCTTGATCAACAGACACAACAAAATGCAAATATTGCTTCTGATACAAAAAGTATTGCAATAAATGCGGATAATATTGCTAAAAAAATTGTTAGTGATTCAAATAACAAACAATTTGTTGGAAAAGAAGATGTTGAAAAAGAGAATAAAAAAATTAATTCTACAGTTAAAAACAATCATCTAATTGTTGAACCTACTAAAAAAGCTACAGAAATTAAACAATCAGCTCCAAAAAAAGCTATGGATACAAAAATAGCAATAAAACAAAATGAAATAAAATCATCTACAAAAGATGATGATGAATGGGAAAGCTTTTAAAATAGAGATTTTTCTCTATTTTAAAATATACTTATATTTTGAGTCAAGATTTTTTATATCTAATATCAAAAGAGCAACTACAAAAACAGTTTATCTTCGAAAACATCTATCCAAATAAAAATCTAAATTACTACTTATGCGATGATTTATCTTTAGAAACTTATATAAAGCTTTGTGAATTTGGATTTATATCAACTTCTATTATTCTTGAGAATAATTTTTATCTACTTCCTGAAATACAATTTGAATATGCTATTTTAGATTTTAATAATCTTCATATTAGTAAAAAGGTAAAAACTCTTATAAAAAATAGTGAGTATAACTTTTGTATAAATAGCGATTTTCAATCTGTTTTAAATGAAATTAAAAAGTACCATAAAGATTCTTGGATTGAAGAAAATTATGAAAAGTTATTAATAAACCTAAATAACTTAAAAAATAGTAATTCAAACTTTAAATTAGTTAGTATTGAATTATATGATAAGAATAACGGAAAATTAGTAAGTGGTGAAATTGGTTATATGATTTCTAAAACATACACTTCACTAACAGGTTTTTCTTCAAGGTCTAAAAAGTATAACAATTGGGGTAAACTTCAAATGGTACTATTGGCTCTTTATTTAGAAGAAAACAAATTTGACTTTTGGAATTTAGGTCATCCATATATGCAGTATAAATTTGATTTAGGAGCCAAACTTTACTCAAGAGATGAGTTTTTAAAAAGATGGTTAAATAGCATTTAGTAGTTTATTGAAACATAAAAACTAAAATCATACTCATTGTCTAAATTTATAAAATCAACACTTTCATATATTGCAAATGATGGTTTTGTAGTTGTTTCATAATCACTTCTTGGTAACCATTCATGATAAACCCACTGAATAAATGGAAGTAAATCTTCATTTCTTGCTTTTAAATCAAATTTAGCATAAACACCTTCTGCTATTTTGAATTTTGGAATTCTATCACTTTTTATATTTTTATCATCATCAACTATTATACAAGCAATATATTGACATTCATCAAGTGGAGTAATTGTTGGGTTATCATGAAAAAGTGCTGCTCTTTTATATTGTTTTATATTATTTGTCAAAACCCAAGTTTGAAGTTTCTGCCATGTCTCTTCTATATTTTTGTTATAACCACGATTACGTATATAATAGCTCTCTATAGCCTTTGTTTTTACAATAGTGGGTGTAATATTGTCGAAATTAGCTTTAGATTTCATAGCAAATTTTGATTGTTTTATTATATCATTTGAATACTCTTTATATCCACCATTTTTCCACTCTTTTGGACTCATTCCAAATCTATCTTTAAATATTTTAATAAAAGAGGATTGTGAAGAGTAACCACATGAATTTACAATACTAGAAATTGTTGAATATCTATTTGTAAGAAGTAAATTTGAAGCTTTTTGAAGCCTAATTGATTTTATACTCTCATAAATATTTCTTCCAAAAATCTCTTTAAAAACACGATGCATATGAAATTTACTAATTTCTAAATCAATGCTAAGCTCTTCAATATCGATATTTGTCTCAATATGAGTGTATATATAATACATAATATCATTTGCTATTTTTGTTCTTTTCTCTAATGTCTCTTTTTTCATAAGAGAATTTTATCAAAAGTTAGATAAAATAAGCACTAAACAACAATTTATAAAGCACCAAAAAAGAAGAAGAAAATATAAAATTTTCCTAAAATACGGTACTTTAAATCAAGTGTTGATATAAAATACTTAAAGGAGAAATGTGGAAGCCCTACTACAAGCTATATTTAGCTTTTTTATGATTATGGGAATAGGAACGTCTATACTTTTGGTTATTGGATTTTTATTAAAAGCAAAAGGTGTGACTTTTGTTGAATTTTTTCCAAAAAAAGATAAAGATACTCCATCTCAAGTTATTTACAATAATGTAATATCGCAAAGTCCAAATCAAGGCTCTTATGGTGTTGATGCTAGAAAAGTTGCTGCTATTATGGCAGCTATACAGCATCACAACAAAAAAGGTTAAAAAATATGTCAAAAAAATATATTGATATAATGGATACTACTTTCAGAGATGGATTTCAATCTGTTTTTGGAGGAAGAGTTTTAATGAATGACTTCTTTCCAGCTGTTGAAGCTGCAAGAGATGCTGGAATAACTCACTTTGAATTTGGAGGGGGAGCTAGATTTCAATCTTTATTCTTCTATCTAAATGAAAATGCATTTGAAATGATGGATAAATTTAGAGCTATTGTTGGTCCAGATGCAAATCTTCAAACATTAGCAAGAGGTATAAATACAGTTATGCTTGATACTGGAAGTAGAGAGCTAATTGACCTTCATGCAAAAATGTTTGCAAAACATGGAACAACAACTATTAGAAATTTTGATGCATTAAACGATGTTCAAAATCTTGAATATAGTGCACAATGTATTAAAAATCATGGACTTAAACATGAAGCTGTTGTAACACTTATGGATTTGCCACCAAATTGTACAGGTGCTCATGATGTTCCTTTTTATGAAAAGACTCTAAGAAATATACTTGATAGTGGTTTACCATTTGACTCTATTTGTTTTAAAGATGCAAGTGGTACAAGTAGTCCAAATAAAGTTTTTGAAACTATTAAAATGGCTAGAAAACTTTTAGGTGATTCTACTCATATTAGACTTCATACGCATGAAACAGCTGGTGTGTCTGTTGCTTGTTATCTTGCTGCACTTGAGGCTGGAGCTGATGGTATAGATTTAGCTGCAAGTCCAGTTAGTGGAGGAACATCTCAACCTGATATTCTTACTATGCTTCATGCAACAAAAGGTATGAACTATGATTTAGGTGGTTTGGAAATAGATAAAATTTTAAAATATGAAGAAGTACTTGCTGATTGTTTAAAAGATTATTTTTTACCACCAGAAGCAACTCAAGTTTCACCTCTGATTCCATTTTCACCAATGCCAGGTGGTGCACTTACAGCAAATACTCAAATGATGAGAGATAATGGAACTTTAAACAAATTCCCTGAAGTAATCAAAGCTATGCAAGAAGTAGTTGTAAAAGGTGGATTTGGTACAAGTGTAACTCCTGTATCTCAATTTTATTGGCAACAAGCATACGCAAATGTAATGTTTGGTCCATGGAAACAAATAGCTCCTGGATATGGTCGAATGGTTTTGGGATACTTTGGTAAAACTCCAGTTGAAGCTGATCCAGATATTATAAAACTAGCAAGTGAAAAACTAAAACTTCAACCAACAAAAAGAAATCCTTTGGATATTGCAGATGAAGATCCAAAGAAAAAAGTTGATGTTTGGAGACAAAGATTAGAAATAGAAGGCATAGAAGCAACTGAAGAAAATATCTTTATAGCTGCAGCTTGTGATGAAAAAGGTATTACATTTTTAAAAGGTAATGCACCTTTAAATGTAAGAAAAAATGAAAACAAAGATGAAAATAAACAAATAGGAGAAAATAAAATGTCAAATGGAAATTATACAGTAGTTGTAGATGGTCAAAGATTTAATGTATCGGTTTTTGAAGGAGATGTTCAAAATATTCAAGTTGCACAACCTGTTCAACAAGTAGTTCAACAATCACCTGTGCAAGTAGCTCCAGTAGCACCTGCAAAACCAGTTTACAATGGAACAGAAGCAATAGCTCCTGTAAATGGAAATGTATGGAAAATACTTGTTAAAGAGGGTGATAGAGTTGAAAAAGATCAACAAATTATGATACTTGAAGCTATGAAAATGGAAATAGATGTTGTTGCACCAGTTTCTGGAACAATAAGCAAAATTTTAACAGAACCTTCAAAAGCAGTTGAAGAAGGTCAAACTCTAGCAGTTATTGCTTAATTTAAAAGTGCTTATCTCTTTTTGATAAGCACTATTTTTAAATAGCTTTATATATCTAACAAACTCTTTTTTTAATAAACCTTGTTATACAATATCAAAAAATAAAAGAACCTTTAATGAAAATCTTAAAATATATACTTTTAGTAATTCTTATAAATATACTTTTTACTGGATGTTTTCTTAGTACAAATATAAATAGTGGAGGATCAGTTGGTATGAGTGTTGGTGGAACTGTTTTTTAAAACAAGTTTTTACTAGGAATAAAAAAAGCCTTGCCTAAAAGTATAACTCTTAGACAAGGCTTTTAATGGAGCGGGAGACGAGACTCGAACTCGCGACAGTCTGCTTGGAAGGCAGAAGCTCTAGCCAACTGAGCTACTCCCGCAAAATTATTAATTTTTTGTTTGTATAAGTGGTGCGGATGAAGAGACTCGAACTCTTACACCGTGAGGCACCAGATCCTAAGTCTGGCGTGTATACCAATTTCACCACATCCGCATAAAATATTAAAGTTTACTTGGTATTCTAAACTAAAATGGTACTCCCAGTACGATTCGAACGTACGGCCTACGCCTTAGAAGGGCGTTGCTCTATCCAGCTGAGCTATGGAAGCATAAAAAATTTAACATAAACATAATGGGGTAAGTAACCGGGTTCGAACCGGCGACCCTCTGAACCACAACCAGATGCTCTAACCAACTGAGCTATACCTACCACATGTTTATAATATATAAATGGTCGGGGCGAGAGGATTCGAACCTCCGGCCCCCTGGTCCCAAACCAGGTGCGCTAACCAGACTGCGCTACGCCCCGATAAACACCTTTTAACTCAAAAAGTGGACGGAATTATATTATATATTTTTTCTTTTGTCAAGAGCTTTTCAAGAAATATTGTAGAAAATACAAAATTTCTTGAAATTATTTAGAATTGTATTAAACCATCAAGTGGAGAACTAGCACTTGCATATGGTTTTTTCTCTATTCTTCCAGCTTTATATCCTAATCTTCCAGCTATAACTGCATGTTTCATAGCTATTGCCATTAAAATTGGATCTTTTGCTCCTGCTATTGCTGTATTTGTTAAAACTCCATCAACTCCAAGCTCCATACAAATAGCAGCATCACTAGCACATCCAACTCCAGCATCTACAATAACAGGAACTTTTACACTATCTTTTATAAAAGCAATATTATATCTATTTTGAACACCTAAACCACTTCCAATTGGAGCAGCTAAAGGCATAATAGCATCAGCACCAGCATCTTCAAGTCTTTTTGCAACAATTAAATCATCACTTGTATATGCCATAACTGTAAAACCATCTTTTTTTAAGATTTCACAAGCTTTTATTGTTTCTATTACATCTGGATACAAAGTCTTACTAAAATCTCCAATTATCTCAAGTTTAATTAAATCAATTCCTGTAGCTTCTCTCATAAGTCTAAAAGTTGTTATAGTCTCTTGGGCATTTTTACATCCAGCACTATTTGGTAAAAACTTAATATTTGTATCTTTAAAATAATCTAGAAGATTTTCTTCATTTGGATTTGTAATATTTACTCTTCTAATTGCAACCGTGATTAACTCACTTCCACTTGCAAGTGTTGCTTCTTTAGTAGTTTGAAAATCTTTATATTTTCCACTTCCAACAATTAATCTACTATTTAACTCATATTTTCCTATTTTTAAAATATCACTCATATTGTATTTTCCTTTATAAATTTTAAATAATTTTCACTAATATTTGAAATATCTAACTCGATAATTTCTGGAATATCATAACTATGAAGTTCTAAGATTTTGCTTTTAACTTTAGAAAAAAGCTCTTTTTTTGTTTTTATACTTAAAAGTGTTTCTCTTTCACAACATAATTTATCATCCCAATTATAAATAGATTCAATCTCTTTTAACTGTATGCAAGCAGCAAGTTTATATTTAATCAAAATTTCGGCTATATTTTTTGCTTCTTCTTTACTTGAAGTTGTAGTTTGAATTATAACTGCTTTCATAATTTTTTTATCTCTTTTATCAAATCTTTTGGAGTTAAAGAGTAGTTATTCTTTTTATAATTTTTAGATGCTAGTGCATGAGCTAAGCTTCCGCATATAGTTGCCTCTAAAGTTTTATATCCTTGTGCTAGTAGAGAAGATATTAAACCAGTTAAAATATCTCCACTTCCGCCTTTGCTTAGTTTTTGACTTCCAAAGGTATTTATATACATATTATTATTTTGAGAAATAATTACATTTGCACCTTTTAACAAAAGTGTTACTTTAGGATATATTTTACAAAATTTTTCAACATATAAAAATCTATTTTCTTGTAAATTTTTAATTGAAATATCAGCAATGTTTGTTAGTTTTAAAAGTGATATAAACTCTTTTGGATGTGGAGTTAAAACTATATTTTCATCTAAATATTTCACTATTAATGGATTGTAAAAAATATCTGCATCTAATACTTTTGGAATATTTAACTTTAAAATCTCTTCAAGTTTAAGAGCTTCAAACTCTCCTAATCCCATACCCAAAGCTATTGCAGTACAATTCTCACTTATACTTTTACTTTGCATGATATGAGATGGAACTATTTTGTCATTTTTGCAAATAATAGTAACAAGTCCAGCTCCAAAAATAAAAGCCGCATTTGAAGCTATTATTGAAGCACCTATTTTATCTCCACAAATTATATTTAAGTGTCCAAAAATTCCTTTATGAGTATTTTGTATATCTCTTAAAGGCAAAACTAAATCAGATTTTTCAAGTAGATATTTATTTGTCTGAGCTTGAAATAACTCATTTTCTATTCCCAAAGTAGCAACTTTTATTTTTCCCACAAAATCTTTTGCAATATCACTTAAAAGTGCAGTTTTTAAAGCACCCATAGTTATCGTAATATCTGCTTTAAAAGCTGTTTGAATTACCTGTCCTAAACTATTTAGTCCACTTGGAATATCACAAGCAATTTTAAATGAGTTAAAGCTATTTAAACTATTTATTAAAGATACACTATTTTCATCTAACTCTTTGTTCAAGCCTGTTCCAAACAAGCAATCAACTATAATATCAGCTTGAAAAATCTCATTTACAAAATTTACACCTATGCTTTTTACTCTTTTTTCTTGTAGTTTTCCAATTTTAGTTTTTGAATCTTTTGACAAATATATAAAAACTTCAAATTTTCCAAAAAGATGCCTAGCAAGTGCTAAACCATCTGCACCATTATTTCCACTTCCACAAACAATTAAAATAGAACTATTTATTTTGAATTTTTTTGTTATATAATTTTTTAGAGATAAAGAAGCATTTTCCATTAAGATATCTTCTGTTAAGTGAAATTCTTCTATTGCTCTTTTATCCAAACTTCTTACTTCATCAAATATCTTTTTCACTGGAAATACTCCTTTACTTAGTTATTAGTTTTTAAATTTCCATCCATTATCAACCAAAATAACTCTTATTTTATCTTTTAAATCACCTTGAATTTCAACATATTCATCTTTTATTGAACCTCCACAGGCAAGTTTTGTCTTAAGTAATCTTAAAATATCTTTTATCTTTTCATCTTCTATTTGAAATTTACCAATAATAGTAACTGGATTTCCATTTCTTTTTTCAAGAGAAAAAACCAATTGATGCTGATTTTTTGGTAAAACTACTTTTTCAATTTTCTTTTGTACTTTCACTTTGGCTTTATCCTCTTTTTGTGTATAAAAACTATTTCCTTCTAGTTTTGCGCCAAGACCAAAAGACAATTTTTCCACTATTCCCATTTTAGTACTCCTTTAATCTACTTTTTATATCTAAATCTTCTAGATTTATAAAATCATTTTGTTTATACTGCTCAATCGCAACTCTTCCTATCATAGCAGCATTGTCTGAGCAATACCTTAACTGGCTTAAATGCAAAGTTGATTTATATTCTAAGCAAATATTTTCAAGCTCTCTTCGTAAATATAAATTTGCACTTGCACCTCCAACTATCGCAAAATTTTTGATAGTTTTTTGCTTAAACAGTTTCTTTAGCTTTTGCAAGATATGTTTTACAGCTGTTTTTTGAAAACAAGCACATATGTCACTTATATCTTGTTCTTGTAAAGTGGTGCGCTCTAGTCTCTCTATTTCAAGTCTAACTGCATTTTTAAGTCCTGAGTAACTAAACTCTATTTTTGGACTTTGAGAAAGTGGTATTGGAAAAGAAAATCTATTTTCATCTCCACTTTTTGCATATTTTTCAACTATTGGACCACCTGGATATCCTAAAT
This sequence comes from Aliarcobacter cryaerophilus ATCC 43158, assembly GCF_003660105.1. NCBI lineage: Bacteria > Pseudomonadati > Campylobacterota > Epsilonproteobacteria > Campylobacterales > Arcobacteraceae > Aliarcobacter > Aliarcobacter cryaerophilus. Next base: position 1,787,123 of record NZ_CP032823.1, read on the forward strand.
TCAACATTTTTGAAACCTTATCAAAACTCTCTCCAAAACTATCATCTAGTGTTTTTGCCAAAATTTTCATATCATTTAAACTATTTGCTTCAATTATTTGAGTATGTCCACCTGAAACCAGAAGTGTTGTAATTGGAAATATTGCCTCTTTTTCTATAAAAAGTGAGTAAATATGTCCTTTTAAATGATTTACAGCAATTAATGGAATATTTAAAGCTATACTTATTGCTTTTGCCATAGAAACTCCCTCAGTTAGAGTAACACTTAATCCAGGGGCATTTGTAACAGCAACTGCTTTTAAATCTTTTAAATAATCTTTACACTCTTCAAAAATTCTTGGTAATGCTTCTATATGAAGTCTAGCTGCAAGCTCAGGTACAACTCCACCATAAATACTATGCTCTATTTCTTGAGATATTTTTTTATGAAAAACTAGCTCTAAACTATCTATTTTTGTAATAGAAATAGAGCTATCATCACAAGAACTTTCGATTGCTAGTATCATACTTTTTTACTCCTGTTTTTCACAAACTTCTTCTCTTTTTATCCAATCCAAAGCACAATCAAGTTTTCCATATCCAGAAGCAGCATTTATATGCCCTGCTTCTTCCATAATTTTCATACCAATATTTAATTTACTTTGTAAAGCTATTGCTTCTTCTAAACTCATATATGGATCATTTGTTGAAGCTGCCATTATAATCTCTTTTGCTTTTAGATTTTTTGACTCAGGATAAGGAAAAAAGCTTTTAGCATCTTCTAACACTTCGTTTCTTACAGGTGCAACAAGCATTAATTTATCTAAATTAATATCTAGTTCATCACAAATATGAAACCACAAAATATTTGCCAAAGAGTGACAAACTACAATATCTGGTTTAAAATGCTCTAATTCTACTTTTAAGAAATCTTTCCATATTTTTAAGTCTGGGTTATTTTTATTTGGTAACTCAGGAAAAGATACTATGAAATCTTCTTTAATTAAATCAATTGCTAAATGAGCTTGCCAATGAGGATATGAGCTTCCATTAAGCCCATGTAAAATTAAAACTCTTTTATTTTTCTTCATCTTTAATTCCATATTTATAAATTTCAAATTTTGCTCTTTTTAGACTATCTTCTATTTTTTCATCAAAATATTCAATACTTATTTTATAATCTTTTTTAAAAACCAGAGCTATTAAATCCTTTTTATGTTCTATTTTTTCATCATTTTTTGAGTGTTTTTTCCACTCTTCTAGCTTATCTTCATATAGTTTTACAATATTTTTCTCAAACTTTGCTCTTGTATAAATTAGATATATTACTAAGAGTAATAAAATTCCAAAAGGAATTAATAAATCAAGAGTCAAAATATCTCCTTACTTCTTTATCTATTTCAAAAATATCTTCTATATTCGAAGCTTTTAAACTATTAAATTTATTTATCGCTTCAAAGCTTATTTTTGAAATATCCAAAAATCCTATTTTTCCACTCAAAAATTTTGAAACAGCAACTTCATTTGCAGCATTTAAAACAACACCCAAATCAAGGTTATTTAAAATCTCATCTTTTAAAGACCAAATTGGATATCTACTATCTTCTATTTTTTTAAACTCTAAAGATGATATTTGAAGTAAATCAATAGGTTTTAAAACCTCACAATCAACTCTTCCTAAAATTGCATAAGAAATTGGAAGTTGCATAGATGCATTTGCAATATGAGCTGTTGTGCTACCATCTTTAAAATTTATCAATGCATGAACCAAAGATTTTGGCTCAATAACAGCATCTAGTTTTTTTGTACCAAAAAGCCAAGCAGCCTCTATTAACTCAAACATTTTATTTGTCATAGTTGCACTATCTATTGTTATTTTATTTCCCATTTTCCAATTTGGATGATTAAGAGCCTCTTTTATAGATACATTTTTCAAAGATTCAAGTGGATAATCTCTAAAAGAACCACCACTTGCTGTAATTGTCATAGAATCTATTTGTTTATCTTGAATTAAATACCAAAGCCCAAAATGCTCACTGTCAATGGCACTTAAATTTTTTTGATCAATAAATTTTCCAGCAACTACCAATGACTCTTTATTTGCCAAAGCAACTTTTTTACCACATTCTATAGCTTTTAATGTTGGTTTTAATCCTAAAAATCCAACAAGTGCATTAACAACCGTTTTTGAAGAGCTATTTTCTATAGCTTCTAGTATAGCTTCTTCTCCAAAAAATACATTTTTGTGATTTACTTTTTTTATATCATCTTTAGAAGCAATTATCACTTTTTTTGGATTGTGCTCTTTTATTTGAGAATTTAGTAAATCAATATTTTTTCCAGCTACTAAAACCTCAACATTTAGAGCAAATTTTTTTGCAATTTCTAGGGTATTTACTCCTATAGAACCTGTACTTCCAAGAAGTATCAAATAATTATCCTTAATAAAACTAGCATAACTATTGCTCCAAACAAATACCCATCAACTCTATCTAAAACTCCACCGTGTCCTGGTAAAACATTTCCACTATCTTTTACTCCAGCTTCTCTTTTTAAATAACTTTCATATAAATCTCCAAAAACTGAAGATAATGATACGATAGCTGAAACTATAATAGCTCCTAAAATCCCAACTTCATTTATTGAAGTAAATACTCCCATGATAATAGCAAAAATCATACCACCAACAACACCCTCTAAAGTTTTGTTTGGACTTGTTTCACAAAATGGAGTTCTTCCAAAAGTTTTTCCAGCAAAATAAGCACCTGTATCAGTAGCTGCAACGATTATTAGTAACCAAAATAGTACCATTACGCCAAATTCACTGTATAAAGAGATTAAAAAAACAAATGATGCAGTTGGATAAAGAAGTGGTAAAATCATCTTTTTATCAAGTTTTCTTTTATATGCTAGTTGTGAAGCATAACCAATTGCGACAATGAATATTAAATCAACAGGCATTGGATAGAAATATACAGCTAACCAAAGTAATAAAACATAGATATATATACTTTTATCTTCTAAACCATATAGCATTTTTGCTTCACGTACTGCAACCATAAGAACAACTCCAAATACTAGCCAAAATAGAAAATATGAGTCTATATATGCAATAATCAAAAAAAGCACAAACAAAACAAGAGCAGTTTTTACTCTTGTTGATAAATTTCCAAGTATTTTAAACATAAAGCTTACCTTAAACTAAAATTACAATATTTTACTAAAATTTCGCTTTTAAATGGATTGTATTATTATATTTTGAGAGTTTAAAAATGCACTAAAATTTTAGTGCATTTTAATTTTTTAGAATAATCCAGAGATTTGATTTGCAATCTGTTTTTCTAAAATTGGTGTTGCTTCTTGTAAAGTTAAATTCATCTTTGTAGCTTCTGCTAACATTACTGTTTTATACTCTTTTCTCTCTTCTTCATAATATTGAGTTTTATCATTGGCAATATTTGAATTAATCTGTCCAGTAGCATCTGTATTTCTAACATCTCCACCAAAACTATTTACAAATCCTGATTTTTTACTATCTCTTACATTTGCTTGAGCAGCTACTGTTGAATTTTGAGTCAACACTGAGCCTTTTGATCTCTCTTTTATTAATATATCAACTTGCATTTGATAAATAGTATCTTCTGTTGCTTTACCAATAAGTCCACCAATTACAGCAGCTCCTAATCCAACTCCAATAGCTTGTCCTGCTCCACCATGGTTATATCCAGAAACACCTGCTCCAACAGCTCCTGCTCCCAAAGCAGCTCCAGCTACATTATTTTCTTGCTTTCTATCACAATAAAGTACATTTACCATCAAAATATATGTAGCTTCATCTGGGTCATCTACTACTTTATAACCTTTTGCTTGAAGTTCGTTTGATAAACTTTTCTCAAGATTTATTGGCTGTCCGCTAGTATTTTTACTAGATATAAATACTGTTCTTAACTCTTTTTTAACTGGGTCAATAAATACACTTTGAGACATTCTTACATTAGTTTGTAACTCTGTCGTTGCACATCCACTAAATAGTGTTGAAGCTAAAACTATACTTAGTGTAAAATTTCTAATTTTTTTCATTATATTCTCCTAAAAAATATTCAATATCAAATATTATATTTAAATTTTATTAACTATCTCTTATGTTAAACTTTAACTAAAATAGTACTATAAGGATTATAAAGTACATTTGCTCCATGTTGAATTTTGACATTTCTTCTTTGAGTAAAATCAACTTCGTAATTACCACCAAAATCTACACTAAACTTTGCACATAAAATTGCTGCTTTTTCTATTATATTTTGTGGTAATTCTTTTTTACTATTTTGTACAATAACATGACAAGATGGTCTATCTTTTAGATGAAACCAGAAATCACTAGCTTTTGAATTTTCAAGCAAATAGATATTTTCTCGCTCATTAGCACCCAACATTATTTTAAAACCTTCAAAAAAGAAACTCTCACAATTTTGAGCTTTTTTTGTTTTTATCTGATTTTTCTCTTTTTTTGGAGATAAAAATTCACACTCATCAATCGAACTTGCATTTTGAAGATTTAATCTTAATTTTTTTAAGAAATCTAATTTATCTTTTAAGTTATTCTCTTCAATAGTTATATTAATAGCTTTTTGTTTAAATTTTTTTGCTTTTTTAAATAAATCATTTGTAAAAATAGTTGGATTTTTCATATTCTCAAGCTCTATAATTATTAATTTACCATTATAATCTTCAATTTTTAACTCTTTTTGATAAGCTTTTATAGTATGCAAATTTGCTAAAATTAGATTTGCTTTTGTATATGTATCTTCTGACTCTTTTTCTAAATCCTCTTTTTTTGGTAAAGAGTATAGAATTTTTTCTAATTTTTTAATATTTCTATCAATATTTGAAATCTTCTGTTTTTTAATATTTTCTAAATTCTCTTTAACTTGTTCTTCATAAACTTGATATAAATAATCTTCTATATTTTCTATTTCATAATCTTTTGGTACAAAATCTTTTTTTGGAATTTCTTCAAGTTTTACTCCAACTTTTACAACTCTAAAAGATGAATATTCATCAATATGTCTTAAAGCTTCCAAAATAGTTCTATTTTCATCTAAAATTATAACATTTGTATATTTTCCAGTAAATTCGAGCTGTAAAATCAAATTCTCCTTTTTATAAGATGAACTTGAATTTACCTTTATATTTATAATTTTATCGTTATTATAAATCCCAATACTCTCGATTTTTGAATTTGTAAACTTTTTTTGAAGCACCACATCAAAAGGAGCATTAAAATCTTTTTTTAAAGATATTTGTTCTTTTGATTTAAATATTTTTGCATTTGATTTATTTAAATCAAAGTAGATAATATTTTTATTATTAAATTCAATTATAATTATATTGTTATCAACTCTTTTTATAAACTTTATATTTTGTCCATTTTCACTTAGATAATCAACAATTTTTTTTAAAATATTGTATTGCAATTTTTACTCTTTTTTTATAAATTTCAGACACTTTTTATATCTAAAGGTTATAATTGTAGCTAAATTTAATTTAGGAGAATAGTATGAAACTATTAAAGATATTAGCAGCTTCAACTTTAGCCTTAGCTATTGCTTCAACTTCAGCTTTTGCGGATGTGCAAAAAGGACAAAAAGCATTTATTAAATTCCTAAAAGAACCTTGTGGGATGGATGGAGCAAAATTTGCTTTAAAACATACGCAAGAGGAGTGGAGAAAAATAAAAGCAGATGGAACAGCTGAAGCTGAGATTATAAAAATTTGTCCAAATGTAAAATCTGGAGATATAAAAGAGAGTTTACTTGAGCATGTTATGGATTTCTCTATTGAGTTTGCAAGTGATTCAGGAAATGTTCCTTCTTGCTAATTTTTAAATTATAAAGGTAGTTAAATCTATCTTTATAAAGACAATCTATCATATTTTGAAACTATTATTTCAGATAAATCTATCATTTTTATATTCATAATTTTATAATCAATATCACTCATTTTTATTAAAAACTTATCATAAATAGCTGAATATGGATACAGTGTAAAAAAGATAAATTCTTTGCTAGTTGACTCTTTATTTAACTCTTTAAACCAAAGGGCTAAAATTGAAAAATATAAAAGTGATGGATTAAACTCTTCATTTTGCTTAAGATTTTTTTCAAGCTCTTTTGAAATAAAGTTATAACATTTTAAAATAGCTTTTACTCTAAAGTTCTTTTGATTATCTATATAATATTTTGGTTCATATAAAATATTTGAAAGTTGTTTTAAAATATCACTATTAATAGTTTCAAACTCATAATAAAGATCCAAATCTGACTTTGTTTTTGGCTTTACATCTTTATATGTATTTATTAAGTCTCTACAAAATAGTAACAATGCTTCCGTTTTTATTTTAGAAATATTTAAAATCATAAATAAATTGTAACTAAATCTTACTAAAATAACTATCTGCTTTATATTGTTTAAGTTTTTTTAAGATAGAATATTTGTATTTTATAAAACTTTGAAAAAAAGGAAAATATTGGAACAAATTGGTTTATTATATGATGGTCAAATTTATGACCTTCAGACTGCGGAAGCTTTAAATATCAAAGGAGATATTATAAAAGCCGATGACTCAAAAGAGTCTTTAGAGATTTTAAGACACTCATGCGCTCATATGATGGCTCAAGCTATCAAAGAACTTTATCCTGAAGCAAAATTCTTTGTTGGACCTGTTGTAAAAGAAGGTTTTTATTATGACTTTAAAGTAGAAAGTAAAATCTCAGATGAAGATTTACCAGCTATTGAAAAGAAAATGAAAGAAATTGCAGATAGAAAACTACCTATTACTAGACATGAAACTACAAAAGAAGAGTTTTACGAAAAATTCAAAAATGATGAATTAAAACAAGCTGTTCTAAAAAACATTAAAGATGACACTTTAACAATTTACAAACAAGGTGATTTTGAAGACTTATGTAGAGGTCCTCACTTACCAAATACAAGAATGATTCGAAGTTTTAAACTAACAAGAGTTGCTGGTGCATATCTTGGTGGTGATGAAAAAAATGAGATGATTACTAGAATTTATGGTATTGCATTTTTTGATAAACAAGCTTTATTTGATTATACAAAAATGATTGAAGAAGCTAAAAAAAGAGACCATAGAAAACTTGGAACTGAACTTGAACTTTTCACATTTAATGATGATGTTGGTGCTGGTCTTCCTATGTGGTTGCCAAATGGTGCAAGATTAAGAAGTAAACTTGAACATCTTTTATATAAAGCTCACAGAGTAAGAGGATATGAACCAGTTCGAGGACCTGAAATCTTAAAAGCGGAAATGTGGAAAATCTCAGGACATTATGCAAACTATAAAGAAAATATGTATTTTACTACTATTGATGAGCAAGAGTATGGAATTAAACCAATGAACTGCGTTGGGCATATTCAAATATTTAAAAATAGTTTAGTTTCATATAAAGATTTACCAAAAAAACTTTTTGAATATGGGGTTGTTCATAGACATGAAATGTCAGGAGCAATGCATGGATTATTTAGAGTTAGAGAATTTACTCAAGATGATTCACATATATTTTGTACACAAGACCAAATAAAAGAAGTGATATTTGAAGTATTAGAGTTTGTTGATTCACTTCTTAAAATGTTTGATTTTAAATATGAAATTGAAGTTTCTACAAAACCTGAAAAAGCAATTGGTGATGATATTTTCTGGGAAAAAACAACTGCTGGAATTATGGATGCTTTAAATGAAAAAAATATTGAATATGGAATTGATGAAGGTGGTGGAGCATTTTATGGTCCAAAAATCGACATTAAAATCCTAGATGCAATAGGTAGAAAATGGCAATGTGGAACAGTTCAAGTAGATATGAATTTGCCATCAAGATTTAATGCTGAATTTATCAATGACAAAGGTGAAAAAGAACAACCAGTTATGATTCACAGAGCAATTCTAGGTTCATTTGAGAGATTTATTGGAATTTTAACTGAACATTGTGCTGGTGAATTTCCATTTGTTATTGCACCAACTCAAGTTATTTTTGTTCCAATTGCTGATTCTCATATTGAATATGCAAAAGAGTTACAAAGAGATTTAGTAGAAGATGGTATCGATTCTAAAATATTTAGTATGAACGAAAGTTTAAATAAAAGAATTAGAATGGCAGAAAAAGAGAGAGTTCCAATGATAGTTGTAATTGGAGATGAAGAGGTTGCTAATAAATCTATTGCTTTAAGAAATAGAAGAACAAGAGAACAATCAAATTTAAGTAAGCAAGATTTTATTGACTTACTAAACAAAATAAACAAGGAGAGTAGAATTTGAGTAGAGATAATAAAAAATCAGATGTAATTATGAATGAGGATATTAGTGCAAAAGAGTTAAGATGTACAAGTGATAGTGGTGAAAATTATGGAATTATTCCTACTGCTCAGGCTCTTGCCATTGCAGATGAAGCTGGACTTGATTTAGTTCTTATAGCAGCAGATGCTATTCCTCCTGTTGCAAAGATTATGGACTACAGTAAATTCAAATATCAACAAGAGAAAAAGAAAAAAGAGGCAAAGAAAAACCAGAAAATAGTAGTTGTTAAAGAGATAAAGCTATCTGTAAAAATTGCTGAAAATGATATAAACTATAAAGTAAAACATGCAATTGAGTTTTTAGAAGAAGGAAATCATGTAAAGTTCAGAGTTTTCCTAAAAGGTAGAGAGATGGCAAACCCTGAAGCTGGTGTTGAAGTTTTAAGAAGAGTTTGGGCTATGATTGAAGATATAGCAATTATGGACAAAGATCCAAAACTAGAAGGTAGATATGTAAATCTTCTTGTAACTCCTAAAAAAGATTAGTTAAACTAATCTTTTTTAAACTATCTATAGAAAATAAAATAGCTATTTTAGTTATTCTTTTTTATATATTTTAATCATTTATTAATATTTTTTTGAGTATAATGCAAAACTTTTTCACTATGAAAAATGCAAATTTATATGAAAGGATTTCTTTATGCCAAAGATGAAAAGCGTTAAAGGTGCTGTTAAAAGATTTAAAGTAAAGAAAAATGGAACTATCAAAAGAGGTTCTGCTTTTAGAAGCCACATTTTAACTAAAAAAACGCAAAAAAGAAAAAGAAATTTGAGAGGACCACAAACTGTACATAGTACAAATGTTTCTGGAATTCTTTCAACTTTATGTTTAGCGTAATTACTAAAATATAGTAATTTTGTCCCTCCATATTATATGGATAAGTTCGGATAAATCCGACACCTTATTAAAAATAACGGTAAAGAAAGGAAAAATATGCCAAGAGTAAAAACTGGTGTTGTAAGAAGAAGAAGACACAAAAAAGTATTAAAACTAGCTAGAGGATTCTTTGGTGGAAGAAGAAAACACTTTAGAAAAGCTAAAGAACAATTAGAAAGAAGTCTTGTTTATGCTTACAGAGATAGAAGACAGAAAAAAAGAGATATTAGAAAACTATGGATTATTAGAATCAATGCAGCTTGTAGATTAAATGATATTAACTACTCAAGATTCATAAATGGTTTAAGATTATCAGGTATTGAGCTTGATAGAAAAATCTTAGCAAACCTTGCTATGAATGATTCTGCTGCATTTGCATCTTTAGTAGTATCTGCTAAAGCAGCACTTAAATAATAAATTTGCATTAAAATAAAAAAGGGAAGGTTTTAATACCTTCCCTTTTTTTATATCAAAAATAAATAAGCCTTTTTATTCTAAAGGCTCATTTACTTCAATTTTACAATTATTATCTTTACAATTTATATTTGCATCAAAATAAAAAATCTCACTCATATCAATACCATCTTTTTTAAGTTTCATCCAAGCGTCAATAGATCTAGCTCCTGCACTACAATTAAAAATGATAGTTTTATTTTTAGGTAATTTTGAAACAATCTCTTTTGCTGAAAGCTTATCGGCTTCAATATTAATAGAACCCTTAATATTTCCCTTTTTAAACTCTTTTTCTGATAATACATTTACGATTTGTATATATTCTGGAACTTTATTCTCAGTAATAAGAGCTTTTAACCACTCACCATCAATGCTTCCATCATCTTTTCCAAGTTTTGCACCATTTTTACTAAATTCTAGTTTTTGTTCTTTTTTTACTACATCAACTTTTTTTGAACTAGCTGTTGTTGGAAGAGATTGCTTTTTCCATTCAGGAAGACCTCCTGCATAAACAACAACATTTTTATATCCTAGTTTATAAAGTTTATCTGCAACTATATTTGATTTTTCACACTCATATCCTGCACAAAAAACTACAATTTTTTCATCTTTATCAATAGGAAATCTTCCTACTAATTTATCAAAATTTGTATCAGGAATTGAAATGCTTCCTATAATAGTCTCTTGTAAATATTTAACGTTTGGTCTTGCATCTACTAATAATGCACTATTATTTTCAAAATAAGCTCTAACAACTAATGTATCAACTTCTAAATAATCTTTTTTAGACCATTCAGGCTCACCAGCATTATAAACTTTAACATTCTTATGACCTTTTTTAATCAATAAATCTGCAACTATAGCACTTTTTGTGCAAGCATAACCACCACAAAATACTATAATTTCTTTATCCTTTGATATATCAGCTATTTGTTTATAACCAGCTTCAAAATCAGTATCTGCAATATTCAAACTTGAAGGAATAGTTCCTCTTTGATATTTAACTTGAGGTCTTGCATCAATTAAAATTGCTTCTACAGAACCTCTATTACCAACTCCAATCATTTTTTTCACATAATCAAAATCAACCTCTTTTAACTTATGTTTTTTCATAAGCTCTTTTACTTCACTTGAAGGTTCTTTTAAATCGGCTATTTCTTCTGCATTTGCATAAAGAAATAGGAAAAAAACTGAGAAAAAAACTAATAACTTTTTCATTTTATACTCCTAAATTAAATTTTAATTATGCTTTTCCGCTTAACATTCCATGCATAGTCATAGGTTTTAACATATAAACTTTCATTAACCACCAAATCCATCTCTCTTGAGTTGGATCCAAAGGAAATGATGGAGTTGGTTTTGCTGTCCAATCAAATTCTGCTAGCATTACTTTACCTATATCTGTAATAAGTGGACAAACTGTATATCCACCAAAATATTGCGTTGGTTCTTTTCCTTCCATAACTGAAATCAAGTTATCAACTAATACTTTATATTGTTTTCTCACAGTTCCACCAGTTTTTCCCATAGGAACAGCTGCGATATCTCCTAGAGCAAAAATATTGTTATATTTTACATGTTGTAGTGTTTCTTTGTGCACAGGAACCCAGCCTCTTTCTGATCCTATTTCAGATTTTCCAATCTCATCTGGTGCTTTTTGTGGTGGTGTTATATGTAAAAAGTCAAAAGGTATTTCAACTTTTTGATTCTTCTTAACAATTTCGTGTTCTTCTAAATCTTTATCATATTCACCTTTTTCTTCCCAGTGTTTATTAAATATTGCTATTTTTTTTGAAATATCAACTTCAATTAAATTATGATTAAAATTCCACTTAATATCTCTTGCAATAAATTGTTTTTCAATTGCATCTGCATACTCTTTTACACTAAAAAGCTTGTCACTATTATCATAATATGTTAAATCAACATTTCCCCTAATATTCGCTTCATTAAGTCTTGAATTTAGCAAATAAATAACTTTTTTTGGTGCTCCACCACATTTTACCGCTGTATTTGGAGCTGTAAAAACGGCTTTTAATTTTTCACCTGATTTTGCTTTTTCTATAAAAGATTGAGTTTGTTTCCACATATCTTCAGCACTATCAATATTATAAACAGATGTTATTCCATTATTACCAAAAACTTTTAGAATTTTAGAAGCATCTCCATTTGTATATGTTTCTCCTATTGCTTCAAGACCTTTTATAGAACCAAAATCTAGAACAACTCCAGCTGCAACTATCATAAAATCATAATCTAAAATATCTCCAGAAGCCAAAGTAACTTTATTTGCTTCAGGATTAAAATCTACTGCTTTATCCTTAATTAAAGTTACTCCCTTTGGTAAAAAATCTTTTGTCTCATAAACTAGCTCATCTTTTGAAGAGTAAATTCCACTTGCTAACAAAGTAGTTCCAGCTTGATATGATACAGATTTTGGATTTGGCTCAATTATTGTTATGTCAGGTTCACTTAAAGTGTTTGATAATCTAGCTGCTGTGGAAATACCAGCTAATCCTCCACCAATAATTAATATTTTTCCTTTTGCTTCACTAGCTTTTGCAATAGTTGCAGCTTGAGAATTCGTTCCTCCAGCTAAAAAAGCAGCTCCACCAAGACCTGCAAGCTTAAAAGCATCTCTTCTTGAAATTCCAGCTTTTTTTAGTTCACTATCAACTATTTCTAATGCTTTTTTCATCTCATCATTTTTCATTGAAATTTCCTTTTGACAAAATATGAAATATATTATCTAAAAAATCATAACATTATACTTACCTAAAATAAGATATTATTTTAAAAAAGTTATTAGTTTATTTTATAATATTAAGAGCTTTTTCATACTCTTTTCTATCATTTATATTTAAAAATTCATCTTCATTATTAAAATTTATAATTTGATATTTTGAGTTTTTTACTAAATAATTTATTTTATGAATATCATCTTTTATCATAAAACTTATAATAGTATTTATATTTTTTGAGAATACTCCGCAAAGATTGTGAGTTTTTTCTAGTGTTTGTGCAATAGTTATCTCAAAGTTATTTGAAGAGTTTATTAGTTTTTCTATTGTTTCTAGTTTTACAAAAGGTGTATCAACTGTTATTATAAAAACTTTATCAAACTTTTCTAATATTGTTTGCAAAGCTAGAATTGGAGAGTAGATATCTTGATTTATATCTAAAATCAGTTTTGTTTT